>NZ_JALLIZ010000001.1:0-677824 GCF_023242345.1 Pseudomonas sp. MWU12-2037 | reverse complement strand
ACCGTCGGCGCCTTTCAAACCTTCGAGTTTGCCCTCGACCACCAGCACTTTCAGGTTGCCCGTGGACAGGTCCTGTTGCGGCAAGTAGGCGCGGCTGGTGACCAGGCCTTTTTCGATATAGCGATCGGTGATGACCTTGAGCAACTCATTGAGCTGCGGCACGCCCAGGCACTGGCCAATGTAAGGTTTGAGCAGGCGTTCGCGCTCGCCCGCGGACAGGGCATTCGCCCCTTGCAGGTCAACGCTCTTGATCGGGAAACAGCGGGTATCGGCTGGGGCCGTTGGTGCTACCGGAGCCGCCGCTTTACCGGGCAGGTCCTTGAGCTCTTCGAGACGGCGGCGCTGCTCTTCGAGCAGGCGGTCCTGACGATCACGGATCAGGTCCGTATCACCGGGTGTAAGGGGGGCAGCGTGAGCGGTATTCAGGGCACAAATGCACAACAACGCAAGACACAGCCTCGTCCCGAAGACGAGTTGAGACATGTTCGATCCCTCGAAGCAGAGCTTGATATCAAAATAATGTCGCGATGCTAGACAGGCAAAATCATGACGTCAACGAATTGTTGCGAATTATTTCATTTTCGACACAACTGGCGCCAAACAAGCAAAAGCCGCTGGCGCATTGATTGGCAAGGCTCTGGAAGGGGCGGAACAGAGGGATGACAGGGTTCAAGCAGTGCCGTTTGCACGGCACCGCTCTTCAACTTCAAGCGCGGGTGGAGAACCCGGGCAGATTCAGCTTGCGCTCGGCCAACCAGCCAAACGTCAGGCCTACGGTGGTCCAGAGCACCAGCTGGATGCCCAGGGAGGCCACGCGGAACTTCCACAGCAGGACCGCCGAGAAAGCCTGCGGCACTTCATTGATGGTCGGAAACAGAGCACCGGCAACCGCCATGATCAGAATGTACAACCCTACCGCCAGGATCGAGCCGCTCCAGATGCCGAGGGCCGGGATCAGCTTACGCGCGGCATTGATCGCAATCACCGCCGCAATCACCGACACCAGCAACATCAGGAAGAACAGCTTGGTGCGCTGCGCGATGGTTTCCGGATCGCCAATTGACGGCGGATTGGACGGGTATTTCAGCCCGGGTACCAGAATCAGCGTGACGAAGGCCGCCAGCGCCAGTAGCGCAGCCAGGCCACGCGGGCCGATCTTGCCGACACGCCCGAGGGAATAGGCAAACACCAGGGCGAAGATCCCGCCCAGGGAAACGCTGTACACCACCACACCGGTGAACAAACCGAAAGTGCTCTGCACCTCGCGGCTCACCAGCTCCTCTTCTTCCGGAGCATCACCGTGCATGTGCGCCATGTGTTCTTCGAAGGCAATCGCCTTGTCGATTTGCGGCTCGCCAAACACTTTGGCAAAGCCAAAGGCAAGAATGCCGGCGAGCAAGCCCACCAGCATGCCGCGAATCAATAATTGACCGGTCATGTCATGTTCCTTGAATCAGTGGCAGGGGAAACCAAGCAGGTGGCGTCCGTCGTGCACGAATTCGTGGACATACATACCCTTGAACAAAGCCGTCGCGCCCTGCTCCGCACCGACGAAATAAATCGCCAGCATCAACAGCAGGCCGCCAAAAATGGCCCAGGGAAGGATTTCGCCCAACGGAATGGTGGGCAGGGAAACATCGGTCTGCGTAGCAGCGTTATAAGCCATATGAACCTCCAGGGAAGACGCGTCCCAGTACGGATTACGGATTGGAGAAACAGGGTCTGGCTTACGCCTGATAAACAGACGAATACAGTGGCGCGACCGCGCCGGATTTCAACCGGCTTCCTGTTTCTGAACGAGTTGTAAAACGCTCTAGTGAAAAAGCGATAGAACCCCGGCAGTGTACGCACTCCGGCTGACAGCAGCCATAAAAAAGCCGGAGCACGCTGACAGACTCCGGCAGGTACTTCAGGCGCAGGGCTTAGCGCATCACCCCAGTTCTGCACGCAGTTGGCGGGCGGCGCTGACCATATGCACCAGGGCAGCCTCGGTTTCCGGCCAGCCGCGGGTTTTCAGACCGCAATCAGGGTTGACCCACAGACGCTCGGCGGGAATACGCTGGGCGGCCTTGCGCAGCAGGTTGGCCATTTCCGAAGCATCCGGAACCCGTGGCGAGTGGATGTCGTAGACGCCCGGCCCGATTTCATTCGGGTAAGCGAAGGCTTCGAACGCCTCCAACAGTTCCATGTCCGAACGCGAGGTTTCAATAGTGATGACGTCGGCATCCATGGCCGCAATGGACTCGATCACATCGTTGAACTCGCTGTAGCACATGTGGGTATGGATCTGGGTTTCGTCACGCACACCGGACGCGCACAGACGGAAGACCTCGGTGGCCCAGTCCAGGTAGTGCTGCCATTGCGCCCGGCGTAGCGGCAGACCTTCGCGGAACGCCGCTTCGTCGATCTGCACGATCTTGATGCCAGCGGTTTCCAGGTCCACCACTTCGTCACGAATGGCCAGGGCCAGTTGACGAGCCTGCACTTCACGGGACACATCCTCGCGGGGGAAGGACCACATCAGCATGGTCACGGGGCCGGTCAGCATGCCCTTCATCACTTTGTCGGTGAGGCCCTGGGCGTAGCGGATCCACTCCACGGTCATGGCTTTCGGACGGCTCAGGTCGCCGAAGATCACCGCCGGTTTCACACAACGGGAACCGTAGCTCTGGACCCAGCCAAAGCGGCTGAAGACATAACCCTCGAGTTGCTCGGCGAAGTACTCGACCATGTCGTTACGCTCGGCTTCACCGTGCACCAACACGTCCAGGCCCAGGCGCTCCTGGAACTCGACAGCGTGGCGAATCTCGCTCTGCATCGCTTCGGTGTATTCGGCTTCGCTCAACTTGCCTTGCTTGAACGACTGACGCGCCAGGCGGATGGCCGCCGTTTGCGGGAACGAACCGATGGTCGTGGTCGGAAACAGCGGCAGGTCCAGGCCGGCGCGCTGCTTCTCGATACGGGTAGCGAACACCGAGTGACGCTGGCTGTCCTTGGCGGTGATCGCGGCAACGCGAGCCTGCACAGCCGGCTTGTGGATGCGCGGCGAGGCGGCACGGCTGGCTTGAACCGCACGGCTCCTGGCCAGTGCTTCCAGGACTGGAGCCGCTTCGGGTTCGTTGATGGCACGGGCCAGAATCGCCACCTCTTCACACTTCTGCACGGCAAAGGCCAGCCAGCTCTTCAGTTCGGCGTCCAGCTTGTCTTCACGGCCCAGGTCGACCGGACTGTGCAGCAACGAACAGGAAGGCGCGACCCACAGGCGATCGCCCAGGCGCTCATTGGCGTGTTGCAAGACCGCCAGGGCTTTTTCCAGGTCGCAACCCCAGACGTTACGGCCGTTGACCAGGCCCAGCGACAGTACCTTGTAAGCAGGCAGACGATCGAGGATGGTCGGGTATTGCTCAGGGGCACGAACCAGGTCGATGTGCAGACCGTCGACCGGCAGATTGGCCGCCAGGCCGAGGTTCTCTTCCAGGCCGCCGAAGTAGGTGGCAACCAGCTTCTTCAGTGGATCGCGCTGAATCAGGTTATAGGCCCGCTCAAAGGCGTTTTTCCATTCCTGCGGCAGGTCCAGGACCAGGATCGGCTCGTCGATCTGCACCCACTCGACGCCTTGGGCCGCCAGGCGCTGGAAGATCTGACCGTACAGCGGCAACAGGCGATCTAGCAGATCGAGCTTGTCGAAATCGCCACCTTTGGCCTTGCCCAACCATAGGTAAGTCAGCGGACCGATCACCACCGGCTTGACGTTGTGACCCAGTGCCAGTGCCTCTTCGACCTCTTCAAACAGTTGGTCCCAGCCAAGCTGGAACTGCTGGTCGGCGCTGAACTCCGGCACCAGGTAGTGGTAGTTGGTGTCAAACCACTTGGTCATTTCCTGGGCATGGGCACCGCCGCAGCAGCTGTCGCTGACGCCACGGGCCATGCCGAACAGGGTTTGCAGGGAGATCTTGCCGTCGTGCGGACGGAAACGCTCCGGGATCACACCGAACATCAGCGAGTGGGTCAGCACCTGGTCGTACCAGGCGAAGTCGCCGACCGGCAGCAGCTCGACACCGGCTTTCTTCTGCAGGTCCCAGTGGGCCTTGCGCAGCTCGCTGCCCACGGCACGCAGACCCGCTTCGTTCAGTTCGCCTTTCCAGAAGGCTTCTTGAGCTTTCTTCAGCTCGCGGTCGCGGCCAATGCGCGGAAATCCTAGGGAATGGGCCAGTGCCATGACAAAAAACTCCAATATGTTCGATGGGAGCCATTGTCGACATTCAGCACATACTGAGACAAACTCATTTTAATATTGATGATCACAAGTTTCACTCATGATCATAAATCAATATTACCCATATGAAAGCCGCTCAAGCCCGAATACCCGCCTTTAGGTTCTACACTGGGCCGTAACCCGGACCACTCGAAAGGTAGCGCCCAGATGGAACGTCTCACCGCGAAAGACTTTGCCCCTGAACTGCTTGAGCTGTACGACTACTATGTCCACGGCAAGATCAACCGCCGGGAGTTTCTTGATCGTTCGGCAAAGTTCACCCTCGGTGGCCTCGCCGCCAGCAGCCTGCTGGCGGCGTTGAGCCCGAACTATGCGCTGGCCGAACAGGTGTCGTTTACCGACCCGGACATCGTCGCCGAATACATCACCTACCCCTCCCCCAAGGGCAATGGGCAGGTGCGGGCTTATCAGGTGCGTCCGGCCAAGGCCAGCGGCAAGGTGCCCGCTGTGGTGGTCGTGCATGAAAACCGTGGGCTCAATCCCTATATCGAAGACGTTGCCCGGCGGGTGGCCAAGGCCGGATTTATCGCCCTGGCCCCGGATGGCCTGTCATCGGTCGGCGGCTATCCCGGCAATGACGAAAAAGGCCGGGAGCTGCAACTGACCGTCGACCCGGAAAAGCTCATGAATGACTTTTTCGCCGCCATCGAATGGCTGATGCACCACGACAGCACCACCGGCAAAGTCGGCATCACCGGCTTCTGCTATGGCGGTGGGGTCGCCAATGCCGCCGCCGTGGCCTATCCGGAACTCAGCGCCGCCGTGCCCTTCTATGGCCGTCAGCCAAAGGCCGAGGAAGTGGTACGGATCCAGGCGCCCCTGCTGTTGCACTACGCCGAACTGGACAAGGCGATCACCGACGGCTGGCCGGCCTATGAGCAGGCATTAAAAGCCGCCGGCAAGGTCTATGAGGCGCATATCTACGCCGGGGTTAACCACGGTTTTCACAACGACTCCACACCGAGATACGACGAGGCGGCCGCCAAGCTGGCCTGGGACAGGACCCTGGGGTGGTTCCGGCGCTATCTGGTCTAGGGGGTTATGTCGGAGAAATCGTGGCCAGGAGGCCAATCGCAATTGTCAGTATGAGAAATCCACCCAGGAACATCGCCATCTTGGCCATAAGGCCTCCTCAACTATAAGGTCAGCGCATAACGCGGAGTGCGTAATGAGTTTACGGAGCAGAGCAAACAGAGGTCGTGGCCCGGCATCACAGGCTGTAGCCCCGGGCATATGCACAAGGCTGATCCGTAGGTTCATTGTCGGTCGTGGGCCGAATACATTACAGAGGCAGATGACGATGAAAAATACGGATCAGAACAGCGGGCCGAGCACCCGCTGCACTTTCACCAGCGCCACCCGAAGGGTCTCCATGTCCACGGAACCCAAGGCCAGGCGAATCGCATGCGGCACCTGCACGGAGGTCGCAAAAGGCTCGGCGGTGGACACCGAAATCTGTTCGCGCATCAGCGCCATGGCGATCTGATCAGCCCGTACCTCTTCCGGCAGGGGCAGCCAGAGAAAGAACGAAGACCGATGGCGAACGGTGTGCAGACCGCCCAACAACTCGTCGGCCATGGCCTGCCTGGCCTGGGCATCCTTGCGCTTTTGCACCTCGAGCCGGGCAACGGTGCCATCCTCGATCCAGGCGGTGGCAATCGCCGTCAACACCCCCGGCGTGTTCCAGGTGGTCACCCGGATGGTGCGCTCCAACGCCGCCACCCGCGATATCGGTGCCGCGACAAACCCCACCCGCAAACCGGCGGCCACGCTCTTGGACAGACCGGAAACGTAGAGCGTCCTTTCCGGCGCCAGCTCGGCTAACGGCGGCGGCGCTTTCTCCGCCAGGTAGGCATAGGCCGCATCCTCGATAATCAACAGATCATGCTGACGTGCAATCGACACCAACTGTTCGCGCTGATCGGCCGCCATCACCCAGCCCATCGGGTTGTGCAGGGTCGGCATGCTGTAGACGGCACGTACCGGACGGCTGCGGCAGAGCTGCTCCAGGGCATCGAGATCCGGCCCCTGGTCGGAAACGGGAATCGGCACGATCTCAAGGTGCAGGGCCTGCGCCAACACCTTGAATCCGGGATAGGTCAAGGCGTCCGCGGCGATCACATCCCCGGGTTGCAGAAACGCCATCAGGATCACCGTCAAACCATGCTGGGCACCGCTGACAATCAGCACCTGCTCGGCCGTCACCCTCAACCCACGCGCCGCCAGGTGACGGGCGACCGCTGCCCGCTCGTGCAGGCGCCCGGCATGGGGATGGTAGCGCAGCAAGGACTCCAGGTCGCCGGACAACGCCAACTGGCGCAAGGCCGTGCGCAACTGCTCGGCCTGCCCCGGCGACGAGGGATAGTTGAAGTTGAGATCGACCATCCCCTGGGTAACGTCGGGCTGGTCGATGCCCAGGCCGGAAGGCAGGGACGTCTCCCGGACAAAGGTGCCGCGCCCCGTTTCCCCGCTGACCAGGCCCATGGCTTCAAGCTCCCCATAGACCCGACTGGCCGTCACCAGGGCCAGACCGTGGGTGGCGGCCAACTGGCGATGGGTGGGCAGCCGAGCGCCAGGCGGCAAGCGCCCCGAGCGGATATCGGCGGCAAAAACGTCAACCAGTGACTTATACCGGGAACGGGGCATCGGCAGATGTATCCATGACAATATTTTGATTGTATCAATATTCAGTCATAGCATGCGCCTCAAGCAACCCGAACCTTGAGCGTGAAGCGAAAATGGAACGAACCTCGCCCCTGAACACCCCGGCGCTGGCCAAAAATACCAGCGGCTGGCTCAATGGATTTATCGGTGTGTTGATCTTCAGCGGCTCGCTACCCGCGACACGGGTGGCGGTGCTGGAGTTCGACCCGGTGTTTCTGACCGTGGCCCGGGCGAGCATCGCCGGGGTTCTGGCGCTGTGCCTGCTGTTGCTGTTCAGGGAGAAGCGCCCTGACCGCAGCCAACTGCTGTCCCTGCTGGTGGTAGCCATCGGCGTGGTGCTCGGCTTTCCGTTATTGACGGCACTGGCCTTGCAGTACGTGACCTCGGCGCACTCCATTGTTTTCCTCGGTTTGTTGCCGCTGGCAACCGCGGTCTTCGGTGTACTGCGCGGCGGCGAGCGGCCCCGGCCGGTGTTCTGGTTCTTTTCCGTGCTGGGGAGTCTGCTGGTGGTGGGGTTCGCCGTGTCCCAGGGACTGAACGCCTCGCCCCGGGGCGATATCCTGATGCTGCTGGCGGTGCTGGTCTGCGGTCTGGGTTATGCCGAAGGGGCGAAACTCTCACGGACGCTGGGAGGCTGGCAGGTGATTTCCTGGGCGCTGGTATTGTCGCTGCCGGTGATGCTCGTGCTGACGGGATTGCTCACACCCGCCTCGTTCACGGGGATCAGCCCACCGGCCTGGTTGAGCCTGGCGTATGTCTCGCTGTTCAGCATGCTGATCGGTTTTGTGTTCTGGTATCGCGGGCTGGCCCAGGGCGGGATTGCCGCCGTGGGACAGTTGCAGCTTTTGCAGCCGTTTTTCGGCTTGGCCCTGGCGGCGACTTTACTCCACGAGCACGTCAGCCTGGGCATGCTGGGGGTCACGGTGGCGGTGATTCTTTGCGTGGCCGGCGCGAGAAAATTCTCCAAATAAACGCAGTCCCTTGTAGGAGCCTGGCTTGCCAGCGATAAGGCCCTCAAGCCCTGCATCGATCATCCGGCTGCCATCGCCGGCAAGCCGGGCTCCTACATTGACCGCGTTGACCTGAAGACGGTATCTCCCGCCCTACACCCAGCGCTTGAACAACACGCTGGCATTGACCCCACCAAAACCGAAGCCATTGGAGAGCGCGTACTCCATGGGCAACTGCCGGGCCTGACCACGAATCAGATCAAGACCTTCGGCGAGCTCATCGGGGTTATCCAGATTGAGCGTTGCCGGTGCCACCTGATCACGCAATGCCAGAACCGTGAAGATCGCCTCGATCCCACCCGCAGCCCCCAACAGATGCCCCGTGGCGGATTTGGTCGAACTGATGGCCGGACCACCCGCTGTCCCGAACACCGCCTTGATGGCCGCCAACTCGCCCTTGTCGCCCACTGGGGTCGAGGTGGCGTGTGCATTCAGGTGCTGGACCTGGGACGGCTCGATACCGGCCTGGCGCAATGCCTGCTGCATGGCACGGCGAGCACCGTCGCCATCTTCCGGTCCGGCGGTCATATGGTAGGCATCGGAACTGGTGCCGTAACCCACCAACTCGGCGAGGGGTTTGGCACCGCGGGCCAGGGCATGCTCCAACTCCTCGATCACCAGCAGGCCGGCGCCCTCTCCCATGACAAAACCATCGCGGGCCTGATCGAAGGGCCGGGAGGCGAGCTGCGGCGTCTCGTTGTAATCACTTGAAAGTGCCCGGGCCGCCGCGAACCCGGCCAGGCTGACCCTGTGGATGCACGCTTCCGCACCACCGCAGACCGCCACGTCGATCTCCCCCGCACGGATCATCCGGGCCGCATCGCCGATGGCCTGGACGCCGGCGGCACAGGCGGTCACCGGAGCACCCAATGGCCCCTTGAGACCGTAGCGGATCGAGACGTGACCGGCCGCCATATTGCTGAGAAACGAAGGGATGGTGAACGGCGACAGACGCCTCGGTCCCTTGCTGTCCGTGGTGCGCACCGCTTCGGCGATGGCGGGAAAACCGCCGACACCGGAAGCAATGATGGTTGCCGTGCGTTCCTGCGCCTCCGGGGAATCGGGAGCCCAGCCGGCCTGGGCCAGGGCCTCATCCGCCGCCGCCAGGGCGAACAGGATGAAACGGTCCATCTTGCGCTGCTCCTTGGCCGCCAGCAGTTGATCCGGATCGAAGCCGGCTTCCGGGTCCTGGGCACGGTCCTGGACCTGGCCGCCGATACTGATCGACAGGTCGCCGATCAACTCCGCCGGCAACTGTCGGATACCGGACTGGCCGGCCAGCAGGCGCTGCCAGACCTGTTCGACTCCACAGCCCAACGGGGTCAGTGCGCCCATGCCCGTGACGACAATGCGTTTGCTCATGACGATCCAACTCCTTCCGTTTCTTGAGTGAGGTAATGGCTTGTGGACGCTACTATCATCATGAAAGTAACATACCCGCCTCACAAATATCCGCGCGCCCCGACAGGAGCCCCCATGCAACGCAAGACCCTGAGCCATGCCGAATGCCCGGTAGCCCGCAGCCTTGAGCGCGTGGGCGAGTGGTGGAATATCCTGATCATGCGCGATGCCCTGCATGGCCTGAAACGCTTCGACGAATTCTCCCGTAGCCTGGAGATTGCCCCGAATATGCTGACCCGGCGCCTGAATGGGCTGGTGGATGCGGGCCTGCTCGAACGTCAGCCCTACAGCCAGCGTCCGCTGCGCCATGAATATGTGCCGACGGCCAAGGGCGAGGATTTTCGCGTGGTGCTGATGGCGTTTGTCGAATGGGGCAATCGCCATTACGCGCCGGAAGGCGAAAGCGTGCAGATCGTCGAACGCGGGAGCGGACGACCGTTGCAATTGATGATGGCGGATATCGCCGATGGACGTCCGGTGCCGTTGGACCGTAGCACAGTACAGGCCGGGCCGGCTGCCAGTGAGCAGATGCGCCAGCGGCTGGCATGATCTTAGGTACGAGAAGGAAAATGGCAGGGGCGGCTGGATTCGAACCAACGCATGGCAGGATCAAAACCTGCTGCCTTACCGCTTGGCGACGCCCCTGTAGCTGTTGCGACGAATGCTTGACACTCGCTTTTGATCTTGCAGCTTGCGAACCCGAGAAGGGTCACTGCAGGAGTGCGCGGAAATTTATCAACTTTCGCCTCGCCTGGGAAGCCCCAAGGTAAACAAATTTGTTTTAAAACAGCCACTTATTCTTGAGCGCGGTCGGGTACTCGCCGTTTGAGCTTTCTGAACGCCTGTGGCTCCCAGACACGCATGGCCAGCAGCAGCGCCGTGCCGCGCTTCTCGGACAAGGGTGCGCTCAGGGATTCGCCGTGAAGCGCTGCCAGCTTGCCGCGCAACCTGTGCATTTCGACCTGCAACTGGGCGTACGCCGCCTTCGTCAACATGCCATGGGCAAAGTCCAGGGTCTCGTCAGCAAGGTCGAAGCGGCTGGCCATAAAATCGGGTAGCCCCTGTTGCACAAAGAAGTGCCGGATAGGTCCGTCCGGCAGCCAGTCAAAATCTCGTGCGACAAGCAGCCGGATACGGTTGCCCGGCTTCAGATCCGCAAGCCCCATCCGCTCCAGCACCAGCAAGTGCTTGATGCACTCGGCCTTCGACAGGTGATAGGCCGACACCATGTCCTCCAGTGACCATTGGTTCAACGCACACACGGCCACCAACAGCAGCTTCTCATTTGAGACCAGTTGCGCTTCCTGTTCATGGGTCAGCATTTGCAGACGCGGTGCCGATGCTTCGGACTCCTGAAGCAGTTCCGCCATCGTCAGCCCCAGCAGGTCACAGAACTGGGCAAGGCGCTCGACCGTCAGCCGTCCGCTGGCCAACAGCCGTTTCACGCTGGGTTCCGAGAGGTCCAGCGCCTGGGCAACGTCGCGATAGGTCATTCCCGCTGACTTGAGGCGCTGCTTGATCGTCGCGATGAGCTGGGTAATTGGAGTCATTAAGTATTGGAATCCGATACTGAAGGTATCAGCATAAGGAAATGCAAAGGATAAAGGTGTGAAATATGCACCCTCCCCCCATACTGGCCCTTCAAGAGAACAAGGAGGCCAGCATGTCCATTAGCAGCGCAATGAACAGCGTCATACGTTCGAAGGGGGTGCAAGGAAGTGCGCACGTCGAGTTGCCTGTCGCAGGACCACCGGTGGGTGATCTGCAAATCGGCGACCTGGTTTTTATCCGCGTCACCGCGCGCCCCTTCCTCGAAGTGGCCAACGCCACGAACTCATGGACCAACCATGTAGGCATCGTCGTCGGTAACCGTGGCGATGATCCCCTGATTGCGGAGAGCACTTTTCCTTTTGCCCGAACCACGCCGATGACGCGTTTCCTGGAGCGCTCCGAGCACCGACGCTGCGCAGTCGCGAGGCTGACCGCGCCGCTCAATGAGCGGCAGCGCAGCGAGCTGGTGAGCGCGGCCGAGAGCCGGATGGGGACCTTCTACGACACCGGTTTCAATATCGGCTCACGACGCCAGTTCTGCTCCCGCTTCGTGCGTGAAGTCATCCAGGAAGCGACGGCCATCCAGCTCGGCGACGTGGAGACGTTCGCCACGTTATTACGGGACAACCCCGATCCGAAGCTTGCCTTCTGGCGCTTCTGGTACTTCGGCCGGATTCCATGGCAACGGCATACCGTGACGCCGGCAAGCGTACTGCGAAGCCCGCATTTACGCGTCATTTTCGACGCATAAGGAGATGCCTTGGGAGCAGCGCAACCTTGCGCAAAACGGGGTTGTTAATGCCGACCTGCCGTACACCTGCGTGACAAGTCTCAGGTACAGATCAGGAAAGCCTTTGGCGCACTGGCATCCGGCCAAGGCTTGACGTTATTGTCGAGCTTTCCCGCCTCTCGATCCCGGAGCCTGCCATGAACCTGCCGACACTGATCCTGTTTATACCGGCGTGCTTCGCCCTGAACATGGCTCCTGGCCCGAACAACCTGCTCTCGGTGAGCAACTCGACCCGTTATGGCTTTCGCACCTCTTGCCTGGCGGGCTTCGGCCGCTTGCTGGCATTTGCCGGCATGATCGCCCTGGCCTCCGCGGGCCTGGCGGTGGTGCTGCAGACCTCGGAGCTGCTGTTCTATGGCATCAAGATTCTCGGCGCGGCCTATCTGATCTACCTCGCCATCCAGCTCTGGCGCGCCAACCCCGATGCCGACATCCGCGCCCAAAGCGCCCCCGCCAGCCTGCGCGCCCTCGCCCGCCAGGAGTTCCTGGTCGCGGCCGGTAACCCAAAAGCCATCCTTATCTTCACCGCCTTCCTCCCCCAGTTCATCGACCCGACCCAGGGCATCTCCGCCCAGTTCGCCGTACTCGGCGCCCTGTTCCTGATGCTGGAATTGATCGCCATCAGCGCCTACGCCTATATGGGTGTGCATATGCGTCGCTGGTTCGCCGAACCCAAGGGCAAACGCCTGTTCAACCGAGGTTGCGCGGTGCTGTTGTCAGGGGCGGCTTCGGTGCTGCTGATGGCGCGCAGAGCCTGAGCATTCCCGAGCGCCCCGCCTCCACACATCAAGCTTTGAGTGTTCCGGCCGATCTAACCTGTTAGAGGGCGGAAAAGCCCTCATATTTGCGGTTTGATATGGAGGAGATTGCTCAATGCTTGCACCCATCAACAGGATGCTGGAAAACATCAGCGTCAGGACCAAGCTCGCCATAGGATTCGGCGTGGTCATACTGCTGACCCTGTTGATTGCAATCACCGGTTGGTTGGGTATCCAGTCACTCAGCAACCGCAGTGACCGAATCCTGGATATCGCCAAGCTGAACGATCTGGCCAAGGACGTGCGCATCGGGCGCCTGTCCTACACACTGACCGCCGACCCACAGCATGCCGCGAACGTGGTCAAGCTCCTGGACAGTCTCGACAGCCACCTTGCCGAGAACCGCTCGACCTTCGTGGCCCCGCGAGATCTTGCGCAGATCGAATCTGCCGGCGAATCGGTCAAACGCTATCGCACTCACTTCAACGATTTCAGCCAGGCCATCCAGGCCCGCGATGCGACGCGCGCCGTGTTTGGCAATCATGCCGACGCCGCCGTGGCCGAACTGCAAAAGCTCAAGGACAGCGCCGCCTCGGCGAGCGGCAATCAGGCCCAGATCGACGCCGTGGTCAACGCGCAGATGCTGGTCCAGCAGGCAAGGTTTCAACTCCGAGGCTACAGCTACAGCCTGAAAGCCGAGCTTGAACAACCGGCCAAAGAGGCCATCGACCAGGCCGGCGCTTATATAAAGACCCTCAACGAGTTGCTGCCATCGGCCCCGCCTGAAAGCCTGCAGCGCCTGCAACAATCAATGGCCGGCTATCGCGCCACCGTCGGCCAGTTCGCCGAGGCCCAGGTCAGGGCGGAAAAAATCCAGGCGCTGCTCAACGATGACATCGCCACTCTCTTCGCGGCGAACAAGCAATTGGCGCAGAACCAGGCCGAACAGAGTCTCGCTGACGTCCTCAACGCCCGCAATTGGCTGGCAGGTGCCTTTCTCGCCGCCTTGCTGCTCGGCATCATCGCCGCCTGGACCATCACCCGCCTGATCGTCGGCCCGCTGGCGGAAACCCTGCGTCGGGCCGAGCAGGTCGCCGCCGGCAACCTGAGCGCCAACGTCACGGTGTCACGTCGCGACGAACTGGGTGCACTGCAACTGAGCATGCAGCGTATGACGCTCAACCTGCGGGAATTGATCGGCGGCCTGCGTGAAGGCGTCATACAGATTGCCAGTGCCGCCGAGGAACTGTCGGCAGTCACCGAGCAAACCAGTGCCGGTGTGAACAACCAGCGACAGGAAACCGACCAGGTCGCCACGGCCATGAACGAAATGGCCGCAACCGTCCAGGAAGTCGCGCGCAACGCCGAACAGGCCTCCACGGCCGCCGTCAGCGCAACCCGCGAAGCCCGCGAAGGTGGCGAAGTGCTTGGCCAGGCCATGAACCAGATCGACAAACTGGCCCACGAGGTCAATCACTCGACTACGGCCATGGGCGACCTCAAGCAGGAAAGCGACAAGATCGGTAGCGTTCTCGATGTCATCAAGTCCGTCGCCCAGCAGACCAATCTGCTGGCCTTGAACGCCGCGATCGAAGCGGCGCGGGCCGGAGAAGCCGGGCGCGGCTTCGCGGTGGTGGCCGATGAAGTGCGTAGCCTGGCACAACGGACCCAGACCTCGACCGAAGAAATCGAACAACTGATCAGCGGGCTGCACAACGGTACCGAAAAGGTCGCCAGCAGCCTCGAGAGCAGCCGCACACTGGCGCAAAGCAGTGTCGAATTCACGCGTCGGGCCGGCGTTTCGCTGGACGGTATCACCCAGTCGGTCCAGGCCATCGAATCGATGAACCATCAGATCGCCACTGCCGCCGAGCAGCAGAGCGCGGTGGCGGAAGAGATCAACCGTAGCGTGACCAACGTCCGCCAGATTTCCGAACAGACCTCGGCAGCCAGTGAGGAAACAGCAGCGTCCAGCATCGAACTCGCCCGGCTGGGGGTTCACCTGCAGACGCTGGTAGGAAAATTCACACTCTGAGAAATGGCAGAGCGGATCGGGTCGGTTTACTCGTAGACCGTCACCCGATTACGCCCGCCCTTCTTCGACGCATACAAGGCCTGGTCCGCCCAGGCGATCAGGTCGGCATGACTGATTGAAGGTTGGCTCAGGTCGGCCACCCCTAGGCTGATGGTGAAGCGGATGCTCTGGCCTTCGTGCACGACTTCCAGGGCTTCGATGGCCTTGCGCAAACGCTCGGCAAAAAAGCGTGCGCCGGCCTTGTCGGTGTCCGACAGCACCACGCCAAACTCCTCACCGCCATAACGTCCGGCCACGTCGCTGTCGCGCACATGCTCGCGGACCAGATCGGCCACGTGCTCGATGACCTTGTCCCCGGCCTGGTGGCCATAGGTGTCGTTGACCCGCTTGAAGTGGTCGATATCGAACATCACCAGGCTCGTGGCATTGCCATAGCGCTGGTTCCGGGCATAGGCGGCCTTGAGGCTTTCCTCCCAGTGCCCACGGTTGTACAGGCCCGTCAGGCGGTCGGTGCTGGAGAGTTTCTGCAACTTGGCATTGGCCGCCTGGAGCTGATGGCGGTTGGTGGCCACGTCGGTGACGTCATAGATCACCAGGCAGATATGGGTGATGGTGCTGTTGGTGGAACGCAACGGCAGCAACGTGGTGTTCTGGTACATGAAGTCTTCCTGGCCGGTGATCGGCTGGTAGTTCTTGAACCGCACCAGGTAAGGCCGCTGCTCCCAGATGGTGAACGCCGGCGTGCCCAGGGTCGCGACACTCTCCACCTTGCGGCTGAACCATTCGCGATCGACTTCGGGAAACAGGCTGAAGAAGGACTGACCGCTGGCGTCCTTGGGCTGCACCCCGGAACGGTTTTCCATAAAGGTGTTCCAGACCTGCACGCAATAGTCGCGGTCCAGTACCACCACGCCGACGTCGATGCTCTGGACAATCGCCAGCAACCAGTGAAACTCGTTCAGATCGAGAGTGTCGTTCATGGCTCAGCTCATCAGGTAGGCGAGTTTGTCGGTCAACCGCTGGATGGAGTCTTCCGTGAACAACAACAGCAAGTCGAAATGAATATCGTGCCCTTCCAGGCTGTAGCTGATTTCTACCGCCAAGGTCTTTTTCCAGCGCTGCTGGTTGACCCGGATCAGTTCGTCGATGGCCGCGTGCTGCCCGAGAATCTGTGGGTGGCCCTGGGAAAACACCACGTCGATCTGCTCGGCAATACTGCTCAGGCAGGCGCCGATCAGCACGCTGGAGAGGTCCAGCAACATTTCCAGATCCGAATACTCGGTGCCCTGACGCTGCATCAACTGCGCCATGTCGGCGATTTCCGAGTCATGGAACATCAGCAGGGCTTCGCCGGCAATGCCGCTGCCGATAAAGCCCTGGCAAATGGCGGTGAGCTGGTTGCCGTTGCCGGCATCCATCAGCGCCATGTGCAACTCGCCCACTTCGAGGATATTCACGTTCGGCACCGGCAAGTGCACGAACACCCCCAGCACCTTGGCGATCAGCGCCGCCGCACGACCGATGGCCACGTTGACCGTTTCGCGAAAGGCGTCGCGAAAGCTGATTTCGGCCGTCGGTTCAGGGCGAGCGGCCAACGGCGCCGGACCGGGGGCATTGAGCAGCCCCAGTCCGTCGAGGGTCTCGCGCAGCTCGTCCTGGTCGAAAGGCTTTTTCAGGAACGCCAGCGCCCCCAATTCGTGCACCCGGCGCACGGCCTCTTCCTGGACGTCACCGGAGATCACGATCACCTGTGCCTGCAACCCTTCGGCACGAATCGCCGAGAGCACCTGATAGCCATCCATTTCCGGCATGGTCAGGTCGAGCAGCACCACTTGCCCCAGACCCTTGCGGATGGCCTCCATCCCCTGCCGGCCATCACTGGCCTGGGTAATCGAGACCTGCCACTCTGCCGGCAGCGCCCGTAAAACCTGCTTACGGGCCATGTTGGAGTCATCACACACAAGTAGGGGAATCACTGACACAGACCGGTGCTCATCTTATTGGGGTATCAGGGAAAGCATTAATGGCATGATGCCATAAGTTTTACAAAACATGCTCAGCGTATAGGTTTTATTGAGAACTACGTCCGATATTCCAACAGCTTAGGCGCAATCGAGCCTCAGGGGATGGCTTAGGTCAACTAAGTGGATCGACGGTGTCACCCAACGGGCGTTTTATGGCCGCAGCGAAAAGCGCTCGCGATAGGCCTGCGGCGTGATGCTCATGGCCCGCAGAAAGCTGCGGCGCAGGGTTTCCTCGCTGCCGAAACCGCAGCGGGTAGCAATCCGCTTGATCGGCATCGCGGTGTCCCCCAGCAGGCGCCGAGCGCTTTCCACGCGGATCTGCTCGATGGCCCGGGCCGGCGTCTGCCCGGTTTCGGCGCGGTAGTGACGGACAAAACTGCGTTCGCTCATGCCCGCCTGCTGCGCCAGGATCGGGATCGACAGGTCCTGCGCCAGGTGCTCGACGATCCAGGCCTGCAAGTCGCCAAAGCGGCTGCCGGCCTTCTGCAAGGACAAGGTGGCGCTGAATTGCGACTGCCCGCCCGGACGCTTCAGGAACACCACCAGATGCCGGGCGACCTCCAGCGCCACGGGGCGCCCCAGGTCCGCTTCAACCAGGGCCAGGGACAAATCGATGCCTGCCGTCACCCCCGCCGACGTCCAGACCGGGCCGTCGTTGATAAAAATCGGATTGGGCTCGACCCGCACCCGCGGGTACTGCGCGGCCAACTGTTCGCAGCGGGTCCAGTGGGTGGCCACCCGCCGCCCGTCCAGCCAGCCACTGGCCGCCAGCAGGAAAGCCCCGGTGCAGACCGAAGCGACCCGGCGTGCGCAACTGGCCTGCTGGCGTACCCAGGCCACCAGCGCCGGGTCCTCGGCGGCCGCGTAAGTCCCCCAACCACCGGAGATGATCAGGGTGTCGCACGACACCCCCGTCGCCGGCAAAGGATCAGCCACCAGGGCCAGCCCCGCCGAACTCATCACCGGTTCGCGTTGGTCGGCAATGACGCTCACGGCATAAGGTGGCGGCAGGCCCTCGGCACGGGCCAGGTCGTTGGCCGAGGCAAAGACCTGCAACGGCCCCGTGACATCGAGCACCTGCACATTGGGAAAAGCCAGGATACGGATCGTTCTGGGGGTATTCATGGGGATTGGCGTGAAACGTGGGGTCAATGGCGGATACGCCAAAGCCTACGAAACTAAAGTAGGTTCGTCCAGCCTCGCCGGACCCGTTTATCCACTTCCAAGGAGCTATCGCCATGACGCTGCATATCGGCTTTCTGTTGTTCCCCAAAGTCCAACAGCTGGACCTTACCGGCCCCTACGACGTCCTGTTCTCGCTGCCGGATGCGCGGATCCACCTGATCTGGAAAGACCTGGCCCCCGTCACCTCCAGTACCGGCCTGGTCTTTACGCCGACGACGACGTTCGAAGACTGTCCGCCCCTGGACGTGATCTGCATTCCGGGCGGTGCCGGGGTAGGCCCCTTGATGGAAGATGCCGAGACCCTCTCGTTCATCGTCCGACAGGCCGCCCAGGCACGCTATATCACCTCGGTCTGCACCGGTTCCCTGGTACTGGGTGCCGCCGGGCTGTTGCAAGGTCGCAAGGCCACCACGCACTGGGCCTATCACGACCTGCTGGCGCCTCTCGGTGCCATCCCCGTGAAAGACCGTGTGGTACGTGACGGCAACCTGCTGACCGGCGGCGGCATCACCGCCGGGATCGATTTTGCCCTGACCCTGGTCGCCGAACTGGTGGGGGCACAAGAGGCCCAGGCGATCCAGTTGCAGCTGGAATACGCACCGGCACCGCCGTTCAACGCCGGCAGCCCGGAGACGGCGCCCGCGGACGTGCTGGCCATTGCCCTGCAGCGGGTGGCGGAACCGCAAAAGCAGCGCGCTCTGATCACCGAACGTGTCGCCCGGCGTTTGCAACAAGCGGGTTAATCGCGCTCCCACGGCAGATCCAGCAACGCCGAGCCCAGGCTCTTGCCGTGGGCATCCAGCGCCAGGGAGCGGGTCACTCCGCCACGGAGGATGCCCGGCAAGACGAAATTCAAGGCCCGCACGCCCGGTACTGCATAACGCCGTACCGGTCCGGCTGCCGGATCGAGCAAGGGCGCAAAGTAGTCCGCCACCCGTTCGGCCGTCAGCCATTCGCATAACCCGGGGTAGTCCTCGGCCCGATAAGCGATCACCGAGATATTCGAGGTGTCGCCTTTGTCGCCGGTGCGCGAATGGGCAAAGGCGCGCAATTCAAGACCACTCATGAGCGTTCCTCCAGATGTACCGTAGCCATCAGGTTTTCCCGTGGCAGCAGCAGCGACGCCACCGCTACCACCTGCCGCACACTCTTGCTCGCACCGCCACCGCCGGACGGACCGTTGGTGTACAGCGTCTCTACTTCATTACCGACACGCAGCGCATCGGCCCGATCGACACAACGCGCCGCCACCCGCAAGCGCACTTCCCAGGGTTCACCCTGCCCTCGCGCACTCAGCGCTTCGCCATACAGGGCATCAACGCCGATCAGCTCCGCACGGACCTCTTCAGTTTTCACACCGATGATTTCCAGGCGCTGCAAGACAATCTCCCGCGCCAGCCGTGCCCGGGACAAGGCGCCCGGACCACCGTAGGACATCTGCCCTTCACCGATCCAACCGTCCAGGTAACCGACCGAGACCTTCAACATCTCCGGACGCTGGCGCCCGCTCGCCCCCTGCACGCCGACCCGGTCCGCGCCCTCTTCGACAAAACTCACGCCCTGAAAATCCGCCGTGACATCCGGCGTCAGGTAGGCCGCCGGGTCATGCACCTCATAGAGCAACTGCTCCGTGCAAGTCGCCACGTCCACCCGGCCGCCGCTACCCACAACCTTGGTAATGGTCGCCCGGCCCTCGGCATCCACTTCCGCCAGGGGAAAGCCCAGGCGCGCCAGGTCCGGCACCTCCTTGACGCCCGGGTCGGCAAAGTAACCGCCGGTGATCTGCCCCGCGCACTCCAGCAGATGGCCGACCAGGGTGCCACGGCCCAGGCGCGGCCAATCGTCCGCCGCCCAGCCGAACTCGAAGCACTGCGGCGCGAGAAACAACGATGGATCGGCCACGCGGCCGGTGATCACCACATCGGCATCGGCCGCAAGGGCCTGGACAATGCCTTCCGCCCCCAGATAGGCATTGGCGCAGACCAGTCGCTCGCCCAACTGCTCGACCCGTAAGCCGTTGTCCAGCCAACGGCTCGGTTCGGCACGCAGCACCTCAAGCACGTCGTCACCGGTCACCGCGGCAATCTTGAGCTCGGGCAAACCCAGCTCGATGGCGATCCGCCGGACCTCCCGCGCGGCGGCCAGGGGATTGGCCGCGCCCATATTGGTGATGATCCGCAGGCGCCGCCCAGCGCCGCCGACGAAGGGCAGCACGCGCTCCATCCGCTCACGCAACAAGGGGTCGTAACCGCCCTCGGGATCACTGAGCCGGGCCTGTTGTGCCAGGGCAATGGTCCGTTCGGCCAGGCACTCGAACACCAGGTAATCCAGCTCGCCCCTGGCCGCCAGTTCCACCGCCGGTTCAATGCGGTCGCCCGAATAGCCGGCACCGGAGCCTATACGCAAGGTTTTCATCGCAAGGTCCCTCCTATCAAAAGATGCCCAGAAGCAACGCCGTCAGGGTCATCAACACCGAGGCGGCGAGCAGGAAAGGAATGGTGAAACGCTGGTGATCGGCCAGTTCGATCTTGCACAACCCCACCAGCAGAAAGGTCGCGGGGGTCAGCGGGCTGACCGGAAAACCGGTGGTATGCACCCCCAGCAAGGACGCCTGGGCCACCTGCAACGGCTCCACCCCCAAGGCCTTGCCGACCTCGGCGATCACCGGCATCACGCCGAAATAAAAGGAGTCCGGATCGAACAACAGGCTCAGCGGCATCGACAGGAAACCCACCACTGCCGGAATCAGCTTGCCGTGGCCGGCCGGGATCTGCGCCACCGCCACTTCGGCCATGGCCTTGAGCATGCCGGTGCCCTGCATGATGCCGGTAAAGACCCCAGCCGCCAGGAGGATGCTGGCCATGGTCAGGGCGGTCTTGGCATGGGCGTCGATGCGAGCACGCTGGGCGTCGACATTCGGATAGTTGAGGCACAACGCAACCACGGTGCCGAGCATGAACATCACCACCGGGTCGACCCAACCGGCGATCATCACCGCCATCACCAGCACCGTCAGCAACAGGTTGGCCCAGAACAGGCGCGGGCGGCGCAAGGCTTCTGCCTCCTGGCTGATCACCCGGCTCGGCACGCGGCCCGTGGCCAGACCCACGCCCAGGCCCAGACGCCGCTCTTCACGCCGGCCCAACCACCAGGCACAGGCGAAGACAAACAGCAGACCGACGATCTGCACCGGAATCAACGGCTGGAACAGGTCCGCCACCGGCACGTGCAAGGCTGCCGACGAACGCAGCACCGGGCCGGTCCAGGGCAGGAAATTCACCCCGGCGGCCATCGCCGCGACACAGGCCAGGATCCGCCGATCGATGCCCAATCGCGTATAGAGCGGCAACATCGCCGGGATGGTCACCAGAAAGGTCACCGCCCCGGAACCGTCGAGGTGCACCAGCAGCGCCAGCAAGGCCGTGCCCATGACAATCCGCGTGGGCCGCGTGCCCACCGTGCGCAGGATGCGATCGATGATCGGGTCGAGCATGCCGGCATCCGTCATCACGCCGAAAAACAGGATGGCGAACACGAACATGCCCACCACCGGGGCGACGTTCTTGATGCCGGTGACGATAAAGGCACTGGTTTGCAGACCGAAACCACCGAGCAGCGCGGCAATGATCGGCAAGGCAATCAGCGCGACCAGGGGCGAGAGACGCTTGCTCATGACAGCCGCAAGCAGACAGACGATGGTGATGACACCCAAGGTGGCGAGCATGGGAAGACTCCGGGACCGCTCAAGGGCGGACAGTTATTGTTTTCCCCAGAGTATTGGAACGCGGTTAAGCTTTGTAAATTGGAATGTTCACCGCCATGCATTCGGAAAAACAGAATGAAAAACGCCGTCCAGCATATCCGCGCCTTTCTGACGGTCGCCCAGACCGGTAGCTTCGCCCGCGCCGCCACCTTGCTGCACCTGTCGCCCTCGGCGCTGACGGTGCAGGTCCAGCAGTTGGAAGAGTGGCTCGGCGTCACCCTGCTGGAACGCAGCCCGCGCCAGGTCAGCCTGACCGGCGCCGGCCAGCAGGCCCGTGGCCCCATGGAGAAACTGCTGCTGGATTTGGACAATATCGTCAGTGGCTCCCGCGACCTGGCCAGCCTGCAACGGGGCGTGGTGACCCTGGCCGCCTTGCCGTCGATCTGCTCGGGCGCCCTGCCGCCGCTGCTCAAACAGTTTCGCCAGGCTTATCCCGGTATCGAAATCCGCCTGCGGGACGTGGTCGCCCAGCGTATCGACAGCCTGGTACGGGAGAACGAAGTGGACTTCGGACTGGGCGTACGGGCCCGGCTCAATCATGGCCTGGACTTCGAAGTGGTCATGGTCGATCGCTTGTGCCTGTTCCTGCCCGACGAACACCTGCTGGCGCACAAGACAAGCGTCAGTCTGCCGGACTTGAGCGGCCAGCCGATGATCCTCACCGGACGCGACAGCAGCGTGCGCGAACGGGTCGAGCAACTGTTCGACGAACAAGGTTTGACACTGGTCCCGGGGCTGGAAGCCAACTACATGTCCACGGTCCTGGCGTTGGTGCGCCAGGGGTTGGGCATGGCGCTGTTGCCGGAATCGGCGGATGACGGCCTCAGCGGCCTGCAAAAACGCCCCGTGGAACACCCCGGCGTCAGCCGCGAGATCGGCCTGATCAGCCGCAGCGGCCAGCCCCTGTCCCCCGCCGCCGAGTGCTTCGTGGCCCTGATCCGGGAACGTCTGGCCCCGACCCGGGTTCTTGACAAAACCTGAATCATTCCGGCATTGTCTGACAACCTGACTACCGAGCTTAGCCTTCATGCTGGAACTTCAACGCCCTGATTCCCTGGTTGAACGAGTGGTCAGTGCCATTCGCGCGGAAATCGATGCCGGGCGCCTCGCGGCAGAATCGCGTCTGCCCACCGAGCAGCAGTTGGCGGAACAGTTGAATGTCAGCCGCTCGGTGGTCCGCGAAGCCATTGCCCAGCTCAAGGCCGATGGTGTGCTGATCGCCCGGCGCGGGCTCGGCTCGTATATTTCCCAGACCCCGACCGGCACGGTGTTTCGCTTTCCCAAGAGCGAGGGGCGCAAGACCGATCTGGCGCAGATGTTCGAAATGCGCCTGTGGATCGAAACCCAGGCCGCCTCGATTGCCGCCCAACGACGCGACGAGGCGGACCTGCAACGCATGCGGCAAGCCCTGCGGGAAATGCACGACAAGCGCACCAACTTCGATGCGGCGGCCGCGGCCGATGTGGCGTTTCACCGGGCCATCGCCGAGGCCAGCAAGAACGAGTATTTCGTCGCCTTCCATGACTTTCTGCGCGGTCAGTTGGCCGAAGCGCGCCGCACCGCCTGGGAAAACTCCGCCAGCCGTTCCGTCGGCGGCTCGGCGGATGCCGGACGCGAACACCAGGCCCTGTACCAAGCCATCGCCGATGGCAATCGCCAGGCGGCGGCCGCCTGCGCCGAGTCGCACCTGCGGGCTTCGGCCAAACGCCTGCAGTTGGAACTGCCACCCATGAACTGAGCCGATCAGCCCTGCGGCGAACGGGCCGGCACGGCCCATTTGGCTTACCCACATTAGTCTGACAACCTGATAACTAGACATGAACAATAACAAGGTGAATTCCCTCCATGATTTATGACTTCTGCATCATCGGCGGCGGCATCGTCGGCCTGGCCACCGCCATGGAGTTGCTCAAGCGCCAGCCCGGTGCCTCGCTACTGATCCTGGAAAAGGAAGCCACCCTCGCCCGTCACCAGACCGGCCACAACAGCGGCGTGATCCATGCCGGCATCTACTACGCGCCGGGCAGCCTCAAGGCCGACCTGTGCAAGCGCGGAGCCCAGGCCACGAAAGACTTCTGCCGCGAGCACGGGATCCGCTTCGAGGTCTGCGGCAAGTTACTGGTGGCCTCCACGGCCCTGGAAGTGCAGCGTATGCAAGCCCTGTACGAGCGCTCGCAACTCAATGGCATGCGCGTCGAGCGTCTCGATGCTGACGAACTGCGGCGGCGCGAACCGAATATCGTCGGCCTCGGCGGACTGTTCCTCGATGCCACGGGCATCGTCGACTACCGCGAAGTCTGCCAGGCCATGGCCCGGGTGATTCGCGCCGCCGACGGCGAGATCCAGCTCGACACCACGGTCACGGCCATCCAGGAAGACGCTGACAACGTCACCGTCAGCAGCCACGACCGCGTCTGGCAGGCCCGCAAACTGGTGGCCTGTGCCGGCTTGCAGTCCGACCGCCTGGCCAGCCTGGCCGGCATCCGCATCGACCATCAGATCATTCCCTTCCGCGGCGAATACTTCCGCCTGCCGGCGGCGAAGAACAACATCGTCAACCACCTGATCTACCCGATTCCCGATCCGGACCTGCCGTTTCTTGGTGTGCACCTGACCCGGATGATCGACGGCAGCGTCACGGTCGGCCCGAACGCCGTGCTGGGGCTGGGCCGGGAGAACTACCGGAAGTTCTCCGTCAACTGGCGGGACGTCGCGCAATATGCCAGCTTCCCCGGTTTCTGGAAAACCCTGTGGCAGAACCTGGGCTCCGGCAGCCTGGAAATGAAGAACTCATTGTTCAAGCGCGGCTACCTGGAACAGTGCCGCAAGTACTGCCCGTCCCTGGTCCTCGATGACCTGCTGCCCTATGAGGCCGGAATCCGCGCCCAGGCGGTAATGCGCGACGGCACCCTGGTGCATGACTTCCTGTTCGCCGAAACGCCGCGCATGGTCCACGTCTGCAACGCACCGTCGCCGGCCGCCACCTCGGCCATGCCGATCGGCGAGATGATTGCCGACCGCCTGCTCGCCCCCCGTTAACCCGCAACCCCTCCCGCGTACGGCAGTACGCTCTCTCCGTTTGCCCGGCCAAGGCAGACGGGGCGCACCAGCGATCACTTGAAAATAACTATAAAGACCTGCAAGGAAACCACTGATGTCGGTATACGAAGCGTCCCGATCCCCCGTCGAAACCCCGCAACAGACCCGCAAGCGCCTGCGCAAAGTCGCCGCCGCCACCATCTTCGGCTCGATGCTGGAGTGGTATGACTTCTACCTCTACGCAACCATGGCGGCGATTGTCTTCTCGAAGATCTTCTTCGACGCCAGCAACCCGCAGACCGCCTCGCTGCTGGCCTTCTCGACCTTTGCCATCGGCTTTATCGCCCGCCCCTTCGGCGGCATCCTGTTCGGCTACCTGGGCGACAAGTTCGGACGCAAACAGGTGCTGGTCCTGACCTTCTGCATGATGGGCGTCTGCACCACGCTTATCGGGCTGATTCCCAGCTACGCGGCCATCGGCCTCTGGGCACCGGTCCTGCTGGTGGTAATCCGCATCATCCAGGGCCTGGGTGCCGGCGCCGAACTCTCGGGCGCCGCTGTGACCTCCTACGAACACGCCGCCCAGGGCAAGCGCGGCAGCCAGGGAGCCTGGCCGGCGCTGGGGCTGAACCTCGGCCTGCTCCTGTCATCACTGACCATTTACCTGCTGACCCTCAACGGCAATGAGTTCCTGCTCGAAGGCGGCTGGCGCATCCCCTTCGTCTGCAGCATCGCCCTGGTCGGTGTCGGCCTGTGGGTACGCAACAGCATTCCAGAAACCCCGGAGTTCAAGGAACTGAACCAGCAGAAGCGCGCACAACCCAAGGTCTCGCCGTTGAAAGCGCTGCTGAAGAACGACCTCAAGGGCCTCGCCGTGGTGTTTTTTGTCGCCGTCGGCTACAACGCCCTGAGTTATATCTTCAAGACTTTTTCCCTGGCCTACCTCACCCAGTACAAAGGCGTCGATGTGCACGTGACGTCTTTGTCGGTGACCCTTGCCAGCCTGGTGGCCATCGTCGCCGTGCCGTTTTTCGGCTGGTTGTGCGATCGCTGGAGCAGCAAAGCGGTCCTGATTCTCGGCGGGGCGCTTTCGCTGCTGTTCGCCTACCCCTTCCTGATGCTGCTGGGCAGCGGTGAAAACGGGCAGATCTACCTGGCAATCGGCATCGGCACCGGGGTCCTGGCACCGATGATGTTTGCCCCGCAGGGTTCATTCCTCAGTCGTCAGTTCCCGACCCAGACCCGCTCCTCGGGCTTTGGCACCGGACGGGAAATCGGCACGGCGGTGGCCGGCGGGCTGGCGCCCCTGGGCGCCCTGTCACTGGTCTCGGCCTCGGCGACCCACTCCACCGACGGCGTGGCGCTGATCCTGGCGATCGCGGCGGTCTGCGTGGTGGTCTTCGCCTTGTGCGACCAAGGCCGGAAGCATTCGGCCTTCAAGAACTGACGGCCGCCTAGAACGTCAGTGAATGCTTGCGATCCAGGCTTTCGCCAAAGCCGCGAATCACCTCCAGCAGCGACTTCACCCGTAGCGGCAGACTCCCCGCCGGATACACCGCGTGCATCTGCGGACTCTCGCCACTGCTGGAGGTGAGCTTGTATTCGGGGCAGACCCGGACCAGGCGCCCCGCCTCCACTTCCGGCTCCGCCAGCCAGTCCGCCAGGCGGGCAATGCCGACACCCGCCAGGGCCGCGTGGAACACCGCGGCACCGGAGCTGAAACGAAACTTCGGGTGCACCCGAAAGCTGATGGCCTGCTCATCACTGCGAAAATTCCACTCCTTGAGGATCCGCGGCGCGGTATGCAGGATCAGCGAATGGGCCTCCAGCGCCTCGATGGAATCCGGCATCCCGCGTCGCTCCAGATACCCGGGGCTGGCGTACAGGTAACGTGAATAACTCCACAGCGGAAAGCCGATCAGGTCACTGGATTGCGGAAACGCACCGCGAATCGAGAAGTCCAGCTTGCTCTTGGCCGGGTCGATGGTCTCATCGGTGAAAATCACATCGACGTTCACGTCCGGATAATGCTCGCAGTACTGCGCGATCAGCCGGGGCAAGACCCCGTGCCCGAGAAATTCGGGGGCGGAAAACCGAATCCAGCCGTGGGCCAGGCCGCTGAGACCGGCCAGGTCTTCATCCGCCTCACGTTGCAGATCCAGCATTTTGTAAGCGTGAGGTAGGAAACGTTCACCCGCCTCGGTCAGACTCACGGCATTCGACGAACGATTGAACAGCTTGACCCCGGCACTTTCCTCCAAAGCCTGCACAGCACGGGTCAACGAGCTAGGCGAGCGCCCCAGGGTACGGGCCGCGGCAACGAAGCTACGCTTGCGTGCCACCGTCGCGAAGGCTTCCAGCTCCCCCAACATATCCAGGGCCATTTCCCCACCTCATTGCACTTTTCACAATGCGGCATTGCAACACAAAAAAGGCCCTTCCGTTAGCCTTCCCGTTCAACCCACAGGGACGTAGGCAAACAGGAGCAAACGGACGTGTCAAAGCTGGATGAAATAGTCGGGAAATCCGCGGCGCTGATCGGTGAAGAAATTCGCGAATGGTTGGGGAAAAAGTCCGCGACCTCAACCCGACAGGGGATAGCGCAGATTCATGTATCGTTCGAAGAGCAGCGTAGCCTGCACGCCGGCCTGGCGACACTGGCCGTGGCCGACAGCGCTTCGGGCATCAACCGCATGCCGGCCCTGGGCCAGTTGCTGGAGAGCACCCTGTGCGCCGAGAAAATCCAGCAGTTGCGCGACTTCCCCAAGAGCCGTGAGGTGGCGATGATCGTCCGGGGGCTGCCGGTGGACCTGCAGCTACCGCCGACCCCTTACGACATGGAGCCGGGCATCGAGAACCTGCCGGTGTTGGCCGGGGCGATCCTGTCCGTACTGCAGACCCTGCAAACCCGTCCGGTGGCCTACGAAGGTGAAAGCGACGACACGGTATTCCGTCATGTTTCACCCAAGCAGCAGCGCGAAAGTGAAAAAAGCTCCTATGGCTCGCGCATGGACCTGGGCATGCATGTCGACAACCCGCACCTGCCGCTGACCTGCGAACCCGTCGCACACCTGTCGGCCTGCCCGGAGTACCTGTCCCTGACCGGCCTGCGCTGCGAGCTCGACGTGCCGACGCGCATCGTCGCCATTGCCGACGTGTTGGCCATGCTGCCGGCCTCGGTCGAAGAAGAATTATCGCGGCCGCACTTCGCCATCCGCCGACCGGCCTCCTTCGGCAAACAGGGTAATGTGCTGGAAAACGTCCCCCTGCTGTACAGAAATGCCAACGGTGACCTGTATTGCCGCTACAACAAGGCCAGCGTCGCGGCAACCTGCGCCAACGCGCAGTTTGCCCTGCAACTGTTCGCCGCGGCCGCCAACCATCCCGATGTCATGCACCAGATTCTGCTGCAGCCGGGGGACATGCTGATCTTCAAGAACCAGCAAACCCTGCATGCCCGGGACGGTTTCGCCCCCCGCTACGACGGCCGCGATCGCTGGATGCTGCGCGTCTTCGGGGTCAACGATCCGGCGCGCGTGGTGCCGCTGGACCCTCACCAACCTTTCATCGTCAGAGCCTGATTTCATGGTCGATATTGTCATCCTTTGCGTGTTCGCCTTCGCCGCCGGCCTGATCGATGCAGCGGTGGGCGGCGGCGGACTGATCCAGATACCCGCGCTGTTCAACGTGCTGCCCACGGCATCACCGGCAGCGCTGCTGGGCACCAACAAGGTCGCGGCCGCTTGCGGCACCACATTTGCGGCCCGGTCCTTCGTACGCAAGGTGGTGATCGACTGGAGCCTGGTGGTCCCCGCCGCCGGCGCGGCCTTTGTCATGGCCTTCTTTGGCGCGGCCACGGTGTCGGCCGTGCCCCAGTCGGTGATTCGCCCGGCGGTGCTGGTATTGATCGTGCTGATGGCCATCTACACCTTCTGGAAAAAGGACTTCGGCGCCCTGCACAAGCCCATGCGCATCGGCACCAAGGAAAAGCTGCTGGCGATCGTTATCGGCGGGGCCATCGGCTTCTACGACGGGTTGTTCGGCCCCGGGACCGGCAGTTTCCTGATCTTCCTGTTTATCCGTTGTTTCGCCTTCGACTTCCTGCACGCCTCGGCGTCGGCCAAGCTGGTGAACATCGCGACCAACGTCGCGGCGCTGATCTTCTTCATTCCAACCGGCAACGTGCTCTACCTGATCGCCATCCCCATGGCCGTCTTCAACATCCTCGGTGCGCTGACCGGCACCTGGCTGGCGGTGCATAAAGGCGTACCCTTTGTCCGGGCGCTGTTCCTGGTGTTGCTGGTGATCCTGATCAGCAAACTGTCCTACGACCTGATTCTGCAAACCTGATCCTGTAAACCCGAGGAAAACTCCATGTATCCGATGTTCGATCGCCTGGTGGCGCTACTCGATGCCCGCGCCGCCTCCTACCGGGTGTTGATGCACGATGCCGAGGGCCAGTCGGCGCGGGTCGCCGAAATCCGTGGCACCGAGCCGGGCCAGGGTGCCAAGGCCATGCTCTGCTCGCTGAAGGGCCAGGCCGAGCCCTATGCCCTGGTGATATTGCCGGGGGACCAGAAGCTCGATATGAAGAAAGTCGGGGCGGCCCTGGGCGGAAAAAAAGCTGAACTGGTGAAAGCCGAAACCGCCATGGAACTGACCGGCTGCCGGATCGGTGCCATTCCGCCTTTCGTCTTCGATGAGCGGATTCAATTGATCGTCGATCCGGCCCTGACCACCCGCTACGGCGAGATCGCCTTTAATGCCGGCCGCCTGGATGCCTCGATGGTGCTCGATACGCAAGACTACCTGGCGATTGCCCAGCCGCAGTTGCTCGATGTGAGCCAAGCCTGAGCCCACGGCGGCATTGGTCTGCCCGTTTTAACCCGCAATGGCCCTTGCAAACCCGATCCCGGCTACCTTGTAATGCTCGCTGAAACCCGCACCGCGAGCGCCTGCCCCGTGAAAAACCTGCAATTGCTGCAATCCCTTGAAGGCGAGCGCTTGCTGCTGCGCCCACTCCAGGCCGACGACGCCGACGCCCTGGTGGCGGCCGCCCGGGACGGCGAACTGTGGAACCTGCCCTTTACCGTCATACCAGGGCCTGACACCGTCGAGTCCTACCTGCACAAAGCCCTCACGGGTCGGGAAGCCGGGACCGTGATGCCCTTTGTCATCGTGATCAAGGCCACCGGCGAAGTGATCGGCTCGACGCGCTTCTGGAAGATCGATCGCCAGTACCGCAAGCTGGAAATCGGCAGTTCCTGGATCTCGACCCGCTGGCAGAGAAGCTTCGTCAATACCGAGGCCAAGTACCTGATGCTGCGCCACGCCTTCGAGGTGCTCGATTGCGTGCGCGTGCAGTTCACCACCGACGAGATCAACGAAAAATCCCGCGCGGCAATCCTGCGCCTGGGCGCCAAGCAGGAAGGCATCGTACGTAATGAACGGATCATGCCGGACGGACGCAAGCGCAATTCCGTACGCTTTAGCATCATTGACGAAGAGTGGCCCGATGTTCGCCTGGGGCTGGAAAAAAACCTGCATCGATAGCCCTTTCGCGGCCTTCCACGGAGCCCGGGACGATAATGAAAAAATTTTCAGGGGCGGCCGAAAAAACAGCCCGTTATTCACATACAACCCATTGAAAATATTAGATTTTATTCTTTAACGAATAAAACTTCTTTCACTGTGAACAAGGCCCGGGCTGTTTATATTTCTACCTGCTTCTTTGGTGAAACCTCTTATTGGCCCGCGCTCTTTGCGGGCCTTTTTTTGCCTGAAAAACGAGGAAAATCATCGGGGCAGGGATCGAACGCCTCAACGCAGCGGTCTAGGCTTTATACGAAATGAGTATCGCCTTCTCACCAGCACGAAGAGCCCGCCCTTGAAACCACCTCGCCCTGCCGACCGCACCACCCTGCTCTCCAACCTGCGTAACGAAAAAATGGCCCGCTCGGCCCACGCCTATGTCCGTGGCAGTACGGTCCAGTTCTATGAGTGGTTGCACAGCCAGCGCGGCAGACGCTTGCCCCATGGCCCCAACGTGTGGATCTGCGGCGATTGCCACGCCGGCAACCTGGGCCCCACGGGTGACCGTCGTGGTGGTATCGATATCCATATCCGCGACCTGGACCAGACGGTGATCGGCAATCCCGCCCACGACCTGGTGCGCCTGGCCCTGTCCCTGGCGACCGCCGCGCGCGGTTCGGACCTGCCCGGCGTGACCACCGCGCGCATGCTCGAAGAAATGATGGTGGGCTACGAACAGGCCCTGCTGGACGAGACCGACCATACGCCCGAACGCCCGTCACAGGTCAAGGCCGGCCTGCGGGACGCGGTCAAGCGTACCTGGAAAAACCTGGCCCGTGAGCGCATGGAGAACACCAAGCTGACGCTGCCGATGGGCCGGCATTTCTGGCCGATGTCCCGCAACGAAAAAGCCGAGATCGAGGCCTTGTGTGCCGGCGAAGAGATCCAGACGCTGGTGACCTCGCTCAAGGGGCGTCCCAATGATGCCAGTGTCGAACTGCTCGACTGTGCCTATTGGGTCAAGGGTTGCAGTTCGCTGGGGCTGCTGCGCTACGCCGTGCTGCTGGGTGTCGGCGGGCATGACGAGCAGGATTATTGCCTGATCGACGTCAAGGAGGCCGTTGCGGCCGCGGCCCCCCGTGGTGCCCACGTGCAGATGCCACGGGACAATGCGCGGCGGGTGGTCGAGGGAGCACGCCACCTTTCACCCGGTCTGGGCGAGCGGATGATCGCCACCCGTTTTCTCGACCATGGGATGTTCATTCGTGAGCTGCTGCCCCAGGACCTCAAGCTCGAACTGGACACCCTCAATGAAACCGACGCCATGCACGCAGCGGGTTATCTGGCCCGGGTGATCGGTATCGCCCATGCCCGGCAGATGGATGAGGCGACGCGCAAAAGCTGGCGGGCGGAGCTGCAACTCAATCGCTCGAAAACCCTCGATGCGCCGTCCTGGTTATGGACCAGCGTCGTGCAATTGGTGGGCAGCCATGAGCAGGGGTATCTGGAACATTGCCGACGCTATGCGCTGGGCACGGCGAAATGAGCGTAGCCCGCAGGCTACGCTCGGGAGGGTCGATTACGACAGAAAGCCGGTGCTGACGCCGACGAGGAGGAAAATCCCCAGCGCCGCGCGATAGATCACGAACGGCCAGGTGGAGAAGCGTTCCAGGAAGCGCATCAGGCCCCAGATCGCGCAGAACGCCGAGACACTGGCGACCACCAAGCCGAACAGCAGATGGCTCCAGGCCTCCGCCGGGATCTGCGCATGGTGCAACGTCAGCAACTCCTTGAGCCCGGCCAGCGCAATCGCCGGCAAGCCCAGCAGGAAGGAGAACCGCGCGGCCTCTTCACGCTTGAAGTTGAGGAACAGGGCCGCGGTCAGTGTCGAGCCGGAACGGGAAACACCCGGGATCAGGGCGCCGACCTGGGCGATACCGACGATCAGCGCATCCCGCAGGCGCATCTGGCCCACCACCCGCTGATGGCGGGCACTGAACTCGGACACAGCCATCAACACCGCCATCACCAGGCAGGAAATACCGATCACTGTCAGCCCGCGCAGGGGCGAGTCGCAGGCATTGAGTGTCGACGACAAGGCCAGGCCGGCGATCCCGATGGGGATGGTCGCCAGGATGATCGCCACCGCCAGCTTGAACCACGGGCTGTTGTAGTCGCCCTGGCGCACGGCGCCGATACTGCCACCGACCACATCGCGCACATCACGCCAGAAATAACTGACCACTGCCGCCAGCGCGGCCAATTGCATCGCGGCCGAAAAAGCCGAGCCCGGATCCTGCCAACCGAGCACCGCCGGCACGATGCGCATATGCGCCGTGGAGGAGATAGGGAGCAATTCCGTGATGCCCTGGATGATACCCAGGATGCCGATTTGCAGATAATTCAGCGAAGCGAAGCCAATATCGAGGCCGCTGGAGCAGACGTTAGACAAAATAATTTCCCGGAATAAGGCTAATTTCCCACCGCTCTCCAAGAAGCGCGGCGCAGACCTGTGAAGCTTAGACAGCTGCGGGAATGATGGCCCTGTTTTTTATGATTTTCCAGTCTCAGCAAAACCTAAAACGCAAGCTGGGAATTACTTCATTTTATGACAAGCCAACAGAGCACCCCGTAGAAGCCAGCTTGCTGGCGATGGTATCGACGCGGTCTCCGGTCAAACCGCGTCACCTGAATCGCCGGCAAGCCGGCTCCTACGGGGTCTGTGGTGTGTTCGAGGCGCCGCTGCTTAAACGGTCGCCGCCGTGGGCGCGGTGACCGGCGCCACATACCCGTATCGCCAGCAGCAATGATCCCGATGACCCGGCAAGATCACACAACCGCTCAGACTCAGCAGCAACACAGCTGCACCCAACAGTGAAAGGCGACGTGACATGGTGGTTTCCTCAGGAGGTTCAATAGGTAAAGCCGCTCAACCCACAGGGTCAAGGCACCTGCCGATTGCTACGGTTACCGGTTGAACGTGATGACGATGACCAATCCGTCGCTGCCCTCGAACAATTTCATCAAGTGCCCGCCTTCCCTACGCAATACTGCCCTCGCCCCCTCGGAATGTATCGATAAAAAAATGATTTTTTCTCGCGACGGATTTTCCCGGCACCTATCGTTCAACTCATCAGCAGCGTTCACTTTCGTACGCAGCCTGAAGGAGTTGTCATGAAACCTACACGACCCCTGGCCAAATTGCGCCATGCCCTCCTGCTGATCCCGCTGGCGTTCGCCGCGCTGACCAGTACGCCGAGCTTTGCTCAGACCGAAGTCATCATTCGTGAAGCGCCACCACCGATGCGCGTCGAGGCCGAGCCCATGGGGCGCCCCGGCTACGTCTGGGACCGTGGGCACTGGCGCTGGGAAGGTCGGGGTTACGTCTGGTTCCCTGGCCACTGGCAGCCCGTGATGCGCAATGCGCGCTGGGAACCGGGCCACTGGGAACCCCGTGGACCTAACTGGCGCTGGGTCGAAGGACACTGGATCCGCTGACCTGCGGGCCGGACGACGCTACTGCGCCGTCCGGCCTTGTCATACCCGAACCCATCACCGGACCGAGACTTGCCCGATTGAAAGAGATTGATCCGGACGTTGAGCTGCTGGCCCGTATTGGCAACAAGGAGCCGGCCGCCGTCAACGAGATGGTGTCGCGCAAGCTGCCCCGTTTGCTCGCCCTTGCCAGCCGGATACTGGGCGATGCCGATGAGGCCAAGGATGTGGCGCAAGAAAGCTTTCTGCGCATCTGGAGACAGGCGGCGAACTGGCGCAGTGGCGAGGCGCGTTTCGACACCTGGCTGCACCGGGTGGTGCTGAACCTCTGTCACGACCGCCTGCGCAAGCGCAAGGAGCGCCCGTTGGAGGACGACGAGTCCGGCATTGAATTGGTCGACAGCGCGCCCCGCCCCGATGAACAGCTGGAGGCGACGGCGCGCAGTGAACAGATGGCCGCGGCCCTGGCCGCGTTGCCTGATCGTCAGCGCGAAGCCATCGTGTTGCAGTACTACCAGGAGCTGTCGAACATCGAAGCGGCGGCGCTGATGAATATCAGCGTCGATGCACTGGAAAGCCTGCTCTCGCGGGCCAGGCGCAACCTGCGCAGCTACCTCGCCGAAACGCACGGCCCAGATAGCCTAGGAAGGGGAAGATGATGACGCCCGAACGATTTGCTTACCTGGCCGACGCCTACGGCGCGGACCTGCAACGCTGGCCGGCCGCCGAACGCGGCGCCGCCCTGGGGTTGCTTGAGCGTGGCGATGCCGCGTTGCTCCAGGTGCTGCAACAGGCCCGGCAACTCGACAGCCTACTCGACAGCTATCAACTGGCGCCTCCCGACCCGGCCCTGGCCCGGCGTATCGCCGCTTCAGCAGTCATGACCAAGCCGGTGTCGTTCTGGAGCCGTTATGCCGACTGGCTGTCCAGTGTCGGCTTCGTCGGCGTGGGCCTGGCGGGGATTGCCACCGGTATCCTGGTGGTCTCGCTGAGCCTGCCATTGTCCACTGCATCCGAAGCGCTGCCGAGTGTCTTCGACCAGGGCGATGCCGATATCGTCTTCACCGTAAACGCCGAGGAAAGCGAGCAATGAGTCAACCGTCCAAGACCATCAAGAACTTCCTCCTGATGTCGTTGATGCTCAATGTCTTCCTGATCTGTGGCATCGGTGGTGGCGTCTACCACTGGTTGGTCAATGCGAAACCGGCCATGGCCGCCGTCAACCAGCACGGCTTGCGCCAGGCCATGGTGCAGTTGCCGGAGGCGCGACAGCATGAGTTGCGCCAACTGCTACGCCGCAATCGAGCCGACAGCCAGCCGCTGATCATGGCAGGCCGCCAGGCGCGTCAGGATGTGATCAAGCAGCTTGAGGCGCCGACACTGGATCGGCCGGCCTTGCTGGCGGATCTGGGCAAAGCCCGTGAGGCGGATGTCGCGCTCAGGGCGCTGGTGGACAACACCCTGGCGGAATTCGCCGAGACCCTGCCCCAGGAGGAACGTCGCAAACTGGTCGACTCCCTGTATTTCCGCACGCAAGCCAAAGGCAAGTCGATGCAAAAAAAGCTGTGAGGGCGACGGATTTTCCCTGTTGTGACGTTTAACCCTTACAAGCCCGCCCACCAGGCAACGACAAATGCTCTGCAAGGAGTCACGCAATGCTGCGAATATTCAAGACCGCGCTGATTGCCACCCTGATGGCCGCGTCACTGGCTGGCTGTATTGTCGAGCCGGTGCATCCGCGTCGACCACCGCCCATTGTCGAAGTCGTACCGGTCATGCCCGGACCGGGTTATCACTGGGTCGCCGGGCACTATCGCTGGGGGCATAATCAGTGGCTCTGGGTGCCTGGGCATTGGCGCTACCAGTAGTGGAACAGCGATAAGACAAAACCCGGCGCAAGCGCCGGGTTTCGTTTTTCTGCTTAGGCCTGCCGCTTGCCCGCTGGCACTTCAGCCGCCGCCAGCGCGCCATGAATCAGCGGCGCGTAGCGATTGCGGAATTCCCAGTTGTAAGGCACCTGCTGCCGGCTGAGCCCCTGGTCCCAGTTGATGGACCAGGTCATCAACCCCTTGATCGAATGACCGGCGGCATCCAGTCGCTTGAAGGCATTGACCACCGCCGCCGGATCGATCACATAACCCGTGGCAGCCGCATCGTTATTGGTCGGCAAGCCAATGACGAACTTGTCCGGCGCAATCTTGGTAAAGCCCCGCGTTCCCGTGACCAGGCTATCGGTCAGGTAGTAGAGGAAATCCTCCTTCATCGCATCGTTGTTCTGCGCGATCCAGGCTCCGCTGCCACCGTTGGCTTCCGGCACCCAGACGCCATCGCCGCCCTGGTTGTAATACTGCGGCGCGATAAAGTCGTAGTAGCCGTCGAGGGCGGTGATGTAATCGATGTACTTGCCGTTGGTGGTGAGATAGGGGAACTCGGGGGCCATGCTGATAATGAAGTGCTTGCCCTCGGCCTTGTAGTGGTTGCGCACCAGTTTCAGGGCCGCGGGCAACACCGCCTTGTTGTCGGCATAGTCGATGGCACTCTGTTCCAGGTCGATATCCAGCCCATCGAAACCATAGGTTTCCACCAGGCGGATGATTTCGTTGGCCAGTGGCTGCTCGGAGCCCTTGTGCAGTTCGATATGGGCATCGGCACCGCCCAGTGAAATCAGCACGGCACGGCCCTGACCGTTGAGGACACCGACCTGGCGGCGGAACTCGGCGTCAGACAGGTTATACGGCTTGAACGTCGGGATGCCGTTGCCTTTCATAAAGGCCACGGCCACCACGTTGTACTCCGTGGGCACATCCGTCAGCGCCAGGTTGGCGAACTTGCCGCCCTGGTAGCCATCGTTCGGCCCCGCGGCCCAGTTGTGCCAGAAGCCCATGAGGATTTTCTTGCCGGCAAGGCTCGGCATCGCCAACGCCGCATCGCTGGCCTTGGATTTGAGCAGTGAGAAGTCGATTGTGGTCACATTCCAGTCCTTTAGAAATTTACATGAGATCGATTGCCCAGAGGCAAGGTCATTTGAAGTCCACGTCAAACGCCTGGTAGAAGGCGTTGCCGGTATTGGCGACGATCCACAACAGGACGATGACGTGATGGCCTTTCTTGCCCGCCGGCAGTTTCACCTCGTGCTCCACCTTGGCCTTCAACTCATCGCTGTGCTGGTAGTAAGGCACCTGGGTGTAGAAGTCCTCGTAAAACGGCTTGGCTTCCAGTTGCCCACGGCTGATGCGTTGTTTCGGGTCCCAGCCGTCCTTGGTGATAAACCAGCGATAGCCCCGGGTGACGTGGGCGGCGGTGTATTCCCACTGCACCTGGAAGGCCTGCCCAGGGTTGACGTTCAGCAGTGGCCAGGCATAAGGGCGATTGAGCTTCTTGCTCAATTCCTCGTCGGTGAAGTTGATGCAGTCACGGGCATCATTTTTCCCGCCACTGAGGATGTAACCGTCAGCGGGTGGGGCGACGCTCTGGTCATCGGTTTCAAACGGCTGGGGGAAAGGCCCGGCGGTGAGCGCCGGAAAATTCTTCCCGCCTTCCATTTCATTGACCTGCCAGGTACCGAGCAACCCCAGTTCCACGGCCACCGATCCACGGCTGGACGGCGAAACGACACGGCCATGTTTAAGTTCGGGTTTAGATAAAGGCTTGTTCATTTTTCTCACTCCTTTGAAAGAAATCTCTCCAACTCAGGGAGAACTTTCAACCTAGCTCAAACAACAAGAATGTCCATCTAACGCTGAAACAATGAACTTAATCGCTAATCTATAACCCTATGAATAAATTGAGTTTTTTAAAAAATAAACGACAATACTTACGCACAACACAGCGAATAGATTACATGCCCTACTCGCAATAAACTCTGGTCATACCGCTCATGAAAAAATTACCCACAAACACTCATAAAACGTAACAAGATATTTTTAAACCCCCATGGATCACACCCCAAAGGCTGGGTATCCTGAGCGCCACAGTGCAATGGCGGGCCCTCCCTTTGAACTCCATACGTTATGCCTGGTTGGACAAGTACGAGATTTCCAGCACCGCCTGCACCGGCCTGAACTTCGCCAGGCACAGCCACGATGAGTGCGTGATCGGGGTCAATCTGCTGGGCGAGGAAAAGGTCTGGCTTGACCGGCGGACTTTCGGCGCCGGCGCGGGCAATATCACCCTCTACAATCCCGGCCAGATCCAGGGTGGAGGCGCTGCGCCCGGTACACCCTGGCGTTTCGTAAGCCTCTACGTCAGTGCCGGGCAACTGGCGACGGACCTGGGGCTGAACCATCTGGAGTTTGGTCGGGCGCTCTGCTACCAGCCGCAGCTCGCGGAAAAGTTTGCCCATGCGGTGGAACAGTCGTTGCTGCCGGACCCATTGCTCCGGGCCATCGCCGAGGAGACGCTGGTCGTGCTGCTGGGCGAGATCGTGGCACTGAGCGGGCTGTGCCTGCCGGGCACCACCTCAGTGGGACGCGGCTTGGTGAACCGGGCCCAGGAAATCATCGCCGAGCGCTTGCAGGCACCGCAAAGCCTGGAAGAGTTGAGCGACGAGTTCAGCCTGTCGAAATTCCATCTCCTGCGAGCCTTCCAGCGCGAAACCGGACTCAGCCCGCGACAGTGGGCCATGCAACTGCGAACCCGACGCGCCCAGGGGCTGTTGCGCAAAGGCGCAGCGCCTGGCGACATTGCCTACACCCTGGGGTTTACCGACCAGAGCCATCTGAACCGGCATTTCAAGGCGGCCTATGGATTGACACCCGGCCGTTATCAAAGCGCCGTGAAACGCTGAAAAGCGCAATCCGGTACAAGATCGTTTTCAGGTCTGCGTCGACAATGCCGCCAAACGGTTATTGGAGGCCTGCATGCTCACGATCTTCTTCTCCGCGCTGATCTTCGGCGTGGTGTTCTGCCTGTCGCCGGGGGCTGTCCTGGCGGAAACCTTGCGCCGCGGCTTGCTTCATGGTTTCAAGCCAGCGCTGCTGGTGCAAATCGGCTCGTTGGTGGGGGACGCGCTCTGGGCGGTGATCGGGCTGACGGGGCTTTCGCTGCTGCTGGAACACGAGCAGGTACGGATTCCGCTCACAAGCGCTTGCGCGGCCTATCTGGCGTGGCTGGGTATCCGCAGCCTGAAGGATGCCTGGCAACTGCCCGAGGCCGAAAGCGCGACCGAACGGCCGGGGACAAACGCCCTGATGGTCGGCGCGACCATTTCCATCGCCAACCCGAAAAATGTCGTCTACTGGGGCGCGCTGGGCAGCGCCCTCTCCGGCATCGTCGGCCAGACCCCGAGCCACGGGCAAACCCTGATGTTCTTTGCCGGCTTCATGTTTGCCTCGGTAGCCTGCTGCTTTGTCATCGCGGCCTTGGTCAACGTACTCAGGAAAGCCGCATCACCGGGTTGGCAGCGGCTCAGCCATGGGCTGTGCGGAGTGGCCCTGATCTACCTGGCGATACTGGCGTTGCGGGCGGTTTTCTAAAGCGAGGGGCGCCTGGGCATCGGATGGCTTTTGTTACTTACGCAACAGGCTGACAAGCCCCTCACCCAACTCACCGACAAAGCCTACACACCTGTAAGAAGCCTCTGCTTGAGCCAATGTATCCACGTCGATAACGTTTCAGGGTCGCCGCCCATCGACGACCGGTTTTGACAGACCGAAATAAAGATATAGGAGCGTCCAGGAGCTACACAAATGATGAAGAAAATTACGCCTGACTCGCCCTACCTTCCGATTAATCCGACCGGCGAAGATAAAGCAGCTTTCATTCGCCAAAGCATCAACGTCATTTTTTCACGACTGGATTCAGAACCATCGGCCAATGAAACACTGCGTTCAGGTACTGCCGAAGCACACCCGCCAATACCCTTTGAAACAGCCCACTCTCAGATCCCCTCGCTATTGGCGATTCGCGAAGACATCGGCCTACTGAACGTGCTGGCTAACGTTTCGCAGATACTTGAAACCGCCGAAGATACTGCCGACAACATCAACCTGGGCAATCACGAAACAGCTCACCATCAACTTTTGACTGTCATGCAGTCAGTGGAAATGGCCAAGGCGACGGTGGACTCGCTTCTGATGCTCGCACTTGAAACCCGGATTTAACATCCGACAACCAGAACACTCGGGCGGATCAGGAAATCCCCAGGCCGCCCGATCCCATTCCAATCTGCCACTTACTTCAGCTGATTGGCAAACCGCCCCACCGCGCCCACCACCTGCTTGGCCCCATCCTGGATCTCGATGATCACCTCACCGGCCTGGTTGGCCAGGGACACGCCCTGCTCGGCCTTGTGCCGGCTGGTGGACACGTCCCGCACCGCCTCGTCCACCAGCTTCTGGTTCTGCTGAACCAGGGTGACGATTTCCTCGGTGGCGGCACTGGTGCGTCCCGCCAGTTGCCGGACCTCGTCGGCCACCACCGCGAAACCACGGCCCTGCTCCCCGGCCCGGGCCGCCTCGATGGCGGCATTGAGCGCAAGCAGGTTGGTTTGCGCAGCGATGCCGCCAATGGTCTGGACCATCGAGGTAATCAACATCGACTGCTTGCCCAACGCCTCGATGCCCTCCGACGCCGACTGCATTTCCTCGGAAATGGCCTGCATGGTCATCACCGTGTCCTTGACCACCGTGGCCCCGCGCTGCGCGGTCGTGTCGGTCTGCAAGGAGATGTCGTAGGCAATCCCCGCCGCCTCGCTGACCTCTTTCTCGCGCTCCACCTGGTCGGTCACCAGGCTGGCGAACTTGACCACTTTGTAGAGTTGGCCCTGGGCATCATGGACCGGGTTATAAGTGGCCTCCAGCCAGACATCGCGCCCCTGGCTGTCGATGCGCCTGAACCGATCCGCGACGAACTCCCCACGATTGAGGGTCGCCCAAAAGGCCTGGTACTGACTGGACGCCGCTTCTTCGGGAGCACAGAAAATACGGTGATGCTTGCCGACGATCTGCGCCAGCGAGTAGCCCATGGCCCGCAGGAACTGGTCATTGGCGGTGATCACTTCGCCCTTGAGATTGAACTCGATCACCGCCGTGGAACGCAGCAGTGCCCGAATAAAGGCCTCGTTCTCCTTCATGGTCTCGACGGTCTGGCTGACATCGCGAGCGAAACACCGGATATGCAACAACTCGCCCTTCTCGTTCCGGACCGGCTGCCAACTGCCCTGCAACCAGGCCAGGCTGCCATCAGCCCGCAGGAAGCGGTAGTTATCGCTGACCGACTCGCCCTTGGCCACCGCAGCCTTGAGGTTACGGTAACAGTCCAGGGTTTTGACATAGGCCGGAACGATCTGCTCCAACTGTCGATCCCGCACCTGCTCGGCGGTATACCCCAGCAGGTCGAGAAAGCGTTGATTGAAGTCGATGATGCGGAACTGCGGGTCGAGCACCAGTGAAACCATTTCCGCCGTCATGCCATGGAACAACTGGTGCAACTTGAAAAGCTCTTCTTCTTTGCTCTCTAATCTCTTCTTCAGATGAGTATTGAACATGACTGCAAGAATCCCTTTTGCCGTGTTATTCCAAGACTATCGGTGTACCTGGGCAATCACTGAGACCATCAGTCGCCTCGAACTGACGCCGCAGATTGCTTGAACGCCAAGAGCCACTCGTCCCCCAGGCCGCAAGGTGCAGGCATGGTTATTAACAACATAGTTCAGGTAACGGAGTCGTGTTGAAAGGCCCACGCGGGGCGACGGGCGGGGGTTTATTGTCGGTTCATTGCCGGGCCTGCGCTGGCAGGCCACCCCGGCGGCGGCACCACGAAACTGGCCTTCATGCGCTTGACCTCCTCAACCGGGCTGTTGCCGAACAGCCGCTTGAACTCACGGCCAAATTGCGAAGCGCTTTCGTAACCCACTTCCAAAGCAGCGCTGGCGGCGCTCACCTCGTTCCTGACCATCAGCAGCCGTGCCTGGTGCAGCCGGATCGACTTGAGGTATTGCAGCGGTGAAGTCTGGGTGACCGACTTGAAATGACCATGGAACGAAGGAACGCTCATGCCCGCTTCAGCGGCCAATTGCTCCACGCTCAGCGGTTGGCTGAAGGCCCCGTGAATCCGGCGAATGGCCCTGGCTATCTTGCCGAACCGGCCTTGCTGGGTGAGTGCCGCGCGCATGGCGCCGCCCTGCTCCCCCGTCAACGCCCGAAAGTAGATCTCACGAACCAGTGAAGGGCCGAGGATCTCCGCCTCCAGAGGCCGGTCCATGACCTCGACAAAACGCAGGACCGATTCGCTCATCGCCCGGTCCATGGGGGTCGAGAACATGCCCTGGGGCTTGGACGCCGCGACGCCACCCAGCTGGTCGATTTGCAGGATCAGATCCGCGACAACATTGAAATCCAGGTACAGATAGATGGCGAGCAGCGGCGCCTGCTCGGTGGCCTGGGTTTGCATGGTGAACGGCACCGGCACTGAAACGGCCAGGTAGTGCTGTTCATCGTAGAGGTAGACCTGGTCGCCGAAGAAACCGCGCTTGCTGCCCTGGCAGACAATGACGATACCGGGCTGGTAAAACACCGGGGTCAGGCTCAGCGGCCGATTGGAACGCAGGAAACGCACCTGCGGCAACACCGTAAGGTTGTAGCCTTCCCGGGGTGTCAGCTTGTCCATCAGCGCAATCATGCGCTTGCGCACGTCGCTGGGGTCCCACGTCTCGCCGTTCACCTGATTCCCCCGCCCTCACTGACCCTGTCGTCGATTGTGCTCAAGGCCGGCCCGGAATAACAGACCGCTCATAGGAATAGGCTAGACATTCAGAGGAAGCGAGCTCTCCCTCGCGGCGCACGAGGACTAAAGTTGCGGCATTCGTACAGCGGAACATCCCGTTGTCGACTCCATCCCCTTGCCATGAGAGAAATCAGCATGTCGTCAGTCAAAACCCTGCTTGTCACCGGCGTCAGCAGCGGCTTCGGGCGAGCACTCGCCCTGGAGGCGATTGCCGCCGGCCATCGCGTGATCGGTACGGTGCGCAACGAATCGGCCAGGCAGGCCTTTGAAGCCCTGGGCCCGTCCCAAGCCTTCGGGCGCCTGCTCGATGTCACCGATTTCGGCCGGATCGATGCGGCGGTAGCCGAGATGGAGTCCTCCCTGGGACCGATCGATGTCCTGGTCAATAACGCAGGTTATGGTCACGAAGGGATCTTCGAAGAATCATCACTCGAGGAAATACGACAGCAGTTCGAGGTCAATGTCTTTGGCGCCGTGGCCGTGACCAAGGCACTGCTGCCTTATCTGCGTCAGCGTCGTCGCGGCCATATCATCAATATCACCTCCATGGGCGGGTTCATCACAATGCCCGGCATCACTGACTACTGCGGCAGCAAATTCGCCCTGGAAGGGATATCCGAAGCGTTGGGCAAGGAACTCAAGCCATTCAATATCGCCGTCACCGCCGTGGCCCCGGGATCGTTTCGTACCGATTGGGCGGGCCGCTCCATGGTCCGTTCGCCGCGCAGCATCGCCGACTATGACGCCCTGTTCGATCCCATCCGGACGGCCCGCGAAGCCAAGAGCGGCAAACAGCTGGGCGATCCCGTCAAGGCGGCCAGGGCCATGCTCAGCCTGATCGCCAGCGACCAGCCGCCGGCTCATCTGCTGCTGGGCAGTGACGCGCTCACGCTGGTTCGGGAAAAGCTCGCCAGCTATGCCGCGGAACTCGACGCCTGGGAGAAGCTGACCCGTTCCACGGACTTTGACGCGGATTAACGCTTCTTTTTCTGCAGGCTTTTCAGACGTAGCGTCGCCCGTTGCACCGTGGCCATTTTTTCCGGGCGCTTCATGCGCTTCCACTGCTTGATCTCTTCCTTGGAGCGGCCACAGCTCAGGCACATCTCGCTGTTGAGCTGGCACACGGAAATACAGGGATTGTCGATGTCCTTGGCCATGATTCAGTGGCGTCCCGGGCGTGGACTGCGGGCAAGGTGCTGTTGCCAGTTACCGGCGCTCACCTGCTGGCAGTGCTCCTCGCTGTCGAACGCCAGATGAGCTGCGACCTGCTTGACCTCAACGTCCGCTTCGCGCAGGGCTTCGGCGGTCAGTTCAAGCATCTGGGCCGACTCGCCGGACATCGCCTGGTCACGGTTGGCCCGGGTGTCGAAAACCCAGGTCACCCGCAGGCTGGCGGGAAAGTGCGCGAAGTCCACCTCGTGGGTCAGCCAGGCAAACCCGACGATCCTGGCCTTCGCCGTCTCGCAGGCCTCGGTCAGGGCGGCAACCAGGCGACGCTCGATCTGCGCCTGCTCGCGTTTACTCAACAACATGGTTTGATCCTTTTCATCTCGACGGCGCAGAGTATGCCTGATCGTCGGCAAAGCCCGGTATCGACAGGATGACAGGTGGGTGGTCAGGCGGGCGCGCGAAGATTCGACAGTTCATTCGCTGCCCCCTAAGCTGAGCGAAGAAAAAGACAGGGGTGGTGGGCATTCGGTCGCCGGCCTGCCGTAGAAAAAAACAGAGACAGGAATCACCCTCCATGACGATGATTGACGTAGCTCTCTTGAAGCCCTACCTGATCGAAGCAGACAACGCCCGCGCGGCATGGCGCACGACGGTCGCCGCCTTGAGCAAGTCGCCCAAAGACACGCTGGAAGAAGGGTTCAAAGCCGTCAAGATCGCCGAGCGCACCTATTACCGATGCTGCGAAGAGTTGGCCAATGCCCTGCGCAGCGAGGTTGCGCGTGCGGAAGGGCCGAGCTGAGCAACGCACACACTCAATGCGCCAGGAATCACTCTCCCGTCACGGAGTGTGGTCGCTTACACATGCCCGATCATCCAGCCGCTTGAACAGGTGCTCTTCATCGTAAAAACGCCCCTCGAGAACTCAAACTGAGTTCAACCAGAATCCGTAGTGACAGACCTATAAGTCGAAGCCGCCCGATGAGCTTCTTCATACACACCCTTGATTTGTCTGAGTCCAAGGACGACCTCCTTGAGGTTGATACCACTGATTTCGCGTGAAAATTCCCCGAACAATATATTTTTGCGTGCCTCTGTATATTTTTCCGTATTCTCGCGACCTGCCTCGGTAACGCTGAGTTGCACCGGTCTATTCTTGAACGGTTGATATTTTTTTACCAACCCTCGTTCACTGAGCTTTGTAACACTGTAATTGATATTAAAATAATCAGAGCGATTCAACAGCTGCCCCACCTCCGCAATGGTTTTAGGTCGATCATTCATCCGAATAACGTGAAGCACCGCAAGCTCATCAACTGATATTTTATTATCGTTGGCCATCTTTTCGCACTCCAACTGCCAACGCTTGAAGGCATTAAACGCCCTCCAAAGCTGCAATTCGAACTCAGTCCAACTCACTTCACCATCAGTGGTAGCCAGATGCCACGTTTTATCAATCTGCATGAGGTGAACCTTCAGTCCTTGATTCAATCAATTTTCTACATACTTTGCCTAACTTGGCAATGGATACACCAAAAAATCAACCTAGCAGCACAAAACGATCCTCCACCCTACACACCAACAAGATTCGACCTACAAAAACATCAGCAACAAACGATATATCCCCCTATTGAACGACAAGTCCATTCGTTTTATAAATTTCAAAGCGAACCACAAAGCAAATCGCCCCGGGGAACAGAGGGAGCTTCTATGTGCCAAAATACACATCCGAACAGCATCAGGCTCCCGATCAGCAAGCAAACCCTCAGCCGTCATTTGTTTGAGCCATTGACTGACATCATGGAGACCTTCCGGAAGCTCAAGTCCGGAGCCAGGAAGACGGACAGCATGACCTTGGAACAAATGAAACAGTTTATGGCCCATTTCGAAAGAAGTTGCTCCGACCTTGAGCTGTCAGGTGCCGATATGCTTAAATTTTTTCAATGTATTGCAGAGCAAGCCAAGGAAACGACCTCTACCGACAGCCAACCCAAGCCAAGTGCCTGGCTCTCCATCTTGATCGTCGACGATGATGAACGAGTGCGCGAGTTTCACTGCAAAATCCTGAAAAGCCTTAATTGCAGCGTCAACATAGCCAGTAATGGATATGAAGCCCTGGGCATGCTGTGCAAATCCTATGACGCCATCCTGATGGATATTCAAATGCCCGGAATGGACGGTATTGAGACCGCCATGAAGATTCGCCAGCAAGGGTTTGATCCGCAGACCACCCCCATCATCGCCATTACCGCCAACCCACTGGAGGAAGTTCGAAGAAAATGCCAGGCATCCATATTCAATGAGTGCATACAAAAGCCAATGGATATCAACAAACTCCAAAAAACACTCGAAACGCTGACAACCCGATAAGACTGAATGGCGTCTCCCAGCCCGTAACGTTTAAATACAACCCTATTACTGTAGGCTGATTCGTACCAAACTTGTCCTTGCAGTCTGATTTTCGCCGATGAACAACGTCGCTACCATCGAAGTAGACCGTCCATCAATCAAGTTCCTACAACAGACCCTCCAGAGACTGAACACTTGAAGTGGATGACCGATGAAGCCCAGAGCGATCCCTGATCTCGCTCCTTGTCCATTGACCCTCGAGAGGCTGCCTGACCCATGACCCAGATTGCCCAACTGCCGACACCCCAAACCGACCGAGTGCTGATTCTACGCATTGAGTTGAAGTGGATAACCCCCACGATCTGGCGCCAGGTGGCGGTCCCCGAAAGCATCACCCTGGGCAACCTGCACCAGGTTATCCAGGCGACGATGGGCTGGACGGACACGCACCTGCACGAATTTGAAATTGCCGGTGACAGCTACGGTGTTTCCGACTCCAGCACCGGCTGGAAACCTCCGATCGTTGCGGAGAAACACACGACACTGATCAGCGCCCTGCGGGGGAACCGCACCTTCCGTTATGTCTATGATTTCAGGGATGGCTGGGAGCACTTGATCCGGCTGGAAAAAATCATCCCCGCCGACGTTTGCCCGCAACTGCCCTACTGCATCGACGGAGCCAACGCCCGGCCCCCCGAGGATATCGGCGGCATGCTGGGCTATGACGAGTTCCTGACGGCCCTGAATGACGCCAGCCACCCCGAGCATGAGAGCGTACTGGAGTGGTTCGGCGATAACGACTTTGATCCGACGACCTTTGATTGTGTGCGTATCAATCGGTCGTTGAAACAGATCAGGCTCCAGCGACCTTGATAACGACGTTGCCAACGGCACCTTTGGCGAGGTGCTCATAGGCGTCACACACGACCTCGAACGGGGTTATGGACGAACACCGACCTCGGCAACCTGCGCTGTCCAGGCTTTGACCTGCTCGCTGAGCGTCAGCCCCAGACCGGGACGGGTAGGCACGAGCATGCGACCGTCACGGGTTTCCAGACGCTCGTTGAACAGCGGCTCAAGCCATTCGAAATGCTCGACCCAAGGCTCGGTCGGGTAAGCCGCCGCCAGATGAACGTGCAGCTCCATGGCGAAGTGCGGCGCCAGCATCAGGCCCGCCTGCTCAGCCATGGCCGCCACCTTCAGGTAAGGCGTAATCCCCCCCACCCGCGGTGCGTCGGGCATCAGGAAATCGGCACCGCGCAGCTTGATGAACTCGGCGTGTTCGGCAACGCTGGTAAGCATTTCACCGGTAGCAATCGGCGTATCGAATTGCTGGGCCAGGGCGGCATGGCCTTCAACGTCATAGCAGTCCAGCGGCTCTTCGATCCAGATCAGGTTGTATTGTTCAAACTGGCGGCACATGCGCTGGGCCGTCGGGCGATCCCATTGCTGATTGGCATCCACCATCAAGGGGAAGTCGTCACCCAGGTGCTTGCGAACCGTGCTGACGCGCTGGATGTCGATGGCGCAATCCGGCTGGCCGACTTTCAGCTTTATGCCGCCGATGCCCTTTTCACGAGACAGGTCGGTGTTCTTCATCAGTTGATCCAGCGGCGTGTGCAGGAAACCACCGGAGGTGTTGTAGCAACGCACGGAATCACGTTGGGCACCGAGCAGGCGCGCCAGGGAAAGATTGGCGCGCTTGGCTTTCAAGTCCCACAAGGCCACGTCGAAGGCACCGATGGCCTGGGTCGACAGGCCGCTACGCCCCACCGAGGCGCCGGCCCAGCACAGCTTGGTCCACAGCTTGGCAATGTCACTCGGATTTTCGCCGATCAGCGCCGGGGCGATTTCCTGGGCATGGGCGAATTGCCCCGGCCCACCGGCCCGCTTCGAGTAACTGAAGCCGAGCCCACGATGACCATCGATGGTTTCGATTTCAGCGAACAAGATGACGATTTCGGTCATCGGCTTTTGCCGGCCGGTCAGCACCTTGGCATCACTGATCGGATTGGCCAGCGGCAGGATCACCGAAGACACACGCACCCAGGCAATACGGTCGTCGTCGGAGGATTTGATGGTGTGTTGTGCTGCGAGCATGGCGCTCTCCTTGAACGGTGATGAGGTCTTGAAAAGAGATCAGGTACGGTGCGGTGTCAGTTCGCTGTTCAGCGCGCCCTCTTCGACAGGCTTGGCCGGTGGATCCTCGAAATCATCGAATTCCAGGCGCTTGAGCGGCCCGACGATAAACAGATAGGAAAACGCCCCCAGCAACCCCATGCCGGCCACGTAGATCAACGCGACATCGAAAGAGCCCAACTGGTTGATCATCACGCCGATGGCGATGGGGGTGACGATGCTCGCGAGGTTGCCGCAGAAGTTGAACATGGCCCCGCTGACGCCCATGGCCCGGGCCGGCGAAACGTCACCGACGATGCACCAGCCCAGGTTGCCGACCCCTTTGGCGAAGAAGGCAATGGACATCACCAGGATCACCAGGGGGATCGACTGGGTGTAGTTGGCGACCATGATGCTGCTCGACAGCAACAGGCCACAGATGATCGGTGTCTTGCGGGCCGCGGTCAGGCTGAAGTTCTTGCGCAGCATCCAGTCCGACCAGACACCGCCGATCATGCCGCCCAGGCAACCGGCGATGGGGGGAATGGCGGCCACCAGCCCGACCTTTAACAGAGTCATGCCCTTGGCTTCGATCAGGTAGGTCGGGAACCAGGTCAGGAAAAACCAGGTGATCGAGGTCAGGCAGAACTGGCCCAGGTAGATGCCCAGCATCATGCGGTTGCCGCCGATGGCCTTCATTCTTTTCCAACTGAAGGGTGTCTTCACGTCGCCGAGGGTGGGCAAGCCCCCGCCCGCTTCGATGTAGTCGATTTCAGCCTGGTTGGTACGTTTGTCCTTGCGCGGCTCCTGAACCATGCGAAACCACAGCAAGCCGATCAGGATACCGGCCACACCGGTGACCCAGAACACGTGCTGCCAGCCCCAGGTACTGACCAGCCAGACCATCACCGGGGTGAACGCCGCCAGGGCAAAATATTGCGCGGACTGGAACACCGCCGTGGCCAGGCCCCGTTCATGGCGCGGGAACCACATCACCGTCAGGCGGTTGTTGGCCGGAAACGCCGGTGCTTCGGCCACCCCCATCATGAAGCGCAGGACAAACAGCACCAGAAAGGCCGAACTGAACAGGTCGACGTAGCCCTGCAGGAAGGTAAACACCGACCAGATGATCAGGCTCATGCCAAGCACCAGACGCGAGCCGAAACGGTCGAGAACGATGCCGCCGGGCAGCTGCATCCAGGTGTAGGCCCAGCCGAAGGCCGAGAAAGCGATGCCCATGGTCATGGCATCGAAGCCAAGGTCGGTGCGCATGCTCGGGGCGGCAATGGACAGCGTGGCGCGGTCAACGTAGTTGAACACGGTGACGATGAAGATCATCACGAGGATGAGATAGCGGACGTTGGTCTTCGCGACCGATGGCGTGGGCGTGATCACTATTATTTTCCTTATTGTGAGTGCAGCGGCGAATCCATGTGGCCCTTACGGCTCCTGATAACAGCATGATCGGCAAATGATTGCGCAATCATTGAAAGATTCAAAAAAAGGTCCCGCCCGACAGAACAGATGACCTTTGCGCCGATACTACACTGATTGCGCAATCATTCAACCCTGCGATTATCGGAAAAAAGCTGTTTTCAGGATCAGGTACTGGCGCGGTCGATCAGGGTGAAACCGGTGTCGATTCGCACGGGATGATGACTGCCGGCGGGATATTCGAAGCGCTCAAGCAGCGCCTGGGCCACTTGCAGGCCAATGTTCCTGCCATCGACGCTGACGGTCGACAAGGCCGGGTGCACCTGCGCCGCGCTGCTCAGATCGCCGAAGCCCATCACCGCCAGATCCGACGGTACCTTCATCCCGCGACTGGCGGCTTCGGCTAGGACACCCTGAGCCACGGTGTCGGAGCTGCACACCACGATGTCCGGCGGCACGGGCTGTTCAAGCAGGCGTCGCAGCCCTTCCCTGCCCACTTCGAGGGTGGCCGGCGGTGCCAGGATCTCCATCGGCACCTCTTCGATACCCTGGCGCTTGAGCTCGGCGATCAGGCTGTTGCAGCGACGCAGACCGCGAGGATCGCTGATGGTCACTACCGAGAAACGCTTGTAGCCCTTTTTCAGCAAATGCCGTGCGGTCTCCTCCCCGACTTTCTCATGGGAGAAGCCCACCAGCATATCCAGGGGATCTTCGCTCAAGTCCCAGGACTCCACCACCGGAATACCCGCCTGGGCGAGTCGCAGACGACTGGATTCGGTATGCAGCGTGCCAGTCAGGACAATACCGTCCGGCCGACGGCCGAGGACCGCTTCCAGCAGCTTTTCTTCCTGCTCGGCGGAGTAGCCGGTCAGCCCCAGCAGGGTTTGATAGCCGGCCTGGGTCAGGCGATCCATCAGCGATTGCACGGTATCGGCAAAAATGGAGTTGGCAATGGTCGGGAGGAAAATCGCCACCAGGCGGCTTTTGTTACTCGCCAGGCCACCAGCCAGCATATTTGAAACATAGCCGGTCTTGCGCACCGCTTCACGGACCTTTTCCCGAGTCTCCTCGGTCACCAGCTCCGGTCGATGCAAGGCCCGGGAAACTGTCATCGGCGAAACGCCGGCCACCTTCGCCACATCAATCAAGGTCAGGCTGGCGCCCTTCCTGGGCGCGGTGATCGATGTGTCAGTGGAGGACGCCGCTGGTTTCTTAGCCATGAACCTTTCCGAATCTGAAGCTCAGTCTCTGAAGCTGCCGTGCAAGGCAGGCTGTAAGCGCGGGGAATCTACCAAAACCCCGCGCAACATTCACGATACTTGGTTTTGGCTCACTCAGAGGGTAGCGATCAAGCCAGCGGTAATTTCCTCTTGTGCCCTGCCCCGGCCAATCAACCAGCGCTGAAAGGCCCGGCATTGGGATTTCTGCAGGGTGTTGGGGTGCCAGCTCAGGTAATACGGCGAAGGCAGCGGCATGGCGCGGCCCCAGGGAATGACCAGGCGCCCTTCATCAATATCGCGGGAAATCATCGAAAACTGCGCCAGCACCACCCCCTGGTGATCGATCGCGGCTTGAATCGCCATGCTCGACGAAGAAAAACTGCGACGGATGACAATCGCCTGCTCGACCGCCACACCTTCGTGCTCGAACCATTCGGCCCATGAGGGCGGCGAGTCGAATTTCGGCCGCGAATCGATACGGATCAGCGGGTATTGGAGCAGGTCAGCGGCCCGCTCCACCCGGCCCGGATAGCCCGCAAGGCTCAACAGCTTCGGTGAGCAGGCCGGCACCACACAATCGCGAAACAGCACGACGCTGTGCTCGGCATATTGGCCTGGCTCGCCATAACCGATCCGAAAATCGGCGTTTTCCTCCTCCGAGGTATCCGCCAGCGTGCTGTCCAGATAGATGTCGAGGTCCCCATGCTCATGCTGCCATTCGTAGGTCAGGGGCGCCAACCACCGGGTCATGAGTGAAGGCAGGCCACTGACATACAGATTGTTGGGATTTTTCGAACGCTCGACTTCGGAAACGGCGGCCCTCAACTCTTCAAAGGCCGTGGAACAGCGCCCATGAAAACGCAGGCCAATGGCGTTCAGCCGCAGGCGCTGTCCCTCCTTGACCGTCAGGCTCATGCCCAGCGCCTCCTCCAGCAACTTCATCTGCTGGCTTACCGCGCCCACGGAGAGGTTCAGGCGTTTGGCCGCCTGGGAGATACCGCCGCAGTGACCGACGGTTTCAAACACCTGGAGGGCTCGTAAAGGCGGTAGACGGCTCATGGCGGTACAAAGCTCTCGAAGGCATTTTAAGTTTAGAAATTCTATTAAAACTAACAGAAATTGCCATATTTTCTTCATCGATAAATCGCTTTAGCCTTCTCCCACGCTCAATCGAGCGATGGCCCGGCCGGGCCGGGTCCTCAATCATTTCGTTTCTCGGGAGTTCGCAATGACAGCTCATCCTCAGCAGATCACTCAAGTCGTGCTTGGCGACAGGGAACCTTCCATCGAAGAGTTCGTCGCGGTAGCCCGTTACTCCGCCAAGGTGTCGTTTTCCGAGACCTACAAGAATCGCGTAAACCGGTCCCGGGGTCTGGTCGAGCGTTTCCTCGATGAAAATCGCCTGGTCTATGGGGTGACCACCGGCTTCGGCGACAACGTCCGGCATGTGATTTCGCCACAGAATGCCAAGGAGCTTCAGGTCAATATCGTGCGCTCCCATGCCGTCGCCGTCGGCGAGCCGCTCAAGCGTGAACAGGTTCGGGCCATCCAGTTGATGGTATTGATCAGCCTGGGCAAAGGCTTTTCCGGGGTACGCCTGGAGTTGCTGGAGCTGATTGCCGGCCTGCTCAACCATGACGTCGTGCCGTTTGCGCCCGGCGAGGGGTCGGTGGGTTATCTGGCCGTCGAAGGGCACCTGGCCCTGGTCCTGCTCGGCGAGGGCAAGGCCCGGGTCAATGGCGGCGAATGGGTGGATGGCGCCACCGCCCTGCAACAGGTCGGCCTGCAACCGACGGACCTGCAGTGCAAGGAAGGCCTGGCCATGCTCAACGGCACCATGTCGGTGACCGCCATCGCGATTCTGGCCCTCTACAATGCCATGCAGAGCGCCGCCCTGGCCGACGTCGCCGCCGCCCTTTCCCTGGAAGCACTGAAGGGCACGATTCGGGCCTTCGATCCGCGTTACCACTCGATCAAGGCCCACAAGGAGCAGGCGCAAACCGCCCGGGAGATCAAGGCGATGCTGCACGACAGCCAGTTGATCGCCGAAAACATCGACTACCGGTTGCAGGACGCCTACAGCCTGCGGGCCATTCCCCAGGTGCATGGTGCGTCGAAGCGCTTTATCGAGCACGCCCGGGAAAATATCGAGAACGAAATCCACTCCTCGGGCGACAACCCGATCATCTACCCGCTGGAGGACGGTGACGGCATTGCCATTTCCGGCGCCAACTTCGACGGCAGCTATATCGGCATGTCGGCGGATTCGCTGTGCGTGGCGCTGGCCAGCCTGGCGAAGATTTCCGAACGCCGCATCGACCGCATGGTCAACTCGCACTTCAGCGAAATGCCGGCCTTCCTGGTGCGCAACCCGGGACTCAACAGCGGCTATATGATCCTGCAATACACCGCGGCGGGCCTGTATGCGGAAATGAAGGCGCTGTCATTCCCCTCCACGGTCGACAGTTTCTCGACCTGCGCCAACCAGGAGGACCTGGTCAGCCTGGCGTACAACGCCGCGATCAAGGCCTACAAGGTTTCCGAAAAGCTCGAGTCGGTGCTGGCGATTGAACTGCTGGTGGGTTGCCAGGCGTTGGACTTCCATGACGTGCACAAAGCTTCCAGCGTGACCAAGGCGGTTTACGACCTGGTGCGCAGTCGCGTACCGGTCGCCGACCATGATCGTGCCTTCTATCTGGACATGGTGAGTGTTACCGAGCAGGTACGCAGTGGTGAGGTGCTGGCCACGGTGCAGAAAAACCTCAAGTAAACAGGTTGACCCCGGGGCCGTCCTTTGGCCGTCAAGGTAGGTGTTTTGGCTACCTCTCGACGGCTGAAGGACGGCCTTTTTCGCTATACAAGCCCTCCCCAAAACGTTCCCCATCGCGCACTAACATCTCTCAAACTGTCACCGAGCGCCCCAACGTGGCGCAATTCCCAGCTCAGGTAACAACCGTTACCTCCTCGGCAAAGCTTCCAGAAAAAAAACGCCGCCCAGCAAAGCCTTGTCCTACAAGCGCTGCAGCAAAATCCCAGGTTTTATTGCATGGCGACCCGGCAAGTTGGCCGCTTGATTGCATATGCTTGTATGTACAAGTAAATGTGTGTGCGTATAAGTTGCCAGCACGATCTGTGCACAGCACCGGTTTACGTTCGAGAGCAAGGCCACAAACCTGCCGATGATCACGTCTTGATCGATCGATCAGGGGCACATGGAGAGGGGACGGCCAGCCAGGCTGAAACCATCAGGGGTGCGAATTAACCGGCTTGACTGGCGGGTTGGCTGTTTATGGTTTTGTCTTGTCTGCACAAGAACCGTTGCGCAGGCAAGCATTGGAGATTCGGCCTGAGCCGGATCAGTTCGCAACACTCCATTGATTAGGCAGGAAATTATCAAGATGTCGAAGAAATCAAGCTGGTTGGGTTCTGTAGCGCTCAGTGCAATGGTTCTGGCCTGTGCCCCGGCACTGCAGGCCAAAGAGTGGACCTCGGTGAATATCGCCACCGAGGGCGCCTATGAGCCCTGGAACCTGACGCTCCCAGGTGGAAAGATCGGCGGCTTCGAACCGGAGTTGATGGATATCATCTGCCCGCGCATGAAGCTCAAGTGCAACGTCGTGGTACAGAACTGGGACGGGATGATCGCCAGCCTCAATGCCGGCAAATTCGACGTGCTGATGGACGCCATCGTCATCAACGAGGAACGCCAGAAGGTCATGGCCTTCTCGACGCCTTACGCCCAGACCCCGGCCAGCTTCGTCTCGCTGAAAGCCGATCTGCTGCCGGGCAAGACCGGTGACGCCGCCGCCATCACCCTGGGCACCGATGCCAAGCAAGTCCGCGCCGGCGTTGAAGAGCTGCGCAAGGCCCTCAAAGGCAAGACCATCGGTATCGCCTCCGGCACCATCTACACATCGTTCATTGATGAGAACTTCAAGGATGTCGCGACCATTCGCGAGTACGGCAGCTCGGCCGAAGCCATCCTCGACCTGCTGGCTGGCCGTATCGACGTCGCTTTCGATGACGTGACCTTCTTCAACTCGGTCATGGACAAGCCAGAGAACAAACCGCTGGTCTTTACCGGCCCGGTCATCAAAGGCCCGATCTGGGGTGAAGGCGAAGCACTGGGCTTCCGTCAGAAAGACCCGGAGCTCAAAGCCAAGTTCGACGCCGCCCTCAAGGAAGCCATGGCTGACGGCACCATCAAGAAACTGAGCGAGAAGTGGTTCAAGGCAGACCTTACCCCTAAGCAGTGATTCTGAATGGCCCGGCAACGTAACAGTTGCCGGGTTGCTTGAACCTTCATCATAAGTGGGACCTTCTATGAACCTCTTGCAGCTACTCAGTTTTGGTGACTCAGGCTGGGGAATGGCGCTGCTCAAGGCAGCAGGCATGACCGTGATATTGACCCTGGCGGCGCTGCTGGTGGGTGCGGTATTTGGCAGCCTGGTCGCGGCGGCCAAGCTATCCCGTCGGCGCACCCTGCGCTGGCTCGGGGACCTGTATTCGATTCTGTTCAGGGGCATCCCTGAGCTGCTGGTGATCTACCTGTTCTACTTTGGCGGCGCCAGTGTGGTCACCGCGGTGGGCCACTGGTTCGGCGGCGAAGGCTATATCGACGTGCCGCCTTTCCTGGTGGGCGCGCTGGCGGTCGGGCTGATTTCCGGCTCCTATCAGGCCGAGGTCTACCGTGGCGCTTTTCTCGCCGTCTCCAAGGGCGAGCTGGAAGCCGGATTGGCCATCGGCATGAGCCGGGCCATGCGTTTCAAACGGATCTTGATCCCCCAGGTACTGCGCTTCGCGCTGCCCGGGCTGGGCAATGTCTGGCAAATGAGCTTGAAAGACTCCGCGCTGATTTCCGTGATCGGCCTGGTGGAGTTGATGCGGGCCAGTCAGGTCGCGGCCGGATCGACCCGGCAATATTTCACCTTCTACATCATCGGGGGCATCGTGTACCTGGTTCTCACTGGCCTCTCCGGTCGGCTTTTCAACATGGCCGAGGCTCGCGTGCGTCGCACGCAGCAGCGCAGCCCAGTCTAGTCAGAGTCGGAAGGACTACTTATGATCGATTTTCCGTTCCTCGCTGACACCATGCTCAAGCTGTTGGCCGCGTTGCCCACCACGCTGACGCTGTTTTTCTGCTCATTGGTGATCGGCCTTACCCTCTCCGTCGGCATTGTCAGCCTGCGGGTCAGCCGCTGGTGGTTCTTCAGCTACCCGGCGCGTTTCTACATCATGCTGTTTCGCGGCACGCCGCTGCTGATCCAGATGTTCCTGATCTACTACGGGCTGGGCCAGTTCCCGGCCATCCGCGACAGCTTCGCCTGGGTCCTGCTCAAGTCGCCCTATGGCTGCGCGGTGGTTTCACTGGCCCTGTGTACCGCCGGTTATACCGCCGAGATCATTCGTGGCGGGCTGCTCAGCGTACCCCAGGGGCAGATCGAAGCCGGCAAGGCCGTGGGCATGTCGCCGTGGGAATTGCTGCGCCGGATCATTGCGCCGGTCACCTTGCGCCAGGCCCTGCCGGCCTACTCCACCGAAGCCATTCTGCTGGTCAAGTCCACGGCGCTGGCCAGCCTGGTGACGGTGTGGGACGTGACGGGGGTCGCGCAACAGATCATCCAGCGCACCTATCGCACGATGGAAGTGTTCATTTGCGCGGCCATGATCTACCTGGTGCTGAATTTCCTGGTCGTCCGTGCAGTCGCCTGGCTTGAGTATCGCCTCTCGCCGCACTTGCGTGAGCGACCAGTCGACGCCATCAAAAAAGCCAGCCCTTCGCTGCCTACCCATTCCTGATTTGATACGGAGCCTGCCATGAGCACTCAGTCCGCCTCTGCCCTGTCGGTGACTAATATTCAGAAGTCCTTCGGCAGCGCCCATGTCCTCAAGGGCATTTCCCTTGAAGCCCACAAGGGCGACGTGATCTCGATCCTCGGTGCCAGTGGGTCCGGGAAAAGTACCTTCCTGCGCTGCATCAACCTGCTGGAGACCCCCGATCAGGGCATCATCACCGTCAACGGTGAAATGATCGAAATGAAGCAGCACGCCGACGGCCGCCAGACCCCGAGCAACGCCCGCCAGGTCGAGCGCATGCGCAGCTGCCTGGGCATGGTGTTCCAGAGCTTCAACCTGTGGTCGCACATGACCGTGCTGCAAAACGTCATTGAAGGCCCGATGCGGGTGCTCAAGCGCTCCCGTGCCGAGTGCGTCGAGGAAGCCGAGGCCCTGCTGCACAAGGTCGGCCTGTACGATCGCCGCGACTATTACCCGGCGCACCTGTCCGGTGGTCAGCAACAGCGCGTGGCGATTGCCCGTGCACTGGCGATGAACCCGCAGGTGATGCTGTTTGACGAACCGACCTCGGCCCTTGACCCTGAACTGGTGGGCGAAGTGTTGCGGGTGATGCGCTCCCTGGCCGAAGAAGGTCGCACCATGCTGGTGGTCACTCACGAAATGGGCTTTGCCCGCCACGTGTCAAACCGGGTGGTATTCATGCACGGCGGCTTGATCGACGTCCAGGGCACGCCGACGGAACTGTTCGAAGGCTTGCCTACCGAACGCTTCAAGCAATTCGTCTCCAGCCATCATGAGCGCACCACCGAATAAAGCCGCTCGGCGCCACTACCTCGCGGAACGACAACGGCCCCTGATTTGGGGCCGTTGTCTTTTCCAGTCGGTCATTGATGTGGAATCTGGCAACAGTGTTTGTCCAGTGAGCCGCTATATGGGGGAATAACAAACACCTAATATCGTCTCTACCCAGTGAGCCAATGCAATAAGCATTAACCCCTCACGAGGTAAACACTCGAAACTCCAGACGATACGGTGAACATCATGAACTTCGCAAAAATGGCATTGGTTCTTATTCTTGGCAGTGCAGCGGCGCAGGCATTTGCCGACGACGGCTATTCAACAGCCGCCACCAGCCAGCTCCCGGTTGAAACTTACACCGCTGCAGCAAAACCCGATATCGAGAAAGTCATTGCTATCACCGAGGCCGCCGACCAATGCGCGCCGGTGCCCGTGCAGATGACCTATGACGACTCCCACGGCCAACGCCATATCCTGCAATACGATGTCATGGGTAGCGGCTGCTCGAACGGCTGAGTGCCTTTGTGGACGATGGAGGGTCGACACTCCTTCCCCGCACGGCCAGATGAAAAAGCCATTATCGTTATTGTGAACCGACAATTTCCTTATTGGATGCCAACAACTCCGGAATCGCGCCTTTGAGAAACTCGACCCAGGTTTTTATCTTGGCATCGACGAACTTTCGCGAGGGATAGATTGCAAACAGATTCAACTCTTCAAGATGATGGTTGGGCAGTACCCGCACCAATGTTCCGTTCCTCAGTCCCTCGACAGCCGAAGCAATCGGCTGTATCCCGATCCCCATTCCGCTTTTTATCGCAACGGTCATGCCGTCGGCGGTATTGATGTGCAAGGGAGACAGGGGTGTCGTGACGCTCTCCAGGCCTTCGGGCCCTTCGAATATCCAGTTTTCAGCCGGCATCACCGTGTTCACGATTCTCAGGCAGTCGTGTGAACAAAGATCCCCCGGAGACTCGGGATGCCCGCGTTTTTCCAGGTAGGCGGGCGACGCACACAGAATGCTGTAGGTGCTACCGAGCCGCTGGGCGACAAAGCCTGAATCGGGCAAATCCCGCGCCAGCACAATCGACATGTCATAGCCCTCCTCCAGCAAGTCAGGCAGCCGATTGGTCAGGACCAGATCAAACATCACCGAGGGATGGGTCTCTCGATACCTGGCAATGGCCTGGATCACATAGTGATTGCCGATGGCCGACATGGCGTGAATCTTCAGCCGGCCAGCCGGCATGACCTGAGCCGTACCGGCCTCTTCTTCCGCTTCACGCACCTCATCAAGGATTTTCTCGCAGCGCTGCAAATAACGCACACCGGCTTCGGTGAGGGCCAGGCGCCGGGTCGTCCGATTGATCAGGCGGGTTTGCAGTCTGGCTTCAAGGCTGGAGACGGCTTTGGAGACGTTGGCGGTGGTACTGTTCAGGATCTCGGCGGCCCCGGTAAAGCTGCCGCTTTGAGCGACCACCGTGAAAAAACGCATGGTCTGGAAGACGTCCATCGTTTCCACCTCGGGAAATCAGCAAAAATACCATAGCCCGGTCTGGAGAATGGCTCGTAAAAAAAGGGCGACCCTGCAAAAGCCGCCCCCTGCTTACGCGTTATTTCTTGCGCGGAATAAACCCGGGCACGCCGGTTTCCACTACCGAGTTGAAGCGTATCCGGGTGGTGATATCGTCCCGGATTTCAGCCATGGCCCGGTGCGGCAAGGTGGCAATATCGAAGTTTTCCTGGATATGGCTCGGTGTTGCGCTGGTGGTCAGAAAAGCGGTTCCCCGCTGTACCGCCCAGGCCAATGCGACTTGCGCCGGGGTTTTCTGCAAGCACTGGGCGATTCCAGTCATCACCGGTTCTTCCAGCACATTGGGTTCCATGCCATGCCCCAGTGGCGCAAATGCCAGGAGGATAATCCCGTGCTCCTGGCAGAACTCGAGCAGTTCCCATTCAGGCAGATAAGGGTGGGATTCAACCTGCACGACGGCGGGTTTTATCCGCGCCACGGCCACCAGCGCTTTCAACGCGTCCAGGGTGATATCAGACAAACCGATGGACCTGCACCGGCCTTCATCCACCAGGCGCTCAAGGGCCCTCCAGGTCTCGATCAGGGTGACACCCGAATCGTAGATGACATGCCCCTGAAAATCCCTCGGGTCCTGGTCATCGCCGGGCTGAAAGGCAAACGGCGTATGGATCAGGTAGCAATCGATGTAATCCACCTGAAGTCGGCGGCAGCTGGCGGCAAATGCCGGCTCGACGCGCTCGGGACGATGGTTGGTATTCCACAGCTTGGTGGTAATGAACAGCTCTTCTCGCCGAACCTTGCCGGCCTGTAAAACCTCCTGCAGAGCAACACCGACACCTTCTTCGTTGCGATAGCGCTCCGCACAATCGAAATGACGAAAGCCCGTTTCCAACGCGGCCTTGACCGCTTGCGTGGTCACCGAGAGGTCTCGAAACAGCGTGCCAAAACCAACGGCCGGCATCTCGCCAGTTCCGTGGGCAATAGGGAATTTGGTGTCGCGAAGCGCATCGTGATAAGTCATGCCTTTACTCCATTGCCTGGGGCCACTACCGCAACCACGGCAGTGACCGTTCATAAAATTTCGGGAGGCCGGCCAGTTCGCGGAAACGGTCCGCCAAGACATGGCTCGGCTATGGGTTCGGCCTTGCCGCTGTCAGCGACCCGCCACTTTTTGCCCAAGTACACCGACGGAGTTACCGCCCAGCGCCACGAACAAGCGCACCGTGTCGAGATACCGCGCGGTCTTCACGCGGATCTGTCCCAGCAGCGCCTGTTGATACGCACGCTCGGCCTCCAGCACTTGAAGAACACTGTTCTCGCCTTGCGCATAGGCCTGTTGGTTCAAGCGCAAACTGGTTTCGGCGGCGCGCAGCGCGTCCCCTTGGGCGAGGTTTTCCTGCTCGTCATGGTTGATGGCCTGCAACGTGTCAGCGACCTGACCGAAGGATTGGATGAGCGTCTGCTGGTAGCCGGCGAGAGACGCCTTGTAGCCGTCGACGGCTGCCTGGCGTTCAGCCTTGAGCGTTCCGCCATCGAAGATCGGCCCCGCCAGTCCCGCCGCAAAGCCCCAGAGCGCCGCGCCGCCATTGCCGGAAGCGGCCTGCGTCAACGATGCGGAAAGCTCGACATGCGGATACAGGTTCGCGGTCGCGATCCCCACGGCGGCAATGGCCATCTGCAAGTCAGCCTCGGCTTGCCGGACATCGGGCCGGTCGTGGGCCATTTCCGAGGGCAGGCTGACCGGCACACCGGAGGGCAAGGCAAATTCGGCCAGGTCGAAGTCCGGCGCAATCCAGTCGGCCGGCCCCTTCCCGGTCAGAATCGACAGCGCATGACGTGCCGCATCCCGCTGCTGGGCCAGGGACGGCAACAGCGTGCGATCCTGCGCCAAGTGTGTCTCGGCCAGCGCAACATCGACCTGCGTGGTGCTGCCATTGAGGTGGGCCATGCGCACCAGCTCAAGATTCCGGGTGTCATCGGCCAGCAGTTTCTCGACCGCCGCCATTTGCGCGTTGGCAGAGGCCACCAGCAGCGCCTGGCTGGCGACGTTGCCGGTCAGGCTCAGATACGCCGCCTCGTAGCGATGCGTCTGAAGATCAACCAAAGCCGCTTGTTGTTCGACCCGCCGCTTGTTACCACCGAACGCATCCAGGTCGAAGCTGACTTGAGGCCCGATGCTGTAGAAATTGGCCACCGTGGGGTCGGCGGCAGTATGGACCCGCTGGCGACCGGCCTGGGCGGCAAAATCGACCCGCGGATAGAGCGCGCCTTGCGCCGCAACCACGGACGAAGCCGCCTGCCGGAGCGTCGCGTCAACCGCCACCAACTCAAGATTGCCCTCGATTGCCCGACGGACAACCCGGTCGAGCTTGGGTGATTGAAAGGCCGACCACCAGTCACCGTTGATCTTCTGGCCCAGGTCAATCCGGCCCTTCTGACCGAGGCCCTGCTCGGCCTGCTGGTCATAGTGCTGCGACGCGCTTTCCGAGGGTGCCTTGTAGTCAGGGCCGACGGTACAGGCGGACAGGAAAAAAGCCGCCGACACCGCACCGACCATCGTAGGGAAGAGGTGTCTGTTGAGGACGAATGCATTGGGTTTCATTTGCCAGACTCCACGAAAACTAGTTGGTCGGAACGGGTTTGCGAAGCAACACCACCAGCGGACTCACCAGCAGCATCACCCATAGCAAAATCTTGAATTGGTCGACGATGGCGATGAAGGCCGCCTGGCCGGTGATCATTTCGTTGAGCGCGCCCAGCGCCGGCAAGGACGTCGAGGCGGCCATGCGATACGCGGTCAGATGACTGGCCAGCGCCTGATGCATCGCCTGCGTGTTGTTGAAGAAGCAGGCCTGCACCACCGCCACGCCGAGGGTACTGCCATAGACACGGGCCAGATTGAAAAAACCCGTCCCTTCCGGGCGCAGCTTCGGGTCCAGGGTGCTGAACGCCACCTTGCTCAGCGCCGGCATCAATACCCCGAGACCGGCGCCCTGGAGCGAACCGGCAACCGCCACCGGCCAGCCGTCCATCAAGGGTGAATAACCGAGCATCAGCCAGTTGGCATAGATCACCATGGCGATGCCCCCCGCCACGAAGGGCCGGCGGTCGAAACGTTCGGGAACACGGCCCATCAGCAGGAACGCACCGACCAACCCGACACCCCGCGGTATCGTCAGGTAGCCCGTGGTGTCAGGCGGAAAACCGAGCAGTTCATCCAGCATCGGCGAGGTCAGCGCCATGGTCGACAGCAGCACAAAACCGAGGGCGAAAAACATCACGGTCGACAGCACGAAGTTGCGATCCCGGAACAAGCCCTTGCTGAGGAAATGCACCTTGGCGGTCAGCACATGCACCACGAACAGGTAGAGCCCCAGCGCACAGGCCAGGGCTTCCAGCCAGATTTCCAGCGAGTCGAACCACTCCAGGCGCTCCCCACGGTCGAGCAGCATTTGCAGGCCGATCATGCCGAGCGTGAAGCTACCGAAACCGAAGAAGTCAAAGGGCGGACGTTTCTCGGCCTTTTTCTCCGGCAACAAAAATGTCACCACGAGGAAGATGAACAGCGACAACGGAACGCTGATGTAGAAGATCGAACGCCAACCGTAAAGCTCGCCAAGCCAGCCACCGAGACTCGGGCCACTGACGATGCCCAGCAGCACAATGGCCGTCCATATCGGGCCAAAGGTCCCGCGCCGTGCGGGCGGTAAAGTCTCCATGGCAATCGCCATCGACAGCGGTGCCAGCACGCCACTCGCGGCGCCCTGGATAATCCGTGCACCGACGAACTCCAGCGGCGTCGTTGCCTGGGTCGCGAGCAACAAACCCAGGACAAAGCCGGCTATCGCGGCTTGATACACCCGCTTCAAACCGAATCTCCCGGCAAGCCACTGCGCCAGCGGCAGGGTGATCGCGCTCGCCGCCAGATACGAAGTGAAGACCCAACCCGCCTGGTCATCACTCATCGACATCGCCCCCTGGATAAACCGGAGCACCGCGTTCGGCAGCGGCAGGCTGGCGGACTGCATATAGGTCACGAACAGCGCGGCAAACCTGAGCGTAAGCGCGCCCTCCCCTCCGGGCTTGGCGTTCATTGGTCAGTCCCCGCGCTCAACAGCGCCGCGATCGGCTTCCACCAGGACGAGCGATAGCCGGTATCGACCTGGACCGTGGCACTGGTGCCGGAGAACAACGGCAGATCCGGATCGGCTTGATCGAGTTCAAGTCGAACCGGAACCCGCTGGACCACCTTGACCCAGTTGCCGGTGGCATTTTCCGGCGGCAACAGGGCGAAGTCCGCGCCGGCCCCCGGGCTCATGCTGATCACGTGGGCCTTGAAGGCGTGCCCCGGATAGGTGTCAATACGGATCATCGCGGCCTGGCCCGGATGCATATGGGTCACCTCCGTTTCGCGGAAGTTGGCCTCGACCCAAACCCGCCGAGACAGCAGGGCAAAAGCTGGCGCCCCATTGCTGACATAGTTGCCCACCTGCAAATCGTCGACCTTGGCGACGATGCCATCGTCCGGCGCATACACCGTCGCGTAGGAAAGATAGAGCTGCGCCTCATCCAGCTGCGCCTTGGCCTCACGAATCGCCGGGTGGCTGTCGACGTCGATATCCGGATTGCCGTTCAGCGCAACCACCGTGCTGGCGATCTGTTGTTCGATAGACGCCACGTGCTGCCGCGCCATTTTAAGGTCGGTGTCCGCGCGCTCATAAACAGAGCGCGAGACAAACTCGGTCGCCACCAACGCCTGCTTGCGGGTGAACTCCTTCTGGTCGAAGCCGGCCGACTCCTTGGCCGATTGCAAGTCGGCCTGTTGCTGGCGATAGCTGGCCTTGAGTCCCTGGATACGCAGCCGCGCCACGCTCAGTTGGGCTTCGGCGCGGTTGACCGCGATCTGGAATGGCTCCGGATTGATCCGAAACAGCACCTGGCCCTTGCGCACCGGCTGATTGTCCTCAACGGCGATGTCCACCACCTGCCCGGAAACCCGGGCATTGACCGAGGCCTTCGCCACCCGGGCGTAGGCATTATCGGTCGAGACATAGGGTTCGCCGGCCAGATAGCGGGCATACCCGACGGCCGCGAAAAGCACTGGAACGCCCACCACCAGCCATGGCCGCAACCGCTCCTTGAACGGTTTGCGGACAAGCGTACCAGCCGGGTTCGGCCCTGGATGCTCGAAGGTCTGCGAAGCGGGGATGTCGAACTGTTGGGTCATGATCGAATGCACCTTTAACCGGGAAATCGGGGTCGCTGTGAGAAAGCAGTCCATGCGCGGCCTGGAGGGTGTCTCCAGCGCACCTGTTTCATCGCAGCACCACCCGGTTCGAGCTCCGCCACAACAAATCCGAGATTCAGGAACTTCTGGCTCCTTAATTTTGTGCGATGGTGTAAGAATATCCTCACGCAAGTCTTCACTCAAGGATTTTTATACAACATGGCACAAAATAAAGTCACCGAAGCCAAAGGCCGCGGCCGGCCTCGTGCGTATGACCCGCAGACCGCGCTGCAGCAAGCGCTTGGGGTGTTCTGGAGCACCGGATATGCCGGCGCGTCGCTGGACAGCATCGCCACGGCGGCGGGCATGAACCGTCCCAGTCTCTATGCGGCGTTCGGCGACAAGCACGCCCTCTATATCAAGGCGTTCGAGCAGTATTGGGCGCAGGCCTGCGCCGCCGTGCACGAGGCCCTGACGGACAGCACGCTGACCTTGCGCGAGGCGTTGCTGGGTTTCTACGAGGGGCAGTTGTCGATCTATTTCTCGGGTGACGGTCAGCCACGGGGCTGCTTTGTAATCGGCACGGCCACCACCGAGGCTGCCGAAGACCGTGAAATACGCGACCTGCTTGCGGATCGCCTGAGCCAGCTCGACGCCGATCTCGAAGCGCGCCTGCGCCTGGCCGTCGCCGCTGGCGAATTGAAAAGCGATGCCGACCCGGCCGCCCTTGCCGTACTCGCCTCCTCCCTGCTGCACAGCCTTTCGATACGGGCTCGAGCGGGCAAACCCCGCGCCGAATTGACGGAGCTGGCACGCAATGCGGTCAAGGTGATCTGCGGATGAACTCGAATGAAGTACTCGGCACCCGCCGGGCTTGCGAGGTGTGGGGTGGCTGAAAGACTCGAAGACATTCTTGATGAAGACCTTGCGGTGATTTTCTGCGGTATCAATCCGGGACTACTGGCCGCCGCCCAGGGGCATCACTTTGCCGGCAGAAGCAATCGTTTCTGGCGCACGCTGCATCTGGCCGGCTTTACCCCTGAGGAAATCCGCCCGGAAAACGACCGGACAATCTTGCAGCATGGGTGTGGATTGACCGCCGTGGTTGAACGGCCCACGGCGCGCGCGGATCAGCTGTCTCCCGCTGAATTCACCGCCATCGCCAGGGACTTTGAGCACAAGATCGCCCGCTACGCCCCGCGCTTCGTGGCCTTTCTCGGCAAGGCGGGGTACTGCGGCTTGTCCGGCCAACGAGACATCGCCTGGGGACTTCAGCCACAGACCTTCGGCCATGCGGCGGTCTGGGTGCTGCCCAATCCCAGTGGGCGTAATCGTGCGTTCAGCCTCGATCAATTGGTGGCGGCGTACCGCCAATTGCATCTGGCGGCACTCGGGCACCTTTCGGTCCTGGAAGTGGCTGAATCCTAATTTCTCGATATCCCGGCCTACTTATCAAATTGCGCCTGCCCATCCGCGACGGCCTAATTAGAGCTTTGTTAACCAAGGCTCCCGCATGGAACATATACGAGCTTCAAGCACCCACGCCGCAGGGTTGATGGTCAGTGTGGTATTGGTCGCCCTCAATCTGCGGCCGTCGATGGCCGCGGTCGGGCCCTTGCTGTCGGCGATTCGCGGGGATATCCCCTTGAGTTTCAGCGCCGCGTCGTTACTGACCATGCTGCCGGTCATGGCAATGGGACTGGCCATGTTCCTCGGCATGCGCATCGCCCAGCGCTTCGGCGAACACCGCACCATCGTCCTGTCCTTGCTGGTCATCGGCCTGGCGACGGCTTCGCGACTCTACCTGGACAGCACCGTCGAGCTGATCCTCAGTGCGGTACTCGCGGGTCTCGGGATCGCCCTGATCCAAGCGGTGATGCCGGCGCTGATCAAGTCGCGCTTCAGCCACAACGTCTCGCTGTTCATGGGGATCTATGTGACCTCGATCATGGGCGGCGCGGCGCTCGCGGCGTCGTTCTCGCCGTTCGTCCTGGCACAGACTGGAAGCTGGCGGATCAGCCTCGCCATCTGGGCGCTGCTGGCGCTGGTCGGCCTGGTGGTCTGGTTCGCCCAGCGCTCGGCGGTTCCGCACTTGCCGCAGGCCTCGACGAGCCACCAACAGGAGTCATTCTTCAGCAATTCGAGGGCCTGGCTGCTGGCGATCTTCTTCGGCCTGGGCACGGCGTCCTACACCTGCGTGCTGGCCTGGCTGGCGCCCTACTACGTGGAAAAAGGCTGGAGCGAACAAAGCGCCGGCTTGCTGCTGGGCCTGCTGACCGCCATGGAAGTGGTGTCCGGCCTGGTCACCCCGGCAATCGCCAACCGCAGCCAGGACCGACGCCTGGTGCTGGCGGTCTTGCTGGCGTTGATCATCGCCGGCTTCTGCGGCCTGATCCTCAGCCCGGAACGCTTCACCCTGCTCTGGCCATGCCTGCTGGGCCTGGGTATCGGCGGGTTGTTCCCGATGAGCCTGATCGTTTCCCTCGACCACCTGGACAACCCGCGTCGTGCCGGCGGCCTGACCGCCTTCGTGCAAGGCATCGGTTATCTGATCGCCGGGCTCTCGCCGCTGATTGCCGGGGTGATTCGTGACCAGTTGGGCAGCTTCGAGTGGGCCTGGTGGTCACTGACGGCGGTGATGGCCGTGATGATCGTGATGGTCCTGCGCTTCAATCCGAAGCACTACGCACAGCACATCCACTAGTCGTCGCGGTCCTTTCCTGGCTGATCAGCCTGCCATTGGAAATGGGGTTCCGTGGAAACGTCCTTCAGGGAACAAAGGAGTCATTTGCCCCTGCCTTCAACCACGGGCGCAGCGCTGTCGGATCCACCCGATCCGACAGGTACAGGGGCGCGCCGTCAGCGCGGTAGCGGACCAGGGCGGCAAAGGCGCCATAGTTGGCGACTTGCCGTTGCCCTTCGAACAAGGCCGGTAGCCCCGGGCAATGCTGGCCGGCGGCGTCCCGCCAGTTGGCAATATTCATGTTCATCCCGCGTGGGCCTGAAGGACCGAGGCGTCGCTGACGACCACAAAGAGGGAGATACAATCATGAATCATGGCGATTTTCTTCTTGGCAAGGATAACGCGAGGGCCAGGCCTTTATAGTGAAGGGGTCGCCCACAGGCTATTTAAAAAGCAAATTCCATCCCCTAATATGTCAATCGGCTGCTTGTCTACAAACATGAGCAAAAGTAACGCCTATGGAACCTGACCGAGACGGATTTTATGCTCAATAGCAATTTGCTCAGAAAGCTGGACATGCAGGACCTGATGGTATTCGTCGCGGTTTATGAGCAGAGCAGCGTCACCGAGGTTTCCGAAACCCTTTGCGTCAGTCAGTCCACCGTCAGCTACTGCCTGAAAAAGCTGCGGACCAGCTTCAAGGACGAGTTGTTCATCCACACCCGTAATGCCATGTGGCCGACCAGCAAGGCCACCAGCATGTACAGCCATGTGGTCAACATTATAAAAAACATCAACCTGTGTCATTCCGGAGTCAACGTATTTGACCCGACCGAAAAAGAGATCACTTTTAATATTTGCGCACCGGAGTACTTCGAACTCCTGATCCTCCCCGACCTGCTGAAAAGTTTTATCAAGAGCCGCCTGCCGATCATTGTGAACACCCACAAGTTCCACAAGGATGTTCCGGTCGAACAATTGGTCGACGGTCGTATTGACCTGGTGATTTGTGCCGGTCCGAACTTTCATCGTGACGCCAAGCCCTTCAAATCAAAGATCCTGCTGGACGACGATCTGGTGTGCGTGGTCGACAAGCATTTCACGCCGCCAGAGAACAGGTTCAACCTGGACACCTTTGTCGCGCGCCAGCATATCTTTCCGACGCCCTGGACCTCAGACACCAACATGGTGGACGGCTGGCTCGGCAAACAGGGCTATACCCGGCAGATAGTCGCCCGCGCCAACAGTTATGTGGCGGCACTTGAAATGCTCAGTGGAACCGATCTCGTTCTGATGTTGCCTCGCCGTCTCCAGAAGCGGATCTGTGACGAAACCAAGTTCGCGTTTTGCAAGCCGCCGGCGGGTTTGCCCAGTTTCACCATCGACATGTTGTGGGACAGGAAAGCCGAGCAAAACACTGCCAATACCTGGCTGCGCGAGCAGATTGCCAAGGTCTGTGCCTAGCTATAATGTAAGGATCGAAACACAGAATAGAGATTTTTTTATTTAACCCTACAGACAGCCATTCAGCATCAGCAAGGGACCACCGCCCCTCTTTTGCCTTCCGCTAGGTTTTTGCGTTTGTTTCGATTGCGGATTTTTTCTTATCTAGCATGTCTTTGATCCAAACGCCCAGGGCAATCAGGCCAAAGAAACCATAGGCAAAAGAGTTCCAGACATACATCAGGAGATTCAATACGTCTGGTCGCGTGAGCGGAGCAGAGCTTGTAGCAAAGTCGACGATCTGGCTAATGTTGGCAGCTGACGCTCCCAATCCAGCGATTATCGCCAAAGACATATATGCGGTTGAGCCAAGTTTTTTGAGTTGCGTCTTGACTCTATTTTTTGTCTCTTCACTTTTATCGATCCAATTAACATAGCTTCCGAAAATTGCCGAAACCGATGCCACAGCAGCTAATAGGGTAAAGAAAATCATTACCTACTCCTTATATCAATAAACACCTTATTTACTCTAGGGCAGGAGGATCTTGAGGACAACCATAACTGACCTTTGAGTCGCCTTCATGCTCAAAGAAACTTTTAGTATCACTTTATCCGAATGAATCCCCCTCCCAAAATTGACGAAACCTGAAGTTCTGCTTTGATCAACGTTTCTGGCTGATGCAGGCCAAACCCCGTCAGATTCAATCTGACAAAACGGAGCAGAAGAAATGTCAGACGACCTCAAGAAAACTGGCAACCCTGATCGAAAAAAGATCAACGTTCACGAAGCGTACGAAGTTCGCGACTGGTCCAAGAAATTTGGCGTAACCGAGGAACAACTCAAATCCGCAGTTAAAACCGCAGGCGTTTATGCAGATGACGTCAAGAAGCACCTCGGGAAGTAAGTGAATGATTGCGTGCTCTACCTGCTCATGGGTAAAGCACGCATTTCTTCATAACTCCGCTATGTCGCTACCCTTGCAAAATCCGCTCGATACGCTCGCGTGCCATCCCCGTAAGACGCTTGACGCCCAACAATCGCGCCACCTCCAGCGCCGGATCCGCTGCATCGATGATCCCTGCCGCAACACGCAGCTCTTCAGCACAAATTTCCTCAATCGAGCGCGCGTCATTAGCCGACACTGGAACCCGATAGGTCGACCAGCCCAACACATCATCCTTGGTCTGCCAGACGAAGGCCTCGTCGCCCGCCGCCTGTTGCACATGGTGATGCTGTTCAGCAAGTTCGAGCACTCGATCACGAATCAGCCGGCCAGAGCGCTGGAAACCGTGGGATCGAGCAATCCGCTGAACCAGAAGCGCGTCAAGCATTGGCGCTTCCTGGCGCAATACTTCTGCGATGATATCGCGCAATACCGGAGTGTACGTCGGCAGATGGAACTGCTCGGCGTCAATCACCGACTCGAGAGCCGAAAGGTCGGCAATACGGTACTCGCCGCGCTGCACGGTCGAACCAGCATCAGTGCTATAGGCGCGTGCGATACGGAGATCGGATGCCTCAAGCAACACCTCGGCCGGAGGCGTTACCGGAACCTCGGGTGATCTCTCCTCCACATCAGTGCGCTGAGGAAAGTCGATCACCGTCGACGCCACCACCGGTTCAGCAACAGGCTCGGGCAGCGGCGTAGCACGTGATTGCAGCAAAAGACGGTTCAACGCACCGTCCAGACGCTGCAGCGCTCCGTCCTTATCGACCCACCACTCAGTGGACCACAGCCGTACCAGATCCCAGCCGAGACCACGCAAAATCATTCCGCGGACCTTGTCGCGATCGCGTGCAGTCGCTGCGCTGTGGTAGGTCGCACCGTCACACTCGACACCCGCCAAGTAATCACCTGGCCGGTCCGGATGGACGATGCCCAGATCGATACGAAAACGCGACACACCGATCTGCGGTACAACTTGCCATCCCAGACTTCTCAGCCCTTGGGCCACGGCTTCCTCAAAGGGTGAGTCGTAGCCACCCACCGATCCCTGCACGGCCTCGGCCAAGGCCCTGGGACCGCGCTGAGCAAATTCGATGAAATGCTTGAGGTCACGCACGGCACGAGCATTGGTACGGTTGAGATCGATCATCGACGGATCGAAAGAGGAGAACACCAACATCTCCCGACGCGAACGGGTAATGGCGACGTTCAGTCTACGCCAGCCACCGTCCTTGTTGAGCGGTCCGAAGTTCATCGACATCACTGGTGCTCCGGCTTCGGTAGGTCCATAGCCGATGCCGAGCATAATCAGGTCGCGTTCGTCGCCCTGTACGGTTTCCAGGTTTTTCACCACCACCGGCTCAGCCTGGCTGTCCTGAAAGAACGGTTCAATCTGAGGATATTGTTGGCGAGCCGCGTCCAACAGGTCATTGATGAGCTTCTGCTGATCGGAGTTCAGAGTGATGATGCCGATGGAATGACCGGCTGCAACGAATGCGGGATCAGTCAGGCGTTTGACGGTTTCCTTGACGATTGCTTCAGCTTCCGCCTGGTTGTAACGCCCTTTTCCCTTGGCATAAACACCTTCGACACGGCGCCATTCGACCGCGCTGGCGCGAGTCTCGGAGGCCGGAAACGTAATGAGATTACTGTCGTAGTAGCGGTGGTTGGAGAATGCGATCAAGCTTTCATGACGACTGCGGTAGTGCCAACTGAGGCTATGACTGGGCACGCCAGCACCAAGGCATTCATCGAGGATGCTTTCCATGTCTTCAGCAGTGTCGTCGTCACCCGCATTCGCACCACGATTGAAGAAGTTGGTCGGCGGCATCTGTCGAGGGTCACCGGCAATCACTACCTGCTTACCACGGGCAATCGAGCCGATAGCGTCCCAGGGCGCAATCTGCGACGCCTCGTCGAAAATCACCAAATCGAACAATGGTTGATCAGCAGGAAGGAACTGAGCAATCGACAACGGACTCATGAGCATGCATGGAGCCAGACGATTCAGTGCATCACCCATCTCAATCGCTAATTGGCGGACCGGCTTGTGCCGACGTGATTTCTGCAACTCATGTTTAAGGATGGCAAAACCGCTGTTCTTGGCGATGTCGTTCTTCGAGGGAATCAGCCCGCAGAGCCGTGCGCGGATGTAGCGAACGGTGAGTTTCGCCAGTTCGTCGTCCAAACGATTAAAGGCGGCAATATCACTCATATGTTCGGCAGCGACGAAAGTGCGCAGCAACGGTTCGCCGTCGATACCCTGAGTGGCGAACCAGTGGGAGTAGGCGGTGACAAACGTTTCTTCGGTGGCCGAAGGTATCAATCCCCCCTCTTCTAACGCCTGGGCCAAGGGGGCAAGACCTGCCGCGCGAGCTTGCTCTCGCACTCGACACCAGTCACACCAGGCCTTGAGTTGTTCCTCCTGACGTTGGATCGAGGCCGATGTGGTGCGCAAAGTGGACACAGCGAGAGGCGTTTCGCCGCTCGTCACCGACAGACCAGCGAACAGCCGAGCCACCTCGTCGTAATGGGTCATAGCCTGTTGTAACGTCACCAGGGCGACGCCTATCTGACCGTCAGCACCCAGCATGTCGTTAGCCTCGACGACTAACCGCGCCACTGCGCTGCGCAGGGTGATCAAGTGATCGGGTGACTCGGCCAGCACACTGAGCTTGTTGCGCAGACGCTCAGCCAGTGTGATGACCTGCAGCAGACGTGCGCTGTCACTGGCAAGCCCCTGCCAACCGGGAATCGATTGCAGATCACCCGCGAGGCTGTCCAGCTCTAGCAATTGGGTGTGTAAGCGCTCCAAGGTGGCGAGATCGCTCAAGGGATCCGGTAGCCCCGTGGCACCACCGGCAGAGGCTAAACGCTTGGCTACCTTTTTCTTCGCCAAGCTGGCAAAAAACCAGAATTTACCCTCGGCCTCCTGCCACTCCTGGCGCATAGCTTCGAAGGGAATGCGGCGGCAAGCTTCTTCGGCATAACTCACCGAGAGGCTTTGCTGCAATTCGCGGTAACCCTCGATCAGTTGGCACGCGCGTCGAGCAGCGTCTATGCGAGTACTGGCATCAGGGGCAAAGGCAAAGGCCAAGTTCAGGCCATGGCATTCGCCGAGCAAGCTCACCAGCTCGCTTAGCTGCTGGATCTGAGCCACTTCCGTCACAGGCAAGGGCAAATGTGTCAGGGTGAGCAGCCGTTCGCTAGCAATATTCAAGGCATCAAGGGCTTGGGGGACTTCGCGGGCACTGCTCGCGATCTGCGCCTGCCAGGCGTTGGACCATTGAGTTTGAGCCAACACCCCAAATCCGCTCGACAAGTCCCGAGCGGCCTCGCCGTTAAGACCCAGACGCCGGGCAATATCCAGCAACGCGTTGTACTCGGCCCGATCATGTTCCGTACCTGCCGGCCATACCAGCCGCGGCGTCGACGGAACATGGTCGCGCACCACACGACCGATAGCCTGATGCAATGACAAACCGTTATGCCAGCGTCGATGCAGCACCTCAACCATCTGGTTGAGCCGTACACGTAGCATCTGCAACTTGTGCGCCTCGCGCTCCCAGTCCTCGGCGCTCAAACCATCGCGAACGTCCCAGGCCCGGTCGAGTTGCTTAAGCACCTCGACCTTGGAAGCCTTGTTGGAATGCAGTTCAAGGCAAAATTCGCCAAGACCTTTTTCAGCCAGTCGCCGATAAACCACATCAAGCGCCGCACGCTTCTCAGCCACAAACAGCACGCGCCGGCCAAGGGCGAGGTTGTGGGCGATCATATTGGCGATGGTTTGCGATTTCCCGGTACCAGGCGGACCGTCGAGCACGAAACTGTGATGGCCCGCCGAGGCAACTACTGCGGACAGCTGAGAAGAGTCTGCCGGTAACGGGGTGAACAATTGTGCCGGTGTGACGGTGGCATCGAGTTGCTCCGGACGGGGAAAATCATCAGAGCCAACAAAACTTTCGCCTCCCGGGTCACGCTCAAGCAAGTGTTTGACCAGAGGGCTTTTCAGCAGTTGCTCAGCGTTTGCGGCGAGGTCCTTCCACATCAGGTATTTGGCAAAAGAGAAGGTACCCAATACGACTTCGGTGCTGACTTCGAATCCTGGTACATCACGAACCGCGCGGCGCACCATGTTCCAGATTTCAGGCACATCGATGCCACTTTCATCACTGGGTAACTCGCCTTCCAGCCCTGGAATAACGAGTTCGAAGTCGTGCCGCAAAAGCTCCAGAAGAGTTAGGTTGAAGCGCGCCTCCTCGTCCAGCAAGCTCAGGGTCACGCCTGACAACGCGCTTTTGCGTTCAAGTTTGACTGGCAGCAGGATCAGGGGTGCCGAGTAAGACTTGGGGTCATCGATACTTTTCTTCCATTTGAGAAAGCCAATCGCCAGAAAGAGCGTGTTCGCCCCACCCTCTTCCAAATCGCTACGTGCTTTGCGGTAGAGGTCGATCAACGTCGCTTCAAGTTTGACCTTCTCCAGACTTGCAAGCACTTCTCCACGGCCCAGTGCTTGGCGGGCGACTTCATCCACCAGGCTTTCACGATTTTGCTGCTCATAGAGGGCAGGGTCACGCCCGCCGCTCTCCAGGTCAGGCACTGGAACCACGCGAATTTTCTGGCCGCTGGCGAGCACGTCCTCTAGCACCGCCGGATCGGCACAGAGCAAGCGCACCCCTTTGGCACTATCAGGCAAGTGCAACAGGCGGTTGCGAGTGGTGAGATCGAGCAGCTTGCGCTGCCATAAGGTCAGCTTGCCAGCCGGCCCCTCACTGCCCAAGCTTATCTCCACATCGAAGCCAGGTAGCGCCGGTGCCTCTTCCAGACCTTCTTCGGACTGTGGCACTTCGTCTGGCACATCACCCGCCGGCAATCCGGCTGCTAGCGCCAACGGGCGAATTTTCTGCATCCGTGCACGGTGCAGATCGATGGCCATGATGAACTGTTCGTCAACCAACTGCCGCTCGGCGGCAGCTACCGCCTGGTTGAAGCCTGGGACTGGCGCCTGAGTCGCCAGGGTGGTTTCGAACACCACCATTTCCTTGAGATCCTGGCGCTTGCGTACCGCCGACGCCTCGTCGGTGAGTAACTGAGAAAATTCCTGGGGCTGCAACCAGACCCCAGTGAAGGCGTGTCCCTTGGTCATGATCAACAAGGCATTCAACCCCGCCTGCTCCAGCGCTGCGGCAAACAGCAATGCCGTATCCAGGCAGGTTGCAACTCCGTTCTCAAGCACCAAGCTTGGGGGCCGGACCTTTTGACCTTGTTGCTCGAAACTGGCAGGCGGTAGCGCATAGCTCAGCTTCAAACTGCAAACCGCCGACCAGATGGCTGAGGTCAACTCCCAGCTACGTGTACGTGACTTGCTTTCGTAACCATCGATACCATCTTTCTTGCCGGCCCGACGTAAAACCTGTGACGCGGCCTTGAGTACGCGGTCGACCGCAGGATCATTCGGCATACAGAACGCAGCCAGCAACTCAGGCATAGCGCTCAGACCGCCCCACTCCGTGCGCGCCAAAAGTTCTGTGGCAAAACGCTGCTCGACCAGCAGAATGTCGCCATGAGTCAGGCGCAACACCACGTCGGCGCAAAGACTCTCACTGAGACCCGCGAGATAGCCTGCATTGAGTTTTATGTCGCGTTCGGTGATACGCAGGTTATCGCCAGGATTGAGGCGATCGAGACGCCAGGTCCGAGCTTCAACGAAAGCGGGGTCGGTGCCGAGGGTCAGCACCAAGTCTTGAAAGGGTTGTTCGCCCTGATTCCAGACACTCAGTTCACGCACCAGAGGCACGGAGTTCTGGTGAGAGGCGAAGCCAATCTTGCGGGCAATCACTGCCTCGATCTTGATGCTCATCCATGGACTCCTTGAGCGGCATGCGCACGCCCCAAGCGAAGGGGGCGAGTAAATGACGCCTATAGTCCATGAGTGCTCATGGATTTGGAATTGCTTTATCGACAGGGGCAAAGGAAATCGTAACTAACGTTATTTCGACCTTACTTCATATCCGACCCCAGCCCGTGCATACAATCAGCAGGGCGGCCAAGCTATCCATGGTTGAAGCCGTGAGGACTCAAAGCAATCGCTAACAATCCCAAGGGTTCACGACATCGACGCCACAACCGACAAAATCCTTGACGTTGCGGGTTGCCAATATCGCCCCCCGCGAGCATGCCATCGCAGCGATCATGGCATCAAACTGACTGATGGGAGCGCCTGCAAGGCGGCGTAATGCGGATATTTCGGCAAAGGCATCCGCCGCATCACTGTCGAACCCAAGCAATCGACCGGAAAAGTCGATATTGAAAATATCCAAAGCCACGCCCCACAAACGGTCACGTCGCTGTCCTTCGGGCATCAGGCGCAAACCATAAAGAATCTCACCACGAGTAATCGTGGTGGTAAACAATGAGGCGCGAGGCTGCTTCAGTAGCCATCCCACGACCCCAGTTGCAGGAACAGGTCGCATGATTTCGGACAGGACATTGGTATCCAGAATGATCATGCATCGAAATCCGGTGGTTCACGCATAGTCTCGCGTGGCGCAATGTCCAACTCCATGCCGCCTAAAGGTTCAATCCGTGCACGAATGGTCTCGACTAGCGAGCCGGAGCGCCCGGACACTGCTGACAATGCCGAACGCAGGATATCGCGAGCCTCCTCCTCCATGGAGCGACCATGTAGTGCCGCTTGTACTCTCAAGCGCGCCTTTAACTGCTCATCAACATTACGAATCGTCATGCTGGCCATGACACACCTCCCATTCATCAATGATTGCATTTTAAGCATTGATTGCAATCAGGGCAATTCCTTTAAGGTCCGGCGACCTTGAATGCACCGTCAGCGCACCCCTCTGGCAACAGCCAGCAAAACACCAAAACCCACCAGCAACCCGCCGAACGCGCGGTCGATCCAGTGACGCACCGCCATCAACCGTTCACGCACGGCGCTCGCCGAAAAGCACAAGGCCACCACACTGAACCAGGCCATATGCGCACCCGAGATAAAAGCCCCATAACCGATCTGCACGGCCATCGGCGTATCGGGACGAACCACCTGCATGAACAGGCTGATGATAAAGATCGTCGTCTTCGGATTCAGGACATTGGTCAGGAAACCCGTGCGCAGCGCGGCAAAATCCGACAGCGGTGCAACAGCGCTCTCGGCCAGCGTTCCACTGGGCTGGGTCCGCAACATCTTCCCCCCCAGCCAGATGAGGTACGCAGCCCCCGCCAGCTTGATGGTGTTGAACAGCCACAGCGACTGCTGGATCAGCAGTCCCAGGCCAATCAGGGTGTAGCTGACGTGGACCAGCACGCCCAGCCCGATGCCCAGGGCCGTGAGCACGCCCGCTCGGCGGGACAACATCAGGCTGTTACGCGTCACCATGGCGAAATCGGGGCCAGGGCTGATGACAGCCAACAGGGTAATGGAGATCACCGCCAAGAGTTCCGCCATGGCCAATCCTCTGGAAAACGTAAAAGTTAGCGTGATCATAAACGAATAGCCTGCGGACCAGAAACGCTGATGACTCATATTTCATTGGGTGGCCGGGACCCGACACGCTATCGTAGCGCTCTAAAGCCCTGCTCTTTTAAAGTGATCCAATCCAAATCAACACTTGGAGTAACAGAAGATGATGGCGAGCCCATACAAACTGATCAGCACCAAATCCATTATCAACTTCACAGCCGCTATCACCATGACACTCAGTTGCACCTACGCCTTTTCACTCGATGCCAGCAAAGCACCAGGCCATAACTTTCCAACGCTGACCAGCTCGTACCTTCTCCAGGATTTCAATGACGCCAACCTGCCAGAAGAAATATCGATAACCGACAACTTGCAGAATTCATATTTCTACACAAACTGCTACACATCAAACAATTGCCACAAAGGCGTGCCTGAGGGCGCCATCATTTTCAGCACACCCTCAGGACTCAAAGCCACCGCCCACAGCGACTACCCCCGCGTTGAGCTGAGAGCCAAGAGAGAATTCACCATCGGCGGCCCACTGAATGCCAGCCAATCCGGTGAAGCCTATATCGTGCAGAACCCACACACCAAGTCCATTATCTTCGCGCAGATTCATGGGGATAAACCAGGTGGATCGGAGCTGCTCAAGCTCCGCTGGAAGGACGGCGCCATTATTGCGGGAACAAAAACGCACTATGGCGACAAAGAGAGCCGATCAACCTTGTTATCCGGCATCAGCCTTAACGACAAAATAGATTACACGATAGAAGCCAAAGGCTCTGACAATGAAATGACCTTGCGGGTTAAGGTGACAGCGGCGGGTCAAACATCAAGCAAGACGTTCATCTTTCCGAAGTCAGGATGGGACGGCGTAAATTTGTATTTCAAAGCCGGGAATTACAATCAAACCTCTGACACCACCGGGGATGTAGCTATTGTGGCGTACAGCGCCCTGAATATTAATTACGAATAAAAAATGGAAGAAGCGCAAACATTGGCACAGCGGCCAGTATCAGGGCACCGGTGTCAGGACGGGGCTTCCTGAGAAATACGCCGTCAGGTTTTCAATGACCAGTTGCAGCGTGGCGGTGACCGCTTCCGGTGAGCGCCCCGCTATATGCGGCGTCAGGATCAAGTTATTCAGGTTGGCAAATGCCGCCGGCACCTCAGGCTCGCCTTCCACGACATCCAGTGCCGCCCCGGCGATTTCCCTGTTTGTCAGTGCCGAGATAAGTGCAGCGGTATCCACAACGCTGCCTCGGGCGATATTGACCAGATAGCCGTCGGGGCCAAGGGCTTTCAGTACCGTGGTGTCGACCAGATGAAATGTCCCCGCACCACCGGGCGTGGCCACGATCAGGAAATCGGCCCAGCTTGCCAAGGCCACCGGCGTATCAAAATAGGTGAAGGGCGAGTCGTGTCGCGGATGACGGCTGTGATACCCCACCGACATCTCGAATCCGCCGACGCCGCGCCGGGCAATCTGCTGCCCGATATTGCCCAACCCCAGGATCCCCAGTTTCTTTTTCGAGAGCATGGGACGTGGCTGTCTGGAGTGGGCCCATTGGCCGTGACGAACGGCGGCGTCGGCCTGTGGTATGCCTCTGACAATGGCCATCAACAGGGCGATCGCATGGTCAGCGACCGAGGCATCATTGGTGCCAGGACCGTGTGTCACGACGATATCGCGTGCACGAGCCGCAACCAGATCGACCTTTTCGTAGCCCGCGCCCTGGGCGCAGATGATCTTGAGTTGAGGCAGGGAGGCCATTTCGTCGGCCGAGAGTCCCGTAGACCCGTTTGTCAGAACGGCTTGAATCTGAGGGCCGAGCGCCTTGAGCGTGCCGGCCTTCGCTTCAGCCGACAACGCCACATGGGTTTTGAAGCCGGCGGTTTCCAGTCGAGCCAGACTCTCGGGGGCCAGCTCGATCAGAACCAGGAGATCTCGGACCATGGACAGCTCCTCTCGGCCTAGCCTGTGCGGGTTTGGGGTGCCCCCCGTCCCTCTTGTTCCTAGAAGGATTCGACTGGCTTTTTGGCGGCCTCAGCCACCTTATTAGCTTCAAGCTTTGGGAAGCTGAATCTGATAATCAGTGCCGAGTCAGCGCCCTCCCCTGTCAACATAAGCTCCGCCGAGCGAACGTTGTCTGGCAACGCCGCCAACTGCGCGGCAATATTGGAAAACTTCTTCTCTCGATCCACACCTTCGATAAAGGTATAGCTCAACGTGCCGCCACTCAGGCCTCCAGACTCATAACTTTGAAGTTTGGACGCAAACACATCTCGACTGGGGGCGGTCGCGGCCAGCTGAATCACATCCAACTGCGACTTACCATCCGACAGGGCAGACAATTTGAACGTCTTGCCCAGCGTCCCGGCAACACTCGCATATAAATCCTGATCAAAAGGACTGACCAGGGAAACCATGATCAACTTGGCGCCGGAAAACACCAACGCTGCCATAAACTTGTGTTCAATGAAGTCGACATTATCAAGGCAAAGCGCTGTTGCTCCAATCTCGGCAGAGCAATCGTAGTAACCATCAGCCGCTTTGTAATCGGCCATTGGCGTTCCATACACATAACTTTTGAAGAGGTTGTCGCCGGCCATGGCACTCAACGAACAGGCCGCCATCCCCATACCCACGAACAGGCCTGCCAGTAGCTTCTTTTTCATCAATTCACATCTCTATGCGATCAAAGAGTCAACAGTGGCCGAATGCTACCAACCTTGGCCTTTCTCTGTCTTCCTCAATCCCACAATGACGCCAGTTTGACCATGCCCGCAGAGGCAACCAGCAAAAGCCCCCTGAGCGGTTTCATTGACCAAAATCAACATCTGAAATCACATTGATATCACGCTGAACAGCAGGGGTTCCGCCGGGGCAACGCTCCAATCAGCATCGCCAAGCCCTGCAAGCCACCCCTACGGCAAAGGACCGCTGTTATCCACAATAACAATCCGCGGTTTATCCTGAGGTAGTGCTTGATGAATCTCTCTCATTTGCTCAACCGGGCCCACCCCTCGTCGTCGGGCACCCTGCGCAGCTTGCTCGATGCCCTGGAAGACTCCGGCCAGATGACCGAAGGGACCTCTCGGCGGACCAAGACAATTGCCGATACACTAACGGGGCTGACACGCCGCGGTTGAAGGCCCCCCCAGCAATAGCAGACCCCGGGAACGATAGGGCCGCGTAAGCCACGCGCGCCCATCGTCCCCGTGCTTCACCCACGCTACAGGTATTCCCATGTCTATCCGGATCTCATCAAATGCCCACCCGGCCAAAGCCAACGCTTAACCTGCGCACTCTCATCCTGCTGATTGCACTACTCTCCGCAGTCACCACCCTGGCCAACAGTTTCTGGGTTATCTACAAGGTTCAGAAACAGGAACTGATTACCCACGCACTCGATAACAACAAGGACTATGCCTCAAGAATCGCCGCGGGTATCGAGCAAGTCCTCAGCTCCGACATCGACAAGCTCAAATACAGCGCCAGTGTTATCGGCAAGGGTTTTAACGACCAGGGACGCCTGGGTGACGAAGCCCTGCGATTGCTGAATCAGGACAACAGTTTCAATTCCATCCTGATGGCCAACGCCTCCGGCACGGTCGTGGCATCGGCGCCAGAGAGTCTGAACATCAATGGCCAGGCGCTGCGCAACACAGAGCCCCTGCAAAGCCGCGAGCCGAAGATCAGCAACGCATTCAAGTCGATCGCCGGCAATCTCGTGATCTTCATCTCTTATCCCGTATTCGGCGCCAGGGGAGAATACCTGGGCCTTATCGGCGGGACCGTCCGGCTCGACCAGGAAAACGCCCTGCACACCCTGGTCGATCAGCATGTCCGCCATGACGGGGCCTATGTTTATCTGGTCGACAAAACACGTCGCGTGCTCTATCACCCTCGACCCGACAACATCGGCACCATCGTGGGAGATGACCCCATCGTGGATGCCGCCTTGCAAAACAGGAACGGTAGCCTCCAGTCCCACGATGCCAACGGCATCGAAATGCTTGCCGGCTTCGAAACCGTGTCCAGCAGCGGCTGGGGCGTGGTTTCACAACAGCCGCTCAACAATACCCTGGCGACGCTGAATCACCTGATGATCAAAGTCGGCAAGGGAATCGCCCCCCTGGGACTGCTCGGCCTCGTGCTCATCTGGTGGTCGGGGACGAAGATAGCCAGCCCCCTTTCCCTGCTGGCCAGGTATGCGAAACGCCTGGATGCGCCTGACAGCTACAAGCGCATCAGTGCGGTTTCAGCCTTTTTCAACGAAGCCTGGCAAATCCGTCGGGCCCTGCTGTTCAGCGTCGGCCTGCTGCAGGAAAAGATCAGCCGGCTGAACCGGCAGGCCCAGAGCGATGCGCTGACCGGGCTGGCCAATCGCCGGGCCATGCAAGATGCGCTGACGCTCTGGGAGGAAACCGGTCATTCATTTGCCGTTGTGTCCCTGGACATCGATCACTTCAAGCGGGTAAACGACACCTTCGGTCATGGTGCGGGCGATGAAACCCTTCGAATCGTCGCCGACCTGATGAAACAGAACTCACGGGCGAACGACTTGCCCTGCCGGGTGGGCGGTGAAGAGTTTGTGCTGCTGCTCCCGGACAGCTCGCTCAAGACGGCGGCCGAAGTGGCCGAACGGCTTCGGGCCTCGATCGAAAGCAAAGCCATCGATACCGTCGGACACATCACGGTTTCGTTCGGCGTTGCCCTCTGGACGCCAGAGAGGGAATCCGTCGCCGCCGTATTCGAGAAGGCGGACAAGCTGCTGTACCGGGCCAAGCAGAACGGCCGCAACTGCGTGATGGTGGAAGAAGCGGAGCTACCCGAGAAAACCTAGACTGGCGCCGGGCCGACCACGTGATCGTTGCTCGGCACACTTGGCCGCCATCAGGGTACATCTCTGCGTCAGTCGTCCAGGCGCAGCCCCATTTGCTCTTCATCATAAAAGCGTCCGCCGACCCACAGCACGCGGGGCTTGATGCCGAAGGACTCGAAGCCAAGCGAGCGATAGAAGTTGCTGGCGGCGAAGTTCTCGGTATTGACGGACAGATGGAGCTGAATGACGCCAGTCGCCCTGGCCTGCGCGACGACGGCTTCGAAGAGTTTGCGCGCGACGCCTTGTCGACGATAAGCCGAATCAACAAAGACGCCCCATACAAAGCCGGTGTGCTCGGCCTGTCGAACAGGCTCACGGTGCAGGCTGGTGACCCCTATCAGGTGTTCTCCGGCAAAGGCCCCGAACACAATCTCATGCACAGTGGCATGAAGCAGGGCCTCGGTTTGCGCCACCGGCCACGCCAGCTCTTCCTCGGCCGTTGGCCACATGGTGGAGGGGGCATCGACAATCGCGCGAAGGCGGATTTCCCTGTACGGTTGCGCATCAATCTCCGACAGCGGCCTGATAATGATATGGCTGTCTTGCATAGACGCGAAACCTCTTCTGCGAATTGAAAGTCAAGTTCCGGCATGCTGTGTCAGGCCGGGTGCCTGGCTGTTGAGTCTGAGGACTCTATATAGGGGTATAGCTGAGACCGGCGATATTCGCTGATGCGTTGAAACACCTCAAGCTTTCGAACATGAAACTTTTCGAGCAGGCGAAAGGACCGATCAGTCGCTCAGGAGAAGCTTATGGAAGTTGCTCAAGCATGCACAAATCGACACCAGGGAACATGAAAAAATGTGTCAAAAATAGCTACAATTTGATACACCTCCATAAGAAGGCATTTATTAAAACTGTTGCCATCCCCAATAAATGATAGCAATCGATAAAAACAGCATCCCTAAGTAAAAAGGGACGACGAACCAGCGCCTGAGGGTTATTGGAATGGACTCCAACTCTTGCTCGGTAAGCCACCCACGTCGTATGCAACGCGTTGAAAACACGAAAAGCCCACCGATGGCAAACGTCCTCGCCATTCGGTCGTTATAGGAGTTACCTCTCCAGTATCGGCGTTCCGCCATCACCACCACATTATCCTTGAGGTAAACCTCAGCCAGATCCAGCTTGGTTTTAGCGACATAGGCCGAAAGACCGAGACCAAAGAAATTCAGGAGCAGAACTAGAAAAGCACCCGCGATCTCTAACGTCATCATCAATGTGCCCTCTCATAAATCACATCCCCTGTAAACTCTCCCGCTCCTCCCCCGAGCAGTCCGCCGATATAGCCACCTGCGGCTCCAGCAATGATTCGGCAACTCAACGCTCCCCATCCCCCTGATACGATGCCCAATCCAAGGCCGCAAACCAGCAGCCCCGCACGTGCTCCAAATTTTCCTCCGTAGTAAGAGCCCGTAATCCCGCCCGCCGCTTTGGCCCCTTCCACATAGCGCGCCTTCCTGCACTGTTCCTCCCGCCCCATCGAACACGCCTCCTGAATCGCCAACCCCGCCGCCCCCACATCCAGCGCCATGCCTACATAGCCGCCTTTGCTCAAGAAACGAGAAGTACTGGCAATCTTATTGATCCGCTGCGCGTACCCGTCGATATCCTGGCGATGCAGGTAGCGTCGGGTAGAAATACCGAGCATCTTCTTGATCGACTTGTTATGCCGCAGGCTGGTTCCGTAATGGCCGACGCCCTGGAGTTGCGTGTCCAACTTCTGGAACAGTACCTGCCGCTTGGCGATGAACTCAGCCCTGGCTGAAGCAGCGCCTTTCAAATGCTGCTGATGCAGTTTTTCGATTTCCTTCAAGGTGTCCTCAACCCCACTCAAATGCCGTCCCCAGGCCGCCGTGGTGCTGCCGATGCCAATCGAGCTATAACCCAGCAACCCCTGCAACAAATCATAGTTGTTCAGGATCTCGACACCTGCCCTGGGTTCGAGGCTCAGGGCCAGATCGACTTCCCGGGCCCGGGTCATCAACCAGGCTTCTTCAAAGGTGCAGGAGGCCGTGCTGTCGTCGGGTACGATCACCAGTTGCCCTGGGGTGACCATCGAGCGGCGCAGGTGACTATTGGTCGTGTCAAACTTGGTGAACGCATGTGAGCCGCGCTGTATCAGCAACTGGCTTTTTAGACTGGGGTAATGGGTGGTCTTTTCATTGATGAATCCGTGCGCCATGCTCCACATCCTTGATGTGTGAAAGATGACGATGGATATAAGGGCAGATAAACACTGAAAAAAAGAGCAGCTTCGCTGCTTAATACAGATCCTAACTAATTATCAGAAAAATCCTACTAATCAGCCAATACTGATAATACCTTACAAAATAGGAGCGTGCTCGCTCGACCGCGATCAAATAGCCCGTGATCATTTCGTTGAACGCCACGCCATGCCGCGTCAGGGCCTTATGCGCGATTCAACAAACCACAACACATCACAACCAGCTTGCAGACTCAATCCTGGATCGTTTCAAATCCCCCCCTCACTCCGGGACTGAACACCAAAGCCCTACCCTCGGAGATCTGTAGTGTCCCCAAAGCATTGGCGTTCCTATGTCAGGGTGTACAAAAAAACCGCCGATTAGGGCAGCTTTTGCTGATTCAAAGGTACTTCAGCCGGCAAGGCGGCCGACAGGCTCGAATTCGGCACCCTGAGCAAGGGCAACGTCAAGGAAACGGTTGCGCTTGTCAGAGCGCTTGACCAATGCGGCACGGGCCTCAGCCTGGAAGCGAGCGGCCATCATCGGCTTGGGTTCATGCCTAGGCTTTTTCATAGACACCTCACGGGTCATGAGATTTGATGGAATAGCATTACTGCTCAACGGCAATAACAAGGCGGCCGGTCGGAGGATCTGGTAGCGGTATCCATTTCCACGATTTTTAGACATGTAAAACCAATGGGACAATGCTGATTGCCACCAGAATAACGCCTGAGAACTAGATGGGTTGGAGCCTTTCGTTTCGAGGCGTTACATAGCGCTTTCCGCTGACACCAATACAGAGTCAGCTAGGCTGGAATCGTTGGACCAAGGTGCAAAACGGTTGCGGGACCAGCCCTGAAGGTAGGGTTGTGTGTACCCGCCGCAATCATATGAGGCGTAAGGTCATGAGCCGCCAGGGCTGATGTCGATGCCCATCGCTCCATCAAAACAAACTGGTCATCATTGCCAGCAACCCGATGAAGATCGTATTGCAGGCATCCCTCTTCATTTCTGACCAGTGGGGCAAGCTTTTCAAATGCATCAATCTGCGCCTGCCCTCGCCCTGCCTGGGTGGAAATCAAAACAACCAGCTTCACTTCACTCGACATAAACAGGCCCCATGCTGGTATTCAGAAGTTTGATTGCACATTGCGGTAATGCCACCGATCCCACGGACATGGCAGGAAAGCATGATTGGCGCCCGTACAGCAAGCCGGGTCGGAGTAGCACTTGCCCTTGGGGGCCATGCTGGCAATGTCTTTTCGGCATCCAGCCCTGAATAACCAATGACATCAAATTGATATTGCAGCTTCAGAATTGTCAGCTAGCCTTATCGGCCAGGACGTTTGAAACCTCGGCCCCAATAGCCGGCCCATAACGATGCTCCTCTTTCATGGAAGAAGACATGACCAGCCCAGGTGTCACCTCGAGTGTGCGACACCCCTCCTTCGCCCTGACAGCCCTTCCCCTGCCGAGCCGGGTTGCCCCGGCCTTCGCTGACAGTAGATTTCTTTCTCCTGCACAGGCGCACAGCAGTGCGCGGGTACAGGCGCGGTCGACACCCACCATCTGGTTTCCATAGAGAGAGGCGACATCATGAAGTTATCGCAGCTTGCGCATCCTCCTGTTCCTGTTCCCATTCCCCCGTCCGAAGTGGTCCTCCACCTTCCCAAGGACCAGTACCTGCACGTCGGCGCACCGACTGAATGGTGGTGGCACACCGGCACGCTCAAGGCAGGCGAGCGTGTCTTCGGCTTTGAGATCAACACGGCGGCGTTCTATCCCCTGGGATTCTTCCAGGTGATGCTGACGGATGTAGAGAACCAGAAGCACTATCAACTGACCTCCTTGATTCCGGGTATCAAGGATTGGGCGGAAAGCGACCCGAGCAAGGACTGGTGGGTGAAACAGACAGGCCTCGACGGCGTGTCCTATGTGACGATGAAAGCCCCGCAGGCTGACCCGACCAAAAACATGCAGGTAGAAGCCGTGATCGTGGACACGGACACCAAGACGGTCGTGAAGTTTTCGTTGAAGATGTCACAGGAAGGACGTCCGCTGTTTGTATGGGGCCATGGTGTGCGGGACTACCCGGAAAAACCGGGCGGCCTGAAGCAGAACAACTACTACTACTCGCTGACACGGATACACACGGAGGGGACACTGACCGTCGGTGACGATAAGTTTGCTGTGGAGGGGCTTACGTGGATGGACCACGAGTATGGCAACTTCGGAGACGCTGCCCACCCGGTCATGTGGTTCCTGCAGGCCATGCAGTTGGACAACGGAGTGCACATCTCGCACTACACGACATTCAGCAAGAGTGCTCCTGCGCCAAAGCTCGATGTGCCGGTGCCGAGCAAGGCAACGATCGAGTTCCCCGATGGAACCACCTACTTCCAGACGGATTGCACGATGACGCCGACCGGAAGAACCTGGACCGGTCCGACCGGCGTGGTGTTCTTCATGGAGTTCAAGGTCGAGATTCCATCGTTCGATGCCGTGCTCCATGTGGTCAGTTTGGTGGATGCGCAAGACTTTCCCTTCCCCACGCTTCCTGGCACAAAGCCCAGTGATACCTATGAAGGCGTGGCCAAGGCCAGCGGTACCTTCAAAGGCAAGCCGGTGCAGGGTACGGCCTGGAACGAGCAACAGTCATAGGGGGATGGCCCTGATGTCTTTGTTTCAGACATTGGGGCCGGTCTTGCCTACACCTGCAAGGCGAAAAACTGTCGGGCGTCTGGAGTCTGTTTTGCATCCGGCTGGCCGGCAAGAATGCTAACGGCGCCCCCTTTTCCCTCATCACAATTCATCGGTGACGGGCACCACCAGATGAAAGATGCAGAGCAAAACAAATAGTATCCCCAAGTACTGGGGGAGTTTGAACCATCTCTGCAAGGCTATTGGAACAGGCTCAAGTTCTTGTTCGGTGAGCCATCCTCGCCGTATATAAAGCTTCGGAAACATGAAGAACGACCCGACAAAAAGCACCCTCATAATTCGACTGTCATAGGAGTTGCCTCCCCACCATCGGTGATGACCGGTCATCCAGGCATTATCCTTGAAGTATGCCTCGGCTACATCCAGTTTGGTTTTGGCAAGATAGGCCAACAAACCAATACTAAAAAAATTCAAAAACAGGAACAGAACAGCGGCCACGTTCTTCAATGTCATCATTAGCGTGCTCCCTCATAAATTAAATCACCGGCACGCTCCCCCCAACCGCCACTCATCGTCCCGAGGGCATAGCTACCGACAGCTCCGCCAATAATCCCGCAACTCAAAGCGCCCCATCCTCCCGAAACGACACCCAACCCAACGGCGCATACAATACCCCCGACATGGGCTCCAAACCTGCCTCCGGCATAAGACCCCGCAATCCCTCCCGCCGCTTTACCGCCCTCCACATACCAGGCTTTTCTACACTGCTCCTCCCGCCCCATCGAACACGCCTCTTGAATGGCCAATCCTGCAGCCCCCACGTCAAGCGCCATACCTACATAGCCGCCTTTGCTCAGAACACGGGAGGTATTGGCAATCTTGTTAATCCGCTGCGCATATCCGTCGATGTCCTGGCGATGCAGATAGCGTCGGGTGGAAATACCGAGCATTTTCTTGATCGACTTGTTGTGCCGCAGGCTGGTGCCGTAATGGCCGACGCCCTGGAGTTGTGTGTCCAACTTCTGGAACAACGCCTGCCGCTTGGCGATGAACTCGGACCTGGTCGAAGCGCCGCCTTTCAGATGCTGCTGATGCAGCTTTTCGATCTCCTTCAAGGTGCCCTCAACCCCGGTCAAATGCCGCCCCCAGGCCGCAGTGGAACTACCGATGCCGATCGAGCTGTAACCCAGCAAACCCTGCAACAAATCATAGTTGTTCAGGATCTCGACACCCGCCCTGGGGTCGAGACTCAGGGCCAGATCGACTTCCCGGGCCCGTGTCATCAACCAGGCCTCTTCAAAGGTGCAGGACGCCGTGCTGTCGTCGGGTACGATCACCAGTTGCCCTGGGGTCACCATCGAGCGGCGCAGGTGACTATTGATCGTGTCGAACTTGGTGAGCGCATGTGAGCCGCGCTGTATCAGCAGCTGGCTTTTTATACTGGGGTAATGAGTGGTCTTTTCATTGATGAATCCGTGCGCCATATTTCACATCCTTGATGTATGAAAAATAGCGCTAGATATAAAGGCAGATAAACACCAAAAGAAGAGCGATACCGCTGTTTGAGACAGTTCCTAGACGACCACCAGAAACATCCCACACACTAGAAAAGTTAAGCTCCCGTAGGCTGACAAGAATGGTAGCCAATCCTCCGTTAATATCCGCAAGGAGCTCTTTCGTGACTCATATTTTGCTGTCACAAACGGTCGCAAGAATCTCCAACCTGAAGAAAAATCCAATTGACTCCGTGACGGCTGACGGCAACGTCCCTGTGTCCCCCATCAATCGCAACGAGCCAGCACTCTACTGCGTTCCCGATACAGAGTATGAGGCTATGATGGAGCTCTTGGAGGACATGGAACTGGTCGCTATCTGCCATGAACGTGAGAACGCGCCAACCATAAAGATCTCCCTTGATGATCTATGAACCGGAACTCTGAAAAGAGGACGGTTTTCCAAGGGGGCGTGCCTGCCCGATCGCCATCAGATAACACCTGATCATTTCGTTGAGCGACACGCCACCCGATACAGGGTCAGGCCATTAAGCGCTGCTCAACGACCCGCAGCACATCACAACCATCTTGTAGCAACAGCGCGGCCACGCCAGAAATACGCATCAAATCGATACCATCCGAGTGATGAGTGCTCATGCACGACACGCTGTCCAGCATATCCCGCGCAGACGTAATGCGTTGGGCGGCACAGGCCAGCAGATCATGCAGTGGGGCTTGTCTGTCGATGAAAAGGATGGTGTGTTCGGTGGGTTTGGATGAATCGAGGGGGGGTGTAGTCCATTTGGTAAAGCTCCTGTTGATTACCAAGAGCTACCACCATTCGCGGCCAAGCGAGTGAGGGTGGCAGCTGTACACGGGTTGGCCGACCAGGGCAACAGGTCCCGGCACACCCGAAGGTGTCCCGCGCACAGCCGCCATGAAACCACATCACAGGCATAAAAAAAGCGCCTGCAAGGGTGAGTTGGGCGCTGGTGCGCCTGCTGCAATTCCGACCGGCCAAGGTCGCTCGCAGAATTTGCTGCGAAGTTCGACTATAGGGCGCGGAGTGTGCCTATGCAACCGAAAGTGGTGAAGCAGCAATCTTCGGCAACACTCAAAACCTGAGCCTCATTCGCCACGCAAGCCCGTGCCGAGTACAGACTGTGCCACAGCGACGGGCCGTTCATGCCTTTGAACTCCCCCCCCAATCCGAGCCATCTCGACGCTTCCGCATCACCCCGATGATGGATTGGGCGGACTAGCCTAGCCATCCCAATACCTATTGATGTTTTCCCGCCTGAAAAAGTCTGATGTAGCAATTTTTAAGCAAGGGCTTTCACTCAAAAATAGACGCCCTTGCAGAAAACTACGTCAAAGACGTATGATCTGCGCATGCTGACAATTATCGAATCCCCACTGTTTAGCAAGCTTTGGCCCGATTACTGGACTGAAGAAGAACGTGGTGCCTTCATGTCCTATCTGGCCAACAACCCGGATGCGGGAGCGGTCATACCCGGTTCTGAAGGTTGCCGAAAAGTACGCTGGAGCATGGATGGCCGTGGCAAAAGCGGTGCCGTGAGGGTGATCTATACCACGCAACTCGCTAGCGGAGCATTGGTTGCCCTGCTGATCTACGGCAAAGGTGCTACCGAGAACATACCGGCGCATGTCCTGCGCAAAATCGCAAAGGAGATGAATCATGGTCCTGACTGAAAAAGAACTCTTGGCGCGTGATGCCAAACGCAACCTAGGCGAAGAGCTGTTAGCCGCCATCATTGATGTGAAGGCCGGCCGCCATGGTGAAGTGCATCGGGTAGAAGTGACCGAGGCCGCCGAAGCACGCAGCAAGACGGGGCTGTCACAACCCAAATTTGCCGAACTGCTAGGCGTGTCGGTGCGAACGCTTCAGGAATGGGAGCAAGGGCGACGCTCTCCGTCTGGTGCTGCCAGATCATTGCTGCATATCGCGGCACTTCGACCTGATGTTTTTCGGGACGTATTAGCAAGCTAAGTTAAAAGCGAGCCCGGTAGCCTAGTAGATTGCGGTGCCTGTGCGCCACGCCCCTAGATATAGGAAGCCCTGTTGCCCGATGAGGACAACAGAGCTTTGGCATGAGGGAAAACGTGTCGTGAATCAGGACTTCGAGCCCATCCTTACGCTACGCCAGACCGTCACAGGCTGGCGAAATGGGCATTTTCAACCATAAGCCCTTACCGGGCTAGAATCTACCCTAGTTTTGCTCTAATCGTTTTGACCACTCAATTCAGCTATGCTGACCTCCAGTGGTCAGGGTTACCTTTGCTGGTATCACGTACACGCCCTACCAAGGGGCTGTGCCCCAGGGCTTTAGCCGCTTTAATGGCGGCCTCCTGCGTTCCGTGACGAATCCCATCAACGCTCGTTCCACCGGCATGCTCAAGCACATAATGGTCGATTGCCGCGCCGTCTGACCTGCCCTTCGGACGCGGCTCCACATACACGTTAGCCATATTCATAATCCCTTATCTGCCGTCATTGGCATCAAACACGATGGCTCAATCTAAAGAAAATTCAAGCCGTCGAAAGAAAATAGGAAATGGGGACGGATTTATTTAACTCAGGCTGTATCAGCCCAACGCGCCCACACTTTCACGAACACCGGATGCGAGATCCTCCAGGCTTGCTCCAACATGAGATGTTCTGCGCATGACATAATTATCGCCGACTTTATCGAGATCAAAAGTCATCAATGTATCGGGAACAACAAGATCACTATCAGCGACATTTATTTTCACACAAAACATCCCCATCATATGCAACTGAACGAGAACATAAACATCGCTTGCAACGCACACTGTTGCAAGAAGATAGCTAAAATTCAATTCTACGGGGAAAGCGGTAGGCAACAATTTCAACTGCAATATCGGCCCATTCCACGCCATCGACGAATCGATTTTCCCGTTAAGAATATATTGCCTCATAGACTCGAACTCATCACCAAAGCGGCGGCTTTCATCAAGTACGCTGAGCAAGTAAGTGAACGCTATTTTCGATAATCCTCGATCACGATAGCCGACACTCCAGTCCAAAGAAAAACTCATAGAAGCATTTCCTGTAGCTAAGCAACTTGCCATTGCTAAGAGCTGACGCCGATTCGCCCAAGCTACGAACATTTCTAAAAGGTCACGCCAGCCGTTAGCCGTTATGAGGTCGCCGTCGGCCCAAAACGCGACGCCGACCGCCGTCTCTGGTACGTCATTCACGACCTTATCAAAGAAGTCTAGAGCGAGCGGGCGCGAGAGGGTATCAGGAAGAAAAAAATAGCTGATCGGCGCTTTATCGGCACTGGTCAAAATCACCTGTGGCGGCCGATAAAGTCCCGATGCCCCTAACCCCAATCGGATCGGTGGAAATCCAGGCTGAATCTCTAGACTCAGCGGATGCCCATGTTGGTCGAACCCAAAAATAGGAGCGTTACGTCGTCCTCGCAATCCTAGTTGAGCCCGTATCATCGAAATGAAATTCGATCCTTTCAAAAATTGCTGTTCGAAAGAGGAGTTACAACGTGTCTGACATCCATGGCATGATGCGCGCTTCAAGAGAAAATTACTGGCAAGAGCTTTAGGAATTATGTGCTCGTCGGTGAGCATGTCTTTTTCTTCACAACAAAAAATGCACTGCATATCTTCCTCCAACAAGTTGCATCATGCCGCCCCTATGTTACAGCTTGTCAACCCAAACAATTGCAGTATGACCAACGAACCAGCAAACTTAAAATAACGCATCCCCCTCCCCCCCCTTGCCAAACACTGCTTACTTAAGCAACCGAGTATCCAGCCCAAACTGCTCCTGCGACACAAGCCTGAACTGCTCAGCCGCCAAATCGCAGCTCACCAGCAAATTCCAGGAATGCCGAGTCACCGCCGAAGGGATCAGCACGAAGGGATGCTGCGCCAACAACTCATCAGCAAACTGTCGCTGATTGGGCGAGGGTAACGAAGGGACAAGCCAATTCGGGTTCGGCACATCTTCTGGCTGCACAACCTTGATAAGCGATGAATCCAGCACCTCAAAGCACGTCAGCACATGGGGCACCCTATCCAGTGCATCAAACCCCAAGTGGGCCGCAACTTCCAGAATAGCCGTGGACGGGTCGGACGACGCATAAATCACCCGACGGCCGGGTGGGTTCCATCGGCCACCGGATCGTTGCGCACCAATGCCACTGTCCCACGTGTCCTTGTAGATCTCGCGGTCGAGACGCCAAGCGTGCCACCGCCCGTCCCAGGGCAATGGATTCATTGGTAGACCCCGTGTTCAATCCGGGTCAGGTAATCCTCCACCATCTGGAAGCCAAGCGAGTTCTCGATCAGTTCCAGCGGGACATTACCGTCCAGGTACTTGCAGGGTTTCTTCAGCCAATCCTCAGCCAACTGCTGGCTGCCAAACACGTTGGTGGCGTGCTCCAAGGTCTGGGCATACTGAAACGCAACCGTACTTTGCTGCTGGTTCAGGCGTACCGGCTTGGTCTCTTTCGCCAAACGCTGGACGGTCCTGACAGACTTCCCTGTAATGCGCTGAACCAGGTCGTGCTCCATGTACAAAGCGGATGTTGAAAGCATGTCCCTGACGTCACTCAGGTCAAAGCCTTCCTGCGTGTACCGGATAATCAGCATGCGCTCATCACCTTTGCGGCCATGTAATAGCACCTCAGTAGGTTTTCTGGTGACGCTCGCTGTCCCGGGCACCCTCTCTGTTTTTCCTGTGGATTTAACGGTTGGCTTGTTAGCTGGCTTCGCTGCGGACATGGCGGTGACCTCCCTACGACATTTGGCACAATCATAGCGCCAAATGTCGCGATGCGAGCAGCTGAGTTTATCCGCCTAAGCGGCGCGTTCTTCATCTGCTTCCAGCGCGGCATCCAAGGAGAGTGCTTTCGCGCAATACAGCAGAAGGGAGAATGGGCAGCAGCAATAAGGGTAGTGGAGCACTCGAAGCGCTCAAGCCAGCATTTGAAGCGAAACATTTCAAACGCCTGCTGCCCCTGTCCACCCCGGCGATCAACCCCATTTCCTGATAAACTGCGCCCCATTCAGCCTCACGCCACTCAAGCCCGCGCCCTGCCCCATCCGCGCCGGCTGCGCCTACAGCGACAGACCTTCCATGCCTTTGAACGACGCTACACCTTCCCGCCCCGAGCCATCTCGACGCTTTAGCGTTGCCCCCATGATGGACTGGACTGATAGACATTGCAGATTCTTCCTACGCCTGCTCTCCAAGCACACCCTGCTCTACACCGAAATGATCACCACGGGCGCCATCCTTCATGGCGACCATGAACGGTTCCTGCGTCACAACGAAGCCGAGCACCCACTGGCCCTGCAATTGGGCGGCAGTGTGCCGGCTGATCTCGCCGCCTGCGCCCGTATGGCCCAGGACGCCGGTTACGACGAAGTGAACCTCAACGTCGGCTGCCCCAGCGACCGGGTGCAGAACAATATGATTGGTGCCTGTCTGATGGGGCATCCGGAGCTGGTGGCCGATTGCGTGAAAGCCATGCGCGATGCCGTGTCGATTCCGGTCACGGTGAAACACCGTATTGGCATCAACGGCCGTGACAGCTACGCCGAACTCTGCGATTTCGTGGGTAAAGTGCAGGAAGCCGGTTGCCGCAGCTTCACCGTGCATGCGCGGATCGCGATTCTGGAAGGCCTGTCGCCGAAGGAGAATCGGGATATTCCACCGCTGCGGTATGACGTGGCCGCTCAGTTGAAGCGGGACTTTCCAGGGCTGGAAATCATCCTTAACGGCGGGATCAAGACGCTGGAGCAGTGTCACGAGCATTTGCAGACGTTTGATGGGGTGATGCTGGGCCGTGAGGCATATCACAACCCGTATCTGCTGGCTGAGGTGGATCAGCAGTTGTTTGGCAGTGAAGCACCGGTGATTTCACGGGCGGAAGCGTTGGCGCAGTTGCGGCCTTATGTGGCGGCGCATATTGCCGATGGCGGTGCGATGCACCATATCACCCGGCATGTGCTGGGGCTGGGTACCGGGTTTCCAGGGGCGCGGCGGTTTCGGCAGTTGCTGTCGGTGGATATTCACAAGGCCAAGGATCCGCTGGCTTTGCTGGATCAGGCTGGGGAGTTGTTGGAGGGGCGGTAACGCGATCGGCTAGGGACCGCGTTATCGTTCTTCGCGGGCAAGCTCCGCTCCCACAGGGGACCGCGTAGGACCGTATTGTCGTTTATCGCCGGTTCAAGCCGGCTCCAGGTTCGAGAGAAGCGCAAAAAGGGCGGCACCTGGGAGGGTGTCGCCCTTTTTTGTACGCGCTCGGCGTCAATCGGTCAGGAACGCTCCAGCGCATTCACCAGGTCGTGAAAGGCTTCGCGGTTCGAGTCGTTCAGGCCCATCAGGATCTTGTGCGCTTCCAGCACCTTGACCCGCACCACCTCTTCCGACTGGTCCTGCGACGGCAGGTCGGTCAGGCAATCCGTGCACGGGATCGGATGGTTGACGATGTTGAAGACCTGGTCAAAGCCCATGGACTGCAACAACCGGGTGATGTCTTCGTGGGTGGTGACCACGGTCGGCAACAAGCCCACCTTCTGCCGCGACAAGATCGACAGTTTGGCCAGCAAACCCAGCGTGGTGCTGTCGATGCTGCGGGTTTCCGTCAGGTCGATCACGATCGCCGAAAAGTTCAGCGCCGTGAAGATCCTTTCAATTGTTGCATCCAACGCTGAACAGAGGGTCAGGCGAACTTCACCGACAAACTTCAGAACGAAGGTGCCATCCTGCTCGGCGAACTGGATTCTACCGGTACTCATCAAATGTTCCTGCTCAACACTAACAGGGCGATATCATCCGGCATCTCCCCTAGCGTGGCCAATCCAAAGACCTGGCGCAAGCCATCCAGGCTGCCCCCGGCTGTTTTTACCAGTTCAGGTAAAGCAGCCTCTTTCTCTTTGAGTGTATCTTGCTTCAAAAGGTCCAGAATGCCATCAGACATTAGCGTCAAGCTGAACGTCGGCGGCAGTTCCAGGATGTGATCTTCATAGGTGGCTTCGTTGAACAAGCCCACCGGCAAACCACGCCCTTCCAGGTAACGCACGCTGTCCGGGGTGTAGAGCACCGGCAACGGCAAATGCCCACCAATGCTGTAGGTCAGCAATCCGGTTTCTTCATCGATCACGCCGCCGACCATGGTCACGTGCTTGCCCAGCTTGCAGTTGATCAGGCCACGGTTGATATGGCCCAGCACCTGCGACGGGGTGAACTCCGGCAAGGTGCCGTTGCGCTTGGATTCGAACAGCAGGCGCGTGGTCATGAACTTCAGCAGCACGGTGACGAACGCCGATGACGCACCATGGCCGGACACGTCCGCCAGGTAGAACGCCACGCGGCGCTCATCGACGCGGAAGTAGTCGACAAAATCGCCCGACAGGTACAACGACGGAATGATCTGGTGCGCGAACTGGAAGTCGTCGATGCTCCACGGGCTGGTCGGCAGCATGTTCATCTGCACCTGGCGACCGGCGTTCTGGTCTTCCTGGAGCAGGTGCAGGCTGGCTTCGAGCTCGCGGTTGGCGGTTTCCAGCTTCTCGCGGTAGCGCTGGTTCTCCAGCAGCAGCCGCGCACGATCCAGCGCCCGGCGCACGGAGTGCTCCAGGACGGCAAGGTCCTCAAGGGGCTTGATGAGGTAGTCCGCGGCACCCAGGCGCAACGCTTCGACAGCGTCGTTCATGACGCCCGCGCCGGACACCACGATAACCGGCGTCTGCGGCGACAGGTCGGTCACCTGACGAATCAGCTCGAGGCCGCCCATCTGGGGCATGCGCAAGTCGCAGATCACCAGATCAGGCTTGGACTGCTCGAATACCTCAAGACCCTGCAAGCCATTGCCGGCCTGCAGGACGCTGAATCCGCTGTCTTCCAAGTAGGCCGCAAGGCTTGCACGCACTACTTCGTCGTCATCAATTATCAGCAGCGTGGCACTGGTTTTTTGCATGTGGGCAAACGGCGCCAGAATTAGGTTGGCGTAGACAGCAAGGCAACGTGCCCGACTCGTACTACTGGATTCGCTTTCTAGCCTCTCTGCCCCGAATCGGGTCGGACGATCACGTCCGGTGCATCGGTATCAGAGGTGCCCTTCTAAGGCGCAGACGGTACTCCCATCCGCCGGGCGTTTCAAGCTCATGCCGATGGTCGCCTGACGTCTTTACACCTCAAATCACCGGGAGTTATAAGAACAGTGCAAACCACAACGGAATCGAAGGACAGAAGTGATGAGCCGAACCGATCAGGACTATAGTGAAAAGCGCGATTACATCCGTATGCGCGTCGACGCCGATGTGACGCTGATCCATGCCGGGCTGGAGATTTCCGCGACCTGCCTGGACCTGTCGAGCAGCGGCATGCAGATCGCCGCGCCACGGGCCTTCAAGGCCGGCGACACGTTGCTGGTGCGTATTGATTCCGACCATCCGGCGCTCAAGGGCCTGGAGGCCGAGACGGAGGTGGTCTGGGTCCAAGACGAAGGCGGCGGCCAGCGGCTGGGGTTGCATATCCTCAAGATGAACTGAGGCCCGCCAGGCACAAAAAAGGCGACCTCGTGAGGTCGCCTTTTTCATTTACCCGACAAGCCCTTAGAAATCGTCTACAACCTTGCCGTCCTTGACCTTGAACTCGCGGTTCTGCAGGTAGGCGTTGCGGATGAAGATGTACTTGTCGCCGGTGATCAGCTTCTCGCTGGACAACAGGCTGGTGCGGGTGTCGATCACTTCCGCGCCGAGCGCCATGTTGCGCGCCGGAATGTCGTTCATGTAGCGCCAGGGCTGGGTGTAGGTGTCGACGTACTTGGACGGCGCGTCACGCAGGGTGCTCGGGCCGAAGAACGGGATCACCACGTACGGACCGCTGCCCACGCCCCAGTGCCCCAGGGTCTGGCCGAAATCTTCGTCGTTACGCTGCAGCCCCATTTTGGTGCCGACATCGAAGAAACCCGCGACACCGAAGATGGTGTTGAAGAAGATCCGCGAAGTATCGACGCCCGCCGCGTGCGGCTTGAGCTGCAGCACGTCGTTGGCCAGGTTCTGCACATCGCCGATGTTGCGGTACATGTTGTGGATGCCGTCGACCACGAACTGCGGCGTCACCGCCTGGTAGCCCTGGGCCAAAGGTTTCAGTGCGTAGGTGTCGAGCACATCGTTGAACTTGAAGATGGGGCGGTTGACGCTCTCCCATGGATCTTCGTCTGCCGCCTGTGCGGCAAATGGCACCAGCGCAACGCCGGCACACAGGGACAGTTGAGCTAGACGATTGATCCAGCGCATAAAAAGAACTCCTTGGATAACACGGGGCTGGGCAACCGCACCCTCGAAAAGCGGCCAGTATAAAGCGGATAACTTCGATTAGGCAGTCTGCTCGAGACAAGTCCTGCAAAGATTTACAGATGACACGGGGGCAGGCCGCCGTCATCCTACTGTCATGGCAGTGTCTTAACCTGCGGAGTCATTTCAGGGACGTTGCCATGCCATTACCCGCCGCCGTACCGCTGCCCGCGCCCACCGCCCTGCTCTTTGGCCTGAGCGGTTGCCTGGTGGACTTCGGCGCCCGCGCCCGACCTCACCTGGACCCGGGCGAGCACAACCACGCGACACCGGGCGCCCTGGAAGTACTCCAAGGCCTTCAACAACGCGGCGTACCCTGCGCCTGGCTGGATGAATTGCCCCACAGCCTCAGCGCCCCCCTTGCCGCAACCCTGCCGCACTGGGTCAAAGCCTCCCGCCCCCCGGCCAATTGCGTTCAATGGCCGGCGCCCAACGCCTGCTGGCATGCGCTGATGACCCTCGGCGTGGGTCAACTGGACGGCTGTGTGCTGGTCAGCGGTGAGCCGCGCCTGCTGCAATCGGGCCTGAATGCCGGGCTCTGGACCATCGGCCTGGCCTCCTGCGGGCCCTTGTGCGGCCTGTCGCCCGTGGAGTGGCAGGCATTGCCGCAAAAGGAACGGGAACGCAAACGCGGCAAGGCCACCGTCGAGCTGTTCGGCCTGGGCGTGCACTCGGTGATCGATCACCTGGGGGAACTGGCGACCTGCCTGGACGATATCGCCCTGCGCCGGCTCAAGGGCGAGAAGCCCTGACGCGGCGATCTTGATCAAGGTCATGCAGGCCGCGCGCGAGTGGATTACTCTGACATCAGGTACAGACCTTTATCGCCACATGGCGGTCTATGTGCCAGAGATTATCCAAAGAGGAAGTACCACAATGCCTGCCCGCGAACTGCAAGACCAACTCAATACCCTGCGCGTGCAACTGGAGCAGAACCCACCGCTCTCACCGGAAGAGCGTGAACACCTGCACGTGCTGATGCAGCAGATCGAAGCACAAATCAAACTGGAAACCCTGAGCCAGGACGCCAGCCTGGCGGACGGCGTCAACCTCGCCGTGGAGCGCTTCGAGATCAAACACCCCGCCATCGCCGGCACCTTGCGCAACATCGTGCAAACCCTGGGCAATATCGGTATCTGAACAGGGCCATGCACCGGCCCGTCCCCCTCCGACGCAGCAGCGGCTGTGTTCAAGGGACGGGCTTCACAGGTCTGAACTCTCGGGCACCTGCTGCGCACGGTCCAGCGCGCTCTGGGTGATCCGCACCTCTCCGGCCTTTCGCTCACGATCGATCTTTTCGAGCGCCTGCTCATACACCGTATCGCTCATTTCCCGGCCCATGGGAATGTCCCCTTCGGCGATCCCCAAGGCACTCGCCCCCTGCCGCACCGTCTCGGTCCAACGAGTGATGTCTCGCGTCGAGGCTTGTGGCTGGCGTGCCAGCTCTTCCAGCGCCTCACGCAGTTCTTCCAGGGTTTGCAACTGCTCCTGTGCAACGACCCCATGGCGTTCCGTCTCGGGCAGGGTCTTCAGGTAATCTTTCCACACCGGCTGCTCAAGCAGCAGCTCGACCTGCTTGCCGGGTATGTTCTCGGCCGCCAGGATGCGATCACCCGCTTCCTGGGTCATATCCCGGGTGACATTGCTGGAACCCCGATACAGCATGGCCAAAGGTTGCCAAGGGAGCGCCAGGCGTACCGCGAGATCGACACGGTAGGCCAGATAGATTTCGACCTCATCGACATGGGGCCAGCGTTCATCGGCGGCCTCGGCAGCCACACGCCCAGCCATCTCGATATCGGCCTCGCTCTGGTGCCGCTCGCGCGCCGCGGCCATGGCCTGGGCCCTGGCGTCGTCGATGCGGGCGGCCCTGGCAATCTCCTGGCTGGAGGTTTCGACTTTGGAGATATCGTTCAGTCGCGCCAACCGCGAGCGTCCCCGGGCCAACGCCAGGTACGCCGCTTCCCTGGCATCACCCACCAGTTGATTCGCCTCGTAGAGCAATACCTCGCCGCCCAACCGGCTGAACACCTCGGTAAAGCCATCGGCACAGGTGTCCAGGTCGGTCGTCCAGTCGAACAGGATCTGACGCAAGGTGGTGCTGGCAGTCGCCGCCTCGATCATTCGCCAGACACGTCGGCTCAACTGGCCCCGGTATTCGACGCGATAGTCCGCCGAGGTGCGCAGTGCGGCGATGGACTCCAGGAAGGTTTCGCTTCCAGGCTCCTGGGCGACCAGTTCCCACAACGCCCTTTTGCGCTCCTGCTCCTCAATCGAATAACTGCTGTCCAGCCAGCTTTCCACGAAAGGCGTCAGCTTCGGCACCCCCTGCTCCGGGATGTCGGTGTCCCCCGGCAAGGCGAAACGTATCGAGGGTCGATCCATGAACTGGGCAATCGTATAGAGCGTCGTGTTATCAAACGGATTGCCGTAGAGCAATACCGTTCGCATCCTGCGACTGCTCAGGCTGAAAAAGCTCCAGGGGATGGAGGTCAGTTGGTTGCCCTGCAAATCCAGCACCGCCAGATCGAGCAGCTCCAGTACCCCGGTCGGCCAGGCGGACAATTCGGTACGCTGCAACTGCAGCCCCTGCAACTGGAGCATGCCCCTGGCACTGAACAGCCCCAGGGGGTTGCCATTCAGGTTCAGCCGCTTCAGGCGCGCCATACTGCGCAATTGCTGCCCCAGTAACGAGGTCCAGGCGATCCGGTTGTCGTTGAGCTGCAACCTGCGCAGCTCACCCATCGCGCCCATGCTCGAAGGCAACTGCGTCAACCTGCCCCCGGTGATCTGCAACTCACGCAACTTGGGAAAACGCTTGAGAAAGGCATCGAAGTCACGCCGATCCCGACGTCCGACCAAGGTCAGCTTCAATGAGACCACATGCTCGAAGCGGCCTTCTTCCAGTTCAGGCAACTTCAGCAGGCGCTCACTCGACAGGTCCAGCTCATACCCCAACGGTTGGCCACTGGCGTCGAGCAGCAACTGCGATTCCCGGCGCCAGCACTTTTTTATCCGGCTCGCGACCCGTGACTTGGAAGCCCGGCTGACCAGCCAACTGCCTGTGCCGCTACCGCCATGCTCATACTCACTGTCGATGCGCCAGTATTCGAGCGCCAGTTTCAGCTTGTGGTACTCGACCTGCTGCTTCTTGAGGACCTTCAGGAACGCCTTGTCATTCTGCCCTTCGAGCGACAGGAACTGTCGAACCGTGTCCAGATCCTTGCCGGGATAAAGCTTGTCCACCAGCAGCCACAAATGACTCGGCGACACCGCCTGCGCCCCCGGCTGCCCACCCAGCGTATAACCGAATCGCCCATCGCTCAAACGCATTGGCGACCTGAACCCGGGCTTGATCGCCTGTATGTTCAGCAACGCGCGAATGCGCGGACGGGACAGCATCAGGTGGTTCACCACCGCCTGCTTGAACAGCTCCGGGCGGGTTGTACGCGAGAATCCAAGTGCCCGGAGCTGGTTATTCGGCAGAGCCTGCAATAGCGTCACCTGGAGGTTGCCAGGCAAGTCCTGCGCTTCGATCTCATAGCCCCCCGACTTGCGCAGCAACTCTAGCGGTGCTTCGGATGAGGTCGCCCCCAGGCTGTCGACCAGGCGGCGCCCGCCCGGTGCCAGTACGGAAGGCTCATACAGCTCGATGCGCAGTTTTTTCGACCAGCCCGGCAGGTTTTCCAGTGAGTGCAGGAACAACCGATCAGCATCCAGACTGACCGACGATTCGATGAAAAACCCTTCATAGGCCCGTGCGATACGGACCTGTTGCGCATACCAACGGCTTTCCTCCGCCAACCGCAGCGGCACCCTCCCCGCCTCCAGCGACGCGACCTCATAGCTGTTGGCCGCACTGGCCAACTCATCGGCAATCACCGTCGGCAAGCTGGGGAAATCTTGCTTGAACACGGCGACAAAGGCATTTCGCGAACGGGTACGAAACTCGTAATAGGCCTCGAACAACGCACTGCGCTGGTTCTGCGCCTCGACGGCCAGTCGCCGGTTCAGCGCCGACAGTTGTTCCGTACTGGTCAACCGCGCCTCACCCGGCCGACGCCCGAGCAATAGATTGACGTCGTCATGATCAAGCCCCTGCAACACCACGTTCAACAGTTCGGCGTCATGGATCTGGGCTTCGCTGACGATCACCACCGGCAACCCCGCGTTAGCCACCGGGCCGTATTCCTTCAACACCCGCCCTTCGCCATTGACGAAGCGCAAGACCTTGGTCGGCGGCCACAAGGCCTCCAGCAACTGTTCCTGGATACGCCAATCGACAACACCGCCGTTGGTGGTGCCGGTCTCGATAAACCGCTGGATATCGGCATCGACCCTGAAGCGCTCCACCGTATCGCTCAGCAGCGCCGGCCGGCTTATCTGGTCCAGGTAGACCGGACGCAACTGATCGGCCTCCACGCCGCTGATGGTCATGATTCGAGTCGCCTGCTCCGGGGAGAAGTCCGCCAGATCAGGCCCCAGGCGTTTGAACAGCTTGAATGCATCCCAGCGCAACGGTGCCTCCAACTCATGGGTCCAGGCACCTGAGCCGTTATGGCTGAACAGGGGCGAATAGGTCGCCCGGGCGGGATGCTCGGCGCGGAACTCATGGCTGACACGGCTGGGCTTGAGCTTGTAGTAGTCGCCGTCCAGATCCAGGAAAGTATTGCCATTGCGCACATGCAGCCCTGACTCGTCGGGCTTGAGTCCCGCGGGCAAGGTCGGCTGATGTCGATAGGGCGCCAGGTCGGCTTTCCATAACCGCTCTCCTCCATCCGGCAGCTTGACCCGCTTGAGGGAGTCAATAAAAGCCGCCGCTTCATCGTCGCGCGCCAAGACCTGCATGAAGGCCCCGAGCTCCAGGTTCAGCACCACGCCGAGAAACACCAGCACGGCCTGCTTCTTGTCGTCGTGTTCCCACTCCTCGACCCCCTCATAGAGCTGGACGAGCATCTGGGCACCGGCCAGCGCCAGCATCGCCTCGCCAAGGCCCGGCACGAAAAACAGCAGGTTGACGCCCCAATCCAGAAAGGCATGCCAGCGAGCGCTACGGCTCTTCTTGTCCTCCGCATCCGTCGACACCGCCAGCATCCGGGCATCATCGAGCATCTTGTCGGTGTGCTGCACATAGAACTCGAAGAAGGGATCTCCGGTTACCCGGGCGAGTTGCAGTTGCAGGCGCGCCTGTTCATCGGGCATACGCCGGCGTGTTTCGGCACTCAAGGGATTCAGGCGTTCGTTCAGCGCAGTGAAAAACACCGGTTGCGTGCGCAAATGGAGATAGCGCCGAAATGCCTGCTGATAGCGCTGATCACGCAACCTGCGCCTGAGGTCATCCTCGAAGGCCGCCAGGCTTGAATACTGTTTGAGCGCCTGCTCGGCATCACCGGACAGGTACACCACACAAGGACAAGACTCGCGGGCAGCCGAGACGTCGAAACGGATCAGCAGTGCGCCCTTGAGCAAGGCGCCTCGATAGCCGCTTTCGGGAATACGCACATCGAGCATCTTGATCTCATGAAACTGCACGGCATGCAGGCTCCAGAGTGGGCTGGCGTTCCCACTCACCCACTGCTTGAGCATGCGGTAGGCCGAGTCGTCGATATGCCCTTTCATCACGGCAATATCGGCCTGGAGCGCCAGTTCGGAGATCTCGTGGGCCACGAACAATCGACGAAACTCATCATCGCGCTGCCCGGAAGCACTCTTGCGCAACAGAAAAGACTCGATATGTTCCTTATATTTCCCGCCCAGATCCAGCTCACGGCATGACCGCGCAAACTCCCGTGGCGTAAACGCCTTGAGCAAGACCCCCTGCCCCTTGCGAAGTATCTGCGAACCTCGATCGAAGCCAAAGTAAGTCGTTTCGCTTTCTTCGAAGTTCTGCAAGGCCGCCTGTAACAACGTCTGTTGCGTCAGTCGTTGCTGATAAGACGTGGAGGGGGTTTGTGCCGACAGTATATGAACATGCCTGAGCTGGTCCTCGTACACATCCAGGCCGGTGCCGAATTCCTTGTCCAGGGCACCTTGCAAGAGCGGTGCGGCAAAGTCCTCCGGGCTCTGCAAGCCCTCCAGATAAGCGCTCAGGTCGGCCTTGCTCGCCTGATTGCGCTGCATGTTGCCCACGTAGGAACTGCGGGTTTCGAAGGGTGCGGCCTTCAGCCAGTCCGGCAGTCGACTTTTCACCAGGGCATGATATTCCTCACCCTCAAGAGCCACTGCAACATCCGATGTTTCAAGCGTGGAAACAGCCATCTCCAAAAACCTTAAATAACTTCAATCTTTTTATACTAATCTTCATCCGCACGATAAAAAGTTCAAATAACCAATCACTTCCTCTACCGTCCCATCTACATTACCCACCCATGACATAGATATTAACGCCCTCCAACAGCTCAACCCGTGAACGGCTTTCGGTTGATCACAAAGCCCTTTATAAAACTGAGAACATTCTTATATCGTTCTAACAAAAAAAGCCCCGACTCTCACGAGCCGGGGCTTTTGGTTACCACTTGCTTCAGGCTATCAAAGCACCGGTTGACCGCTCAACGCCAGGTCCATCAGCTCACGGTTGGCCACCGCGTACATGGCGTAGTCCGTGCCGCTGGCGGCACGGATTTCCACCAGCATCGAACGCCAGCGCTCGGCCATGCTCGCGTTGCGCTCAAGCCACAGGGCCACGCGGGCTTCCATGTCTTGCGGCGCGTCGGCCAGTTTCAGCACCGAGATGGTGATCGCACGTTGCTGCCAGTCCACATCGTCGCGGAAGGTTTCACGGGCCTGGGCCTGCCAGTTGTTGCTCACGCGCAGGTCGCTGATCTGCTGGGAGTACCAGGTCAGGTCCAGCGCACTGCCCACCGCGAAGTAGGCCTTGGCCACTTCGGCGGCGTCGTGACCGGTCACGTCGGCGGCCTCGATGATCGGCAACAGGGTGTACAGGTGCGTGGTACCCGCCACCATACGCGCCAGCAACTCCGGCACACCGGCCTGGACATAAGCCTGGTAACGCGCCTGCCAGACTTCCCGGGTCGGGCCTTCCAGCAGTTCGTCGAGTTTCAGGCCCAGGGCCGCCAGGTGCGGACCGAAGTGCGCGACGTCACGGGCAGCATCCTGCTCGTTGCGACGGCTGCGCAGGAACCAGCGCGTGGCACGACGGCCCAGGCGCATCAGTTCATCCATCAGTTCCAGCTGGGTCTCGGCCGACACCTTGTAATCCAGGGCCTCGATCTGACGGAACCAGTGCGGGAGGTGGAAGATGTCACGCACGATCACATAAGCACCGGCCACGTTCGCCGGGCTCATGCCGGTGGACTCCTTCAGGCGCTGCACGAAGGTGATACCCATGTGGTTGACCAGGTCGTTGGCGATCTGGGTGCTGACGATCTCGCGCTTGAGGCGGTGACGGCGCATGGCGTCGGCGAACTTGCTCACCAGCATCGGTGGGAACGCGGTTTCCATGTCGCGGGTCAGGTACTCGTCGTCCGGAACCTTGGACTCGAGCAACGCCGCCTTGAGGTCGATCTTGCTGTAGGAGATCAGCACCGACAGCTCGGCACGGGTCAGACCCTGGCCTGCCGCGACGCGCTCGACCAGTTGCTCTTCCGACGGCAGGAACTCGATGGCACGGTCCAGCTTGCCACGGGCTTCCAGATCGCTCATCAGGCGCTTGTACTCGGCGATCCGCTCGACTGCGCGACGGGCCGCCAGGGACAGGGCCTGGGTCTGCTTGTAGTTGTTGCCCAGGACCAGGCCGCCGACTTCGTCGGTCATGCTGCCCAACAGCTGATTACGCTGCTTCTCGGTCATATCGCCGGCCTGCACGACTTCGTTGAGCAGGATCTTGATATTCACTTCGTGGTCGGAGCAGTCCACGCCACCGGCGTTGTCGATGAAGTCGGTGTTGGAACCGCCGCCATTGAGGCCGAACTCGACGCGACCGAGCTGGGTCATACCGAGGTTACCGCCCTCACCCACGACTTTGCAGCGCAGTTCGTTGCCGTTCACGCGCAGTGCATCGTTGGCCTTGTCGCCGACATCGGCGTGGCTTTCGGTGCTGGCCTTGACGTAGGTGCCGATACCGCCGTTCCACAACAGGTCCACCGGCGCCTTGAGCAAGGCATTGAGCAGTTCGGTCGGGGTCAGCTTGTCGGCGTGGATGTCGAAGCGCTCTTTCATCTGCGGGGAAATCGCGATGCTCTTCGCGCTGCGCGAGAAGATCCCGCCGCCTTCGGACATCAGGCTGGCGTCGTAGTCCGACCAGGCCGAACGCGGCAGGTCGAACAGGCGCTGGCGCTCGGCGAAGCTGCTGGCCGGCTCCGGGTTCGGGTCGATGAAGATATGCAGGTGGTTGAAGGCCGCGACCAGCTTGAGCTTGTCGGACATCAACAGGCCGTTGCCGAACACGTCGCCGGCCATGTCGCCGACGCCCACCACGGTGATGCTGTCTTCCTGGACATTGATGCCGCGCTCACGGAAGTGGCGCTGTACGCCGACCCACGCGCCCTTGGCGGTGATGCCCATCTTCTTGTGGTCGTAACCGGCCGAGCCGCCGGAGGCGAAGGCGTCGCCGAGCCAGAAGCCGTAGTCGATGGCAATGCCGTTGGCGATGTCGGAGAAGGTCGCGGTGCCTTTGTCCGCCGCCACCACCAGGTAGGGGTCATCGTCGTCATGACGCACGACGTTGGCCGGTGGCACCAGGGCACCGTCCTTCAGGTTGTCGGTGATGTCCAACAGGCCCGAGATGAAGATGCGGTAGCAGGCGATGCCCTCGGCCGCGATCTCGTCACGACCGCCGCCCAGTGGCAGGCGACGCGGCAGGAAGCCGCCCTTCGCACCCACCGGCACGATCACCGAGTTCTTCACTTGCTGGGCTTTTACCAGGCCCAGGACTTCGGTGCGGTAGTCTTCTTCGCGGTCCGACCAGCGCAGGCCGCCGCGGGCGACGTTGCCGAAACGCAGATGCACACCCTCGACCCGTGGCGAGTAGACGAAGATTTCGAACTTCGGTACCGGCTTGGGCAACTCGGGAATCGCGTGCGGGTTGAACTTGAAGCTGAAGTACGACTTGTTCTGGCCGTTGGCGTCGGTCTGGTAGAAGTTGGTCCGCAGGGTCGCCTTGATCAGGTCAAGGTAGCGACGCAGGATGCGGTCTTCGTTCAGCACCTGGACGTCGTCCAGGGCGGTCAGGATCGCTTGTTCCAGGCGCAGTTGCTTGTCGTCGAGGTCTTCGACGCTGAGCTTGCGGGCCAGGTAGAAACGGGTCTTGAACAACCGGGTCAACTCGCGGGCGATGTCGGTGTGGTTGTTCAGGGTGCTGGCGATGTAACCCAGGTCGAAGCCCAGGCGGATCTGCTTCAGGTAACGGGCATAGGCCCGCAGCAGCGCCACGTCGCGCCATGGCAGGCCGGCGGTCAGCACCAGGCGGTTGAACGCGTCGTTCTCGGCATCGCCACGGACGATGTGGACGAAGGCGTCCTGCAGGGTGTCGTTGAGCTGCTGGATATCCAGGTCCAGGCCTTCGGCGGCGGTGAAGGCGAAGTCATGGATCCAGAACTCGCGACCGTTGTTGTGACGCAGGCGGTACGGGAACTCGCCGAGCACGCGCAGGCCGAGGTTTTCCAGGATCGGCAGGACATCGGACAGGGCCAGCGGCGTATCGGCGTGATACAGCTTGCAGTGCAGCTCGCGCTGGCCGGACACCTGGCCCAGCGGCTGGTAGAAGCTCATCACCAGCGGATTGCTGTCGCTCAGGCTCAGCAGGTGCTGCATGTCGACCACGGCCGAGTGCGCGGCGAAGCGCTCGCGGTAGCCGGCCGGGAAGCCTTTCGGGAAGTCCGCCAGCACATTGGTGCCCTGGGCCTCGCCGAAACCTTCGACCACCAGGCTCTTGTAGTCGTCCTGCCAGCTGCGGCAGGCCTGGATCACTTCGTTTTCCAGTTGCAGCGGGTCGATATCGAGACGGTTCTTCGGATCGACCCGCAGGATCAGTTGTACACGGGCCAGCACGGACTCGGAGAAGAAGGTCCAGAACTCGCAGTCGGTGGCTTTCAGGCGATCCATCAGCACTTGCTGGATCTTCTGCCGCACTTCGGTGGAGTAGACGTCACGCGGCACATAGGCCAGGCAGTAGCAGAAACGACCGTACGGGTCTTTGCGCAGGAACACGCGGATCTTGTTGCGTTCCTGGATCTGCACGATCGACATCACGGTGTTGAACAGCTCATCCACCGGGGTCTGGAACAGATCGTCGCGGGGCAGCACTTCGAGGACCTGGGCCAGTTCCTTGCCCAGGTGGGCCTTGGCCTGGAAGCCCGAACGGCGCTCGACTTCGGCGACCTTGCGGCTGATGTAAGGGATCACCCGCACGCTTTCGCCGTACACCGAAGAGGTGTAGAGGCCCATGAAGCGGCATTCCTTGATGACCTTGCCGTCGGCGTCGATCTCACGGATCGAGACATAGTCCGGGTAGGCGTTGCGGTGCACACGGCTCGGGTGCGCGGCCTTGGCGAACGACAGCGGCGTCGGTTCGCGCAGGTAGTTGACGGCGTAGTCTTCGATGCGGGTGTCGTCGGGGGTCAGGCCGGCGCGGAGCAATTTGGTCAGACCGAGGAAGGAGTGGGCGTCATATTCGATATGACCGCCGTCCTGCTCGTCACGGACCACGAACTCTTCGTAGCCGAGGAAGGTGAAGTGGTTGTCCACCAGCCACTGCAGGAAGGTCTTGATCTCGGTTTTTTCTTCCGGGTCGATGGCGAACTGGCTGGCGTCGATACCGGCCAGCAGCTCCTGGACCTTGGTCTTCATCGGCTCGAAGTCGGCGACGGCGATACGCACTTCCGTCAGGACCTGTTCCAGCTCCTTGGACAGCACGCTCAGCTCGGCGGCGTTGGCGCAGCGATCGATTTCCAGGTACATCAGGGATTCTTTGTCGATCCCCTCGCCCTGGGTGCCCTTGGGCAGGACCTCAAGCAACTCGCCCTTGCTGCCGCGACGCACGCTCAGCACGGTGGTTTGCAGGGTGTGGATGCTGTAACCGCGGCGGTTCAGTTCGGTGCGGACCGAGTCGACCAGGAACGGCAGGTCGGGGTGCAGGACCTCGACGGCGGTGTGGGTCGACTGCCAGCCATGGCGTTCATAATCCGGGTTGTAGGCGCGAACCTGTGCCTGGGTGTGGTCGAAACGCTCCAGCAGACGCCAGGCCGAAAGGGTGCAGCCGGCGAGATCGGAGAGCCGGCGCTGGGTCAGCTCGTCCAGGGAAATGATGCCGAAGAACTGCTCAGCGAACAGCGCCACTTGTGGCAGTGCCTGTTCGTTGATGTGCTGCGCCAGTGCCGCCTGCAGTTGGTGCTGGAAGTCGGCTTTGCTGGCTGCGGTGAAGAACGCCATCTGTGGTACTCCGCTTGGGCTTGTTATATAGAGAGAAGCGTCGCGTTTTCTTCCCCGGAAAAGGGGACCTGCATCACTCTGCAGGGTGAATCTGGGCAGTACAGAGTGACAGGTTGATGAAGCTGGCCGCGACCCAGGGGTCACATTCACGTTCAAGATAGTCGCACACGATGGCAACGGCCGGGTGCACAGGCTGTATTTTCGTGGACGACGCTCCGTTGCGCAGCTTAACGAGTGCGCGAACGCCGCTGCTTGCGGTGCTGCGACATATTCGGACATTGGCAGGTAGCGTGGGGGTGATGCGGGGCGTTTTCAGCCAGGGGCACCGGGGTGGCGCCCTCTCTGATCAGCTCAAGATGCAGTTAACTCAGACAGGACTTTTTTGGCTGGCTCCCAGCTCCAGTTTTTTACCGTGTTAAAACCGGATTGGTTGAGCCTATGACGCAGTGCGCGGTCATCCATCAGTTTCTTGACAGCCAACCTCGCCCCCAAAACGTCACCCTTATTCACCTTCAGTACATTTTCTCCATCTATTGCATACTCAATCCCGCCGTTGACGTCCATGACAACCACTGAACAGCCACACGCCATGGCCTCCAGCGGCGGATAGGCAAAACTCTCAATCTCACTCATTTTCAATAAAATATCGCAAGACGAGTAGATCCGTCGCATGTCTTCCTGCTTAACCTTTTGAAAAAACCGATTGTGACGCCAATGAGGCTCCGGGACGCCGTCACTGCTGACGATCCACAACTCACAATCGAGCTCACTTACGGCGGCGTACGCTTGCGCCACCCCCTTGAAGGGTACAGAAATAGGTCCCTCGATTAAAACACGCGGGCAATCTGGATTTTTTTTCACCAAAGGCGTGTCCGGGTAAAACAGAGAAGTATCAATACCATTGGGAAGATAAACGGCTGAATGACCAAACTCGTCGCGCAAAAAATCAACGATCCACTTCGCGATACCGACATACTCCATATTTTTGCGATAGGTATCTTCGACGCGGTCCTTCAACGATTGCTCTTCATAAAAAAAGCGCTCATCAGACTGAACTAAGTAAAGCTTTCTTTTAGCCGGAATCTTATCGAGCCACTCCACGGTCGTCCAAAACGTAGCAAAAAGCATATCAATATTATCAATACCACATTCAGACAGTTCATTCACCCGGTATACTCGAATGGCAGGTTTTCCAAACCATTCAATATCGCCATACCCACCAAGGTCAATCACGAAAGCGTCGTGCCCTGCATCGAGAAGTAGACTGACGTGTTTTAAAACGACCGCGGCGCCCCCAGAAATACCCAGCCCGGCCAGGAGAAACGCGATTTTTTTTGGCATCGGACCCGTCTTCTGGTATTCCTCTTCGAGCAAGGATTTCCAGTGACTGTCATGACCTTTGAAATTCAATTCATTATTGCCGGCGTGCAACCGCAAATCGGTGAGAATATGAGGGACGGATTTGAATGTTGCACCATTATAAGCAAGCCTTAACCATAGTTCATGGTCTTCCCTATACTCCATCCGACGCTTCAGCAATCCGCTGCGCAGCAACGTATCGCGTCTCACCATCACGGTACTTTGACAAGGCACGCAAATCTCTTTCAACATTTCCAAATCACAATCGGGACTGTACACTTCTTGGCCATTAACCAGACCCTCAATTTTTCGGGTACCATCCAACAAAGCGCGCCACCCCCCATAAACCACGTCAACCCCGGACTCCAATATCGGGAGGCATACCTCCAAGCGATCGGGCGCGGCAACGTCATCGCTGTCCAGAAAAGCGATATATCTACCCCGTGCCTCAAGAATGCCCTTATTCCGGCCGCGGACAGCGTTGCCGGAACTGGTTGGAAACTTGAAAATTCTAACGAATGGATTGTCGCGAAACTCTTCAACCACGGCTAAGGTCTGAGCAGGAGAACCGTCAGTCACCAGAATCACTTCAAAAACCTGTTGCGTCTGGGCGAGCGCGGAGTTCACCGCTACACGCAACACATCAACCCGGTCGTATATAGGTATGACAAAGGACACTAACGGACGATTTCCAGTCATCGCCTGGTGTTCTATTTGATTAAATCTTTCAAGCTTCAATGACGCTGCCTTTCGCTGCCGCCGACGAACTAGAAAGCTCGTTGCCCTGCGAACAAATGGCACCACACCTTCCTGCCTTAAAACAAAGAGCGCATTTTTTAGCAGCATTCTGACAGATGCCCATCGCACCCCACGCCAGAACACAAGGTGCCTGATCGGAGATGTTATTTTCCAGCTATTAGAGCTGAGTATCGACTCCAGCTCTCCGCGCGACAGAATCAATTGATGCTCGAGATCAGCGATCCGACGGCTCAATTCCTCTCTCGTATGCTGACTTGAATACGAAGCCGCCTGCTGCGCCTGATGGCTTAGCATAATGTCGTGATTCAACTTAGCTATTTGAGTTTCTCGCTCCGAAAGCAGACGACTAAAAACGGATACATACGACTCTCGCTCAACGTTCTCCTGATCGAGACGAGGGATTCCGCTTTGCTGTACAGCCGAGCTCTTATCAACCCGGGTAACTTTGGCTTCCCACTGCGAACGTGTCATATTGAATGTTTCTATCTTGGAGTCACGGTTCTCAAGATCACTCTTCAACCTGGCCGCCTTGCCCTCACACATCGAAAGCTTCGTATTCAATAGATCCATCTGAGCCTCCCGTTCGGCCAAGGCTTTGCTCACAACCACCATCGCCGCTTCTTGCTCAGTGTTGGACTTATCAAGCCGCATCAGCAGGGCATCACGATCGTTTATTGATTGATGACAGTTTCTGATAACATCTCGCTGTGCCAGAAAAACCTCTGACTCTCTGGACAAAATCTCAACCTCCGTTTTAGAAAGCGTCCTGAGCAAAGAAAAACAACTGCTTTTATCAAGAATAGCCCTTACGTTATCCGTCAGAGAAAATCGATCACGCGCAAATCCCCTCAAGACGTCAGACTGTTCCAACGTCGATGCGTACCCGTTGATCATCTCTTCCACTATATGGGCAGACGAAATTTTTCTTGGTGTGCATCGACCTGAAAAATTCCTTTCAAACGCCGCCTCAAACACACTACTCACTATCCACCCAGGACCACCAAAGTGATCATAACAATAAACAGGAACACCCGCCGCCAAGCAATACTGAACGGTCTTTCCAATACTGATAACGGCGCTGTACCCGCTGATCACTTGAGGGGTCACCCTCTTAGGCGTGCCTTGAAGGCCAATCAACTCGACTTTAATGGCTCTAGCCTTAAACAACTCAACCAGCTCAAGGACTTCCTCGGGCGCGTGATTTGAAATAATCCCTATCGATTCAAGACCGCGCTGAACTGGGTGTTTAGCCTGTTCAAAATACCCCGCAGGCGCCGCGTTGGGAAAAATACTGAGCCTACCAGCGAGGTGAGGATATCGCTCAGAAAAAAACTCAAAATTCTCCTGCGAATGAACAAGATACTGTGAAAAAAACAGCGCCGGTAACGGCGGAGCTTCGAGCGGTTCAAAATGCGACAACGAAGAATAAAGAGCATGGTTCGCTGAAACCCGATCGTGCACCAACAAATGATAAGCAGCCACAAAATGGCTCACCCATACAAAATCGAACTGTGCATCAGCCAAACTTACCTTGGATAGATCAACGAAAGGGATCCCCTCCGCACTCAATTCAGACTCTATCAATCCGCCTACCTCCATCGCCGCGATCACCACCTCAAATCCAAGCGTCGATAACGTCGAAGCGATTTCCAAGGTAGCGATCTCGGCGCCCGCGAAATCCACGAGCCTTGAACAGGCAACCAGGGCTTTTTTTCCGTTAAACTCTATCTGGCTCATATCAATTAATCTTTATCGAGTTTTCGAATAACGCGCCACTCCATTTTTGCAGTTCGCGGCCAAAGTCAGATCGCTCATGGAGTGCCTGCCCTTTGCGTTTTGACCATTTCGCCCCGTAGGGTACCCAAGGAAAATGAGCGCTGTAGTAGTCGCACGTCGCATCCCAATGTTCATACGACAGACTTTTACCGTAATGTTGACAGAAAAAATTGACATCGATGCGGCCATTAACCACGGGCTCTCTGGCATCCAATCCCACAAATTTCACATTGTCACGATTTTGCCATAGCATCAGAATATCCCGCCGTTCCACGCCAAAAAAACGTCTAAACCCCAACAGTGGTGTGCCTGGTGTGTAGGGTGCGTCGTCTCCTGGACTCATATAAGCGTCAAACAGCTGAATCCTGACCGCCTCGGGCTTAAGATCCAGCGCTGCCGTTACATACTCCCGTATGGGGCCGATATATCGCTCATCCGCGTCGCAGCACATACACCACTGAAACGCAAAATGGCATCGTGCCATTTCCAACAACAATCCGCGATGCCTTGTTTCAGACAACAGCCGATTCTCCACACCGACCTGCCACTGATCATTTTCCAAAACAAGGACAACTTTCTCACAAGCTCTTAATAGCTCACGTGTTCTATCCGTACTGGCATCTTCATACACGCAGATGTAATCCGCGAATGTCGAAAGATGATCGAGTGTGTCTGGGAGAATGAGCGCCTCATTTCTCACCCTCAGAAGGACCAGCAGGGGAACTTTGTGAGTGGATTTCGGAGGCAGCCCAGGCCGGATCCATAAACGCTCGCTGCTATTCAGTTCCCAACGGGCATGCTCAACCCATTCATGATCGGACCTCAGCATACCCTCGGCCTTTGCGAGCCCCCGTGCACTTCTTTCCATCTCAATCGTAAATTGAAAGCATGACTCACGTTTGTCGTATGAGAACATCCCGTGTTCGTCCGAGACGGAGAGAGTCGCGCTGTAAGAACCTGGAACGAAATTGTTATTTTTGATAACCAGGGAAATATTCGGCCTGACGTCAGAAAAAAACAGATCATCCCTCAAGGTGCTCAGAATACTGACGACCTTCTCGTCAGCATCATATATGATTAATCCGACGCCATATACCGGTGGCGCACCCAGGAACTGCAATCTTATTTCGACACGTATTTCATCACCCATTTTGTAGTTTTGCCTATCCGCTGCGACAGACAAAATGGCGATCGTCTTGGCGTTTGACCCGGTGCTCGAGGCGGTCTTTTTTTTATGTGTGGCCGGTATTAAACGTGTATTCTCCTTACGAATCTCCTGTTCCATCTCCGCTTGATACATATCGCAGATACCTTGGCGTTCACCTATCGCCCGAACGTGCCCTTTATCCAGCCAAATGGCCCTGTCACAAAAATTTCGCACCGCGGAGGTGGAATGCGATACGAACAAAATAGCGGTCCCTGCATCACGGATCTTTTTCATCCGTGTAAAAGACTTCTCCTGGAAAGCCATATCACCGACACTGAGCGCCTCATCCACAACAAGAATATCGGGGTCCACCTGCACCGCCACCGAAAAAGCCAGCCTTGCCACCATGCCGCTGGAATAGGTTTTTACGGGCTGATCCAAAAAACGGCCGATATCCGCAAATGACTCGATATCTGGAATTTTTTTATCTATTTCCTCTTTCGTCAGACCCAGGATGGCAGCATTCATATAGACGTTATCGCGCCCGGTGAACTCAGGATTGAATCCGGATCCAAGCTCAAGCAGCGCGGCGACCCTACCACGGGTCTCAATCTCACCGCCCGTGGGGGTAAGTGTCCCGCAAATTATTTGAAGCAGCGTGGATTTTCCACTGCCATTACGACCAATCACGCCGATGGTTTCGCCAGGTTTTATGTCGAAAGAAACATCTCGTAGCGCCCAAAACTCATTAAAATATTGGCGACGCCCTCCTTCCTGATGTCGGTAAGAGAGGCGCGGCAAGACAAACTGCTTCAGTCGATCGAAGGGGGCACTATAAATCTCATAGCGCTTGCTGATATTCAACACGCGTATTGCCATCTGATCAGAGAACATCGGCGAAACCTTTTCTCGTTTTCTGAAACCACGCGAAACCTGCCCAAGCAAAGAAGGTAGCAACTAGCATATATAGAACCAACCCCTTCCAGTCTGGCAGATGCCCCCATATCAGTACCTCTCTGGATTGTTCTATGATAAAGGTCAAGGGGGTTGCCATCATGAACGGTCTGAAAGCTTCCGGAACTGCTGAAACCGGATAAAAGACGGGCGATAAAAATGTCAGGATTGTTGTGACAATGACGGTAAACTGTCCTATGTCCCGTGCAAAAACACCCAGCGAGGCTAAAAACCAGGAAAAGCCGAGTATTAAAATAATCAAAGGTAAAATCACCACTGGCATAAAAATAGCGGTCCAATGAACAAAACCGTTAAAAATAAAAAACGCCACCAGCAGCACAACAAAGCTGACAAGGCCATGAAAGAGTGCAGCCCCCATGATAATCACGGGAAGCACCTCCAAAGGAAAAACCACCTTCTTGACATAGTTCACGTTCGAAACAATGAGCCCTGGTGACTTATTGAAAACCTCAGCGAACAACCCTTGCACAATCATCCCGACAAATAAAATAACGGCAAATTGAGTCTTACTGTCTTCTGCGCCGGCACCCGCCCATCGGCTTTTGAAGATTTCGGAGAATACGTAGGTGTACACCACCAACATAACAACAGGATTAAAAAACGACCACGCCAGCCCCATCACTGAGCCCTTATAGCGCCCCACCACCTCTCTTTTCGTCATCTGCCAAATCAGCTGTTTATTTCTCCACACACTGCCTATCAATTCTCGAAAATCCACCACGCGTTTGGCGTGGGGATTAATGGCCGTAACGTTCTTGGGCGGAGACATAGGACTCCTTACTGATTAGTCACATTGAGAGTTATATTGATATGCGGAATACCGATGCCCCCTGTCGCCACGGGGTCATGATGCGACCGAATCAACAGGGCTTCGTGGCACCAATGAAGTTGCCTATGGTCATGTTGCTCGCCGTCAGCGATCGCAACCTGGATAACATAGTCACCCTTGGCCAGCCAAGGCATGAAGAATTGAAACTCCGCCGACAACGTCGAACCCGCCACAACGGTACGATCCTGGCCGATCTGACTGATATAGGTGTTATCACCGAACAGTGTCTGCCCTAATCGATCCTTGACAGAAAAACTGATAAGAGGACTCTCCAAGAACACAAAAGTTTGCGCCTCGACTTTGAGCGAGACACGTTCGCCACCCAGCACCCAGGTCAATCCGCCCCCCGAAGAGTCGTTTAGGCGGACATCGACAATCCGAGCATCTTCTCCGCCAAATGCATCCACGTCGGGCGCCTGCGGGTCGAACCGAAAAACTTCCAAGTCATTCGAATGGATCAGTTCGGCGCGGTGATCACGCCACTCCAAGCCATCATGGCAATGACACTGGGCCAGACTTTTATGCCCATCGACATGAACCATCAGCGGATCCGTCCGTTCGTCATTCATCGAACGAAACACATCGTCCAGATATGACTCGCAGACCGCCCTGGAAGGGCCCAACTGCCTTGCTTCCCCGTGTTCCAGCCAGATTACCTGATCACACAGGCTGACAATCGTGCTCGTATCGTGGCTGACAAAAATCAGCGAATGCTCTTCCTTGAACGCACGGATAAAACGCATGCACTTGTGCAGAAAGCTGGCGTCCCCCATGGAAAGGGCTTCGTCGATGACCAGGATATCGGCCTCTACATGAGCAATCACCGCAAACGCCAGACGCACGTACATCTCGCTCGAGTAAGTCGCGAGCGGTTGCTCCATGAACCCACCGATATCTGCAAATGCAGCAATCGCGGAAAAACGCAGATTAATCTCTTCGATACTCAATCCATAGAGCATAGCCGCCATATAGACATTTTCACGTCCGGTAAACTCGACATTCAAACCGGCCCCCAACTCCAACAGTGCCGCAACTCGTCCCTGAACGCGAAGAGCTCCGGAAGTGGGGCTCAATGCTCCAGAAATCAACTGTAATAATGTTGACTTGCCAGAGCCCTTCTGACCGATGATGCCAATGGCTTCGCCCCTTTTCAGTTCGAACGAGACGCCCTTCAACGCCCAAAGCTCCCGATAACGACACCTGCGCCCCAGCGATAACGCCTGCAACAGCCGATCACTGGACTTGTTATAGATCGGATAATACTTGCTGAGCCCCTCAGCGGAGATAGCAATATCAGAGGACATGGGCAATCCTCCTACGGCCGCTCTGAAAAAAGTCCCACACGAACCCTGCCCCCCATTCACTGGCCAGCAACAACATCAGAGACAGGCCTCGGTGATACCATGCACCCCTCGACATCTCCTTCGACCTGCTGGTGAATTCATCCATGCGGTCAATGCCTCTGAAAATCAAAAAACGACGACCTCTCGGCCGAGCGAAATAAACAACCCATCACAAAAGACGTTCAGATTTTTCGGATCAAGGCGGCAAACAACAGTCCCAGATTGCCGCCGAGTGTCTGTCGATAGACGCCGCAACGACGAATACCGGCGAGCCGAGGGAACAGTGGCTGATCGCGAGCCGCTTTGAAGTTTGAAAGGATTTCAACACTCTGCTTATCCAGGCGATGGCTCATCACTTCCAGCGCTCGGATATTTTTCCTGCTCCATTCATGAAAGCGCCCATGGAACACCATCCACAGTCGATAAAGACGCGCGTACCAACCCGCATTACTGCCCACCAGATTGCTCTTGTGCTGACGATAGAGGGTCTTGGCATGGGGATCGTAAAAGACCACGCCGCCCTTGGCACCGGACACCAGTTGATAAGCCCACCAGTCATGGGAAACAATGGCGATATACGGGCCCGCTTCGCGTAGAAGCTCCCGGGCGGCATGATTGAATACCATGGTATTACCACCGCCGATACACTGTACCAGGGCATTGGCAAACTTCGGCGGCTGGGAAAACTTCGGCGACTGGCCGGCGGCGATGCCCAACTCACTGATCAATTGGGTGCGACCACAATAAAGTGCCGGGACCTGCTCAGGCACACTTTGCAGCCACATCAGCGCCGTTTCGAGTTTGTCCTCGTTCCAGATATCGTCCTGATCGGACCAGGCGTAAAAATCCGCCTGAACTTCAGCACGACAGGTCAATGAGAGAAAGTTGGCCGCAAAGCCCTTCTTCGGCCCGGAAAATATTTTCAGGCGATCTCGCGGCCAATCACTGGCACAACTGCGTACGACTTCCAGGGTTTTATCCGTGGAGCCGTCGTCGGATATTGCCAGGCTCCAGTTGAAATGGCTTTGACGCTCAAAGGAGTTGATCTGTTCGGCCAGAAACCGCTGGCCATTATAGGTACACATCAAGATTGAGACTTTCAAGGCCCAGCCCTCCGTCAAAAGATTCTTACGAAAAATCTTCAACCGGACGACAAATGCTGGAACTCGGCTTGACGGTGATTATCAAGACTTCCGGCGGCGACGTCTACTGTCAGAAATGACAGGTCTGTACGAGTGCCCCTTGATGATAGAAATAATCAAATCATATCCGGATGCGTCTTATAACCATTAAGCTTTCCAGTCACTCAGCCCTGAAAAATATCCCGAATACAGGCAAAATAGCGCTCCCCCCGCCCAGACAGGACCTTCCGCCATGCAGCTCAGCACCGCCCACCTGATCGCCAACCCCTGCGACGATGAAGAAGACAACATGGCCATGCTCTGCTGCCATAGCGACAAGGGCGAAATGTTCCTGATGACCCGCTATCCCGACGAGGATGAACTGGAGATCACCCTCGATGGCGAACCCTCCACCCTGGATGGCATCAAGGTGACCCTCAGCGCCACGCGCCTGCTGATCGAAATCGCCGCCGCCGATGCCGATGCGCTCAACGGCGACGATCACCTCGAGATCCAGCACCAGACCGACGCGGCCGACCTGGCCGAAGTCGAGCAAACCCTGAAAAATATTCTTGCCGGCACCGGCACCTATGTCAGCGAACTGGGCTGACAGCCGATCGGCTTGAAACATCCGCGATCAGAATCGACACAAAAAAGCACGAAGAGCTGGTTTAGAGTGTCCCGGTTTTTACTTCTGATCAGGAAAGTGGCATGAGCAAGTGGCTGAAAATTTCAGGGCTGGTGTTGGTGGTCGCTGTACTGGCGGCGGGGTCCTGGCTGATCTGGGGACTCGGCAAAGGCAATGCGCTTTGGCAGATTGTCGGCCAGCAATGCGTGCCCCATCAGCAGGACGCCCAGAACCCCGCGCCGTGCCTGAGGGTGGATCTGCAGCAGCACGTTGCCTTGCTCAAGGATCGCCAGGGCCCGCTGCATGACCTGACCATTCCCACTGACCGGGTCACCGGCATCGAGAGTCCGCTGCTGCTCGAGGACAATGCCTACGCCTTTTTCGCCAGTGCCTGGCAGCAACGTGGGCGCCTGTCCGCCGAAGCCGGCAAACCGATCAAGGACGAGTTTCTCTCGCTGGCCATCAACTCGCCGTATGGCCGCTCCCAGGGCCAACTGCATATCCATCTGGCCTGCCTGCGCCCCGGGATCTACCAGCAACTGGTCGAACAAGCCCCGCGGGTGACCCAGGCGTGGCAGCCCCTGGCGGTCAGGCTGAACGGCCATGAGTACCTGGCGAAACGCCTGAACGGCCAGGACCTGAAACAGGAAAACCCGTTCAAGGTGCTGGGTGAATATGCCCGACAACAGGGTGACAGCCTGTCCCACTATGGCCTGGCCCTGGTGGTAGCGCCCGGCGGTGACCTGTTGCTGCTGGCGAACCGTTTGAGCCTGGTCGGTTTCAGCCGCGGCTCCGCCGGCGAGATCCAGGACTATGGCTGCGCACTGGCCCAATAACCCGTAACGCGAGCGCCCCCCCCGCCCAGTGAGAAATCGCCTGGGCGGGGCTGCTTACAGGAGATGATTCCCAACCAGGTAAGACTTTTCCTCAAAATCCATAAAAATCCCCATAGCCGTTAGTCGCCACCACCCCCGATGCATTAAAGTAACGCCCCCAGCCGTGACATTCATTCGAATGCCGTCGGCCACCCTCTCCAGGAACACTCATCGATGGAACATCGTGAAGCGCTGCTTGCGCTGCGAACCTTTCTCTCAGCCCAGATCCTCGGCCAGGAAAAACTCGTCGAGCGCCTGTTGATCGCCCTGCTGGCCGACGGTCACATACTGGTCGAAGGCGCCCCGGGCCTGGCCAAGACCAAGGCCATCAAGGAGTTGGCCGAAGGCATCGAAGCGCAGTTCCATCGCATCCAGTTCACCCCCGACCTGCTCCCGGCCGACATCACCGGCACCGAGATCTATCGCCCGGAAACCGGCAGTTTCGTGTTCCAGCAAGGCCCGATCTTCCACAACCTGGTGCTGGCGGATGAAATCAACCGCGCGCCGGCCAAGGTCCAGTCGGCCCTGCTGGAAGCCATGGCCGAACGCCAGGTCAGCGTCGGACGCAGTACCTACGACCTGTCGCCGCTGTTCCTGGTGATGGCGACCCAGAACCCGATCGAGCAGGAAGGCACCTACCCGCTGCCCGAAGCCCAGCTCGACCGCTTCCTGATGCACGTCAAGATCGGTTTCCCCGATGCCTCGGTCGAACGGCGCATCCTGCAACAGGCCCGGGGCGAAGCCCTGAACGGCGAAACCAAGCCCGAGCGCCGGGTCAGCCAACAGGCGATCTTCGCCGCGCGCAAGGAAATCCTCGGCTTGTACATGGCCGATGCGGTGGAGGAGTATCTGGTGCAACTGGTGATGGCGACCCGTACACCGGCCAAGTTCGACCCGGAGATGGCCGAATGGATCGCCTACGGCGCCAGCCCTCGCGGCTCGATTGCCCTGGACCGTTGCGCGCGGGCCCATGCCTGGCTGGCCGGTCGCGATTTCGTCAGCCCCGAGGATATCCAGGCGGTGCTGTTCGACGTACTGCGCCACCGTATCATCCTGTCGTTCGAGGCCGAAGCCGCCGGGATCGACCAGGATCGGGTGGTGCAGCGCATCCTCGATGTCGTCGCCGTCGCCTGACCCGGACCATGATCGCGCCCCTGCCCGCCGAACCCGGTATCCGCACCACCCTCGCCGAACTGATCGAGATGCGCCATCGCGTGCGCGAAGTGCAGCTGTTCTCGACGCCGAGCCAGCGCAGCCCGCTGATCGGCCTGCACCACTCGAAACTGCGCGGGCGTGGGGTCGATTTCGACCAGGTGCGGGTCTACCAGGCCGGCGACGATGTGCGCACCATCGACTGGCGCGTCACCGCCCGCACCCAGGAACCCCATACCAAGCTGTTTCACGAAGAACGCGAACGGCCGATCTTCATTCTGGTGGAACAGAGCCGCCAGCTGTTCTTCGGCTCGGGGCTGACCTTCAAGTCGGTGCTCGCCGCCCAGGCCGCGAGCCTGATCGGCTGGGCCGCCCTGGGCCACAACGACCGGGTCGGCGGCCTGGTCTACGGCGACAACGAGCACTACGAGATCAAGCCGCGGCGCAGCAAGCAAAGCCTGTTGCAACTGCTCAACCGCCTGGTGCGGGTCAACCACTCGCTGCACACCGAAACCGCCGCCGATCCCAATGCCTTGGGCCTGGCGCTGATCCGCGCGCGCAAGGTGCTGCGCCCCGGCAGCCTGGTGATCGTGATCTGTGACGAGCGAGCCCTGAGCGATGCCGCCGAACAACAACTCAGCCTGCTCTCGCGTCATTGCGACCTGCTGATGCTGCCGGTTTCCGATCCCCTCGACCATGCCCTCCCCGCCGCCGGCCTGTTGCGTTTTGCCGAGCGCGGCGCGCAGTTGGAACTCGACACCCTCAACCTGGAGCTGCGCCAGACCTACCGCGCCCAGGGTGAAGCACGGATTGCCCGCTGGGAGCTGCTGGCGCAGAAACTGCGGGTGCTGTTGATGCCCTTGAGCACCCAGAGCGAAATGGTCGAGCAGTTACGCGAGTACCTGAACCCCCAGCGACCGGGGAAACAACCATGAGCAGCCTGGAGCAACTGCAACCGCTGATCACCCCGCCGATCCAGGGTTTCTGGCCACCGGCACCGGGCTGGTGGCTGCTGCTGGCACTGATTCCGCTGCTGGGCGTCGGGCTCTGGTACCTGCGTCGCTTCCTGCCGGCCAAGCGCCCCGTCGCCCGCGCCGAACAGCCCCTGGACCCGGTGCGCCTGGCCGCCCTGGCGGAACTCGCGCAGTTGCCCAAGCCCTATGACGGCGCACCGGCCGGGGCCTGGCTGCAACAACTCAACGGCCTGCTCAAGCGCCTGTGCCGCAACCATTACCCCTACAGCCAGAGCCACACCCTCAATGGCCGTAAATGGCTGGCGTTCCTCGACAACCGCTGTCCAGCCGCCGGCCTGACCCGCTGGATGGTGCTGGTGGAAGGCGCCTACAAACCCGAATGCAAGCTCGACGACAAGGCCATCGCCGGGTTGAGCCAGGCGATCGACACCTGGATCCGCAAACATGTTTGAGTTCGCCTGGCCCTGGCTCTTTGCCTTGCTGCCGCTGCCCTGGCTGATGCGCATCCTGCTGCCGGTGGCCGACAGCGGCGAAGCATCGCTGAAGATCAGCTTTCTCGCCGATCTGGAAAGCCTGGCCCGCCGCCGCGCCCGGGTCAGCCTGCCGAGCTGGCGCCAGCAACTGCCGTTCATCCTGCTCTGGCTGCTGCTGTTATGCGCCGCCGCGCGGCCACAATGGCTGGGCGACCCCTTGCCGCTGGCCGCCAGCGGTCGTGACCTGCTGGTGGCGGTGGACCTGTCCGGCTCCATGGAATACCCCGACATGCGTTGGCAGGACGAGGACATCAGCCGCCTGGGCCTGGTCCAGCACCTGCTCGGCGATTTTCTCGAGCACCGCGAAGGCGATCGCGTGGGCCTGATCCTGTTCGGCAGCAAGGCCTATGTGCAGGCCCCCCTGACCTTCGACCGACGCACCGTGCGCATCTGGCTGGATGAAGCGAAGATCGGCATCGCCGGCAAGAACACCGCCATCGGCGACGCCATTGGCCTGGCCATCAAGCGCCTGCGCCTGCGGCCGGCGCAAAGCCGGGTGCTGATCCTGGTCACCGACGGCGCCAACAACGCCGGCGAAATCGATCCGATCACCGCCGCGCACCTGGCCGCCGAAGAAAGCGTGAAGATCTACACCATCGGCATGGGTGCCGATCCGCAACAAACCGGGACCCTGAGCATGCTCGGCCTGAACCCGAGCATGGACCTCGACGAGCCGGCGCTGAAGGAGATCGCCAGCATCACCGGCGGTCGCTATTTCCGTGCCCGCGACGGCCAGGAGCTGCAAGCCATCAAGGAAACCCTCGACCAGCTTGAACCTGTCGCCCAACAACCCACCCAGGCCCGCCCCGCCCGAGCGCTGTATCACTGGCCGCTCAGCTTGGCCCTGCTGATCAGCGTGTTGCTGGTGATCCGCGAACGCTGGCCGGACAACCTGCTGCAACGCTGGCTGGCACGCCGGCAGTTCCTGCCGCAGCGCCCGGAATGGCGCCAGCGCCTGGAACGCCTGCGTCTGCGGAGGCGTCGATGATCGAAGCCCTCTGGCCACACTGGTTCCGCCCTATCTCGCTGTTGGTCCTGCCGCTGCTGGGTTGGTTGCTGTGGCAACTCTGGCACCGGCAGAAACGCGCCGGCCGCTGGCAGATGATCCTGCCGACGGCGTTCCATCGGGTCCTGCTCAATGGTGGCAGCCGCAACAGCAGCAAACTGCACCTGATCGCCCTCGGCCTGGGCTGGACTCTCGCCGCCCTGGCCCTGCTCGGGCCGAGCTGGCAGCGGGTCGAAGAGTCCACCCAGAAACCCTTGGACCCGCTGGTGGTGCTACTCGAGCTGACGCCGGACATGCTCGCCACCGACACCCCGCCAAATCGACTGGAACAGGCCCGGCGCAAACTGTTCGACCTGTTGCGCGCTCGCAGCGACTCGCAGACGGCGATCATCGTCTACGCCGGCAGCGCCCATACGCTGGTGCCGCTGTCCGATGACCTGGGCACCAGCCGCAATCTGCTGGACGCGATCAAACCCTCGATCATGCCCGAGGAAGGCCATCGCGCCGACCTTGCAGTAAAAAAGGCCCTGACCCTGCTCGAACGTGGCGCCCTGGGCGAAGGCCGGCTGCTGCTGATCGGCTCGTCCCTCAGCGAGCAGGAACGCCAAGGCATCCGCCAGGCCCTGGACGGTAAGCCCCACAGCCTGCTGATCCTCGGGATCGGCACCCGCGATGGTGCGCCGGTGGCCCAGGAGAACGGCGGTTTCCTCAAGGACGACCAAGGCACGATCCTGGTGCCGCATCTCGACAGCCAGAGCCTGAAGGACTTCGCCGGCGAAATCGGCGGCCGCTACCGCCAGGCCCGCCTGGACGACAGCGACCTGCGCGGCCTCGGCCTGCTGGACGGCCCGCGCCACCTGCGCAAGGACGGCCAGACCGTACAGCTCGACAGCTGGGCCGACCAGGGCTACTGGTTGCTGTTGCCGCTCCTGCTGCTGGCCGCCTGTGCCGGACGGCGTGGCTGGTTGTTCTGCCTGCCACTGTTCTTCCTGTTCCCACAGCCGAGCCAGGCCTTTGAGCTGAGGGATCTATGGTTGCGGCCAGACCAACAGGGCCAGCAGTTGCTTGAGCAAAAGCGCCCGATCGAAGCCGCACAACATTTCGAGGACCCGCAATGGCAAGGCCTGGCCCTCTATGAAGCCGGCGACTACGCCGCCGCCGCGAAGAAGTTTGCCGAAGGCGACGATGCCAACGCCCACTACAATCGGGGCAACGCCCTGGCCCGCAGCGGCGAGCTGGAAGCGGCGCTGGACGCCTACGAACAGGCCCTGGAACGTCAGCCGGACTTGCGACCAGCCTTGCAGAACCGGACACTGGTGGAAGAGTTGCTCAGGGAAAAACAGGCCAAGCCACCGGTTGAGCCAAGCAAGCCCGCCGACGCCGCCACAACCGGCAACGAACAAAACGCCGCGCAATCGGCCCCGGCCGGGACGAATTCGTCCAGCACCGCCACGGCGCAGTCCGCGCCCCAGGAACAGAACCCGGCGACCGGCAACCAGCCGCCGGACGCCCAGGCCAGCCAAGCGGGCAATCAGCCCGGCGGCAACGAGGTACCCGGCAGCGAGCTGGGCGACGAACAGACCACCCATCCGCCCTTGCGGGCCGCCGCCGATATCATCGACGGTGAACGCCACCAGGCGTTGGAACAATGGCTGCGACAGATCCCCGATGACCCGGGAGAACTGCTGCGGCGCAAATTCTGGTACGAACAACAGCTCCATCAGGACAAGACCCGATGACCCTGCGCTTCTCCCTGTTCCTTACGCTGCTGCTCTGCGCCAACCTGTCGGCCCATGCCGAGGGCTTGCTGGCCAGCGTCGACCGCACGCGCCTGAACTCCGGCGAGTCGGTGGAACTGACCCTCGAATCCAAGGATGTCACCCAGTTCGGCAAACCCGACCTGGCCCCGCTGGACCCGCAGTTCGAAGTGCGCGGCACCCGCCAGGTCAACCAGTTGACCACCCTGGGCGGCGAAAGCCAGGCCACCACGCGCTGGATCGTCACCCTGACGCCAAAGGCAAACGGCAACGTGACAATCCCGGAATTGCACCTGGGCGAACTCAGCAGCGAGCCGATCACCCTGCAGGTGCTGCAAGGCGAGGACCAGGCCGCGGCCAGCAACCTGGCGCCGGTGTTCATCGACGCCAGCCTCGACCAGGACAGCGTCTACGTCCAGGCCCAGGCCGTGCTGACCCTGCGCATCTATCACTCGGTGTCGCTGTATGACGACAGCAGCCTCACCCCCTTGCAGATCCCCGATGCCCGTATCGAGCAGTTGGGCGAGTCGCGCACTTACGAAAAGCTGATCAATGGCGTGCGCCATGGCGTGATCGAGTGGCGTTATGCGATCTACCCGCAGCACAGCGGTGAACTGACGATCCCCGCGCAGGTGTTTACCGCCACCCTGGTGGACGCCCAGCCGAATCAAAACCAGGGCCAGGTGCCCCAGGGCGCCAAACCCGGCAAATTGATGCGCGTCAGCTCCGAGCAGATGCGCTTGCAGGTCAAACCCCAGCCCGATACCTGGCCCGCCGACGTGCCGTGGCTGCCGGCCCGCAGCCTGAGCCTCAGTGAAAGCTGGAGCCCGGAACCGGATCACAGCCAGGTCGGCGACTCCCTGACCCGCAGCCTGACCCTCAAGGCCGAAGGGCTCTCCAGCGGGCAACTGCCGCCGCTGCCGGCGACCACTCTCAATGGCTTGCGACGCTACCCGGACCAGGCGCAACTGAGCAACCAGAACACCGAACGCGGCCTGATCGGCACCCGCGAGGAACGCGAGGCGCTGGTGCCGACCCACAGCGGCAGCTTCGACCTGCCGGCGGTGGAAGTGACCTGGTGGAATACCCATGAAGAGCATATGGAGCGCAGCACACTGCCGGCGCGGACCCTGCAAGTGGCGAACAACCCGAGCCTGGCGGTGGACACGCCGGTGAGCAGTGCCGCCAACAACACGCCGCCGCAACCGCCGCTGCTGTGGGCCTGGAAGCTCAGCACGCTGATCCTCGCCTGCACCACCCTGCTGGGTTTCGGCCTGTGGTGGCGGGCCCGCTCGCAGCCGGCGGTGCACCGCGCCGCCCAGACCGGCCCGAGCCCACGGACGCTGCTCGACGACCTCAAACGGACCTGCCTGGCCAACGATCCCCAGGCCACCCGCCAGGCCCTGGATGCCTGGGCCCGGCAGCAACCGGAAACCCTGGCCGACATGGCCGCGCGGTTTATCACCCTGTCCGATGCCCTGGACGGCCTCAATGGCGCGCTCTACAGCGAAAGCGGCCAGTACTGGCAAGGTGAGGAACTGTGGCGGGCGATCCGCGCGATCCCGGTCGCCGAGCGCGTCCAGGACCCGGCCAGCGACAGCAGCCTGCCGCCGCTCTACCCCAAATAATCGATAAGTTGGAGTTTGCCTTGCGCCTGTTTCACACCTCCGACTGGCATCTTGGCCAGAACCTTCATGGCCAGGAGCGAGATTTCGAACACGCCTGTTTTCTCACCTGGCTTCTGGCCCAACTCAAGCAACAGCAGCCCGATGTCCTGCTGATCGCCGGCGATATCTTCGACACCGTCAACCCGCCGGTCAAAGCCCAGGAGCGCCTCTACGACTTTATCGTCAGCGCCCACGAACAACAGCCGCTGCTGACCATCGTGATGATTGCCGGCAACCACGACTCCGGTTCCCGTATCGAACTGCCCGCGCCGCTGATGCGCCGACTGCGCACCCACGCCGTGGGCCGGGTGCTGTGGCTCGACGATGGCGAGCTGGACAGTGAACGCCTGCTGCTGCCATTGCCCGCCGCGAACGGTGAAATCGCCGCCTGGTGCCTGGCCCTGCCCTTTCTGCGGCCTGCCGAAGTCACCGGCACGCAGTTGGGTGACCACTACCTGAAGGGTATCGGCGAGGTGCATCGCCGACTGATCGCCGCGGCCAACGCCAAGCGCCAGCCGGGCCAGGCCCTGGTCGCCATCAGCCACGCACATATGGCCGGCGGCTCGGTCTCCGAGGATTCGGAGCGCAGCCTGATCATCGGCAGCGCTGAGGCTCTGCCGGCAAGCCTGTTCGACGCCAGTGTCAGCTATGTCGCCCTTGGCCATCTGCACAAGCCGCAGAAGGTCAACGGCGAGGAACGTATTCGCTACTGCGGCTCACCAATTCCCCTGTCGTTCTCGGAAATCGCCTACCAACACCAGATCCTTGACATCGTCCTCGACGGCGAAACCCTGGTCAGCGTCGACAGCCGCCTGATCCCCCGCGCCGTGAACCTGCAGCGCCTGGGCCCGGTGCCATTTGCCGAGATCCTCGAACAGCTGGCGCAGTTGCCCGATGTCGACCTGCTGGCCGACCTGCAACGCCAACCCTGGCTGGAAGTGCGAGTACGCCTGGATGAGCCGCAGCCGGACCTGCGCCAGCAAGTGGAAACCGCCCTGCAAGGCAAGGCCGTGCGCCTGGTGCGGATCGCCGCCGAGTACGCCGGCTCAAACGGGGGTGAAGGCGAAACGGACAACGAGCGACTGATCGATCTCGATCAGCTCAGCCCGCAGGAACTGTTCAGCCGTGCCTGGCAGGACAGCTACGGCAACCCGGTGGACGAAGCGACCCTCAATGACTTTGCCCTGCTGTTGCAGGAAGTCCAGTTGGAGGGCGAACAGCCATGAAGATCCTCGCCATCCGCCTGAAAAACCTGGCCTCCCTTGCCGGCCCCTTCGAACTGGACTTCACCGCCGAGCCCCTGGCCAGCGCCGGCCTGTTCGCCATTACCGGCCCCACCGGCGCCGGTAAAAGTACCCTGCTCGATGCCTTGTGCCTGGCCTTGTTCGGCGCCGTACCCCGGCTGAACAATGCGTCGCGCGATGCCAAGGTGCCGGACGCCGATGGCGAGATCGGCACCGGCGACCCGCGCACCCTGTTGCGTCGCGGCACCGGCGCAGGCTATGCCGAAGTGGATTTTGTCGGTATCGACGGCCGCCGCTACCGCGCACGCTGGGAAGCCAACCGCGCCCGGGACAAAGCCGGCGGCAAGTTGCAGGCCAGCCGCCAGAGCCTGCGCGATCTGGACAGCGACCAACTGCTGGCCAGCCAGAAAGGCGAATACAAGACCCTGCTGGAAAGCCGCCTGGGCCTGAACTTCGAACAGTTCACCCGTGCCGTGTTGCTGGCCCAGAGCGAGTTCAGCGCCTTTCTCAAGGCTGACGACAACGAGCGTAGCGAACTGCTGGAAAAGCTTACCGATACCGCGCTCTATACCCGCCTCGGCCGGCGTGCCTTCGACAAGACCAAGCAGGCCCGCGAGGCCCACAAGCTGTTGCTGGACCAGGCCGGTGGCATCGCGCCCATGGACGCTGAAGCACGGGTCGAGCTGGATCGACAATTCGGTGAAGCCCAACAGCAACTCAAGACCGGGCAAGCCCAGCTCAAGCAGCTTGAGCTACAGCACACCTGGCTCAAGGAACTGCTGCAACGGCAGGAACAACACCAGGCCGCCGCCGAGCAACTGCAAGGCGCGGAACAGGACTGGCAGGCCCATGGCGCCGAGCGCCAGCAACTCGCCCGCCTGGAACAACTGGCGCCACAACGGCATCAGTTCGCCCGCCAGCGTCAACTGAACGAGCAACTGGCGCCACTGGCCGCGCAGATCCAGCAGCATCTGGACCAGCAGGCCGACTTGCAGGCCCGTCAGCAGCAGCTTGAACAGAGCCGGTCGAATGCCCATACCCAGTTGAGCGAAGCCCTGACCCGGCAAAGCGATAGTGCGCCACTGCTACGCCAGGCCTTCGATGAACAGGCCACGCTGACCCACCTGGGCAAGGACCTGGACGATGCCGAGCGGCAGAAGCAGGCCGCCGAACAGGCCGGCAGCGAAGGCCGCGCGCAACTCACTTCACTGCTGGAGCAACAGCAGCAGGTCGCCACGCGCCTGGAGCAAATCGCCGAACAGTTGCGGCACAGCGCCGCCCTCGCCCCGTTGAGCGAGGCCTGGAACGCCTATCGCGATCGCTTGCAACAGTTGATGCTGATCGGCAATCGACTGAACCAGGGCCAACGCGAGCTGGAGCAGTTGCAGGCACGGGTCGCCCACACCGACCAACAGCTTGCTGAGCAGCGTGGCGCGCTCGAAGTGCTGTACAGCGAAGCCGGAGCGGAACCGGCCGCTGTCGGCGAACAGATCCAGATTCTCGGCAGCCTGCTGCAGGACAATCGCAAGCAACTGCGCGCCTTCGAAGAACTGCAACGACTGTGGAGCCGCCAGCGCGAGCTGGACCAGCGCACCCAGCAGTTGCAGGAACGGCAGCAGAACGCCCAGCAGCAACGCGATGAACTCAACCGCGAAGGCCTGCAGGCACGGGATGAACTCAAGGTCGCCGAGCAGGCCCTGACGATTACCCGGCAGTTGCTTGAACGCCAGCGCCTGGCCCGCAGCGCCAGCGTCGAAGAACTGCGCGGACAGTTGCAGGACGACCAGCCCTGCCCGGTATGCGGCAGCCATGAACATCCCTACCATCAACCCGAGGCCCTGTTGCAGAGCCTGGGTCGTCACGACGAGAGCGAAGAGGCCGCCGCACGGCAGGCCGTCGACACGCTGACGGAAAAGCTCAGCCAACTGCGGGAAAAGGTCGGCGGGCTGATTGCCCAGCAGAAAGAGCTGCTCACCCAGCAGGAACAGCTGGCCCAGCAGCATCAGGAACTGGCGCCGAGCCTGCAAGCCCATCCGCTGCACAGCACGCTACTGGAACAGGATGACGCTCGCCGCGGGGCCTGGATCAACCAGCAGTTGCACCAGTTGCAGCAGAACATCGGCCAGGACGAGCAACGGCAAACCGCCCTGCTCACCCTGCAACAGGATGCGGCGCGGCTCCAGCAACAATTGCAGGCCGCCACCGAAGCCAGCCAGGCCGCGCGCCAGCACTTGCTCGATCAGCAACGCCAGATGGGTGCCGATCAGGAACGACTGGAACAGGAACTGGGCACCTTCGCCAGCCTGTTGCCGGACGAGACCCTGCAAGGCCTGCGCAAGGATCCGGCGGCGACCTTCATGCAGCTCGATCAACAGGTCGCGCAACGTCTCGGTCAGTTGGAACAGCAGCGCGAGGAGCAGCAGGAACAGCGCGAGCGCCAGGAAAAAATCGAACTGGAGCAAGTTCGTCAGCAAACCCGAGAACAGCAATACGAAGAGCTGAAACAACGTTGCGCCGCGCTCCTTGAGCAGCAGCAGGCCAGCCAGCTCAAGCTGGTCGGCCTGATCGGCGAACACGCCAGCGTCGAAGCCTGGCAGCAGCAGATGGACCAGGCGGTGGAGCATGCGCGGCAGGCCGATGCTTCGGCCAACCAGCAGTTACAGGAACTCGGTAGTCAACTGATCCAGCTCGGCGCCGACATCAAGGCCCGCCAGGAACGCCGGCAGGCCCTGGAACAGGAAAGCCTGGAACTGGCGCAACAAGTCGCGGACTGGCGTGCCCGCCACCCGGAACTGGACGACGCCGGACTTGAGCAACTGCTGGCCTGCGACGATGAACATGTCAGCCAACTGCGCCAGCAATTACAAATCAGCGAAAAAGCCGTCGAGCAAGCCCGGGTGTTGCTGCAGGAGCGGGAGAAACACCTTCAGCAGCATCAAGCCCAGCACAATGGCAACCTCGACGCGCCAGCACTGGACGCCGCCTTGAGCGATCTGCAAACCCAGCTGATTGCCAGTGAACACCACTGTGCGGAACTGCGCGCGCGACAAACCGAAGACCAGCGCCGCCAGGACGCCAACCAGGAGCTGCAACAGCGGATCACCGAGGCCAACAACGAGTATCAGCGCTGGGCACGCCTGGACGCGCTGATCGGCTCGGCCACCGGCGATCGCTTCCGCAAACTGGCCCAGGCCTACAACCTCGACCTGCTGGTGCACCATGCCAACGCGCAACTGCGCCAACTGGTGCGGCGTTATCGCCTCAAGCGTGGCGGCAGCATGCTCGGGTTGTTGGTGATGGACACGGAAATGGGCGACGAACTGCGTTCGGTGCATTCGTTGTCCGGCGGCGAAACCTTCCTGGTCTCGCTGGCCCTGGCCCTGGGCCTGGCGTCGATGGCTTCGAGCACGCTGAAGATCGAATCGCTGTTTATCGACGAAGGCTTCGGCAGTCTCGACCCGGAATCCCTGCAACTGGCGATGGATGCGCTGGACGGCCTGCAAGCCCAGGGCCGCAAGGTCGCGGTGATTTCCCATGTGCAGGAAATGCACGAGCGGATACCGGTGCAGATTCAGGTACGCCGCCAAGGCAACGGGCTGAGCACCCTGGAGGTGAAATGACGCCGGCCACGCTGTATTCGTTCCGCCGCTGCCCTTACGCCATGCGCGCACGCATGGCGCTACGGTATTCGGGGGTGGCGGTAGACATCGAGGAAGTCAGCCTCAAGAACAAGCCGGCGCGGATGCTGGAATTGTCGAGCAAGGGCACGGTGCCGGTGCTGGCGTGTGCTGATGGGCGGGTGATCGAACAGAGCCTGGAGATCATGCACTGGGCGCTGGCCCAGCATGATCCGCAGGATTGGTTGCTCGGCAGCGATCCCGTGACGGCACAGGCCACGGGGCTGCTGATCGAAGAGAATGACACGGTTTTCAAACGGTGGCTGGACCGCTACAAGTACGCGGTGCGCTACCCGGAGTTCCCCATGGAGCACTACCGGGAACAGGGCGGGCAATTTCTCTTGAAACTGGACGGTCTGCTTGCGCGTAACGGCCATCTGCTGGCCGAACACCTGAGCCTGGCGGACATTGCAGTCGCACCGTTCGTGCGTCAATTTGCCCATGTGGATCAGGTGTGGTTTGCGCAAGCGCCGTACAAACATCTACAGAGCTGGCTGGAACAGTTCCTGGCATCGGAACTGTTCAACTCCGTCATGGCCAAGCCCTGACAGGGGCTTGTTCACTTGAAAGCGCTCAATCTGAAACCTGCAACATAACCCGAACCTGGACACATACCTTGTGGGAGTGGTGTGGGAGCGGTGCTTGCCAGCGAAGCTTTTGGTGGCCCCAAGGGCCTCTTCGCGACGGTCCAAACTCCCACAAGGTATGTGTCCAGACGTCGGTGCTCAGTGCTGGGCTTTGTGATCCAGGGCGGCGTAGAAGTTGGCGCTCTGTTGCAGGTATTTCTGGGTGTAGCTCTGGGTGTGGCTTTTAGGGCTGTTGATTTCCACGTTGGCGCTGGCAGGCAGGGCTACGGTGGCGGAAACAGCGGAAGCGGCGATGATGGAGAAAAGATTGAAGTTCATGATGGTAACCCTCGATGTCAGTTGGCTTGCTTGCCCTTTCAGGCCGTGAGTCAAAAGTACATCCGAGGGTGGACATCGTTGAAATTCATTGCAGCAGTAGCGGATATCAGCGTCATTAATAGAAGCGCAAGTGCCTGATTCATCAGGGTCTGCGGTCTATTGTCGCAGCGCGCGCACCTCGGAGGACGAGGTGAAACGATGCAGCTGACGCCTTACTCTTCTTCGTCGCGACCGGTGAAGGCGCTCATGCAGACCAGCCGATGCTCGCTGGAGTCGTCGCTCAGGGTCCAGCTTTGCAGGGCCTCGTCGAAAGTCGCCGCTTCAAGCTGGGCACGGGTGAAACTCCAGCGTTTTTCGGCCCGGCCATCCATGCATTCGATCAACAGGCGGCTGTCGTCGAGGGTGAAATCGAAGGCGTGCAGGCCGTCGACTTCAAGCATGTTGCTGGTTTCGAGGGCATTGAGCAGGGTGTCGGTTGCAGCGGTCATGGTGTTCTATCGTGTTTGGGGAAGTGCTCATGATAGGCGATATTGCCCTGGGGCCGGGTGATCGTTTATCACGATCACCCGGCCATCCGCCTCCTCAATGGGAAAACAACGACCCGCCCACCTTCCCTGCCAGCTTCTCCGGCTTGATCAGGAACCGTGCCAGCGCCGGCAGCAGCCACAACGCGCCGAACATGTTCCAGAGCAGCATGAAGGTCAGCATCAGCCCCATATCGGCCTGGAACTTGATCGCCGAGAAGATCCAGGTGCAAACCCCGATCGCCAGGCACAGGCCGGTGAACAACACCGCCTTGCCGGTGGATTTCAGCGTCTGGTAATAGGCTTCCTGCAATGGCAGCCCGGCACGCAGGAAGCTTTCCAGGCGACTGTAGATGTAGATGCCGTAGTCCACGCCAATCCCCACACCCAGCGCCACCACCGGCAAGGTCGCGACCTTCACGCCAATGCCCATGAACGCCATCAGCGCATTGCCCAGCACCGAGGTCAGCACCAGCGGCAGAACGATGCACAGGGTCGCCGCCCAGGAGCGGAAGGTGATCATGCACATGGTCGCCACGCAGACGTACACCAGGATCAGGATGGTCAGTTCCGACTCCTTGATCACTTCGTTGGTGGCCGCCTCGATCCCGGCGTTACCCGCGGCAAGAAGGAATTCCAGGCCGTCCTTGTTGTTCTCCTTGGCGAAGTCCTGTACCGCATGCACCGCACGGTCGAGGGTCGCGGCCTTGTGGTCGTTGAGGAACACCAGCACCGGCGCCAGCGAGCAATTGTTGTTGTACAGGCCATCGGCCCGGGAGATGGAGTTGTTCAGCACATCCGGGTTGCGCGACAGGGTTTCCCATTTCAGGTTGCCTTCGTTCATGCCCTTGATCATCTGCTTGGACACGGTCACCAGGGAAATCGCCGACTGCACGCCCTCGGTGTTCTGCATCTTCCACATCAGTTCATCGATGGGCGCCATCGCCTCATAGTGCGAACAGCCCTCGGGCGGGGTCTTGACCATCACCACCAGCACATCGGAGCTGGTGGAGTAGTTGTTGATGATAAAACTGTTGTCCTTGTTGTAGCGCGAGTCGGGACGCAGCTCCGGCGCGCCCTGGTCGAGGTCGCCGATCTTCAGGTTCTGCCCGTACCAGAGGCCGCCGCCCAGGGCCAGCAGGGCCAGGACGATGGACACCGGGGCGACCCTGGGGCTGGCGAAGTTCGCCAGCAGGCGCCAGAACGGATGCTCGCGGGTCGCATCCTTCTTGCTGCGCTCGACCGCCCGCTTGCTGATGCCGACATAGGAGATGGCCACCGGCAGCAGGATCAGGTTGGTGAACACGATCACCGCCACGCCGATGGAAGCGCCGATGGCCAGTTCGCGGATCACGCCGATATCGATGATCAACAGGGTGATAAAACCCACGGCGTCGGCGAGGATCGCGATCATGCCCGGCAGGAACAGTTGCCGGAAGGTGCGCCGCGCCGCCGTCAGGGCGTTGTCGGCGTCGCTGGACTGCAAGGCGATGCCGTTGATCTTCTGTACGCCATGGGAGATCCCGATGGCGAAGATCAGGAACGGCACCAGCATCGAGTACGGGTCCAGGCCGAAGCCGAACGCGTGCATCAGCCCCAGTTGCCAGACCACCGCCACCAGGGTGGTGCTCAACACGGCGACGGTGCTGCGGATGCACCGGGTGAACCAGTACAGCAGCACCAGGGTGATAACGAAGGCGACGCCGAAGAACAGCACCACCATGACCAGGCCATCGATCAGGTCACCGACCTTCTTGGCGAAGCCGACGATATGCACCTTCACATTGGGGTTCTGTGCTTCGAATTTGTCGCGGATCTTTTCTTCGAGCTGGTGGGAGAACTTCTGGTAGTCCAGTGCCAGCAACTTGCCCTGGTCCTTAGGGTCGGGGTAGGACTCCAGCAGCGGGATATCGACGATGCTCGACTTGAAGTCGTTGGCCACCAGGCGCCCGACCTGGCCGGACTTGAGCACGTTGTTGCGCAGTTTTTCGAGACTGTCGGCCGAGCCGTTGTAGCTCTGCGGGATCACTTCGCCGCCGGCGAAGCCCTCCTCCGTCACCTCGGTCCAGCGCACGCTGGGGCTCCACAGGGACTTGAGGCCGGAGCGGTCGACACCCGGAATGTAGAACACCTCGTCGTTGACCTGACGCAGGGTCTCCATGTAGTCCTTGGTGAAGATATCGCCGTCCTTGGCCTCCACCGAAATCCGCACGGTATTGCCCAGGTTGGCGAGGTCGTTGCGGTGCTCCATCATCTTTTCAATGAACGGATGCTTGAGCGGAATCATTTTTTCGAAGCTGGTGGACGGCCGGATCAGCGTGGCCTGCCAGAACAGGAAGAGGCTGACCAGCAGGCAGATAACGATCACTGCCGGGCGGTTGTTGAAAATCAGGCGCTCGAGAAACGTCGCCTTGTCTTGATGATGACTTTGCTGACTGCTCATACATTCCCGCCTTTCTTGTTATTGGCCCAGCTCAGCGCCCGTGGGCGTGGTGGTGTGGGCGCCGCCCTGGCCGACGAGGATCAGGTTGCCGTTGCCGGCCGCCGTCACCGCCGACAGGGAAATCCGGTCGGGACGGTTGAACACGCTGAAGGTCACGCCGTCATCGGTACTGCGGATCACGCTGCCGCCGTTGCCGACGATCACCAGCGAACCGTCATCCAGCAAGGTCGCGCCGGACAGGCCGAACTCCAGGGCACCACGGGCGGCCTTGAGTTCCACCGGTTCCCAACTGCTGCCGAAGTCAGTGGAGCGGTAGAGGTTGCCGCGCAAGCCGTAGGCCAGCAACGTGGAGGGTTGAGCGGTGCCGATCACGCCGAACAACGACCCCTGGTAAGGGCCGTCGACGTGTTCCCAGGTCTGGCCCCAGTCGGCGGAGCGGAACATGCTGCCCTGCTCGCCCACGACGAACAGCCCGGCATCCTTGACCGCCGCGATGGCGTTGAGGTGGAACTGGTCGGGATTGTCGATGCGGTCGCTGACGTTTTCCCAGTGCTGGCCGCCGTCGGTGGTTTCCAGCAGGGCCCCGTAGGCGCCCACGGCAAAGCCGGTGCGGGCGTCCTTGAACCAGAGGTCGAGCAACGGCGCTTCGCGCTTGAGGTCCTGGAACTGGCGGGTCCAGGTGGCGCCGCCGTCGCTGCTGGCGAGAATCTGCGCGTCGTGGCCGACGGCCCAGCCGTGCTGGTCGTCGACGAAATAGACCGCGGTGAGCATCTGCCGGGTCGGGACCTTGGCCTGGGTCCAGTGGCCGCCCTGGTCGTCGGAGAAGAGGATGTGCCCGCGATCGCCGACGGCCACCAGCCGCTTGCCGGCATGCACCACGTCGAGCAGCAGGCTCTTGATGGCCTTGGAGGATTCGATGGAGTAGACGGTGTCGGCAGTGGTGGACGCTGCCGCGTATACGCTGGCCGGCAGTGCCGCCAGTCCCGACAGCGAAAGCGCCGCCACCAGCAATGCCGTACCGCGCCATGTCGGCGGACAGCCAGAACCCGTAGGCCTCACAGGCTCATTCATAGACCTTTCTCCCCATTATTATTGTCAGGTCATCCAACCTATCAGGGCGCCTTCGAGGGCATTTTCATGACGGCCGGTTCGTCTGAAACCGGCAATCTAGAGCCCCTTCTAAAGCTGGAGCTATCCTATCGGGCTTTGGAATCGTCTGACAATCGACGCCACGTTATCTTTTGTTAACCCGGGGCGTTGAGGGGGAGCCTGAATGATGGGGCATCAGGTGAGGTGATGAACAAAGGCCACGAGCGTGGCCTTTGCGGGTGTGAATCAACTATCAGGCCAGGCTTTTGCTGACAACCTCGTACACATCGGCCGACAACTCGCCCGAACCGCGAATCCGCTCCAGCTCGGCCTTCATCAAGGCCTGGCGGGCGTCGTCATACTTGCGCCAACGGGTCAGCGGCGCCAACTGCCGGGAAGCGATCTGCGGGTTCAGCGCATTGAGCTGGATCACCAGGTCCGCCAGGAAGCGGTAGCCGGAACCGTCCGCCGCGTGGAAGTTGATCAGGTTCTGCCCGGCAAAGGCACCGATCAACGCCCGCACCTTGTTCGGGTTCTTGATGGTGAACGCCGGGTGTTCCATCAACGCCTTGACCCGCTGCAAGCCACCCGGCAACGGGCTACCGGCCTGGACGCTGAACCACTGGTCCATGACCAGCGGATTGTCCTTGAAGTGCTCGGCGAAACTGGCCAGCGCCAACGCCTTCTCGGCCTCGAACGGCGAGTTCACCAGCACCGCCAGGGCGGTCAGGCGTTCGGTCATGTTGTCGGCGCTTTCGAACTGCTCCAGGGTCGCCGCCAGCACTTCAGGCTTGCCGCTGAGCATCAGGTACGACAGCGCGATATTCTGCAGGGCACGCCGGGCGAAATGTTCGTTCTCGGCCACGTAAACCGTGGTTTTCGACAGCGCGCGATTGGCCTGGTAACGCTGCCACAAACCGTCGAACAACTGCTCGGCCAGCTGCCGGCGAACGAATTCGCGAGCGGTGTGGATCGCCTCGACATCCGCCACTTCGCTGATCTCGGTGAGGTAGGCCTCGCCCGGCAACGAGAGCATTTCAGCAACCATCGCCTGATCAAGCTGCTCGTTGCCCAGCACGCTGCGCAAGGCCGTGACCAGACGCGGATCAAGCACCAGCGTTTCACCCTTCTGATGCTGGGCGATCAGTTCCTGCAGCACCTGCACCGACAATTGCTGGCCGGCGTCCCAACGGTTGAAACCGTCGCTGTCGTGCTGCATCAGGAACATCAACTGGTCGCGGTCGTAGGGAAAGCTCAGCTTCACCGGTGCCGAGAAGCCACGCAGCAGGGACGGCAACGGCTTGGCGGCGATGCCGACAAAGGTGAAGGTCTGTTCGGCTTCGGTCACCGAGAGCACACGGCTGGTGGCGCCGGCGGCCGCTTCACCCGTCAGTTGCAGGGCGATTTCAGCGCCCTGGGCATCCAGCAGGCCGATCTCCACCGGAATCACGAACGGCAGCTTTTCCTGCTTGTCCGGGGTCTGCGGGCAGCTCTGGCGGAAGGTCAGGCTGTAGGTCTTGGCGCTCGCATCGTAGCTTTCGCTGACGGCAAGACGCGGTGTACCGGCCTGGCTGTACCAGCGCTTGAACTGGCTGAAGTCGACGCCATTGGCATCCTCCATGGCCTTGACGAAATCGTCGCAGGTCACGGCCTGGCCGTCATGGCGTTGGAAATACAGGTCGCTGCCTTTGCGGAAACCTTCGGCACCGAGCAAGGTGTGGATCATGCCGACCACTTCCGAACCCTTCTCGTATACGGTCAGGGTGTAGAAGTTGGAGATCTCGATAAAGCTGTCCGGGCGCACGGCGTGGGCCATGGGGCCGGCGTCTTCGGCGAACTGGTGGGTGCGCAGGTAGGCGACATCCTGGATACGCTTGACCGTGGCCGAGTTCATGTCGGCGGAGAAGCCGGCATCGCGGAACACCGTGAAGCCTTCCTTGAGCGACAGCTGGAACCAGTCGCGGCAGGTCACGCGGTTGCCCGACCAGTTGTGGAAGTATTCATGGGCGACGATAGCCTCGACCCGCTGGTGCGCGGCGTCGGTGGCGGTTTCAGCCCGGGCCAGCACGGCGCTGGAGTTGAAGATATTGAGGCCCTTGTTCTCCATGGCGCCCATGTTGAAGTCGTTGACCGCGACGATCATGAAGATATCCAGGTCGTACTCGCGACCATAGACTTCCTCGTCCCAGCGCATGGACTTCTTCAGGCTGTTCATGGCGTGCTGGCACTTGTCGATATTTTCCGGCTCGACATAGATGCGCAGCGCGACGTTACGGCCGCTCATGGTCGCGAAGCTGTCTTCGACACACCACAGGTCACCCGCCACCAGGGCGAACAGGTAGGCCGGTTTCATGAACGGGTCTTCCCAGGTCGCCCAGTGCCGACCGTCGTCCTGGGGACCATTGCCCACCGGGTTGCCGTTGGACAACAGCACCGGGTAGCGATGCTGCTCGGCGATCACCGTGGTGGTGAACTTGCTCATCACGTCCGGACGGTCGAGGTAGTAGGTGATCTTGCGGAAGCCTTCGGCCTCGCACTGGGTGCAGAACATCGAGCCGGACTTGTACAGGCCTTCCAGGGCGGTATTGGTTTCCGGGTGGATCTTCACGCTGGTATCGACGCTGAAGTGCTCGCTGCCCGGGTGCAGGGTCAGGTGGCTATCGTCGATCTGGTAGTCGTTGCTCGACAACACGCGGTCGTCGAGTTGCACCGACAGCAGTTCCAGCAGTTGGCCATCCAGCACCAGCGGCGGCAGACCGGCACCGGCAGCCGGGTTGCGGCGCATCACCAGCTGCGCATGGACCAGGGTATGGTCCTCGAACAACTCGAAGGTCAGGTGCGTCTCGTCGATCAGGTAGTCCGGTGCCTGATAGTCCTTCAGATAAATCATCTTCGGTTGTTCGGTGCGCATGAGGGTGTCCTTTTACTGATGCACGGCGAGCTGGTAAGCCGTGTATTTACGGATATTGATCACGCCGGTGTCAAAGATCAGGTACTGGCCCTTGATCCCCATCAACGTGCCTTCGGCAATCGGGTCTTTGTCCAGGTTGAAGCTGACCACCTTGGTCGGGTAGTGCTCGATCGGATAGCGGATTTCCAGCGGCTCGACATCATGCACCGGCTGGATCGCCTGCAGACCGAAACGCGCCTGCAAGGCCGTGAAGCCCTCGGCACAGGATTCGAACAGTTGATCACGCACCGCCTTGAGGTCCACCGCCGGCGCATCGCCCTTGAGCAAGGCGCGCCAGTTGGTCTTGTCGGCCACCTGGCTGCGAAACAGGTCCTCGACGAAACCGGACTGCTGGCGGGTCGCCACACGGACAATCGGCAGCGCCTGACTGGCGCCCTGGTCGAGCCAGCGGGTCGGCAACTGGGTGGCGCGGGTGATGCCGACCTTGATCCCCGACGAATTGGCCAGGTAGACCACGTGGTCGGTCATGCAGAATTTTTCGCCCCAGGACGGTTCGCGGCAGGTGCCGGCGTCGTAATGGCAGCGCTCGGGACTCATGATGCAGGTGTCGCACTGGGCCAGCTTGGTCATGCACGGGTAGCAATAACCCTGGCTGAAGCTGGTCTTGGTCTTGCGTCCACAATGGGTGCAATGAATCGCCCCGAGGAATTCCAGGCGCAGCTTCTGGCCGATCAACGGATTGACCGGCACCTCGCTGTCCCCCAGGCGAAAGGCGTACTGCACATCCGCGCCTTCAAGGCGCGTCGACATCTTGCTGATTGCACCGCGGCCAAGCTCGATCAATGGATGGCATCCGACTTGAACAGGATGTTCGGCACCGGCGCCGACTTCGAGGCGCATTCCTGCGCGCCCATGTAGCCGGTGCGCTGGTCTTCCGGCAGGTTCTGGGTTTCCCAGGCGATCATTGCCTGCAACGACAATTCGCGCTGTTCGGCGCTGAGCTTGCGCCCGTCCGACCATTTGCCGATTTCCACCGCCAGTTTCAGGCTCTCGTAGATGTCGGGGGTGATGTTTTCAATCATTTCGATAAAAGAGGACATGCGCTCTCCACGCTTGAAAAAAGTCGACTAGATGGCCAGTTTACGACGAGACCAGAGGCCGCCCAACAAACCGCTGAAACATCCGATGAGCAGTCCACCGACATGGGCGCCGTTGGCGATTTCGCCGAAGCCGATCATCGAGACCAGGCCCGACAGGCACAACAACAGCCAGACCAGCATCATCACCAGCACACCGCGCGGCAGACGATAGACCGGGTTCGGCGACACCCATTGGTAGATCCAGCAATACCCGAGCAAACCGTAGAGCACCCCGGACAGGCCGCCGAACAGGGTCGGGCCGCTGACGTAGTACTGCGTATAGTTGGAAACCAGGCTGAACAGCAGCGTCAGCCCGATCAGGTTGATGCTGCCCTGGCGCAGCTCGATGCGCCGGCCCAGCTCCCAGTACCACATGCCGTTCATGGCGATATGCAGGATGCCGAAGTGGATCAGCATCGGCGTCACCAAACGCCACCACTGCCCCGCCGCCAAGCCGTCGGCCAGGGGCGTGAACTGGACGTAGTCGCCATTCACCCGAAAGTCGAGGAAGGTCAACCAGTGCAGGGTCTGGAGGTTGTCACCGAGCAGGGTCGCGCCGGCGACGATCAGGCACAGCAAGAGGATGCTGGCGGTGGCCGGGCTCTGACGCACCTGGGTGAGGAAGTTCGGCCGGGTCATGGCCACGGGCTTGTCCGGGACTTCCAGGTGGTTATCCGGGTCGCCAGCGGGGAAACGCTGGTACAGGGACAGCACGTCGGCACTGATCGACTCGGGCACCCACAGCACCTGCTCGCCGGATTCCTCGTTGACCCGGTGCGGCACCTGCATGCGCTCCAGCAGTTTGACGAAGCCACTCAAATCAGTGGTCAACGGCAGGCGTAAGACAGCAGTGGCACTCATCGCAAAGCCTCGGGACGTTCGACGTCGACCCAGACGAATTTCTGCGGGTCGAGGGTGGTTTCCTGGTCCAGCCGGTAAGCCGCCAGCTTGCCGTAGAGCACGGCGCTGTAATCCAGGCAGGCCAGGTTGGGACGGATCGGCGCGGGCTTGCCGCTGCGCCAGTAGTGACCGACGAACAGCATCGGTTCTTCGAGACCGTAGCGCAGCAGGGCATTCTTTTCGGTCGAGGACAGTGCTTTGCTCGCCACCAATTCAGGCAAGGCATCCGGCTGGAAGACGATATCGCCGTAGGTCTGCGGGTCGTCTTCCCAGAACTTGGTGCGGAAGAACGCCCGGGTCAGGCCGTCGCCGCCGGTCAACGTCAGGCCGTCCGGCAGGCGCATATCGGTGCCGCGCAGCAGGCGGTCGAACACCGTCGCGGCAAAACTGCCGGGCAGCGCCGAATCCTTGAGGAAGGCTTCGTCGATCCGGCCGTCGGGGTGCTGCGCCCGCAAAGGCGCGATCAAGCCGCCATCCCAGCAGGCATGCACCACGCGGAAACGTCCGGCATCGATGAACAGCGGCAGCTCGTAGAACCAGGCGAGAAAGTCATGCCAGTCCGCCGGGTGCTGTTCGAACTGGGTCAGGGTTTCATTAAGCAGCCGGGCATGCCGTGGCGTGTGCTCGCGGACGAACTGCTTGCCGCTGCCCGCGGCGGCCGGGGTGCTCCAGCCCAGGGCGTTGAACTCGTGGTTGCCCATGATGCACAGCGCCTGCCCGGCCTCGACCATGTCATGGACGATATGCAGGGCTTCGCGGATACGTGGGCCACGGTCGATGATATCGCCGAGGAACACCGCCATGCGCGACGGATGACGCCAGATGCCCCCCAGCTTCTGGTAGCCGAGCATGTCCAGCAGATGTTCGAGGGTATGGGCGCAACCGTGCACATCACCGATCAGATCGTAGCCACGCGCGGGATCGAGCATCAGTCGCCTCCACCACCCAGCCGACTGCCCCAGCCGAGCTTGGTGCGGCAGACTTCGTAATAGTTGTGATCCAGCGGGTGGATCAGCCGCAGCTTCTGCGGTTTCTTGCTGATGGTCACCGTATCGCCGGGGGCACAGGTGAAATGGTTCTGCCCGTCACAGGAAACCTGCGGGTAGATCTGCATGTCCTTGGACACCACGATTTTCAACTCGCTGTTGCCGTCGACCACAATGGGGCGGCTGGACAAGGTATGGGGGTACATGGGCACGATCACAATGGCATCGAGCTTGGGATGCATGATCGGACCGCCGGCGGACAGCGCATAGGCAGTGGAACCGGTGGGTGTGGCGACGATCAGGCCGTCGGCTTTCTGGCTGCAGACGAACTGGCCGTCGATATACAGCTCGAACTCGATCATCCGCGTCGACTTGCCGGGGTGCAGGACCACGTCGTTGAGCGCATCGCCCTGGCCGATGGCTTCGGCATGGCGGCGTACTTCGGCCTGCAGCAGGAAGCGATTTTCCACCAGGTAATGGCCGTCGAGGACCTTGGCCACTTCGACCTCGAGGTCGTCCGGGCGGATATCGGTGAGAAAGCCCAGGTTGCCACGGTTGATCCCCAGCACCGGGATATTGTGCCGGGCCAGGGCGCGGGCGGCGCCGAGCAGGCTACCGTCGCCGCCGACGACGATGACCATGTCGCAGACTTCGCCGAGCATCTTGCGCGACGAGGTTTGCAGGCCGTGGCCCGGCAGGACCTCGGCGATGGTGTCCTCGAGGATGACGTGCAGGTGCCGCGCCAGGAGGAATCTCTTCAACCGGCGAACGGTTTCCAGCACCTGCGAACTGCCCAGGCGGCCAATGATGCCGATATTGCGAAATTGCTCCATGGGGCTCCTGCGGGGTCTGGGACGGGCAAAGGGGAGATTATGGGCGAAAGCCGGCCCGAGACAAAACCCTTTCAGCTATGCTCGCAGGATGATCCTCTTCCCCGACTTGCTCAACCTGCCCCGACAGTTGCGCCATCCCGAAGTGCGCGACCTGGCCTGGGTCATCCTGGCGCCACCGATGCTGGCAGACACGCCGTGGCCGCAGCGCCACCCGTTGGCCGGCAGTGACTGGGTCCAGGCACCGGACCTGTTGGAGCGGTGGTTGCATGGGCTGGATCGCAATCCCGTCGAGTTGCAGGGGTGGTTGGTACGCGGGGCGACCCGGCGCCTGGGGTTGTATTACGAGCGACTGTGGCAGTTCGCGGTACAGCAGGCGCCGGGGATCGAGCTGATCGGTGCCAACTTGCCGATCCGCCGCGAGGGCCACACCCTGGGTGAGTTGGACCTGCTGTTGCGCGATCGCGATGGTGTGCATCACCTGGAATTGGCGATCAAGCTGTACCTTGGCCCGCAACACGGCGGCGGCGAAGACCCGGCACGCTGGCTCGGCCCGGGCTGCCATGATCGGCTGGACCGCAAGCTGGCGCACCTGAGCGAGCACCAGTTGCCGATTTCCGCCCGGCCGGAAAGCCGCGAGGCCTTGGCGGCGCTGGATATCCATCAGTTCAGCGCACAGCTGTGGCTGGGCGGTTACCTGCTGTATCCGTGGCCGGGGACGGCGCGTCCGCCCCGGGGGGCTCATCCGCAGCATCTGCACGGGCGCTGGCTGCATCAGCGCGACTGGGCGGACTTTATCAAGCGCAGCCCGGTGGGCCGCTGGCAACCCCTGCCCCGCCATGCCTGGCTGGCGCCGGCGCACTATGCCGAGGCAGACGCCTGGTCGCGGGAGCACCTGGCCCAGTGGCTGGAGGAGCTCGACCCGCACGCGCCAGCGCAGTTGCTGGTGCGCCTGACCCAGAATGCGCAAGGCGACTGGGAAGAGGCCGAGCGCTTGTTCCTGGTGGCCGATCTCTGGCCGAATGTGCCGGGTACCGGCTGATCGCCAAAGCACGTCACCACCCGTCAAACCAGCGACAAACGCAAGGCCAGGGCCGCCAGGGTCACCAGCAGCACCGGCAGGGTCAGGACGATCCCGACCTTGAAGTAGTAACCCCAGCCGATACGGATATCCTTGCGCTCCAGCACATGCAGCCAGAGCAAGGTGGCCAGGCTGCCGATGGGGGTGATTTTCGGGCCCAGGTCGCTGCCGATGACGTTGGCGTAGATCATCGCCTCCTTCACCACGCCGCTGGCCTGGCTGGCATCGATGGACAAGGCGCCGATCAGCACCGTCGGCAGGTTGTTCATGACCGAGGACAGGAAGGCGCTCAACAGCCCGGTGCCCATCGCCGCGCCCCAGATCCCGTAGTTCGCGAAGTGATCCAGCCAACCGGCCAGGTAAGTGGTCAACCCGGCATTGCGCAGGCCATAGACCACCAGGTACATGCCCAGGGAGAAAATCACGATCTGCCACGGCGCCTCTTTCAGCACCTTGCGGGTCGAGATCTTGTGACCCCGTGCAGCGATCCCCAGCAGCAAGGCCGCGCACACCGCCGAAATCGCGCTGATGGGAATCCCCAGGGGCTCCAGGGCAAAACACCCCACCAGCAGGATGATCAACACCCACCAACCGGCAATGAAAGTCGCCTTGTCGTGAATTGCGCTGGCGGGCAGCTCCAACTGCTGCGGATCGTAGTCACGGGGAATGTCGCGTCGGAAGAACCACAGCAACACCAGCAGGGTCGCCGCCACGCTGACCAGGTTCACCGGCAGCATCACTGAGGCATAGGCATTGAAGCCGATCTTGAAATAGTCCGCCGAGACGATGTTCACCAGATTCGACACCACCAGCGGCAGGCTCGCGGTGTCGGCGATAAAGCCGGCGGCCATGACAAATGCCAGGGTCGCCGCCTTGGAAAAACGCAGGGCCAGGAGCATGGCGATCACAATCGGCGTGAGGATCAACGCCGCGCCATCGTTGGCGAACAACGCTGACACCAACGCCCCCAGCAGCACGAAGGCGGCGAACAGCTTGCGTCCGCTGCCCCGCCCCCAGCGCGCCACATGCAGCGCCGCCCAGGCAAAGAAGCCGGCTTCGTCAAGCAACAGGCTGATGATGATCAGGGCGATAAAGGTGCCGGTGGCATTCCAGATGATCTCCCACACCAGCGGAATATCAGTGAGATGGACCACACCGCAGAGCAAGGCCAGCAGCGCGCCCAGACAGGCGCTCCAGCCGACGCCCAGGCCCCTGGGCTGCCAGATCACCAGGGTAATGGTCAGCAGGAAAATCAACGCGGCAATCAACATGCACAACAACCTTCATGGTTAGCAAGAGGGGGAGTAAAAGCTCAGCAACAGCGCAGTGGCCGGTCGTTCATGGCCTGCAGGCGCCGGATATCCGCCGCCAGCCAGTTCTCGCTGGCCTGCAGGGTGCCTTGCAGCAAGGTCGAAACCCATTGCGGCAGCTCCGGGTGCAGACGATAAAACACCCATTGTCCCTGACGTCGGTCAGCCAGCAGCCCGCCCTGGCGCAGTTGCGCCAGGTGCCGGGAGATTTTCGGCTGGCTCAATTCCAGGGCGGCAGTCAATTCGCACACGCAGAGCTCACCCTCACGAGCCACCAGCAGCACAACACGGCTACGGGTTTCGTCAGCCAGGCATTTGAAGAGTTCCACAGGGGAGGCAAAACAGGGCATCGCGAGCAGCTCTATACATATGGATTTTCGAATATATGAGTAAGCATATATAAAAGCAAATCCCAGTCACAGAGAATGCAGGCCCTCCCCTGAGTTGCCTTGGGCAAAATGCTGCTAAACCTATTAAGGTGTAGGAACTCCGTCGCTCAAGAATGGAGGTTCCAGCCCTGATGATTCGAGGAACACCGTATGCCGTGGAAAAATACCGACAGTCGCTACAGCAGCCTGTCGATTGCACTGCACTGGTTGATGCTGGTGCTGTTGGCGGTGGTTTACGCCTGTATCGAGTTTCGCGGGATATTCCCCAAGGGCAGCGGCGGCCGGGCGCTGATCGTCGAGGCGCACTACATGTTCGGCCTGACCGTGTTCCTGCTGGTGTGGCTGCGTTTGCTGGCCCGTGCCCTCGGCGTGGCACCGAAGATCGTCCCCGCGCCGCCGGTCTGGCAGATGCTGATTTCCAAGCTGATGCACTGGGCTTTGTACCTGTTCATGATCGCTACGCCGGTCCTGGGCTGGTTGGTCGTCAGTGCGCAAGGACATTCGGTGCTGTTCTACGGCGTCGAGCTGCCGGCGCTGACGGGGGAAAACCTGGATTTTGCCAAAGAGATCAAGGGCTGGCATGAACTGCTGGCGACGATCGGCTACTGGCTGATCGGCCTGCATGCCCTGGCCGGTCTGTATCACCACTACTTCGTGCGGGATAACACCCTGCTACGCATACTGCCCAAGCGTCGTGCTTGAGCCCCGATGCCTTCTTGCTCGCAACGATAACGCGAGGTCTCGGAGCCCTGCGCAACCTGTAGGAGCATGGCTTGCCAGGGAAGCCTTTGGCGATCTTGAGGGCCCCTTCGCGAGCAAGCTCTGCTCCTACAAGGACCGGGTTTACAAAGTAAAACCCCGGCGACCCTGTAAACCACCGGTGTGCACGAAGACCAGGCGCGTGCCAGGGGCAAAACGTCCGGCGCGCACCTCTTCCTGAAGCGCCAGTAAAGCCTTGCCGGTATACAGCGGCTCCAGCGGCACTGCGCTCTGCTGCTCGCTTTGCGCAATAAAACCCAGCAACGCCGGATCGACCTTGGCAAAACCGCCACGGCAGGCGTCGATCAGTTCAAACGCCGGGCTCATTACCCCGCCCTCCTCCAGGATCGCCGCGACCAAAGGTGCCACGCCATGGTCGGCCGGCACCGCCAGGGCGCCATACACCGGTCGGCGCCCGGCTTCGGCCAGCACCAGCCCGGCCAGGGTGGTGCCGGTTCCGGCGGCCAGCCACCAGCCGTGATAGTCATCCCAGCCGAGTGCCGGTAATTGCTCGTGGACCTGGTCCAGCAAGACCCCACAACCGCGCGCGCCCATCAAGCCGCCACCGCCCTCCGGCACGCCGTGCAGATGTGGATAGCGTTGCTGCCACGGTTCCCAGAAGTCCGGCGCATGCCGCGCCCGATAACCGCCATAGCCGAGCCAGTGCAGCTCCATGCCGAAGGCCTGGAGATCGACGACGGTGGGAGTTTGTACCGGATTGCCACGCAGCAGGCCGACGGTGGGGAAACCGAAACGCTTGCCCGCCGCCGCCAGGGCGTGCAGGTGATTGGAGTGCGCGCCACCCAGGCTGATCAGGCCTTCGGCACGGGCCTGCCGGGCCGCCGCCAGATGTTCGGTGAGCTTGAACCACTTGTTGCCGCTGATCAGCGGATCGATCAGGTCGAGGCGCAGTATGGCCACCTCGACCTCGGCCTGGGTCAGCCAGTCCAGGTGCAGGGGTTCGAGGGGGGCGTGGGGGTGCCAGTCGGCAGGGGGTAGCATTGCGGGGTGGTCCGATGGGAGGAGACCCACCAGTTTAACAGTTCAGGTCTTGTGGCGTTTTCGAGGGCCTCTTCGCGGGCAAGCCCTGCTCCTACAGATTCGAGCCGATCACAAAATTTGCGCACGACACAAGGTTGTAGGAGCAGGGCTTGCCCGCGAAGAGGCCCTTAAGCCTTGCAGCGCTCATCGAGGCGTCATCGCCAGCAAGCCGGCGCCTACAGGAGAAAGGCCGCGTTCAGTCTGCTCAGACCTACAGCCCAGCCGCCAACCGCGAACCCTGGTCGATCGCCCGCTTGGCATCCAGCTCCGCCGCCACGTCCGCGCCACCGATCAGGTGCACATTCTGCCCGGCCGCCACCAGCCCGTCCTGCAACTCGCGCAACGGGTCCTGCCCGGCGCAGATCACCACGTTGTCCACCACCAGCAACTGCGGCTCGCCACCGCCGATGCTGATATGCAGGCCCGCCTCGTCGATCTTCAGGTACTCGACGCTGTTGAGCATCTGCACCCGCTTGTTCTTCAACCCGGTGCGGTGAATCCAGCCGGTGGTCTTGCCCAGGCCATCGCCGACCTTGGAGGCCTTGCGCTGCAACAGAAACACCTCACGGGCCGGTGCATGGGGTTCGGCCTTGATTCCGGCCACCCCGCCACGCGCCTCAAGGTGGGTGTCGATACCCCACTCCTTCCAGAACGCCTCGCGATCCAGGCTGGTGGCCACACCTTCATGCACCAGGAACTCCGAAACGTCGAAGCCGATACCACCAGCGCCGATCACCGCCACCTTGTGGCCCACCGGCTTGCGCTCCAGCAGCACATCCAGGTAGCTCAGCACCTTGGGATTATCGATGCCGGGAATCGCCGGCAACCGTGGCGCGATGCCCGTGGCGAGAATGATCTCGTCGTACCCGCCAGCCACCAGTTGCGCCACATCCACCCGTGTATCCAGGCAAACCTCGACATGGGTGGTCTGCAGCTTGCGCTTGAAGTAACGCAGGGTTTCGAAGAACTCTTCCTTGCCCGGTACACGCTTGGCGACATTGAACTGGCCGCCGATCTCACTGGCCGAATCGAACAGCGTCACCTGGTGCCCGCGCTCGGCCGCCACGGTGGCCGCCGACAGACCCGCCGGCCCGGCGCCAACCACGGCAATTTTCTTCACCTGGGTGACCGGCAGGTAATTCAGCTCGGTCTCGTGGCAGGCCCGCGGGTTGACCAGGCAGGAGGTCAACTTGCCGCCGAAGGTATGGTCCAGACAGGCCTGGTTGCAGCCGATGCAGGTATTGATTTCGTCGGCACGCCCTTGGGCCGCCTTGTTGACGAACTCCGGGTCGGCCAGGAAAGGCCGGGCCATGGAAACCATGTCGGCGTCGCCCTCGGCGAGGATCTGCTCGGCCACTTCCGGGGTGTTGATCCGATTGGTAGTGATCAGCGGAATGCCCACCGAGCCACGCAACTTGGCGGTGACCTTGCTGAACGCAGCGCGCGGCACCTTGGTGGCAATGGTCGGAATCCGCGCCTCGTGCCAGCCGATACCGGTGTTGATGATGGTTGCGCCGGCCTGCTCGATGGCCTTGGCCAACTGGACGATTTCGTCCCAGGTACTGCCGCCTTCCACCAGGTCGAGCATCGACAGGCGGAAGATGATGATGAAGTCCGAACCCACCGCCTCACGCACCCGGCGCACGATTTCCACGGGCAGGCGCATGCGGTTCTCGTAGCTGCCGCCCCAGCGGTCGGTGCGGTGGTTGGTGTGGGCCGCGAGGAACTGGTTAATGAAGTAACCTTCCGAACCCATGATCTCGACGCCGTCGTACCCGGCATTCCGGGCCAGGGCCGAACAGGTCACGAAATCGGCGATCTGTTTCTCAATACCTTCCTCATCCAGCTCTTTGGGCTTGAACGGGTTGATCGGGGCCTGGATCGCACTCGGCGCCACCTGTTTCGGGCTGTAGGCATAACGCCCGGCATGGAGGATCTGCAGGCAGATCTTGCCGCCGGCCTGATGCACCGCGTGGGTGACGATGCGATGCTGGTCGGCTTCGGCCTGGGTGGTCAGCTTGGCCGCGCCGGAATACACCCCGCCCTCGTCGTTTGGCGCGATACCGCCGGTCACCATCAGGCCGACACCGCCACGAGCACGTTCGGCGAAATAAGCCGCCATGCGCTCGAAACCACCGGGCTTTTCCTCAAGACCGGTGTGCATCGAGCCCATCAGGGTGCGGTTGCGCAACGTGGTGAAACCCAGGTCGAGCGGGGCCAGCAGGTGCGGGTATTGGGCGGCGGTCATAGAAACTCCACAACGGGCAAGATCACGGGATGCGGGAAGCTCTTCGGCCCCCGTCAGTTGTATGACTGGCACATTAAAGACGCCCAGGCCCTGGCTCAATGACCGAAACTGACAACTTATTGATCCAAATGTGCAGCGCCCCTTGGCAAGCACGCCCGTGGGCCCTACCCTAGTCGACGACTCCCGCACACGGTCGTTCGTTATCCGCTCCCATGCGTAAATTCCTGCTCTTCTTCCTATCGGTCCTGCTGCTCGCCAGCGTCGTCGGTTATGGCGTGTGGACCCAACAACGCGGCAGCGGCCACTACCTCTCGGACCTGCGTATCCGCCTGGCCGTGAACCAGGGCGTGGCGGGCGAGCACGGCAACCTGCTGGGTCTGCAACCGGAGCTGTTTCCCAACGACTACCAGAGCCCGGCGCGCCTGCACCGCAAGTTGGCGGCCTATCTGCAACAGGCCCGTGGCCTGGGACTGCTGAACGCCAAGACCATTGTGGTACTGCCCGAACATATCGGCACCTGGCTGCTGCTGCGCGGGGAAAAGGATGACCTCTACCAGGCCCTCGACCAGCAGGAGGCGATGAACTGGCTGATGCTCGGCAACCCGCTGAAGCTGCTCGGTGCCCTGTTCAATGCCAAGGGCCGCAGCTTCCTCGAAGACGCCCGCCTGCGCATGAAGGCCAAAGGCATGGCCCAGGATTACCAGGCGGTGTTCGGCGGCCTGGCGAAAGAATTCGGCGTCACCCTGGTGGCCGGCTCCATCGTCCTGCCGGATCCCAGCGTCGAGCAAGGCAGCCTGAAAATCGGCAAGGGCGCGCTGTACAACGTCAGCCTGGTCTTCGCCGCCGACGGCCGCCCCCTCGGCCAGCCCCAGCGCAAGCTCTACCCGACCTTCGACGAACGCGGTTATATCAAGGGTGGCGAACGCCAGGAGCTGAATGCCGTGGAGACCCCGGCCGGGCGCCTCGGCGTACTGATCGGCAGTGACAGTTGGTACCCGGACAACTACCGCCGGTTTGACGAACTCGGCGTGTCACTGATTGCGGTGAGCGCCTCGCTGCCCGGCAAGAACAGCTGGGAACAGCCCTGGCGCGGCTTCAAGAACGCGGCCACGCCGGCGGAGATCAGCCTCAGGCCCGGCGAACTCGGCGAAGGTGAGGCCTGGCATCGCCTGACCCTGATCAGCCGCGCCCCCGCCAGCCAGTCCACGGCCGGCATGACCGTGTTTCTCCGTGGCCAGTTCTGGAACCAGCGTTATTCGGGACAGAGCTTTATCAGCCGGGACGGGCGCTCCATCGACGGGCAGGACGGCAGTGATCGCGGCGCCCGCCTGCTGAACCTGTGGCTGCCATGAAGCCAGTATCAATGCGCCTGGGCGACCTGTCCGTGAGCTTCGTCCACAGCCTCGCGGAGGCGGTGAGCAGCCATGGCCAGGACGCTGGGGCGCTGCTGGAGCAATATGGGCTGGACCCGGCGCGCCTGGCCGAGCCCGGCGCCCGGCTGTCGATTCCGCGCTATATGCGCCTCGGGCACGCGGCGATCCAACTGACCGGCGACCCGGCCCTGGGCTTGCGCATGGGTCGTTTCAGCCGACTCCCCCAGGCGGGCCTTGCCGGTATCACCGCCGCCCAGGCACCGACGGTACGTGAAGCGGCGCGAACCCTGACCCGCTTCGAAGCGCTCTACGGCTCCAATTATCGCGGGCAGTCGAGTTTCCACGAAGACGCCGACGGTGCCTGGCTGCGCTTCTACTCCATCAGTCCGTACAACACCTATAACCGCTTCGTGGTGGACTCGATCATCGCCGGCTGGCTACAACAGCTGGCCAGCGTCGGCGGCGAAACGCTGCACGCCGAACGCATCGACATCGAATTCGCCGAACCGGACTATGCGGCGGCCTACAAGGGGCTGTGCGACTGCCAGGTGCACTTCGCCGCCGAGCACAATCAATTGCGCCTGAGCCAGGCCAGCCTCGGCCTGCGCAACCCGAACCATTGCCCCGGGACCTGGCGGCACCTGCTGCAACTGTGCGAACGGGAACTGGAACAACTGACGCGCACCCGCAGTCTGCGTGAACGTATCACTCAGTTGCTGGGGCCTTTGCTCAATGGCGGTCGGGAACCCGACCTGGAAGAAGTGGCGGCACGCCTGAAGCTGCCGACCTGGACACTGCGTCGCAAACTGGCCGAGGAAGGCACGCAATTTCGCGCCATTCTCAACGACACTCGCCGTGACCTGGCGATGACCTATATTCGCGACACCGAACTGGCTTTTGGCGAAATCGCCTACCTGCTCGGGTTTGCCTCAGCCGAGGCCTTTCAACGGGCTTTCAAACGCTGGAACGGCCAGACACCCGGCGAGTTCCGCCGCAGCCAGCGGCATTCGGCCTGAGCCGAAAAACGACCGCTTACAGCTCGGTCGCGTCTTCAGCCGGCTCAACGGGGTCCAATTCGAAAGCACTGAACTCCAACAGCTCTTCTTGATAGTCATCCATCGTCAAACTCCTTTTTCGCTCGTGGGTAAACCGCTGTCTTGCTGACCGCGCCTTTGGGAACGGGCTGGATCCAGCATAGGGGTCCCATGTGAAGGAAAAATGAAGCACCCGTCTGCCCAGGCACTTGAATAAGGGCCTGAAATAAAAAACTAGCAGAACGGTCAGAATTTACCCACTTTTATTTTGCGGGCAGCGTCCCCTGTCACAAGGTCACGGGATCGAGGTCGACAAACCCGACCCCGCCACCTTGTACTCGGCTTACTGAGCCGCAGGCGCCGGAGCCACCGGTTCGCTGGCCGCTGGCGTCGGGGCAGGCGTCGGCTCGGCGGGGGTTGCCGGGGCGGCTGGAGTGGCGGGAGCCTTCTCGAGCGGCGTTACCGGAGCGGCTTCGGCTGGCGCGGCGACCGGTTCGGACGCGGCAGGAGCAGCCGGAGTGGCAGGGGCCACAGGAGCTACAGGAGCACTATGCACAGGGTCCGCGGCCTTCGCTGCCGGCGCAGGCGTCGGGTCCGCCGGCTTGGCGTCGACGGCCTTGTGCTCTGCCGCCTTGGGATCCGCCGCCTTGGCCGGCACCGCTTCGGGCATCCCCAGTTCGGCCTTGGGTTTCTCGTCGGTATGTTTTTCTTTTTTCACTTCAGGTGGCAGGAACAGCTCCACCAGGGTGAAGAAACGGTCATAGAAGGTCGCCGAGGACACGGTCTCGCTGGCCACCTTGACCATCGAGTCATCCGTCGAGCCGATCGGCATCGACACAGAGCCCAGCACGCCCACGCCGAGGCTCGCGGAGTTGTTGACCTTCTTCAGCGCATAACGGTCCTGCAGGGCGTTGGCGAACATGGTCGAGCGATGATTGGCCGCGCCATCCGCCGCACAGACCACGCTGAAGCTGATCTGCATGTGGGTATCGCCGGTCTGCTGGAAGCTCTTGTTGCCGCTGATCAGCTTCGGGTCGCTGCTGGTGATGATATAGCCCTGGCTGAGCAAGGCACGCCGGGCCGCTTCACAGGACGCCGCGTCGCTCACACCGTAATTGCGTGAGAACGTGCCGGCGTCGTCGAAATTTTCCCGTTCGTAAACGGCGGTCTTGGTGGTCGACGAGCAGCCCGCGGCGCCCGCCAGCATCAGTGCCAATGCAACGGCACGCAAGTGGAATGATGTCGACATTGAAAATCCTGAGGAAAAACGGTCCGGGGCGTATTGTGCATCAGTTCGACATCGCTGAGCGCACACTGAACAGGTTGTGACAGCGAATTTTCAGGAAAATGCAGATCAGCGCCCCTCCATCTGGTAACGCACCTTGTACAACTCGTTGTCGCCACGCAGTCCCAGCTTGCGAAAGGCCGCCTGCTTCTGGGTACTGATGGTCTTGATACTGCGTGAGAACTTGCGCGCAATATGGCTTACCGACAAGCCGTCCAGGCAGCAGCGCAGCACCTCGTGCTCGCGCACCGTCAGTTCGGAGGTCCTGGCCAGCACGTCGAGGCTGGCGACCTCGGATTCCGAGGCCGGCGTGGCGATGTCGAGCCGCGACACCTCATGCACCTGCAATGCCTCTGCCATGTCCGGGTGCAGGTAGACCTTGCCGGCCGCCACCTGACGAATGGCCAGGACGAACTCGTCGGAATTCAGCTCCTTGCCGATAAAGCCGCTGGCCCCGCAGCGCAGCGCCAGGGCCACCGTCGCCGGTACATACAGGGACGAAATGATCAGCAGCCGCAGCTTGGGAAAGCGGATCTTCAAGGTACGAATCAGGTTCAGGCCGTCGACCTCGCCCGAGCGCAACGAGTAGTCCATCACCACCAGGTCGACTTCCTCCTCGCGCAAGGCGGCCATCAGCGTCGAACCACGGCTGAAACTGCCCAGCAAGAGGAGATCGGCCTCGGCCTGGATCTTGATCTCCATGCCGCACAGGACCAGGCTGTGGTCGTCCAGAATCATGAGGCGGGTAGGCTTTTTCTCGAGCATGGACTCTCCTGCACTGCTGCCAATGAAAAACTGACTCGGCAGTGGCCAGGTCCGACCGACGCAAAATCGTTGTGCGGACCGCCACCCCTTCACCATGGCATCCTGCCCAACCGATACATCCCCTGATCCGCAGGGCCCCTCACCCTGCGCCAGACTCCCACCCGGCCAGCCGCGCCACGATGACGATCGGCGCCTCTGGCGTGGGCTATGGGAGGTCATGCTAAACAGTCGTCGGTGCATCCGACATAGGATATTTCCACGGGCCCATTACGAAACCGACCTTCATGGTGCAGGACAGGCCAAATACCGACAGTCGCTACGTCGATGGGCATCGGAAATCGCTGAGGATCTTGCGGCCGAAGGGATGGTCAAGGCTGGCGCTGCGCAATTGCAGCACCACCTCGACATCCTCGAAGCCCAGGGTCAACCAGTAACCTTCTCCGCTCGGCGCCGGCACCAGGCGCCCCTGTTCCATAAAGCGGAACCAGGCCCAGGGCCCTTCGGCCGAGCGCACCAGGGTCCGACCGTCGATCAGCGTGACCACCATCCTCAACTGGCTGCCCAGGGCCCGGGTCGGCCAGGTGAACAGGCTGGGACGGATCGGACCGTGGGCATAGCTGAGCTGCAACTCGTCCAGGGTCAGGCGCACCTGGGCGATGCTTTCATCCATGGACACGGGACTGAGCTCGAAATCGACCCGTGCGACGTCGGACGCAGCAGGAAAGAATGCCCGGCGAATCTGCTCCGCACGTCGGAACTGCGCCGCCACTTTGCCCTCCAGTAGCGTGACATCCGGATGGCTGCGCTGGAAATCCTGCAGCAACCCGGCAGGTGCGAACAAGCGGTTGAAGTCCGCCAGCGACAGCTGCTCCCGGGCCTGCCGGTCAAAGGGATAGCGCTGGGCGAGCAGCCGCGAGCATTCGGGGCCCAGTTGCAGGTTCAAGTTGGCACCGACCGTCGCCACCGTCTTCTGGTGCAGATGTTGCCGGCCGACACTGACGATATCGGCGAACAGCGGATGCAGCAGCGGCGGCAGGCTGTCGATCTGCCGTCTCAGCTGCTCCAGGGCATCCACCGGCGGGCTCGGCAAGCCCATCGCCAAGGCTTGCTCGCGGGCCTGGAGGTAAACCGCCGCCTGGGCCAGGGCTTCGCGCAATGCCTCAAGCCCGGCGGCGCTGCCTTCGGTCAGCTGTTGCAGCAGCGCAAAGTGCCGGTTGACCGGGTGCTCCTCGGCGGCAATCGTGGCAGGCAGCGCCTTGGCCACCTCCGAGGAGAAACCGGAGGCCAGTGACGACACTTGCTGACGCGCCCTGTCGACCAGACGCTGGGGAACCTCGGGGATCTCCAGGCGGGTTTCACGCCCTGCCGCGCGCAGCAGACTGAACAGCGCCGAGTCGGCCCGCGACAACCGCTCGAGCCTGAGGGCCAGGGATTCGGGCTGGTCGAGGCCAACCAGTTGCAAGTCGGCAAAGAAGTTTTCCCAGTGACGGATATAGTCCTGTGCATAAAGCGCCGACACTTCGTTGTGCAAGGTCAGCGCGTCCAGCCGCAGCCCCTCGCCCATGACCCAGTCTTCATCCTTGAGCACCTCGGCCACCAGTAGCGGCAGGCGAATCCGCAGTTGTTCATAGCCCTTGGGGCTGAAGCGTGCGGGAACACCTCGGTTCAAGGGCTCGCCGCTACGCCGGGCAAGACTCAGCAGCCCCTCGCTGCCGCTGACCGCGACGACACTGAAATCCTCCGCGTCGGCACTGGCCAACATTGTGCTCAACCGGGCGTACAGGCGCTGCTGTTGCGGCTCGCTACGCAGTTGTCGACGCTCCCGCTCGACCCACTGCGGATCGACGCTCAGCACCGGCCCCGTCGCCAGCAGCGGTATCAGTGCCCGGGCATGAACCTGCAATTGCTCGCGTTGCTCCGGGGCCAGCGACTGACCGAGATCGCCCCGCACCCGGGCCGACAGCCAGTCGTCGAAGGCCGCCGATTCGAAGCGGCCCTGCCCCCCCAGCATCAGGTAAAAGCGCAGACGCTCCTGGCGCTCGCTATACGGCTCGTTCAACGGGGAATGCTGCAAGCTTTGTACGACGCCGGGCAGCAATTCTTCGAGTAGCGCCCGCTGGTAAAGGCTACGGGTCTGGCCCAGCAAGCGGCGATACTCGCTCAACCAGAAGCCGGGCCACAACCCGGCGCCCGAGGGTGGATAGGCCAGGTTCCTGAAGTGCGCCAGGCGTTCGAGCAGCGTCGGCGTCACACTCGCTCCGGTAGCGCTGGCCGGTAACTGCTCAAGCAAAACTTGTTGCTCGGTCAGCCACTGCAACTGCCGGGTCTGCTGCCAGTACCCGTTGCCGAGCAGCATTGCCAACAGAATGACCAGGGCCGCCGCGCCGAAGACCAGCAACCAGCGCCCCCCGCCCGCACCCCGCGACAAGAATCCCCACCAGCGCCCGTGACGTCGACTCTGTTGCAGACAACGGACCAACCGTTGGCTGGCAGCCCGGGTGCCCGGTTCGAACCGCAAGTGGCCGCTGCAATGCAGCGATTGCAGATGGGCCTGCGCAACCCGCGGCTGCTCGAAAAACGCCGTTTGCAGATAAGGCTGCAAGACCTCGCCGAACTGTCGCCACAAGCGCGGGAAACCGTAGAGTTGAACCCGCGTAGCGGTCTGTGTCTCTCTCTGCAAACGCTCAGGTATTGTGTCTTGCACCGCCGCGAAGGCGCGGACAAGGCGCTCGGCCAGCCCCGACAGGTTCTGCCGATTGCGCCCATGGGCAAAGGCCAGCGCCAGGTCTCGTTCCTCGGCCGGCAAGGCCAGCAACGACGGCTCGAATCCCGGCAAGCGATCACAGTGGGTGACGATCACCTGCACCGGCAAGCCCTGACCGAACCGGGCGCCCAGCTCTTCCAGGCGCGCCCGCAGGATCAACGCCTGGGCATCGCGGGCGGCGGGCGCCAGGCGCAACAGATGCACCGCATTGAGCACCAGCACCGCTCCCGCAACCCCCAAGCCGTGACGACGCGAGCGGCTCAGTTCATCGAGCAGGCAACGCCATAACCCTTTGCCGTCAGGATCGGCCTGGGTCAGCAACGCGGCGCTCACGGCCATGACGGAAAAAGCGCCGATACGCCCTGGGTGCAAATCATCATGCGGCAACTCGTCGCCCGTGGGTGCGCGACGGCCCTTTTCTCCCATCAGACTGCGCTTGCCGGCACCGGTCGCCCCCAACAGCAGGAACACCGGGCCGCTGGCGTTGGCCTGGCTTTCCAGGCGCCAGTGCTCCAGCCGCTCGCGCAAGCGCCGTTCCCGGGTACCAGGAGGATTGAGTTGCTGCAACGCCGACTGCGCCGCCTCGGCGCGGAGCAACTCCCGACGCTTGCGCCGTCGCCGGGCCCACCCGAAAAAAATCAGCCCCACCAGGTACATAGGGCCCAGCAACAGCCACTGCTGCCAGTCCTGGGCCAGCGGCGCAACACCATCGATAGACAAGCGCGGCCCCTGATGGCGGACCAGCAGGGTCAGCAGATAAAGCCCCACCACCAGCGGCAGCGCCCGCAACAGGTTTTTCAGCAATCTCAAGAGCATGGTGGCAGTCATCCGGCTAGGGCAAATGGGGTGACGCGCCCCCTGGCGGGGCGCTGGCGGTCAGAGCGGTTCGAGCACAATCTCCACCCGACGATTGCGCGCCCGGTTGTCCGCGCTGTCATTCGGCACCCGTGGCTCACTGGCACCACGCCCCAGGGCCTGGACCCGCCCGGGGTCGGCCGCCGCGCCGAACATCTCGACCAACACCGCGTGGGCGCGCCGCAGCGAGAGCTGCTGGTTGGAGACCCGGCCCTTGCCCACCGGCGTGTCGTCACTGTGGCCGATGATCCGGATACGCCCCGGCCAATCCGCCAGCACCGTGGCAGTACGCTGCAAGGTGGCTCGACTTTCTGGCGCGATCAAGCTGCCGCCTGGGGCAAACAATTGCCTGGTACCGAGCAACAGCCGCACGGCGCCGGCCTCCTCCTGCAACGTCAGGCGTCCGGCGCGGATATCCTCGGCCAGGCGCTCAGCCAGCGTGGGCAGGGCTGCCGGCGCAGGAGGGAATGTCGCCACGGTGGACGACAGCCGCGACAATCCAAGCCGCTGCTGGGCGGAACGCACCTGCAAGTCATAGGCACCCGCGACGGCGAGGCCCATCAGCAACACCAGCAGGCCGCCCAAGGTCCAGCACAACGCACGCCGTGGCCAGCGGCCCGGCGGAGCGGTTTTCGGCGACGGACGCGGATAACGCTCGCGGTACAGGCGCAGGGTTTCGTAGAGTCGGGCACGTTTGAGGATCAGGATCGAACGGCCTTCGCGTTCGATTCGATAACGGCCCTCCAGGCCCAGGGCCAGGCACAGGTACATCAGTTCGAGCAGCGCCAGGTGCTCCACCGGCTTGAGCTGCGCCTCGTCCAGATAGGCGAAAAAGCCTTCGCCGCCTTCGGCTTCCTGATGAAAAGTCATCAGCAGGCTGTGCCGTGACCAGGCGCCCCGGGCCCATTCGCTGCTGGCGATGATTTCATCGAGCAAGGTGCACAGGGCATAACGGGCACGCAACACGATGCGTGATTCGATACCGCAAGCCAGGGCCTGCCGCTGGAAGGTCCGCAACCGGGCGATCAGGCGCAAACGTAGCGCCGGCAGGTCGGGTTGGCGCTTCAGGCGCTGGAACACCACCACCTCATGCAGCAGGTCGTCAGCCAGCACGCAGAGGTTTTCATCGGCAACCGCCGGCCCGGCCTGGACACGCTCGCGGGCGTTTTTGCGCGATCCGCGAGCCGTTCTGGCAAACGCCATCACGCCTCCCTGATGGCCCAGAACGCCAATTGCAGCCCCGGAAACGAACCGGCCACATGCAGGCCGAAGCCGCTGGTGTCCACCAGATCAGCCCACAAGGGATGGTCGTTCGACAGCTGGAAATAGCTGAAGCCGGGGTAGTAAGGCAGCTCCCTGGGCGCCGTCGGCAACACCTGGATCGCCAACCCCGGCAATTGCAGGTTCACCAGGTCGTGCAGGCGCTCGGCCGGACCGATCTTCAAGCGGCTGGGGAAACTTTTGCGCAGTTCCTCGTCGGGCACCTGCGCACGCACCGCGAGAATAAAACGCGCCGATTGATACAGGTTGATATCCGGCACCTGGGCAAAACGAAAACCAAAGGCACCGCTCTTGAGCGCCAGGGCGACCACGTCGGCACCGGCCACCGCACTCAGCGCCTGCAACAGGTCCTGGATCAACGGCACAAAGCTCTCGCCCAGGCGGTCATGGCGGTACGGCGGATACGCCCTGGGGCGCTTGCGCTCCTGGCCGAAAATCGCCAGTTCGCCGGCCAGCCGCACCAACTCGCGGTACAGCAACTCGGGGTGCAGCGCCGGCTGGCTGGCCAGGTGCATCAGCAGGCTTTCGGCGCGATTGACGCTCTGCAGCATCACGTACTGCTGGATCTCGGTCATCCCGCCGAGCCCGCCCTGGCCAAGCCCGCCGGCCAGGGCCACACCGCGTTGGCGGGCGCGGGCGATCAGTTCGTCGACGGAGCGCGCCAACACCGGCGAACTACGCCAGGCCAGCAACGGTGCCACCTGTTGCCGGTCGAGCACCACCAGGCCGGCGGCCGTGCGCTCCACCACCCGGGCCACCCGCAAAAAGACATGGGAGGCGGCGACATCCGCCTCCCGCGCCAGCTTCAGGTTCAGACGACAGACCTGCAAACAGGCCGGCTCGCCGCCCTCGGTATTGGCGTCGGCCACCAGGACTTCGCTGATCCGGTAACGGGCCAGGCTGTCGTCCCCGGGGGCGGTTTCGGTGTCCGCCGCCCCAGGGCGATTGAGGGCCAGGGCCAGCACCAACTGCACGTCACGCTCGCCGTCGGCCACCGGATAACGCAGCCGGACCAGTTCCTCGTCCGTCAGGGCGAAGGGACTGCCATCGGGCATGATCCCTTCGCAGGCGCTCAGGGCCAGGTTGCCCAGCGCCAACTGCGCGGCATCGATTTTCAGTGTGACAAAGCCCCAGCCATGGGGTTGCACGGCACGCAGGACCTGCGCCAGCCGGGCCCGATGATGGCGCTCTTGCTGCTGGAAGTGCTGCGGCAGCAGAAACATGCCTTCTGACCAGACGACGCCGTCGTGACTACTCATCGGCATTCTCCTCTGCCGGCGCCGACGTTAACGCCACGCGCTGGCGAGCGATCTGGGCCTTCAGCCGCGAGGGGCGCGTCGGGTCGATTTCGGCCCAGGCCCACCACTGGGCATGGTCGATATTGCGGTACTCGGCCACCAGCGCGATAAAGCGGGTGCCGGGCACGGGAAGAAAGTTCTGCTCCTGCTGCTGGCCCGGGCGCAGCAGCAACGATTCCTGGCGCAGCAGATCACGGCCCAGCGCCTGCTCGGCCGCGGCTTCGGACTGGAACAGCTCGACCTGTTCCAGGCGCTTGCTGTCCGCCAGTTGCAGCAGCCTGACGATCACCGGCGACGGCCGCCCATGCAGGTCGGGATTGCTGTCCAGTGCCGCTTCCAGGGACAACGCGATACGCGGTTCAGGCGGCGGTTCGTCCGACCAGAACCAGGCACAGCCCGGGAGCGTCGACACCAGCAGCAGGCACAGGGCCCGTCGAAACACCGGCTTAATCGCGACCATCGTCGGCCTCCTTGGGTGCCTTGGCCTTCGCAGGTGCAGCCGCCTTGGCCGAGGTGGTGGCCGCGGTGGCGCCGCCATTGATGTCGACCGAGGCGGTGCCGTCGAGGGTCACGGTCTTGCCATTGATCGCCACACCCGCGGCGCTGAGCACCAGGGTACTGGCACCGACCTTGAGGGTCAGGCTCTTGCCGGCTTCCAGCACCAGCTTGCCGTTGGCCTTGAAATCCATATCGGTGGCGCTCGACTGCCATTGGCCGGCAATCCGGCAATGGCTGTCACCGCCGATATCCAGCGATTGATCGGCGTCGACCCGAGTGTTGCGCCGGCCGCCCACGGACTCATGAAGGTCATCCTCGACCTTGAGAAACTGATTGGCGCCCACCGTCAGGTGCCAGTCGTTGCCAATGCTGGCGAACGCATCGTTGCGCACCGTCAGGTCCTGGTTGCGTCCGGCATGGATCAGCAGTTGCTCGTGGCCCTTCTTGTCGTCGAAGCGCAACTCGTTGTAGACATCCTGCTCGCCCAGGGACTGCGATTTGAGACCACTGCGGGCCGCCTGGGCCGGCAGTTCCCAGGGTGGCCGGTGACCGGCGTTATAGAGCCCGGCGGTGACCAGGGGCCGGTCGGGGTCGCCGCCGAGGAACTCCACCACCACCTCCTGCCCGACCCGCGGCACGAACAGCGCCCCCCAACGCTTGCCGGCTATCGGCTGGGCGACCCGGACCCAGCAGGAACACGCCTCGTTGCGTCGTCCGCTGCTGTCCCAGTGAAACTGCACCTTGATCCGACCGTACTCGTCGACCCAGATCGGATCGCCTTCCTTGCCGACCACAAAGGCCGTCTGTGGTCCGGCGATCAGCGGACGCGGTGTCTGGATCGGCGCGCGAAACACCTGGGTGGTCGGGATCGCCTCGACTTCGCAGCGTAACCCAGCCCCTTCATCGAACTGCAAGGTCGCGGCAACAATCAGGTAATCGCCGTTCTGCTCGGTTCGAGGGTGATCGACCAGGCTGAAACACTGACCGGGCACCAGGTAAGGCGACTGGCTGACACCCCATCGCGACTGCTGGCAGACCTGCGCGGCTTCGAGCTGAATCCGTGCCAGGGCTTCGCCGGACCGGCGTCCCTTGAAGCGCCCCGGAAAACCTTCCTGGCGATAGTCACCATGGCGCGACGTCGCCGCGCTCGCGTGGCTGACCGAGAGAACGCTGGCTTCACGGTTACTGGCCTTGGAGAAATCGAAGTCCACCAGGCTGAACAACCCAGGACGCAGCTCGGCGCGGGACTCCCAGCGCTGCATGATGCCCGGGTTGTTGTCCAGGTTGGGCCGATAACTCATTTCACGCAGGTGTTGCACCGGCTTGTGCATCCCCATGGAGTCGACGATGACCAACAGGTGAACCTCATCCTGGTCTTCGAAGAAGTAGTACAGCCCTGCGTCCTCCAGCAAACGACTGAAAAAAGCAAAGTCGCTTTCAGCGAACTGCACGCAGTACTCCATCGGCTCCGTAGATTCTTCGGCCCGCCAATCGAAACAGTCGGAATAGTCCTTGAATACGTCCTCCAGCACCTCCTTCAAGGTCATGTTCTGGAAAATCCGGTGGCGCCGCGACTGCGCCAGGAACCATAACCAAGGCCTGAGCGAAACCCGGTAGCGCGCATCGCGACCGACTCGCCCCATGGCGCTGAAGGCACTGATATAACCCTGGATGAAACGTCCCCGCCCTTCCTCGACACCCAGGCCCAGTGCCAGGGGTCGCCCGAGCAAGTCATCGGCCTGTAAGCCATCGTCTGCACAGGAGAGCGTCAGCTCATACTCGCCGAGCCGGCTCAACCCCTCCTGGGCGGTGAGCGCCAGCAGCAATAGCGTGGCATCGACGCCAGGCACCTGGACACGGTAGTAGGTGTTTTCGGACATGGTGACAAGGGCTCGCTCAGGCAATCGTGGTCTTGAGGGTGGCGCTGGCATTGACACTGATCTGACCACCCCAGTTGCACTGGCAGGTGCAGCAGTGGTCCAGCGCCGGCAGCTTGGCAATCCGTGTTCGCATCGCACCGGGTTGCCAGGGCGTGAGCGTGGCGGGCACGCAGGGCATCGGCGTCAACACGCCCATGGCGGCGGCCGTCGCCGCCGCGACCTGGGGGTTGGCCGGGCTGCGGCAGAGGCCGAAGGCAGGAATATTGACCATGGGTTGATGATCGAGAATGTTCGCCGCCAGCCGACCTTCGACCTTGACCCGCCCCAGCGGCAGGACACCCAGGGGAGCCGGTGCGGCGCCAAACGAACAGGAAAGCAAGGCGCCCATTACAACTTGCTGATTCATGCGTGCTCCAGACAGACATCCGTGGAAAGCCCGCGCAGTGTCAGTGAAGGGTGCCCCGCGGGGTATCGGATAACTCCTAAATCAGCCGACGTGGCCCGGTGCGGGTCGCTGAAAGCGCGCAGGTTCGAAGCGCCATCCCGCTGCCGTCGCACCCTTGTGCCCCAACCAGCAGGCCCGTCCCAGGCCCTGCCGTGCGCCCAGTTGCAGGCCTGGTCGCTGCCCTGCCTCCAGACACACATCGAGATCCCATTGAAAGGTCGGTCCGACATAACATTCGACCAGTTGGCACAAGGGTTCGAAGTAACGTCCGCCGGGCAGCAGGTGCTGGTAGTCCGCCCAGGACAAAGGCCCCAGGTGCAGGCAGAAACTGTGCTGGATATTCCACAGCCGGCGCCCCAGCAACGCGGCCCCGCCCAGCCGCGCCGACTCGCGCCGCCGACCCAGCTGCAAGCGTTCATCGGATGCCAGGACAGTCCGATGCCGGCCCAGGCTGCTGAGCGCCACCGGCAGGCGCAGCAGATCCCGGACCAGGGCCAGCAAACCGGCGGCACTGCGGCGCTGATCGATAAACTGCGGCGCGTAGTAGCGCGTGGCGTTGGGCAAGGCGCGGGGCTGGCCCGGAGAGAACGCCGACACATAGTCGGCGAAACGGTCGTCGGCCGGACGATCGGCCCAGACCACCGGCCGCACCCGCGCCCAGCTTCGATAAAGCAGGCTCAGCAGACGGTGGTGAAACACATCGAGAAAGTGCGCCAGGGTACTGTCGCCATGGTTGATCTGGCGCGACAGCACATCCTCGCTGAAATGCAGGGGCATCGGCCCGTTCGCCCCCGTCAGGCCGAAGAAGTTCACCGCCAGTTGCGCGGCACGGCCCTCACGCAGGCGCAGTTGAGCGATCATCGCCGGCTCGAACGCCAGCGAGACGTGCTGCGCCAGACGCAACGGATCGTCGCCCAGGCGCTGCGCCGTCCCCCAGCGCGGCGCATCAGGGTAAGTGCGCTCGAGCAAACGCATCGCGGCAAAAAAATCGTAGCGCCAGGGCTGTTCGACCAACTCGGGCGGTGGCGCTACCAGATCATGCATTGACCCGCCCTCGCCTGCCAGGTCTTGATATGGCCTCGGCCCACACTGTGCAACTCGGTCTGCATAAAGGCATTGAGCGCGGCATAACGCACAAAAAAACGCTCCAGCGCGGCGCCGAACAGATAGGTCCCGGTGCCTTCGCAGGCGGCGTCATCAAGGACCAGGATCAGGTTCAGCCCGCGACCGAACGCCACCGGCCCGGCCCCGGGCAAACGCCGGGTGACGACCTGCGCGCGCAACGAGACGATACCTTGCAGCAACTTGTGCCCGCTGCTGTCGCCCTCGGGCAGGTAATGCGCCAGCAACTCGCGCAAGGCCCGGGCCCCGGCCGCCCCGTCGTGGTGAGCCAGGGGCAGGTAGTTGCGCGACAACTGCCGCACCACCTGCCATTGCCGGTCGCCCTGGGACGGCGCGGGGAGCGGTCGCGAAGGCCCGGCCACACAACGGATCGCCAATACCGGGGCGCCCACGTCGAGGACGAAATCGGTGTTGCCCGACCCCAGGGGCAGGCGCAACGGCAGATCGCGGTTGGAACACAGCACGTCCACCGCCAGGCGCTGCAACTCGGCGTCCGCCTCCAGCGCCACGACCAGACTGGCGTCACAGCCGCGATAACGTCGCTGCCCGTCGACAAAGCGCTGTGGAACGCGGCTGGGGGTGCGCTGCATCTGGTAGAACCCCGCCAGGCGACGCTCGTCTCCATCCTGCCGTTGCGGGGCATACAACGGCAGGATGACCTGGCGTTCCTTGGAGCCGGCGGCATAGCCATGGACCGCCAGGACCTCCTGGATCTCGTAGGCGAGTGGCCGGGCCTTGTCGACCACCAAGGGCAAGTCATGCCGATAAGGATCGACGACGATTCGCTCGACCCGCTTGTTGAACAGATTGATCACCGGTACGCAGAACAACCCGAAGTGGCTGGCATTGAGCAGCGCCGACAAGGGTTGTGACAGGGGCGCGAACACCACCACCAGCTCCACGCTGCGCGCCGGACACTCGCGCAACGCCGGCCCCAGGCCACCCAGGCTGACAAAGCGCTCGCCCTCGGCGAAGGCGAGAAAGGTCTTGAGTTGCGCGCACACCGCGTCACTGTTCAACGACCGTGCATACTGGCTGGAGGCCGGGTGCGCAGGCGGTTGCCGGATATGCTCGGGGTCGATTCGCGGGCTCCATCCGCCCTCGCCTTCGCCGCAACGTACGAACAGACCTTCGGCACGTGTCAACAGGGCTTCCTGGACCGCCAGCGGCAGCGAACCATCGCCGCGCAGGAACAGCGTCAGCTCCTGCAGTGCCAATTGATCGAAGGACACCCCGGCGGTGGTTCGCAGACGCAGGCGCAAGGCACCACCTTCCTGCTTGACGACGCTGGCGGGCAAGCCCTTGAGCAGTCCCGCGCTGGGCAGGTACTCGGCCGAGTCCAGGACCAGGGGCCAGAGCGTCACCGGGCGCAGGCTGCGAAACTCGCAGCGCGGGTCTTGCCCGCCCGCCTCACCCACGGAGCGCACCACGCTATCGGCCGGCAAGGTGAACCCCGAGGCCAGCGAGCCCTCCTGCAAGTCCGGGGAAAGCTGCAGTACCGCCATGGACGGCACCGGCAGCAACTGCTGCGGCTGCACCAGTTCCAGCAGGCTCTCGGTGAAACGCGGAAACTCGGCTTCCATTTGCAGTTGCACCCGGGCAGTGAGAAAACTCAGCCCCTCCAGCAAACGCTCCACCGACGGATCGGTCACCTCATCGGGACGCAGCCCCAGGGTGGCGGCGATCTTGGGGTAGTCCTCGGCGAACTCGGCACCGGCTTCACGCAGGAAACTCAATTCACGCTCGTAGTGCCGCAGCAGCCGCTCATCCATGGGTGGACGGTCGACCATAGGGCCGGACCCGCACCTCACCACTTTCGGTGTTCCAGGCCGACTCCAGGCGAAAGGCGTGCAACGCATCGAGGCCGCGGATCTCGCCCTCGATCAGAAAATTCAGGCTGGCACTGCAGGACGTCACCGGCAGCAGTTGCACCGCGACGCTGTAACGCAGGATGCGCGGTTCGAAATCCAGGACGATTTCACGGATGCGGCTCTCGAGCTTCTGCGTATCGATGCTCGACAGCACCACGCCCGCCAGGTTGCCCAGGCCATAGTTGAGCACTGAACGGGTGACATGGGGCTGGCTGCCCAACGGGCAGATCGCCCCGAGTCCGGTGGCATTGAACAGCAGCGTCAGATCTCGGCACAGCTGTTCCAGCTCTTGCTGCGCACCGCCCCCCGCCCGGCGCCGGGTCATCTCATCGCCAGGATTGGCGGGACGCAGCAGACGTTCGAGCAGCGGTGTCATGGAAGTGCTCATGAAAATCCTCCCAAAAAAACCCGGGCACCGCCAGATTCCGCAACGTGGTACGGAATCCGGCGGCACTTGATTAGTCCTCGGTGGTATGGCTCAGCATGTTGTAAGTCTTGTCAGTAGGCGCGCCAGCTTTGCCTTCAACGAAGTGCGTGTACTTGTATCGAATCTTGGTGAAGCTGATCTGGAAGGTCTCGGTCGGACGGCTATCTCCATTACCGCTGACGCTGTAGCTACTGATTATCGGCGCATCCAGCGTGAGCTCGATGTAGGGTTCGTTCTTGCCCGTCGAACTGCCACTGGTCTGGATGACGCGCAAGGTCGCCTGGTCCAGGGACTTGCCAGTGACCGACTCGATAAACAGGTTGGGCGAGGCGATATCGGTGGTCTTGGTCAAGGTGAGCTCGGTGACATTCCCGACGCTTGGCTCGCGATTATTGCCGACGGAGATGGAGCGAAAACCACCGAACCCCCAGGTGTCGATGACGATCCAGTCCTTGTGATCCTTCTCCTGGCAGTTCCCCTTAATCTCGGTTTTGAATTTCAATACAATCATGCGGACTCCAACATCTGTTTATTTGAATGGTTAAGTACCTTTCCCGGGACCAGGCCCCGGTCGGGCATGAACCCCTCAGCCTTTGACCGAGGGCAGTCGGGAGACCAGTCGCAGGGATACGCTCAGGCCTTCCAATTGATAGTGGGGACGCAGGAAGAACTTGGCCTGGTAAAAGCCCGGGCTGCCCTCCACTTCCTGCACCACCACTTCGGCACCCGCCAGCGGCTTGCGCGCCTTGTCGGCGTCGCTGGCGGTCGCCGGGTTATGCTCGACGTACTTGACAATCCAATTGTTGAGCCAGATCTCCATGTCTTCGCGCTCACTGAAGGAGCCGATCTTGTCGCGCACGATGCACTTGAGGTAATGGGCAAAACGGCAGGTGGCGAACAGATACGGCAACCGCGCCGCCAACTGTGCATTGGCGGTGGCGTCGGGGTCGTCGTATTCCTGGGGAGCGTGCAAGGACTGCGCGCCGATAAACGCCGCCAGCGAGCTGTTCTTGCAATGCACCAGGGGCATGAAGCCGTTCTTGGCCAACTCCACTTCGCGCCGGTCACTGATGGCGACCTCGGTCGGACAGGTCATGTCGACGCCGCCGTCCTCGGTCGGATAGGTATGCACCGGCAGCCCGCTGATGGCGCCGCCGGACTCGATGCCGCGAATCCGCGAGCACCAGCCGTACTCCTTGAAGGAGCGGTTGATATTGATGCCCATGGCATAGGCCGCATTGGCCCACAGGTAGTTCTGCGCCTGGCCTTCGGTGACCTCCTCGAAGGCGAACTCCTCCACTGGCGCGGTACGTGCGCCGTAGGGAATACGCCCGAGAAAACGCGGCATGGTCAGGCCGATATAGCGCGAATCCTCGGAGCGCCGCAGATTGCGCCAGGCGGCATGCTCGGGAGTGAGGAACAGCTTGCTCAGGTCGCGGGGGTTGGCGACCTCGCACCAGGAGTCCATCAACATCACCGCCGGCGACGCCGCGCTGATCAGGGGCGCATGGGCCGCGGCGGCAATCTTGGCCAGTGACGCCAACAGCTCCACATCCGGTGGGCTGTTATCGAAATAGAAATCGGCGATCAGCACACCGAAGGGCTCACCGCCCAGTTGGCCGTACTCATGCTCGTAGATTTTCTTGAACAGCGGGCTCTGGTCCCAGGCCGCGCCCTTGAATTTCTTCAGCTCGCGGGCGACTTCGTCCTTGGCGACGTTGAGGAAACGGATCTTGAGTTTCTCGTCGGTCTCGGTATTGCTCACCAGGTAGTCGAGGCCGCGCCAGGCTGATTCGACGGCCTGGAAATCCGGGTGATGGAGGATATCGTTGACTTGCGCGGACAACTTGGCGTCGATTTCACCGATCAGGGCCTGGATGGTGCCGAGGGTGTCGTGGGCAATCAGGTGGGTCGTGCGCAGCGCCTGTTGGGCCAGGGTCTGTACCGCATTTTCAATGGCTTCGCGCACCGGCTCGCCGCGGGGCTTGAACTCGCGTTGCAGCAGGTCGTTGAATTCACTGGGCGAGAGCTCGGCCGTCGGGTCGATGCCGGACTGATTCTGAGATGTGGCGGACACGGATATTTACCTGTTTCAGGGAGCGATCATCGAAGGCATCAGTCTTCGGACTCGGTGGCCGCCGGCTTGGCGTGGGCCAGCAGCGACTGCATCAGGGCCGGGTTTTCCAGCAACTTGGCCATCAGTTGCTCGGCGCCACTCTTGCCGTCCATATAGGTCAGCAGGTTGGCCAGTTGATTGCGCGCCTCCAGCAGTTCACGCAGCGGCTCGACATTGCGGGCCACGGCGCCGGGCGAGAAGTCGTCCATGCTCTTGAAGGCCAGCGACACCGCCATCTGCCCTTCCCCCGTCAGTTGGTTGGGCACACTGATGCGCACCTGGGGTTCGATGGCGGCCATGCGCTCATCAAAATTGTCGATATCAATTTCCAGGAACTTGCGCTCGGCCACCGGCGGCAGGTCGTCCCGGTTGGCCCCCGAGAGATCGGCGAACACGCCGTTGACAAAGGGGATCTCGATGGTCTTTTCGGCGCCGTACAACTCGACGTCATATTCGATCTGGACCCGTGGCGCACGGTTGCGCCCAATGAATTTCTGGCTGTTGTTACTGGACATACAGATAAACCTGAGCAGGGAGGGAAAGGTTAGTCATCGGTGATACCGCCCAGCGCATGCAGGTCGGCAAGGCTGCCCGGCACCAGTTCGGCGATCGCTTCGAGAAAACTCATGCTGGCGAGCCGACGCGTCCTGGCCGCCAGCAAGGGCACCGGGCTCGAAGGTTCGTGGTGGGCGTAGTAGGCGCAAATGGCATCCAGGGCGCGGACTACGTCCTCACGGGACTGGCAGACACCGCTCCAGGCAGCTGGAGCGCGACTTGTCACATCGGTGGCCAGGGCCGGGGGCAAGTCATCGCCTAGCGGCGGCAAGACGACATCGCAACGCTCTTCGGCGATGCGGCACCACTTGTCCAGGGCCCGCCCGAGGCCGTCCAGCGGCGAAATACCGGGGGCCGCGATTTTTTCCTCGAGACAAGCACCGATCCGCGCGATCAGTTCGACCAGAGCCCTCAACAAGCTCAGGTTCTCGATCAGCTCAGCACGGGCCTTGGACTCGATCAGCGCGCCCAGACGCGCCAGTCCTTGTGTCCGAACCTCCTCCTCGGCGGACTCGGCGATGCAGGCCAGATCGGTCAGACGCAGCGGTTCAAGGCCCATGGCATTGCCCAGTTGCTGACGCTTGAGCACCTGGACCACACTGGTGGGCACCGCCAGCTCGGCAAGGGTATTGAGGCGCATCAGCGGATCGTGATCGTCTTCGGCCAGGAGCTGCGGGTGAACATCCTCCCAGCGCTCACGCAGCAGACTGTCGATCAGCCGCAAGCCATCGACAAAGCCGGGCAGCCCGTGCAATTCCAGCAAGGCCCGCGCCAGGCAAACCGCCACCCGCAGGTCGAGAGCATCCTCCAGCAGCGTCAGGCACAGCGAGCGTACCCGTTGCCAGTCCACCGGCGTTGCGGGGTACACATGATCGCCGTATTGAACTTCGTTGCCGCCGTCTATTTCTTGTAACAGTTGAATAAAGTCCGCGCGGTATTCCAAGTTCGGACCGCAGGGCCTGTCAGGCAGGGTATTAATATAAGGAATCAGTTCTTTTATCGACATATTCCAGCCCCATGAAAATGCCCTTCAGGCACGCCAAACCAAAGTGAAAGACTTTAAACCTCAGCGCCCTGCGCACACGGCAAGCCAGGCGCTGCGTGGATTCACTCTAGTCAAAGGGGGGGGCCGAAAACATAGGAATCGTCCTAGATCGGATAACCACGAAGTGCCGTTGCAAAGGAAATAAATAACGAAAGTTTGCAACTTTCAAAGGAAGAGCAAAGAAGGAACTTTCATGACACTTTTTTAAACATTCGCAGCGTATTTAAAACGTGTCACAAGAGAATCGAAGGGGACGACTTCAAGTCAGCGCAAGAAGCCCAGGCAGTGGCGGGCAAAAAACAGGCAAAAAAAAGCCCCGGCAAGCCGGGGCATTTTCTTTGCTTCAAGGAGTTCAAGGGCCTTGAAGCGGTGTATGGCGCAGCGGACGGGACTCGAACCCGCGACCCCCGGCGTGACAGGCCGGTATTCTAACCGACTGAACTACCGCTGCGTATCGCTCGGACTTGCGTCCGTTTGAAATCTTGAAACCCGTGATCAAAAAGCTTCGGTGCCTTTCAATCGCAGACCGCACAAGGCGACCTGTACAAATATGGCGCAGCGGACGGGACTCGAACCCGCGACCCCCGGCGTGACAGGCCGGTATTCTAACCGACTGAACTACCGCTGCGCGTCGGTTGGAAGTTCCTTGCGGAACATCCGATTCTCTTGCGAGAAGCTCAACGAGTGGTGGGTGATGACGGGATCGAACCGCCGACCCTCTGCTTGTAAGGCAGATGCTCTCCCAGCTGAGCTAATCACCCTTTGCTTCGTTGAGGCCGCGAAATTTACGCAGGTAGCGGACCTAAGTCAATAGCCTGCTTGAAGTTTTTCAGAAAAAGACAGATTCGTGTCACAGGCAAGACCATCAAGCCCTGCTCTCTGTAGGAGCGAGCTTGCTCGCGATGGTAGCCGGAACACTACGGGCTAGCAGACTTCCCGCGTTATCGTTGACGTCCATCGCGAGCAAGCTCGCTCCTACCGGTAGATCATCTTGCGGCTCATGCCACCGTCAACCACGAATTCCTGGCCGGTGACAAACCCCGCATGCCTCGACAGCAACCAGGCCACCAACGCCGCCACATCCTCGACCGTCCCTACCCTTCCCGCCGGATGTTGGGCATGGTCGGCGTCGCTCAACGGCTCGGCCCGACGTACCGAGGGATCGCGGGCATCGATCCAGCCCGGACTGACCGCATTGACCCGGATCTCCGGCCCGAGGCTGATCGCCAGGGCGTGGGTCAGGGCCAATAGACCGCCCTTGCTCGCCGCATAGGCCTCGCTGTCGGGTTCCGACTGCGCCGCACGGGTAGAGGCCAGGTTGACGATCGCGCCGCAGTGGGCACGCAGATAAGGCGCGCAGTGCTTGGCCAGCAGCATCGGCCCGCCGAGATTGACCGCCAGCACGCGATTCCAGTGCGCCAGGTCGAGGCTTTCGAGGGTGATGTTGTGGGGATCGGCAATCGCCGCGTTGCACACCAGGGCATCGATCCGGCCGAAACGGCCCAATACCTCGGCAACGCCCTGGGCCACCTGGGCTTCATCGGCCACATCCATGCCGATGAAACAGGCATTCTCGCCCAGGATCCGGGCCACCTTGGCGCCACGGCGACGATCGAGGTCGGTGAGCACCACCTGCCAGCCTTCGCTGATCAACCACGCCGCGATCCCCAGGCCGATACCACGGGCCGCGCCCGTCACCAGGGCGACACGGCCGTTATTGGCAACGGCCGTGTCCAGGGACCACTCGATCACAAGGCCGCCAACCCGCGAGCCAGGTCGGCTTGCAGGTCGGCCACGTCTTCGAGGCCGACGGCGACACGGATCAGGCTGTCGCGAATCCCCGCGGCCTCACGCTCCTGCGGCGCCAGACGGCCGTGGGAAGTGGTGCTCGGGTGGGTGATGGTGGTCTTGCTGTCACCCAGGTTGGCGGTGATCGAGATCAGTCGGGTGGCGTCGATAAAGCGCCAGGCGCCCTCTTTGCCGCCCTTGACCTCGAAGCTCACCACCGCACCGAAACCGCGTTGCTGACGCTGGGCCAGTTCGTGCTGCGGGTGGCTCTTGAGACCGGCGTAATGGACCTTCTCGATGCCGTCCTGCTGCTCCAGCCACTCGGCCAGGGCCTGGGCATTGGCACAGTGGGCGCGCATGCGCAGGTTCAGGGTTTCCAGGCCCTTGAGGAAGATCCAGGCGTTGAACGGGCTGAGGGTCGGCCCGGCGGTGCGCAGGAAACCGACGACTTCCTTCATCTGCTCGCCACGCCCGGCAACCACGCCGCCCATGCAACGACCCTGGCCGTCGATGAACTTGGTCGCCGAATGCACGACGATGTCCGCGCCCAGCTTCAAAGGCTGTTGCAGGGCCGGCGTGCAGAAACAGTTGTCCACTACCAGCATCGCACTCTTGGCATGGGCGATTTCAGCCAACGCGGCGATATCCACCAGTTCGGCCAGCGGATTGGACGGCGATTCGACGAACAGCAGCTTGGTATTCGGCCGGATCGCCGCGTCCCAGCCCGACAGGTCGGCCAACGGTACGTAGTCGACTTCAACGCCGAAGCGCTTGAAGTACTTCTCGAACAGACTGATGGTGGAGCCGAACACACTGCGCGAGACCAGCACATGGTCGCCGGCACTGCACAGGCTCATGACCACGGCCATGATCGCGGCCATGCCGGTGGCGGTCGCAACCGCCTGCTCGGCCCCTTCCAGGGCGGCGATGCGCTCTTCGAAGGAACGCACGGTGGGGTTGGTGTAGCGCGAGTAGACGTTACCCGGCACTTCCCCGGCGAAACGCGCCGCCGCATCGGCGGCGGTGCGGAACACGTAGCTGGAGGTGAAGAACATCGGGTCGCCGTGCTCGCCTTCCGGCGTGCGGTGCTGACCGGCACGGACGGCCAGGGTGTCGAAGGCTACGCCCTCGAGATCGCTGTCCAACCGACCGGCATCCCATTCCTGACTCATGCTGCCACTCCTTGTTCGATTCTCTTGAAGATTAAAACCGGTTTTAAGGGTGGACACGACCCCTGTAGGAGCAGGGCTTGCCCGCGAAGGGGCCCTTGAGACCGCCAGAAGCTTCGCGGGCAAGCCCGGCTCCTACAGGGTTGCGGTGTTTTCAGGACCGCGACCACACCCCAGAGCCGGTTTTTACTCAGTTGTTGTACAGGTCGATGATCGCGCTGACCGCCTGGGTCTTGACCTTGGACGCATCGTTACGCGCCTGCTCGATCTTGGCCAGGTAGTGCTCGTCGATGTCGCCGGTGACGTACTTGCCGTCGAACACCGCGCAATCGAAGTTCTCGATCTTGATCTTGCCACCACCGACGGCCTCGATCAGGTCCGGCAGGTCCTGGTAGATCAGCCAGTCGGCGCCGATCAGGTCGGCCACGTCCTGGGTCGTGCGGTTGTGGGCGATCAGCTCATGGGCACTCGGCATGTCGATACCGTAGACGTTCGGGTAGCGCACCGCCGGGGCCGCCGAGCAGAAGTAGACGTTTTTCGCGCCGGCTTCGCGGGCCATCTGGATGATCTGCTTGCACGTGGTGCCGCGCACGATGGAGTCGTCCACCAGCATGACGTTCTTGCCACGGAATTCCAGCTCGATGGCGTTGAGCTTCTGCCGCACGGACTTCTTGCGGGCCGCCTGGCCCGGCATGATGAAGGTCCGGCCGATATAGCGGTTCTTCACAAAGCCTTCGCGGAACTTCACGCCCAGGTGGTTCGCCAGCTCCAGGGCCGAGGTACGGCTGGTGTCCGGGATCGGGATGACCACGTCGATATCGTGCTGCGGACGCTCGCGCAGGATCTTCTCCGCCAGCTTCTCGCCCATGCGCAGACGCGCCTTGTATACCGACACGCCGTCGATGATCGAATCCGGACGCGCCAGGTAGACGTGTTCGAAGATGCACGGGGTCAACGACGGGTTGGTCGCGCATTGACGGGTGTGCAGCTTGCCGTCTTCGGTGATGTACACCGCTTCGCCCGGTGCCAGGTCGCGGATCAGGGTGAAACCGAGCACGTCCAGGGACACGCTCTCCGAGGCGATCATGTACTCGACGCCTTCGTCGGTGTGACGCTGGCCGAACACGATCGGACGGATGCCATGGGGGTCGCGGAAACCGACGATACCGTAGCCAGTCACCATCGCCACCACCGCGTAACCACCGACGCAGCGGTTGTGCACGTCGGTCACCGCGGCGAACACGTCTTCTTCGGTCGGTTGCAGCTTGCCGCGCTGGGCCAGCTCGTGGGCGAACACGTTGAGCAACACTTCCGAGTCGGAGTTGGTGTTGACGTGGCGCAGATCCGACTCGTAGATTTCCTTGGCCAACTGTTCGACGTTGGTCAGGTTACCGTTGTGGGCCAGGGTGATGCCGTACGGCGAGTTGACATAGAACGGCTGGGCCTCAGCCGAAGTCGAACTGCCGGCGGTCGGGTAACGCACATGGCCGATGCCCATGTGTCCGACCAGGCGCTGCATGTGCCGCTGATGGAATACATCGCGGACCAGGCCGTTGTCCTTGCGCAGGAATAACCGGCCGTCATGGCTGGTCACGATACCGGCAGCGTCCTGGCCGCGGTGCTGGAGCACGGTTAGCGCGTCATACAGCGCCTGATTGACGTTCGACTTACCGACGATACCGACGATGCCACACATGCGACGCAACCCCTACTTAATGAATCTGAACTGAACAGCTCTTACTGAGGCGTTTTGGCCGGCAAGAGATGTTCCTTGAACGGAAGGTCAGCGGGTACGCTGATTCCGCTGGCTAACCACCGACTGCTCCACCCCAGGATGAGGTTCTTGGACCAGTCGGCGACCAATAGAAATTTTGGCACGAGCTGGGAGCCCTGCCACCACGAATCCTGTTGGACCGGCCCCAGGCTCAGCAGCCCGACGGCCACCACCACCAGCAGCCCGCCACGCGCGGCACCGAAGGCCATGCCGAGGAAGCGGTCGGTCCCGGACAGGCCGGTGACGCGAACCAGTTCGCCGATAAGATAGTTGACCATGGCGCCCACCAGCAGGGTGGCGACGAACATGATTGCACAGCCCGCGATCACGCGTGCCGAAGGTGTCTGGATATAGTCGGTCAGGTACACGGACAACGAGCCACCGAACATCCAGGCGACCGCGCCGGCAATGATCCAGGTGAGCAGGGACAGGGCTTCCTTGACGAAACCACGGCTCAAGCTGATCAACGCAGAAACGACGATTACCGCAATAATCGCCCAGTCAACCCAGGTAAATGGCACAGTGCAGCCTACAGACGGATAAGGCGGCGCATTTTAGCAGAGCGCCGCCCCACTGGTAAGGCGATTGTCAGAGCATTTCGATACAAAGCCGCGGGCTTACCCGCGTTCCGGTTGGAAACGCACGACAAAGCCCTTCAGATTCTGCTGACGACCCAGCAGGTCACGCAGGCGATCGGCCTCGGCACGCTCGATCAGCGGACCGACAAAGACCCGGTTCTTGCCATCGGAAGAACGGATATAGGCGTTGTAACCCTGGCTGCGCAGGGTCTTCTGCAGGCTTTCGGCACTGTCACGGCTGGACAGGCTGGCCAACTGCACCGACCAGCTGATCGGCAGGCCGTTGGGGTCTACGCGATTTTGCGTGGTATCGAGCTTGGCCGGCGCCACTGCAACCACCTGGGCCGGTGTTTGCGCCGGGGCCGGAGCCGGTTTGGTGGCGGGCGCAGGGGCTACGGGCTTGGCCGCCGCGACCGGAGCCACTGGCTTGGGTGCCGGTGCCGGTGCCGGTGCCGGTGCGAGAGGCACCGGCGTTTCCTCGACTTCCTCATCAGCCGGGACCGAATCCGGGGGCAATGCCTGGGGTTCGGGAACCGGCACCGGCTCGACCTTGACCTGGGGCAGCGCCGAGGCCTGGGGCGCGGTCGGCGCCTCGACCCGAACCTGACGCTGCTCGTCCTGGCGGGAAAACAGCATCGGCAGGAAGATCACCGCCAAGGCCACCAGCACCAGGGCACCGACCATCCGTTGCTTGTACGCTTTATCCAGCATTGCCATTGGCAGCCTCCTCCGTGGCGCGCCGGGCCAGCCACTCCAGCGCCTCGGCAACACAAAAAAACGATCCGAACAACAGAATTTCGTCATCGGCCGTGGCTTGGGCGCATTGCCCTTCCAGTGCAGCGGCGACACTCTCGTAGACGCTCACCGACGCACCACGGGCCGCCAAGGCGGTTTGCAGGTCAGCGGCCGGGCGACTGCGCGGCGTCTGCAGGGGCGTTACCGCCCAGTGCTGTATATGACGCTCAAGCGGGGCAACCACCCCATCGAGGTCCTTGTCCGACAAGAGCCCGAATACCGCCAAACGCCGCCCCTTCAAGGGACTGTGCGCCAGGCGCTCGGCCAGGTATTCGGCGGCATGGGGATTGTGCCCGACATCCAGCATCAGGCTGAGGGACTTGCCCTGCCAGGTCAGCTTACGCCGATCCAGCCGGCCGACAATACGGGTATCCAGCAGCGCCTGGGCAATCCGCTCGGGTTGCCATGGCAGATCCATCAACAGGTAAGCCTGCAGGGCCAGGGCGGCGTTCTCCATCGGCAGGCCAAGCAGCGGCAGATCGCGCAACTCGACCACCCGGCCCTCGCGGTCGACGCCACGCCACTGCCAGTTTGCATCGGTGAGGCCAAGATCGAAGTCCCGGCCACGCAGGAAGAACGGGCTACCCAACTCACGGACCTTGTCCAGCAGCGGCTGCGGCGGATTCAGGTCACCACACAGCGCCGGTGCGCCCGGGCGGAAGATCCCGGCCTTTTCGAACGCCACCGATTCGCGGGTGTTGCCCAGGTATTCGGCATGATCGACACCAATGCTGGTCACCAGCGCCAGGTCGGCATCCACCACATTGACCGTATCCAGGCGCCCGCCAAGACCGACTTCCAGGACCACGACATCCAGGGCCGCACGCTCGAACAGCCAGAGCGCGGCCAGGGTGCCCATCTCGAAATAGGTCAGGGAAGTCTCGCCCCGCCCGGCATCGAGGGCGGCGAAGGCTTCGCACAACTGCGCGTCCGTCGCCTCGACCCCGTTGATCTGCACGCGCTCGTTGTAGCGCAGCAGATGTGGCGAGCTATAGACGCCGACCTTGAGCCCCTGCGCTTGCAGCAACGAGGCAACAAAGGCGCAGGTCGAACCCTTGCCATTGGTGCCGGTCACGGTGACTACCCGAGGCGCCGGCCTGCCCAGCCCCATGCGGTTCGCTACCTCTTGCGAGCGCTCCAGCCCCATGTCGATGGCCGATGGGTGCAATTGCTCCAGGTAGGCGAGCCACTCGCCCAGGGTACGTTCGGTCATAGGCTTGCAGGCACCGGTGGGACAATGACAGGTTCAACAGGCAAGGCGATGTATTCGGGTGTCGGCAGGCCCATCATCTGCGCCAGCAGGTTACCCAGGCGCGGACGCAGTTCCTGGCGGGCGATGATCATGTCGATCGCACCGTGCTCCAGCAGGAATTCGCTACGCTGGAAACCTTCCGGCAGCTTCTCGCGAACGGTCTGCTCGATCACCCGTGGGCCAGCGAAGCCGATCAGCGCCTTGGGTTCGCCGACGATCACGTCGCCGAGCATGGCCAGGCTGGCGGAAACACCGCCGTAGACCGGGTCGGTCAGCACCGAGATAAACGGCAGGCCTTCTTCACGCAAGCGCGCCAGTACGGCCGAAGTCTTGGCCATCTGCATCAGGGAAATCAGTGCTTCCTGCATGCGCGCACCGCCGGAAGCGGCGAAACAGATCATCGGGCAACGGTTTTCCAGGGCGTAGTTGGCGGCACGTACGAAACGCTCGCCGACGATGGCGCCCATGGAGCCACCCATGAACGAGAATTCGAAGGCGGAAACCACCACCGGCATGCCCAGCAGGGTGCCGCTCATGGACACCAGGGCATCTTTTTCGCCGGTCTGCTTCTGGGCCGCGGTCAGGCGGTCCTTGTACTTCTTGCCGTCACGGAATTTCAGACGGTCCACCGGCTCCAGGTCGGCACCCAGCTCAACACGGCCTTCGGCGTCGAGGAAGATATCGATGCGTGCACGGGCGCCAATGCGCATGTGGTGGTTGCACTTGGGGCAGACGTCCAGGGTCTTTTCCAGTTCCGGACGGTAGAGCACCGCATCGCACGATGGGCACTTGTGCCACAGACCTTCAGGCACCGAGCTTTTCTTCACCTCGGAACGCATGATCGAAGGGATCAGTTTGTCTACTAACCAGTTGCTCATGCTGTCTTTCTCCAATTCGTTTTCGGCCCGTCGAACAACCGGGCCCGCCTGTTTTCTGCGGCGGTATGCATGGACGGCGGCAGGCTGCCAGCCGTCACATTGGCGCTCGGCAACCGCGTACGGCGCGTATGAACGCTTCGATCTTTGTACGATCCTTGATGCCCTTGCCCTGCTCCACCCCGCCGCTGACATCCACGGCATAGGGTTTGACCCGGGCGATGGCCTCGGCCACGTTGTCGACGGTCAGGCCGCCGGCGAGGATAATCGGCTTGCTCAGGCCCGTTGGTATCAGGGACCAGTCGAACGCCGCGCCGGTTCCCCCGGGAACACCTTCGACATAGGTATCGAGGAGAATCCCGCTGGCACTCGGGTAAGCGTCACAGGCCGCGGCGATGTCGTCACCGGCCTTGACCCGCAAGGCCTTGATATAGGGACGGTGATAACCTTCGCACTGCTCGCGGGTTTCATCGCCATGGAACTGCAACAGGTCCAGCGGCACCGCGTCGAGGATTTCCCCCAGCTCGCAACGGCTGGCATTGACGAACAGGCCGACGGTGGTCACGAACGGCGGCAAGGCGGCGATAATCGCCCGCGCCTGCTGGAACGTCACTGCCCGCGGGCTTTTGGCGTAGAACACAAAACCAATGGCATCGGCCCCGGCATCGACGGCGGCCAACGCATCTTCAATGCGGGTAATTCCGCAAATTTTGCTGCGAACGGCGGACATGTCGTAAAACCCCGAGTGCTTTTCCGAGAAAGTCCCGGATGGTAACAAATGCTTTTCCGGGCGTCAGCCGTCAAGTTCCGAGAAGCCGGTGAGAAAGTGCGGCCCGATGTAACGCTGCGGCAGGGCAAACTCGTCGCGATACTCTACCTGCACCAGGTAAAGGCCGAACGGATGGGCGGTAACGCCGCCGGTACGCCTGACCCGGCTTTCCAGGACTTCCCGGGCCCACTCCACCGGCCGCTCGCCGGCACCGATGGTCATCAGCACCCCGGCGATATTGCGCACCATATGATGCAGGAAGGCCCCGGCGCGGATATCGATGACGATCATCTTGCCGTGGCGGGTGACCCGAAGGTGATGCACTTCCTTGATCGGCGACTTGGCCTGGCACTGGCCGGCCCGGAACGCGCTGAAATCATGGGTGCCGATCAGGTGACGGGCGGCCTCGGCCATGCGCTCGACATCCAGCGGACGATGATTCCAGGTGATCTCTTCGTTCAGGTGGGCCGGACGGATCTGATCGTTGTAGATCACGTAGCGATAACGCCGGGCGATGGCCTTGAAACGCGCATGGAAGTGCGCTGGCATCACCTGCGCCCAACTGACGCTGACGTCATGGGGCAGATTGATATTGGCACCCATGACCCAGGCCTTCAGCGAACGCTCGGCCTGGGTATCGAAATGCACCACCTGGCCACAGGCATGCACGCCGGCATCGGTGCGGCCGGCGCACATCAGCGAAACCGGCGAATCCGCCACTTTCGACAGCGCTTCTTCCAGGGTCTGCTGCACCGTCGGCACACCGGACGCCTGACGTTGCCAGCCGCGATAGCGCGAGCCCTTGTACTCGACGCCCAGGGCGATCCTGAAGACGCCGTCGGCCGCCACTTCGGCGGCCGGATTATCTATATTTGCCAAGAACTCACAGCCTGCTGGTTGACGCAAAGGCGGGCATTATAAGGCCAGCCGGCCGAGACGCCATGCACCAGGGACTTTTAGTTGGCCCTACAAATAAAAACGACAGCCCGAAGGCTGCCGTTTTTTTGTTGAAGCACCGATCAAGCCAGACGCTTGAGCATCTCCCGGGCTTCGGCCTTCTGCGCCTCGCTGCCCTCGTTCAGCACCTCGGCGAGGATATCCCGCGCCCCATCGCTGTCGTCCATGTCCATATAGGCCTGGGCCAGGTCGAGCTTGGTGGCCGCCTCGTCGGTGCCGGAGAGGAAGTCGAACGACTCGTCCTCGGGCAATTCGTCGGCCGCCAGGCTCGGTGTAGCCAGCGGCGGCTGCTCCAGGCTCTGGGACAGACGATCCAGCTCGGCGTTGACGTCATCCAGCTCGTCGGTGAACGCATTCGGGCCGGCGTGCGCCTCCAGTTCGTCCGCCAGCGACAGATCGAAATCCGCCGGCAGATCCAGATCATCCAGACCGCCGGCGCCCAGGGTCGGGACCTCGGCGTCGGAATCCTTCAGGTCTTCGGTCAGGCTCAGCAGGAAGTCCTCGTCCGCCGAAGTCGACAGCGGCGCTTCCCCACCCAGGTCCAGATCGAAATCCGCCAGGTCGTCGAGGGCCGGCTTGGCCGGGGCATGCTGTTCCATGAGCGACTCGAAACTCAAATCGTCGTCCAGCGCCGGCGTGGCGCCTGCCTGCTGCCCCAGAATCGACTCGAAACTCAGGTCGTCATCCAGTTGCAGGTCATCCAGATCCGCCTTGGCCGGTGCAACCACCGTTGGCGAGGCGGCTTCGAGATCATCCAGGCTCAGGTCAAAATCGCTGTCGAAGAGATCGTCCGCTGCCGCCACCGGTGCCGGCGCCGCAACAGGAGCTGGAGCTGGAGCTGGAGCGGGTACTGGCGCCGGCGGCTCATCGGCCAGCAGTTCCTTGACGTAATCCTCGCTCAGTTCAGCCGCCACCGCGGCCGCTCCGAGCCCGGCCACCGCGGCAACCGCGATCATCGACGGAAAACGGCTCTTGAGCTGCTCGACTTCGGCCTGGTGCTGACCGGCAGGCAACTGCCGTTCCTGGGCGATAAACGCATCACGATCGCCCTGCTGGCCGTAGACCTCCATCAGTTTCAGGCGCACATCGGTACGCTGTGGTTCGTATTTCACCGCTTCTTCGAGCAAGCCGGCCGCCTGGTTCAGGTGACCGCGCTGGATATGCAGGTTAGCCTGGTCCAGTACATCGGTAGGACGCTCAGCGGCCGGGACCGGGGCCGGAGCGGGTGCCAGCTTTACGCTGGGCGGAGGGACCTCCAGACCCTCGAAACTGCTTTCAGGCATATCCAGCTCTTCGGAAAAACCACCTTCCTCGTTCAGCGCCCGGGCCATGCGCAGGTGTTTTTCCGCTTCCTGCTTGGCCTTGCGACGACGCGCCAGGAACAGCAGGAGCAAGAGGAACACCAGCACCACGGAACCGGCCAGCAGTCCCATCAGGATCGGACTGGCCAGCAGGTCATCGAGCTTGCGCTCCTGGGGCACGGCGGCGCCAGGCTGGATCGGCGGTACAACCGCTGCAGGCTTGGTCACTTCCGCCGCCGGAGCGATCGGCGCGGGCGCCGCTTCCGGCTTGGCCGCCAACTGGGCGGACATGGCGTTGGCCGGTTGCCCGGCAGTGGGTGCCGCAGGCGTGGTTGTCGCACCATCGGCCTGCAACTTGGCCAACTGATCGTTCTTCAACTGAATCAGGCGCTGCAACTTGTCCAGCTGGCTTTGCAGGTCTTCCATCCGGCTCTTCAGCTCGGCATTGTCGCGACGGGTGGTGTCCAGGCTTTCCTGGGTCACCGCCAGTTTGTTGTTCAGGGCCTTGCTATCGCTGGCGGCACCTTTGCCGTGCTTCTTGCCGGACTCGGCGGAGATCAGGCTCAGGTTGTCCTTGGCAGCAGCCTTGGTCGGCGCGCCCTCGGTCCCTTTGTGCCGGGTGGCATCGATCTGTTGCTTGCCGGCATGGGGCGAGCGCCGTCCCGCACGCCAGGCGGCATTCTGTGCCGCCACTTCAGCGATAGCCTTGGGTTGTGCCAAGGCGCGGCTTTCCACGCGATCAGGCAGACGCAGCACCTGGCCGGTCTTCAGGCGGTTGATATTGCCGTCGAGGAAAGCCCCCGGATTCAACGCCTGGATCGCCAGCATGGTCTGCTGCACGGAAGCGCCATTGCTCTCCTTCAGGGCGATATCCCACAAGGTGTCCTTGGGGCCGGTGGTGTATTGCTTGGCCTTGGTCGGCGCGGTAACCGGCGCCACAGGCGCGGCGGCTGCCGTCGGAGCACTCGCAGCAGCAGCTGGTTTGGCGGCGTCAGCGGGCGGGGTGTATTTCGACGGATCGAGCAACACGCTGTAGTCGCGCATCAAGCGGCCATTGGGCCACTGCACCTGTACCAGGAAGCGCACATAGGCTTCGGACAACGGTTTGCTCGAGGTAACCCGAACCACGCTGCGGCCGTTGGGGTTGATCACCGGCGTGAACGTCAGGTCGTTGAGGAAATCCTGGCGACTGACCCCGGCATCGGCGAAGGCCTGGGGCGAGGCCAGACTCGGCACGATATCCGAGGCGCTGAGACCACTGACATCCTGCAGTTCGATTTCTGCCAGCAATGGCTGGTTCAGAGTTGACTTGAGGGTCACTTCCCCCAGCCCAAGCGCGTGTGCCATACCGGAAGACAGCGCCGAAGCGGCCGCTATTGCTAACACCAGTTTGCGAACTTGAACCATAGCCTCTTCCTTTGTTTGTGCATTCCTCGGCTAGCGAGAAGGTGGTGTCGCCCGCCTTGCGGCAGCGTGCGCGCCCTTGAAAACATCGCCGCAGCGCGCGGTTTCAGCCGACGCCCTTGCAAATGCCCGAGGACAGGTTCACCTCCAGCAACCAGCCTGAGCATAGCGTCAGGCTAGAGTCATTCTGCAAATTGCCGCCAAGTATCTTTTACAGCAGGTCTTTTATCAACAGCTCTGCCAGTTGCACAGCGTTCAATGCCGCGCCTTTGCGTACATTATCGGCTGTCAGCCACAGGTTCAGCTCACACGGCTCGTCCACACCGCGACGTACCCGCCCGACATAAACCACATCCTGACCCACCGCGTCACCCACCGCCGTCGGGTAGTCGCCGGCTTCCACCAGCTCGATTCCCGCCGCTGCTTCCAGCGTAGCGTTCACCGCGGCCAGATCAACCTCGCCGGCGGTTTGCAGAGAGACACTATAGCTATCGCCGAAAAACACCGGGGCTTGAATGCAAGTCACTGAAATTTTTAACAAAGGTGCCGCGAGCAGTTCGCGAAGTTCGCTGACCAGGCGTTTTTCCAGGGAGACATGCCCCTGGGCATCCGGCTTGCCGACCTGGGCCAGCAGGTTGAACGCCATCTGCCGATCGAAAAAGCGCGGTTCCAGCGGACGGACATTCAACAACTCCGCCGTTTGTCGGGCCAGTTCGGTCACCGCCTCGCGGCCCTGGCTCGATACCGCCAGGCAGGCGGTCAGCGTGACCCGCTGGATATCCAGGCCCTTGAGCGGCGCCAGCACCACCGCCAACGCCGTGGCGGCCGCGCTCGGGCTGCCGACCTGCACCGGCTTGCCCAGGGTCGCCAGCACCTCGGGATTGGCCTCCGGCACGACCTGGGGCGCGGGCAAGGCGCCGGACAGGTCGATCACCGTACAACCCGCTGCCGTCGCACGCGGGGCAAAGCTGGCGGTCACCGCGGGGCCGGCGGCGAAAAACACCAGCTGGACTTTACCGAAGTCGAATTCGTCGACTTCGCGCACCCGCACGTTCTTGCCGCGGAAAGGCACCGAATGCCCCGCCGACTCGCTGCTGGCCAGCAGGTGCAGGTTGGCCACCGGGAAATCGCGCTCTTCGAGGATCTGCACCAGGGTCTCGCCGACGGTGCCGGTGGCGCCGATCACGGCAATATCAAAGGACTGGCTCATGGGATGACCTCAGGTGAAACGGGGGGAGCGGCACTTTACCCGTGACCAGGCGGTCAGGCAATTGCATGCAGGCCTTGCAGAGATGCAGGGTATAAAAAAACCCGCGAATCTGACGAGACGCGGGTTTTTCAACGTTTCAGCGGATCAACGTTCCAGCAGGATACGCAGCATGCGCCGCAGCGGTTCGGCCGCGCCCCAGAGCAACTGGTCGCCCACGGTGAAGGCACCGAGGAACTGCGACCCCATGTTCAGCTTGCGCAGACGGCCCACCGGGATATTCAGCGTGCCGGTGACCTTGGTCGGACTCAGTTCCTGCATGCTGATTTCACGCTGGTTCGGCACCAGCTTGACCCAGGGGTTGTGCTGGCTGATCAGCCCTTCGATGTCGGCGATCGGCACGTCCTTGTTCAGCTTGATGGTCAGCGCCTGGCTGTGGCAACGCATGGCGCCGATGCGCACGCAGATACCGTCCACCGGGATCGGGCTCTTGAAGCGACCGAGGATCTTGTTGGTCTCGGCCTGGGCCTTCCATTCTTCACGGCTCTGGCCGTTCGGCAGTTCCTTGTCGATCCATGGGATCAGGCTGCCGGCCAGGGGCACACCGAAGTTTTCGGTCGGGTAGGCGTCACTGCGCATGGCTTCGGCGACACGACGGTCGATGTCGAGGATGGCACTGGCAGGGTCGGCCAGTTGATCGGCGACAGCGGCGTGGGTCGCGCCCATCTGCTTGATCAGCTCACGCATGTTCTGCGCGCCGGCACCCGAGGCCGCCTGGTAGGTCATGGCACTCATCCATTCCACCAGGCCGGCCTCGAACAGGCCACCCAGGCCCATCAGCATCAGGCTGACGGTGCAGTTGCCGCCGATGTAGTTCTTGGTACCGGCATCCAGCTGCTGGTCGATGACCTTGCGGTTGACCGGGTCGAGGATGATCACTGCGTCATCCTGCATGCGCAGGCTGGAAGCCGCATCGATCCAGTAACCCTGCCAGCCGGCTTCGCGCAGCTTGGGGAAAACCTCGCTGGTGTAGTCGCCGCCCTGGCAGGTCAGGATCACGTCGAGGGTCTTGAGCTCTTCAATGCTGTAGGCATCCTTCAGCGGAGCAATGTCCTTGCCCACGGACGGGCCTTGGCCACCGACATTGGAAGTGGTGAAAAACACCGGCTCAATCAGGTCGAAATCCTGCTCTTCCAGCATCCGCTGCATGAGCACGGAACCGACCATACCGCGCCAACCGATCAGACCTACACGTTTCATCGCAACTACACCTTTTACAAAAGTGGGTCACCGCCTCCAGGGATGGAAGAGGCGGTGGGCCCGAGAGATTACAGATTCCGCAGCGCGGCGACTACTGCGTCGCCCATTTCCTGCGTACCGACTTTAGTGCAACCGGCCGACCAGATGTCACCGGTGCGCAGGCCCTGGTCCAGCACACGGCTGACCGCGGTCTCGATCGCCTGCGCCGCTTCGTGCAGGTTGAAGCTGTAACGCAGCATCATCGAAACCGACAGGATGGTCGCCAGCGGGTTGGCGATGCCCTGCCCGGCAATGTCCGGCGCAGAGCCGTGGCACGGCTCGTACATACCTTTGTTATGGGCATCCAGGGACGCCGACGGCAGCATGCCGATGGAGCCGGTGAGCATCGAAGCCTGGTCGGACAGGATATCGCCGAACATATTGTCGGTGACGATCACGTCGAACTGTTTCGGCGCCCGCACCAATTGCATGGCGGCGTTATCGACGTACATGTGGCTCAGCTCGATGTCCGGGTAATCCTGGGCAACTTGCTCGACCACTTCACGCCACAGCTGGCTGGACGCCAGGACGTTGGCCTTGTCCACCGAGCAGAGCTTCTTGCCGCGCACCCGCGCCATGTCGAAACCGACCCGGGCAATGCGGCGGATCTCGCTTTCGCTGTACGGCAGGGTATCGTAGGACTGGCGCTCGCCGTTTTCCAGGGTGCGGGTACCCCGTGGCGCGCCGAAGTAGATACCGCCGGTCAGTTCGCGAACAATGAGGATATCCAGGCCGGCGACGATTTCCGGCTTCAGGCTGGAAGCATCGGCCAGTTGCGGATAGAGAATCGCCGGACGCAGGTTGCCGAACAGGCCCAGTTGCGCGCGGATCTTCAGCAGGCCGCGTTCAGGGCGGATATCCCGTTCGATCTTGTCCCACTTCGGCCCACCAACGGCGCCCAGCAGCACGGCATCGGCGGCGCGGGCACGCTCCAGGGTCTCGTCGGCCAGGGGCACGCCGTGCTTGTCGATGGCCGCGCCGCCGATCACGTCGTGGCTCAGCTCGAAACCGAGGCTGTACTTCTCGCTGGCCAATTCCAGCACCTTGACCGCTTCGGCCATGATTTCCGGACCGATACCATCGCCTGGGAGAATCAGAATCTGCTTGCTCATGCTTTCCTCATGTCATCTGTCGCCGCGCCCATGGTCACGGGCGCGGCTGGAAAAAGTCTATCGCTCGGCCCACAGCACCAGCACATCGGTACTGAATGAACCATCGGCCTCAATCTCGAAATATTCTCGCACTTCCGCGCCCATTGCCTGCTGCAAATCGCGAATGGCGGTCCGCAACGGTTGTGGGGTGCGCATGCGTTCGACCCAGGAGCCGAACTCCAGGCGCAGGCGCTGACGCTGGGTACTGCGTACGTGCAGCCCGGCCTCGTTGACCTGACGCAGCCACTCGCCCGCCGAATAATCGCGGACATGGCTGGTGTCGCGCAAAACCTCGACGCTTTGCAGGTAGGTGTCGAACAACGGGCTGCCGGGGGACATGACGTCGATGAACGCTGCCACGCCACCGGGCTTGAGCACCCGCCGCACTTCCCGCAAGGCCTGCCCCAGATCGCTCCAGTGGTGTGCCGAGTAGCGGCTGAAGACAAAGTCGAACTCGCCATCGGCGAACGGCAGGCTTTCGGCCGCGCCGCATACCGTGGCGATATTGTTCAGGCCGCGCTCGGCGGCCGCCGCTGCGACCACGTCGAGCATCTGCTGCGAGAGGTCATAGGCGGCCACTTTCTTGACCAGCGGGGCGACATGGAAGCTCACGTGACCGGCACCGCAGCCCAGGTCCAGGACCCGAGCGTCGGAGCGTCCGGCCAGCTCGGCCTGGAGCAGGGCGAATTCGGCGCCCTGGGCGTGCACGGCGCTGCTCAGGTAGGCGCTGGCCTGTTCGCCGAATTGCTTTTGAACGACTGCGGTGTGGGCGTTGCCGGTCATGGGATTTTCCTTTTGCCGAGAGTTCCGTGTTGCCGATCCGGCCTTTTCGCGGGCAAGCCCTGCTCCTACAGTTTTGCGTCGTACACAAAAGCCGCGTACGACATAACTTTGTAGGAGCAGGGCTTGCCCGCGAAGAGGCCGGCCCTGCCTACCCCAAATCAAGCGTCGCGAAACAACCACGGCTGACTGGCCCGGTGCTTGGCTTCAAACGCGGCAATCGCCTCGCCGTCCTGCAAAGTCAGGCCGATATCGTCCAGGCCGTTGAGCAGGCAATGCTTGCGGAACGCATCGACTTCGAAGTGATAGACCTTGCCGTCCGGACGGGTCACGGTCTGCGCCTGCAGATCGACCGTCAACTGATAACCCGGCGTCGCCTCGACCTGCTGGAACAGCTCGTCGACTTCGCTGTCGTCGAGGATGATCGGCAGCAGGCCGTTCTTGAAGCTGTTATTAAAGAAGATATCGGCATAGCTCGGCGCAATGATGCTGCGGAAGCCGTACTCCTCCAGAGCCCACGGCGCATGCTCACGGCTGGAACCGCAACCGAAGTTCTCCCGGGCCAGCAACACACTGGCGCCCTGGTAACGCTCGGCGTTCAACACGAATTCCTTGTTCAACGGCCGCTTGGAATTGTCCTGGTAGGCATAACCCACATCCAGGTAACGCCATTCGTCGAACAGGTTGGGACCGAAACCGGTGCGCTTGATCGACTTCAGGAACTGCTTGGGAATGATCTGGTCAGTGTCGACGTTGGCACGATCCAGAGGCGCGACAAGACCGGTGTGCTGGGTAAAGGCTTTCATGCTGCGCTCCTCAGATCAATTCACGAACGTCGACAAAACGACCGCTCACGGCGGCGGCGGCGGCCATGGCCGGGCTCACCAGGTGGGTACGACCACCGGCGCCCTGGCGCCCTTCGAAGTTACGGTTGGACGTCGAGGCACAGTGCTCGCCGCTTTCCAGGCGGTCCGGGTTCATCGCCAGGCACATCGAGCAACCCGGCTCACGCCATTCGAAACCGGCTTCGAGAAAGATCTTGTCCAGGCCTTCGGCTTCCGCCTGGGCTTTCACCAGACCCGAACCCGGTACGACAATCGCCTGCTTGATGGTCGAGGCGACCTTGCGGCCCTTGGCGATCACGGCAGCGGCACGCAGGTCTTCGATCCGCGAGTTGGTGCAGGAACCGATGAAGACGCGGTCCAGCTGGATATCGGTAATCGCCTGGTTGGCGGTCAAACCCATGTACTTCAAGGCGCGCTCAATGGAACCACGCTTGACCAGATCGGGCTCGCGAGCCGGGTCCGGCACGTTCTGGTCAACCGCCAGGACCATTTCCGGCGAAGTACCCCAGCTGACCTGCGGCTTGATCTGCGCGGCATCCAGTTCGACCACGGTGTCGAACACCGCATCGGCATCGGAGACCAGCTCTTTCCAGGCTTCGACGGCCAAATCCCACTCCGCGCCTTTCGGGGCGAAAGGACGGCCCTTGACGTAGGCCACGGTCTTTTCATCGGCGGCCACCAGGCCCACGCGGGCACCGGCTTCGATGGACATGTTGCAGATGGTCATGCGGCCTTCGACGGACAGGTCGCGAATCGCACTGCCAGCGAACTCGATGGCATGGCCGTTACCGCCGGCGGTGCCGATCTTGCCGATCACGGCAAGGACGATGTCCTTGGCGGTCACGCCAAACGGCAAGGTGCCTTCGACCCGCACCAGCATATTTTTCATCTTCTTGGCCACCAGGCACTGGGTGGCGAACACATGCTCGACCTCGGAAGTGCCGATACCGTGGGCCAAGGCCCCAAAAGCGCCGTGGGTCGACGTATGGGAGTCGCCGCAGACCACGGTCATGCCCGGCAAGGTTGCACCCTGCTCCGGACCGATCACGTGGACGATGCCTTGACGCACGTCATTCATCTTGAATTCGGTGATGCCATATTCATCGCAGTAATCGTCGAGGGTCTGCACCTGCAAACGCGATACCTGGTCGACAATCGCCTCGATCCCGCCCTTGCGTTCCGGAGTGGTCGGCACGTTGTGGTCCGGGGTGGCGATGATCGAGTCGACACGCCAGGGCTTGCGCCCGGCCAGGCGCAGGCCTTCGAAAGCCTGGGGCGAAGTCACTTCATGAATGATGTGACGGTCGATATAGATCAGCGACGACCCATCGTCGCGCCGTTTCACTTCGTGAGAATCCCAGAGCTTGTCGTAAAGCGTTTTGCCGGCCATCAGACGTTTCCTCATCAGCTTGTTTCTATGCCCCGGTTTATTGATGGCTGTTCTCAATAACCCCTTGGCTTGTGAGGTCGATGCTATGGGGTTAGAGTGAATAACTCAAATTCATATTTTTTATGCTTTGGATAACCAAGTGGAATACTAGAATGGACCTGGCCAACCTCAACGCCTTTATCGCCATCGCCGAGACCGGCAGCTTTTCCGGCGCGGGCGAGCGCCTGCACCTGACACAGCCGGCCATCAGCAAGCGCATCGCCGGCCTCGAACAACAACTCAATGTCCGCCTGTTCGACCGCCTGGGCCGCGAAATCGGCCTGACCGAGGCCGGCCGGGCCCTGCTGCCGCGCGCCTACCAGATTCTCAATGTACTGGACGATACCCGCCGGGCACTGACCAACCTGACCGGCGAAGTCAGCGGCCGGCTGACTCTGGCCACCAGCCATCATATCGGCCTGCACCGCCTGCCACCCCTGCTGCGGGCCTTTACCCGACGCTACCCACAGGTGGCACTGGATATTCAGTTCCTCGATTCGGAAATCGCCTACGAGGAAATTCTTCACGGCCGCGCCGAACTGGCAGTCATCACCCTGGCCCCGGAACCCCACAGCCTGGTACGCGCCGTGCCGGTGTGGGACGACCCGCTGGATTTCGTCGTCGCCCTCGAGCATCCGCTGGTCAGCCACGGCCCGGTCAGTCTCAAGGACATCGCCCATCACCCGGCGGTCTTCCCAGGGGGCAATACCTTTACCCACCATATCGTCCAGCGCCTGTTCGAAGCCCAGGGCCTGACGCCGAACATCGCCATGAGTACCAATTATCTGGAAACCATCAAGATGATGGTCTCCATCGGCCTGGCCTGGAGCGTCCTGCCGCGAACCATGCTCGATGACCAGGTGGCACGCATTCCTTTACCGGGCATACAACTGACTCGCCAGCTAGGCTATATCCTGCACACGGAACGGACTCTGTCGAATGCCGCCCGGGCGTTCATGGCTTTATTGGATGCACAGGGTGACAAGCCAGGATTGACCGCATAAGGCAAGCCTGCTTTATTCCAAACAGCTTTTTGCGGCACAACGTTCCTTTCATACCAAGGACAGCTGTAAATGCCCAAGTACGCCAGCCGTATTCCACCCCTGCCACGCATTCATGCACTCGACCCCCAGGTGTCGGAACAGAGCTGGGAAAGCGCCACGCAACTGCTGGCGGCCCTCAATGGCGCGCGCCTCGGAGCCTGGTGCTGGGATATTGAAAGCGGCCAGGTCAGTTGGTCCCGTGGCACCCAGGCGCTGTTCGGCTTCGATCCGCACCAGCCATTGCCCAAGGACATGGACTACCTCGACCTGCTGCCGGTCGAGGACCGCGCGCGCACCCTGCGGGCCTTCCACGCGGTACTGGAAGGCGAGCCCGTCGAACAGGCCATGCATCACCGCATCCTCTGGCCCGACGGCAGCCTGCACTGGCTGGAAATCAATGGCAGCCTGTTGCCGGACAAGAACGGCAAGCCGCGAATGATCGGCGTCATCCGCGAAATCACCCACCAGCGCCAGCGCGAACATGCCCTCAGCAGTTCGGAAAAGCGCTTCGCCACCCTGTTTCATCTATGCCCCAACATGGTGCTGCTGACCCGCGAGGAAGACGGCCTGATCAGCGAGGCCAACCAGTACTTCGAAAGCCTGTTCGGCTGGCCGGCGCTCCAGGTGATCGGACGGACTACCGTGGAGATCGGACTCTGGGTCAATCCCGAAGAACGCGAGCGCCTGGTCAAATCGATCAACATCCGCGGCGAGTCAGTCAGCCAGGAGGTGCAGTTTCGCGCCAGCAACGGCAAAATTCATGATGGCATCCTCTGTGCCCAAAGGGTCGAACTGGAAGGCCAGGCCTATCTGCTGAGCACCTTTCTCGACACCACCGAACGCAAGAATGCCGAGCTGGCCCTCAAGGACAGCCAGGACCGTCTCGACCTGGCCCTGGACTCGGCGCAACTGGGCACCTGGGACTGGCATATCCCCAGCGGCATGCTCTATGGCTCGGCGCGCGCCGCGCAGTTGCACGGCTTGGAGCCACAGCCGTTCCATGAATCCTTCGACGCGTTTTTCGACGGCGTGCCCGCCAGCGAACGCGAAAGCATGCGCAACGCGTACCGCAGCTTGCGCGAAGGTCCGGAAGGCAGCTATCAACTGACCTATCGGGTACAGTTGGAAAACGGTACCTCGCGCTACCTGGAAAGCCGCGCCCGCCTCTACCGCGACGAGCAGGGCAACCCATTGCGCATGGCCGGCACACTGCTGGATATCACCGAACAGGTGGAGCGCGAACAGCGCCTGGTGGCCTCGGAAGAGAAATTCGCCAGCCTGTTCCAGGCCAGCCCCGACCCGATCTGCGTCACCCGTCACGAAACCGGGCAGTTCATCGAGATCAACCCGGCCTTCACCCAGGTGTTCGGCTGGAACATCGATGAAGTGCGCAATCGCAGTGCCGAGCAGATCGGCCTGTGGGACGACTCGGCCAAGCGCCTGCAACGCATCCAGCAGGTGATCCGCGACCAGGCCCTGAACAATGTGGCGGTGATCGTTCACCACAAGCGTGGCCACGCCCTGACCTGCGTGATCGCCAGTCGGCAGATCGTGGTCGAGGGACAACCGTGCATCGTCACCACCTTGCGCGACATCACCCAGCAACAGCGGGCCGAGGCAGCGCTCAAGGCCAGCGAGGAGAAATTCGCCAAGGCCTTCCACTCCAGCCCCGACGCCATCACCATTACCGAGCGCGACAGCGGCCGCTACCTGGAGGTCAACGACGGCTTCTGCCGGCTGACCGGCTACACCAGCGGCGAAGTCATCGGCAGAACGGTGTATGAAATCGGTGTCTGGGCCGATCACAAGCAGCGCAGCGCCCTGCTGGCGGAGCTGAAGGAAAAGGGCCATGTCCCGCACCGCGACATGCTCGGGCGCAACAAACGCGGCGACGTGCTCACGGTCGAGGTGTCGGTCGAACCCATCATCCTCAATGAAACCGCGTGCCTGCTGCTGACGGCCCGGGATATCAGCCAATTGAAGAACGCCCAGGCGCAGATCCGCCACCTGGCCTATCACGACCCGCTGACCAACCTGCCCAACCGCGCCCTGCTGATGGACCGCCTGAGCCAGCAGATCGCCCTGCTCAAGCGCCACAACCTGCGCGGCGCCCTGTTGTTCCTCGACCTGGACCACTTCAAGCATATCAACGATTCCCTCGGCCACCCGGTGGGCGACACCGTGCTCAAAGTGGTGACCGCTCGCCTTGAGGCCAGCGTGCGCACCGAGGACACCGTGGCGCGCCTCGGCGGCGACGAGTTCGTGGTACTGCTCAGCGGCCTGGACGGCTCACGTAGCGAGGTCACGCACAAAGTCCGCGAGCTGGCGGACACCATTCGCGAGCTGCTGGCCGAACCGATGTTCCTCGACGGCCAGCGCCTGCAAGTGACCCCCAGCATCGGCGTGGCGCTGATTCCCGATCACGGCACCACCCCCGCCGACCTGCTCAAGCGCGCCGATATCGCGCTGTACCGGGCCAAGGATTCCGGTCGCAACATCACCCAGCTGTTCCACAGCACCATGCAGAAAGCCGCCAGCGAGCGCCTGCGCATGGAAAACGACCTGCGCCAGGCGCTTTCCCGGGGTGAATTCAGCGTGCATTTCCAGCCCCAGGTGGACGCCCGCGACAACAGCATCATCGGCGCCGAAGCCCTGGTGCGCTGGCACCACCCGGAACTCGGCGCGCAATCGCCGACCGAGTTCATCAAGGTCCTGGAAGACAGCGGGCTGATCCTTGAAGTCGGCACCTGGATTCTTGACCACGCCTGCGAGGCCTTTGGCTTATTGCTGGGCGACGGCCTGATCACTCATGCCTTCAGCCTGTGCGTGAATATCAGCCCGCGGCAGTTCCGCCAGACCGATTTCGTCGAACGGGTGGAACGTACACTGACCCGCTACAACATCCCGTCCTCGATGCTGAAACTGGAAATTACCGAGGGCATCGTGATCCAGAACCTGGAGGACACCATCAGCAAGATGCGCCGCCTGAACAAGCTCGGTGTCAGTTTTGCCATGGATGATTTCGGCACCGGCTATTCGTCGCTGACCTACCTCAAGCGCCTGCCGGTGGATGCCCTGAAGATCGACCAGTCGTTCGTGCGCGACGCGACCCACGATCCCAACGACGCGGAAATCATCCGTGCCATTGTCGCCATGGCCCGCAGCCTGGGGCTGACGGTGATTGCCGAGGGGGTGGAGTTGCCGGAGCAACTGGTGTTCCTGGAAGGCTTGGGTTGCCATCTGTACCAGGGTTACCTGCACAGTCGGCCGCTGCCTTTGGAGGAGTTCAAAAAGCTCCTGATCTGAGTGCACCAAACAAAGAACCCCGCCGTGGCGGGGTTCTTTTTCAGCGGACTGGCGCTTAGTGCTGCAGTGCCGGCTTTTGCCCTGCATTAATGGCAATGCGCTTTGGCTTGGCCTCTTCCGGCACGACCCGCAGCAGGTCGATATTCAACAGACCGTTGCTCAGGCCGGCGGCCTTGACCTCGATATGGTCGGCCAGGCGGAAGGACAGTTTGAACGCACGCTGGGCGATGCCCTGATGCAGGTAGCTGACGTTTTCAGCCAGGGCGTCACGTTTGCCGCCACTGACGGTCAGTACGCCTTTCTCGACCTGCAGTTCCAGGTCTTCTTCCTGGAAACCGGCGGCGGCCACGACGATGCGGTACTCGTCATCACCATGCTTTTCAACGTTGTAGGGTGGATAGCTGCTGCCCGGTTCGTTGCGCAGTGCGGTCTCGAACAGATCGTTGAAACGATCGAAACCGATGGAAGAACGGAACAGCGGAGCCAGCGAAAATGCGGTAGTCATGTCAATCTCCTGAAATTCAGCGAGTGGTTTAGTCCGCGACCCGAATTCGGCATCGCGTACTCCCTAGATAGGAACTCGCCCAGGCATTTCAAGAGATTGTCGTGAAAATTTTCAGGCCGCTTCAGGCAACGGCACATTCAACAGGCGCCCGACCGCCGCGCAATCGGTCTCACGGCGCAGGTGAGTGAACAGCTCCACCGCCTCCGGATAATTGCGCGTCAACATCGCCAGCCACTGCTTCAAACGACCCGGCGCCTGGCGTGGCGTCAGCTGCGCCTCTGCCTGCACCCAGAAGTCACGCAACAGCGGCAGCAGCTCGGCCCAGGTCATCTCCACGACTTCTTCGCCGGCCCGCGCCGCGGCGATCTGCCGAGCCAGGTCCGGACGCGAGACCAGGCCGCGACCGAGCATGATGTCCTCGGCACCGCTGATCTCACGGCAGCGCCGCCAGTCGTCCACCGACCAGATATCACCATTGGCGAACACCGGCACCTTGACCACTTCCTGCACCCGCGCCACCCATTCCCAATGGGCCGGCGGCTTGTAGCCATCGACCTTGGTCCGGGCGTGCACCACGATCTGCGATGCGCCACCTTCAGCCAGGGCCGTACCGCAGACCAACGCCCCATCCGGGCTGTCGAAACCCAGGCGCATCTTCGCCGTCACCGGGATATGCGCCGGCACCGCGCGCCGCACCTGCTCGACAATGGCGTTGAGCAACTCCGGCTCCTTGAGCAGCACCGCCCCGCCCCGGGACTTGTTCACGGTCTTGGCCGGGCAACCGAAATTCAGGTCGATCACCTGCGACCCCAGCTCGCAGGCCAGGGCCGCGTTTTCCGCCAGGCACACCGGATCGGAACCCAGCAGTTGCACCCGCAACGGCACACCCGCCGCCGTGCGGGCGTCGGTCAGCAGTTCGGGGGCGAACTTGTGGTAGTAGGCAGGCGTCAACAGCGAGTCATTGATCCGGATAAACTCGGTGACACACCAGTCGATACCGCCAACGCGGGTCAGCACATCACGCAGGATGTTGTCGACCAACCCCTCCATGGGTGCCAGGGCAATTTGCATGGGTACTCTCATCGGAAAAAGCGGTCATGAAAAAAAGCGACCGGCGAAAAAGTGCGGCAGTTTACGGGGTTCCGGCACAAACCGGTACGCCCTCAGACCGACTGCAGCGCCGGCCCGTAGCCCTCGATAAATTCCGCCGGCATGCGCTTGGGCTTGCCGCTGGACAGCTCGATGCAGACAAAGGTGGTTTGCGCGCGCAACAGGGTCAGGTTGTCGCGGGGACGGACCAGCTGGAAACGCCGCGTCATCTTCAGGCGCTGGTCCCAGTCGACGATCCAGGTCGCCAGTTGCAACTCGTCGCCTTCGTAGGCGGCGGCCAGGTAGTCGATTTCATGTCGGACCACGGCCATGGCCCGATCCAGGCGCCGATACTCGGTCAGGTCCAGGCCCAGGCGCTGCGAGTGACGCCAGGCGCAGCGTTCCAGCCAGCTGACATACACCGCGTTGTTGGCGTGCCCGAGACCGTCGATATCCTCGTCGGCCACCTGCAAATCGAGGATGAAGGGTGTCGCCAGATCCCAACTCATGTACCGCTCCCGGTCAAATCAAAGACCCGGGCAGTGTAACGGAACAACCCTCAGATCACCGCCGTTTTGGCCGCCCGCAGGATTCGGTCGGACAATTCGCCAGGCCCCAGCGCCCGGGCCACGGCCAGACCACCGACCATCAGGGCGATATCGGCCAGGGCCTTGTCGGTGTCCTCGGGGCTGGACGCCAACTGCGCGACCATCAGTTCCACATGCTCGTTCAGGGCTTCGCGAAAACACTCCGGCAGATTACACATCTCACCGACGATCGACGGGATCGGACAGGCTTGCTGGACCGCATCACGGTGCTTGCGCGACAGATAGAAGGCCGCGAACAGGGCACGCCGCTCCTCGCCCGGCAACTGGCTGTCGACCTCGCCCATCTTCGCCCGGCGCTGGGCGAGCAATTGCTTGAACGCCTCCAGCATCAACGCGTCCTTGCTCTCGAAGTGCGCGTAGAACCCACCCACGGTCAACCCGGCGGCGCCCATCACTTCACTGACACTCGGCTCCACCGGACCGCGCTGGATCAGGGCGTTACTGGCCGCCTGCAGGATGCGCTCGCGGGTTTGAGCTTTCTTGTCGTTCATTGCCACCTCCAGACATCACACAGAAAATATTATTCGCATAATATTTTTCCGCAAGACTTTATTTTGACCGCTGGTCCGAGCTATGGGTATTAAAAAATGGATTGCAGGGAGCAAAGGGCCAAACGCCAGACAAACAAAAGGGTCATTCAATAATTGAATGACCCTTATAAAATCCCGCAGAGCGGGCAATCGTGGCGTCCCCTAGGGGACTCGAACCCCTGTTACCGCCGTGAAAGGGCGGTGTCCTAGGCCACTAGACGAAGGGGACACAAACCCTTCTAACATGATCGGCGCTGAGTGCCGATCGCTTCAAGGCCGGTGTGGCCAGACCTTGAAGTGTAAATTGGTGGAGCTAGACGGGATCGAACCGTCGACCTCTTGCATGCCATGCAAGCGCTCTCCCAGCTGAGCTATAGCCCCGGATTTTTCGCCTCGGAGGCGGAACGACATCAACCTGCAACATCGCTTCTGTAAAACTGGCGTCCCCTAGGGGACTCGAACCCCTGTTACCGCCGTGAAAGGGCGGTGTCCTAGGCCACTAGACGAAGGGGACGCAAACCCTTCTATACAACTGATCAACGCTGAGTGCTGATCGCTTCAAGACCGGTGTGGCCAGGCCTTGAAGTGTAAATTGGTGGAGCTAGACGGGATCGAACCGTCGACCTCTTGCATGCCATGCAAGCGCTCTCCCAGCTGAGCTATAGCCCCTCATCGGTGAGGACGGGGCGAATCTTAAGGGCGTATCGGGGAGCTGTCAAACTTATTTTCAAACTTTTTGAAAATTTTTTGTCGGCATAACAACCACTTACCGCCCTGCCCCGGTAAAACCGGGGGGAATACCACCTACTGTGGAATCCTCTACAACCCCGTAGGCACTCAGAACCCGTAACAGCTTGGCTTGCCCGCGAAGCTTTTGACGCCCTCAGGGCCGCCCCTGTCGCTGATCAGCCAATCGCGCCCAGCAGCTTTTCCCATTCCTTGTTTTCTTTCTTCGACACCCCGCCCAGCAAATCCAGGGCCTGGCGCAGACGGAAACGCGTAAGGTCCGGCCCGAGGATTTCCATCGCATCGAGCACCGACACCGAACTGGCCTGCCCGGTGATCGAGGCGAACATCAGCGGCATGGCATCGCGCAGCTTCAACTCCAGGGAGTCGACCACCGCCTGGATGGTCGCGGTGATGCTGTCCTTTTCCCACTGGCGCAAGCTTTCCAGCTTCCACAGGATCAACTGCATCAACTTGCGCACGTCGTCGGCCGAGAGTTTCTTGTGCTCGAACAGCTTGGCGTCCAGCGGCAGGCTGCCGGCGAAGAAGAAGTTCGCCAGCGGCGCGACCTGGCTGAAGGTCTCGACCCGGCCCTGGACCAGCGGTGCGATCTTCATCAGGTACTCGGGGTTCAGCGCCCAGTTCTGCACCCGGCTGGCGAATTCTTCCACCGGCAGGTCGCGCAGCCACTGGCCATTGAGCCAGGACAGCTTCTCGATATCGAAGATCGGCCCGCCCAGGGAAACGCGGGACAGGTCGAAATGCTCGACCATTTCCTCCAGGGAGAACTTCTCGCGCTCGTCGGGCATCGACCAACCCATGCGTCCCAGGTAGTTGAGCATGGCTTCAGGCATAAAGCCCATGCGCTCGTAGAAGGTCACCGAAGTCGGGTTCTTGCGCTTGGACAGCTTGCTCTTGTCCGGGTTGCGCAACAGCGGCATGTAGCACAGCTGCGGCTGTTCCCAACCGAAGTATTCGTAGAGCAGGATCAGCTTCGGTGCCGACGGCAGCCACTCTTCGCCGCGCAGCACGTGGGTGATGCCCATCAGATGGTCGTCGACCACGTTGGCCAGGAAGTAGGTCGGCAGACCGTCAGTCTTCATCAGCACCTGCATGTCCATGCGATCCCACGGGATCTCGACATCGCCACGGAGCATGTCCGGCACCACGCAGACGCCTTCGCTCGGTACTTTCATGCGGATCACATGGGGCTCGCCAGCAGCCAGGCGCCGGGCCACTTCCTCTTTCGACAACAACAGCGCACGACCGTCATAGCGCGGGGTCTCGCCGCGAGCCATCTGCTCGGCACGCATCTGGTCCAGCTCTTCGGCGGTGCAGAAGCACGGGAAGGCGTGGCCCATGTCCACCAGTTGCTGGGTGTATTTCTTGTAGATCTCGCTACGCTCGCTCTGCCGGTACGGACCGTGGGGACCGCCGACATCCGGGCCTTCGGCCCAGGTGATACCCAGCCAGTTGAGGGCATCGAAAATCTGCTGTTCGGACTCGCGGGTCGAGCGCAACTGGTCGGTGTCTTCGATCCGCAGGATGAACTCACCGCCGTGCTGCTTGGCAAAGCAGTAGTTGAACAGAGCGATGTAGGCGGTGCCGACGTGGGGATCGCCGGTGGGCGATGGCGCGATGCGCGTGCGAACGGTGGTCATGGGCGGTCTCGAAGTGGAGATAAAACAAAGGGCGAATGGTAACAGGCACAGCCGTCCGGGCTCCAGTACAGGGCATCCGGCCGAGGGCATATAAGCCAAGCTTCGGTCTAAAAATGGCTCCAGGCCCCGAAAGCCGGGCTTTCTCGGTTACTGGCATTTACCCATTAATCCTGCTGTGCCAGATTCGTCTACCGTAAAATTCACTTACACATTGATGTGTTGCTGCCCATGCCCTCCCAACTCAAGCGTCGACTGTTTATTTTCCTGTTCCTGGTCCTGATGATTGCCCTGGGCTTTTTCGTCCAGTGGTTTTTCAGGGGACGCTTTTATGAAAGCACCGATAACGCTTATGTCCAGGGCGAAATCACCCGGGTCTCCAGCCAATTGGGCGCACGCATTGACGAAGTGCTGGTGGCGGACAACCAGCATGTGGAGAAAGGCCAGTTGCTGGTCCGGCTCGAAGGCGCTGACTTCCAACTGGCCATCGACCGCGCCAATGCCGTCCTCGCCACCCGCGAGGCCGAACGGGTGCAGGCCCAGAGCAAGCTGACCCAGCAAGCCAGCCTGATCGCCTCCGCCGATGCCCAGGTCGCGGCCAGCCAGGCCAGCCTCGGCCGCTCGCAACTCGACCTGAACCGTGCGCAGACCCTGCGCAAACCCGGCTACGTCTCGGAAGAGCGGGTCACCACGCTCTCCGCCGACAACCATATCGCCCGCTCGCAAGTGGCCAAGGCCCAGGCTGACCTGCAAGGCCAACGCCAGCAGGTCACGGCCCTGAGTGCCGAGCTCAAGCGCCTCGACGCCCAGATCGCCAATGCCCGCGCCGACCTGGCCCAGGCCGAGCTGAACCTGACCCGCAGCGAGATCCATGCACCCATCAGCGGCCTGGTCGGCCAGCGCGCGGCGCGCAATGGCCAGTATGTGCAGGCTGGTGCCTACCTGCTGTCCATCGTCCCGGACCAGGACATCTGGATCCAGGCCAACTTCAAGGAAACCCAGATCGGCCATATGCAGCCGGGCCAGCACGCGACGCTGACCTTCGATGCCTATGAGGACACGCCGATCCAGGGCCAGGTCGAGAGCCTGTTCGCCGCTTCCGGCGCGCAGTTCAGCCTGCTGCCGCCGGACAACGCCACCGGCAACTTCACCAAGGTGGTGCAACGCATTCCGGTCAAGCTGACCTTTGCCGCCGACAATCCGTTGCAGGGCAAGATCCGTCCGGGCATGTCGGTCACCGTCAAGGTCGATCTGCGCGACACCCAGCATGGCCGGTGATCAACTGATCCGACCGCTGGGCGAACCGACCCGCCGGGACTGGATCGCGGTGATGAGCGTGATGCTCGGCGCCTTTATGGCGGTGCTCGATATCCAGATCACCAACTCTTCGCTCAAGGATATCCAGGGCGCCCTGTCGGCGACCCTGGAAGAAGGTTCGTGGATTTCCACCTCCTACCTGGTGGCGGAAATCATCATGATTCCCCTCACCGCCTGGCTGGTGCAATTGCTCTCGGCGCGGCGGCTGGCGGTCTGGGTCTCCCTGGGTTTCCTCGGTTCGTCGCTGCTCTGTTCCATGGCCTGGAGCCTGGAAAGCATGATCGTGTTCCGCGCCATGCAGGGTTTCACCGGCGGTGCGCTGATTCCCCTGGCGTTCACCCTGACCCTGATCAAGCTGCCGGACCACCACCGTGCCAAGGGCATGGCCATGTTCGCCATGACCGCCACCTTCGCCCCGTCCATCGGACCGACCATAGGCGGCTGGCTTACGGAGAACTGGGGCTGGCAGTACATTTTCTACATCAACATCCCGCCCGGCCTGATCATGATCGGCGGCCTGCTCTACGGCCTGGAAAAGAAGGAGTCCCATTGGGAACTGCTCAAGAGCACCGACTATGCCGGGATCGTCAGCCTCGGCATCGGCCTGGGGTGCCTGCAGGTGTTCCTCGAAGAAGGCCACCGCAAGGACTGGCTGGAATCGGACCTGATCGTGACCCTGGGCAGTATCGCCCTGCTGAGCCTGATCACCTTCGTGATCCTGCAACTGTCCAAGGCCAATCCGCTGATCAACCTGCGCATCCTGCAGAACCGCAACTTCGGCCTGTCCAGCATTGCCAGCCTGGGCATGGGCGTGGGGCTGTATGGCTCGATCTACCTGCTGCCGCTGTACCTGGCGCAGATCCAGAACTACAACGCCCTGCAGATCGGCGAAGTGATCATGTGGATGGGGGTGCCGCAGTTGTTCCTGATTCCGCTGGTGCCCAAGCTGATGAAATTCATCTCGCCGAAGCTGCTCTGTACCCTGGGTTTCGGCCTGTTCGGGCTGGCGAGTTTTTCCTCCGGGGTACTCAACCCGGACTTTGCCGGCCCGCAGTTCAACCAGATCCAGATTATCCGGGCGCTGGGCCAGCCGCTGATCATGGTGACCATTTCGCTGATCGCTACCGCCTATATCCTGCCCCAGGACGCGGGGTCGGCGTCGAGCCTGTTCAATATCCTGCGCAACCTCGGCGGGGCCATTGGCATCGCTTTGCTGGCGACCTTGCTGGATGCGCGGACCAAGGTCTATTTCGACTATTTGCGCGAGGCGATCGTGCCGGGTAATCCGCAGGTGGCGGAACGCCTGACGATGCTTTCGGAGAAGCTTGGCAGCGACGGCGCGGCGTTGGGCAAGCTGAGCGAGATCACCCATCAGCAGGCATCGATCATGGCCTATAACGACGCCTTCCATTTTGTCGGGATCGCCCTGGGGATCAGCATGTTGGCGGTGCTGTTGACCAAGGCGCTGCCGGCGGGGATCAAGGCTGGGGAAGCGCATTGATCCTGATGACGCCTTCGCGGGCAAGCCCTGCTCCTACAGTTTTGCGTCGAACACAAAAACTGCGTACGACATAACTTTGTAGGAGCAGGGCTTGCCCGCGAAGAGGCCCGAGCGAACAACGCACCTCTCAAAGCCCTTGAGCATTGCGCTCGCGAATCAACTCGATCAACGCCCGCAACCCCGCCGGCACATGCCGCCGCCCCGGGTAATACAGCGACAAGCCGTCAAACGGTGGTGTCCAGTCTTCCAGTACCGACACCAGCGTGCCCGCCGCCAGGTCCGCCGCCGCGTTCCACTGTGTCGCATACACCAGCCCCAACCCCGCCCGCGCCGCCTCCAGCACCAGGGTCGATTCATCCAGGGTCAATACGCCCTGGACATCCACCGTATGGGTCTCGCCATGGCGCTCGAACTCCCAGTGGTAGATCCGTCCACTCGGCAAGCGCAAGCGAATACACCGATGCTTGAGCAGATCGGTCGGCGTCTGCGGCACCGGATGGCGCGAGAAATACTCCGGGCTGCCCATTACCAACAAACGCAACGGCAAGCCCAATGGAATGGCGATCATGTCCTGGGGCACGCTGTCGTGCAGGCGAATCCCGGCATCGAAGCCCTCGACCACGATATCGATCAGCTTGCCCTCGGTGACGATATCCACGTTCATCTGCGGGTAGCGGCGCATGTATTCGACAAACAACGGCATCGCCTGCTTCGCCGCGCCCACGGCGGTATTGATCCGCAAGGTACCGGCGGGAATACCGGCGTGACTGCCCGCCTGTTCCATGGCCGCGCGAATGGTCGACATGGCCGGCGAAATGCTCTCGACAAACTGCGCCCCCGCCTCGGACAACGCCACGCTACGGGTTGTACGGTTGAACAGCCGCGCCCCGATCCGGCTCTCCAACGCCGACACCGCATGGCTCAAGGCCGAGGTCGAGACCTCCAGCTCGGCCGCCGCCGCCCGGAAACTCCGGTGCCGGGCCACGGCCAGTACCGCTTCCAACTCTGTCAGGCCTGATGTGCGCATTATCCCAAATCACTCATTAACCCATGCCGCTTCGTCCGGCTTATCAGGCTAATCCTAGCCGCTTATCCTGACTCACACCACAGACGCACACCTCGGAGCAGCCATGCAACGCATCGACCATATCTATATCAATGGCGCCTTTGTCACGCCCCACGGCGAGGAACTGTTCGACCTGTTCAACCCCGCCACCGGCCAGGTCATCGGCCAGGTGCGCCTGGCGGACGAGCAGGATGCCCATGCCGCGATTGCCGCCGCCAAGGCCGCGTTCCCAGCCTTCTCCCGCACCACCAAGGCCGAACGCCTGGCCATGTTGCAGCGCATGCACGCCGCCATTGTCGCCCGGGAAGACCCGCTCAACGACGCCATCATCGAGGAATACGGCGCCCCCGCTTCCCGCTCGCGCTGGATGGCCCAGCATGCCGCCAGCGTCTTTCTGGAAGCGGCGAAGGTCCTCGAAAAGTACGACTTCAAGCGCCGCGCCGGAACCGCCGAGGTGATCATGCAGCCCCTCGGCGTGGCCGGCCTGATCACCCCCTGGAACAACGACGCCGGTTTTATCTGCGGCAAGCTTGCCGCCGCCCTGGCCGCCGGTTGTACCGCGGTGATCAAGCCCAGCGAGATGAGCGCGATCCAGACCCGTATCGTCACCGAGGCCCTGCACGAGGCCGACCTGCCAGCGGGGCTGTTCAATATCGTCACCGGTCGCGGTGAAACCGTCGGCGCCACGATCAGCAGCCACCCGGATATCGCGAAGATCTCCTTCACCGGCTCCACCCTGGTGGGTAAAAGCATACTGCGCAGCGCTGCCGAGACCTTGAAGCGCGTCACTCTGGAACTGGGCGGCAAATCGCCGGTGGTGATCCTCGACGATGCCGATCTGAGCCAGGCCATTCCCCTGGCCTTGCAGGCCGGTTTCATGAACAGCGGCCAGGCGTGCATCGCCGGGACCCGGATACTGGTGCCGGAGGAGCGTCTGTTCGAAGTCGAAGCCGCCGTAATCCAGGCCATCGACGTGGTCAAGGCCGGTGATCCCCTTGATCCACAGACCACCGTCGGGCCGATGGTCAGCGAAAAACAATGGCAGCGGGTGCAACGTTATATCCGCATCGGCATCGACGACGGCGCCCGCCTGCTGGTCGGCGGCGAAGGCCTGCCCCAGGGCGTGGACAGAGGTTGGTTCGTGCGCCCGACGGTATTCAGCGGCGTGACCAATGAAATGACCCTCGCCCGCGAGGAAATCTTTGGCCCGGTGCTGTCGATCATCACCTACCGCGACCAGGAAGAAGCCATCCGCATCGCCAATGACACACCCTACGGCCTGCAGGCCTATGTGATGTCCGCCAATGTCGAACGGGCCCGCCAGGTCGCCGACCGCCTCGAGGCCGGACGCGTGCTGATCAACACCCTGGCCCACGAGCCGGCGGCGCCTTTCGGCGGCTTCAAGCAGTCGGGAATCGGCCGGGAATACGGGAGCTTCGGGCTCGAGGCGTTCCTCGAACCGAAATCGATTCTGGGGGGAACTCAATAATCGACTCCCCGGCAGGCCGCTGCCTGCCGGGGAGTCGCGTCCATCCGTGACGGCTCAGCGCGCCAGCCACTGCTCGGCGGAAACCACCGTGGCATAACCGAACGCCAGGGAGGCCATAAACGCCCCGTGCACATGGGCCGCCGGCACCGTCAGGCCGTTGAACTCCAGGTCCCGTGAAGCACAGGCATCGTGGATCACCGTGACCATGTAGCCCTGGTCAGCCGCCGCGCGGGTGATGGCGTCGATGCACAGGTGGCTCATGCTGCCGACCACCACCAGTTCCTTGATCTCATTGCGCTCCAGCACCGCGCTCAGTTCGGTGTCGCGAAACGAGTTGACGAAATGCTTGAGTATCACCTGCTCGTCGGCGCGATTGAGGACCTTGGCGTGCAGCCGCGCCCCTTCGGAACCCGGCACAAAGAACGGCGCATCGGCGCCAGCGAACTCATGGCGGACATGCACCACCAGGTCACCCGCCTCACGCGCCGCGGCCAGAATCGCGGCGGCCTTGTCGGCCGCCGCATCGGCGCCGCTCAGGGTCCACTTTCCGCCTGGGAAATAGTCATTCTGGATATCCACCAGGATCAGCGCTTGTACGGACATATCATCTTCCTCGATTAGTGGTGCAGCGTTCGGTTGCTTTGCCTTACCGGATCAAGTATCCAGTTCCCACGGTGTTCCGGGGATTGGCCGGACCGACACTTTCGAGGGGAAAACTGACAATGGACGCGCCCATGGCCGCCATCGACCGCGCCACGCCAACCGACAACGCCGTGGCCGAGATCGGCCTGCTCCTCTATCCCGGCGCGCAGACCGCCGCCGTCCACGGCCTGACCGACCTGTTCAGCGTGGCCAATCGCATGGTCGCCGAACACGGCGATGCGGCCCGGCGGCTGCGTGTCAGCCATTGGGCCACCGGCGCCACGGGCGAGTCCCTCGAACGGATCTACGACAGCCAGCCGGGCATGGACGGCCATCCGGTCGCCGTGGTCATTCCCCCTTCGCTGGGCGATACGCCCTCGCCCGCCGCCCTGCAACTCAGTGCCGCCTGGGTCCGCGAACAACATAGCCACGGAGCGATCATCGGTTCCGTGTGCATGGGCGCCTTCGTGCTGGCGCAGACCGGCCTGCTCGACCAACGCCCCGCCACCACCCACTGGAATTCGGCCAAGGCCTTTGCCGCGCTCTACCCGCAGATACGCCTCGACACCGACAAGCCGATCATCGACGACGGCGACCTGATCACCACCGCCGGGCTGATGGCCTGGGCCGAACTGGGCATGCGCCTGGTCGAACGGCTGCTGGGGCCGGGGATCGCCACGCGCACCGCGCGCTACCTGCTGATCGAACACCGTGACAACAGCGAATGCGCCGGCAACTTTGCGCCGATCCTGGGCCACGGCGACGCCGCGATCCTCAAGGTCCAGCACTGGCTGCAAAGCAGCGGCGCCCTGGAGGTGAGCGTAAATGCCATGGCCGACAAGGCCGGCCTGGAGGAGCGCACCTTCCTGCGCCGCTTTCGCGCCGCCACCGGCCTGCGTCCGACGGAGTACTGCCAGCACCTGCGGGTTGGCAAGGCGCGGGAAATGCTTGAATTCACCAACGGCACCGTCGACCATATCGCCTGGACCGTGGGTTACCAGGACCCCGGTGCGTTCCGTTCGACCTTCAAGAAAATCACCGGCTTCTCGCCCAGTGATTACCGAGGTCGCTACGGCGTCAGGGCGACCTGAGCTCAACCACCGGCAGGGCGATGTCCTACCGGTCACTCTTATTGAAACGGCCCGGAGAAACACATGAGCAAGGTGCTGCTGGTACTCGTGGAAACCGTCGACGACTACCTGCCAATCATCCAGAAGCACGGCTTCGAACTGATCCTGGCGCCGACCCAAACCCTGCGCGCGCAGGCCATCGCCGAGCAGGGCGAACGCATCAATGCCGTGCTCACCCGCGGCCCGCTGGGACTGTTCGCCGAGGAAATCGCCGCCCTGCCCAAACTCGAAATCATCTGCGTGATCGGTGCCGGCTATGAAAAGGTCGACCTGCACGCCGCCGCGCAACGGGGCATCGTCGTGACCAACGGTGCCGGTGCCAACGCCTCGTCCGTGGCCGACCATGCCATGGCCCTGTTGCTGTCGCTGGTGCGCGATATTCCCCGCGCCGATGCCTCGGTGCGCCGTGGCGAGTGGCGCAAGCTGATGCGCCCGTCCCTGGGCGGCAAGCGCCTGGGCATCCTCGGCATGGGCGCGGTGGGCCAGGCGATTGCCCAGCGCGCGGCCCTGGGTTTCGGCATGACGGTGAGCTATCACAACCGGCGACCGCGCATGGATATCGATTACCACTATTGCGCCACGACCACCGAACTGGCGCTGGCCTCGGACTACCTGATCATCGCCACCCCAGGCGGTGTCGGCACCGACGGCCTGATCGGCCGACAGGCTCTTGAAGCCCTCGGCCCGCAAGGGTTCCTGGTCAACATTGCACGCGCCAGCGTGGTGGTGACCGCCGACCTGGTGGCCGCCCTCCAGCAAGGTCGCCTCGCCGGTGCGGCACTGGATGTGTTCGACGACGAACCGAATGTGCCTGAAGTCCTCAAGAGCCTGGGCAACGTGGTGCTGACACCCCACGTGGCCGGTCTGTCGCCGGAAGCCTCCGAAGCCACGGTAGCGCTGGTGGCCGAAAACCTGCTGGCGTATTTTTCCGGCAAGCCGGTACTCACGCCGATTGCCCTTCCCGGCTGACGGCCAACGTGCCAAACCATTATGATCACCACCTTCCCACACGCCTGATGGACACCTCCCGCATGGAACGCACCGCCCGCCTGCTGCCCTTTGCCTGCCTGCTGCTGGGCCTCTCGCCCTCGACCTTCGCCGCCGAGGCACCGGTCGATTGCGATGCCCTGCATGAAAAGGCCAACGCCGAAGCCGGCAGCTACCGCCCACCCGTCGAAGGCAAGGTTATCGGCCAAGGCCGGGTCTACTTTCACAGCGCGCCCAACAGTGCCTGCATCACCAAGAAGGTCTTCGTCGTGCCTGGCGACGGCCTCACGGTGTACGCCAGCACCGAGGACGGCTGGGCCCAGGTCATGTACATCGCCAAGAACGGCGATGACTTCAGCGGCTGGGTCGAGGAAAAGCGCGTCGAACTGGGCCAGCACTACGGCGGTGACCCGGCGCCCGAAGACACCCCGGAGCAATAAGCGCCTGCCCGCCTGAACTCCGCCGAGGAATGCCAGTCAGCTCAATAAGTGCATTCAAAGGCCTGCGCTGACAGCGGCAGGCCTCTCTACCCGGAGTTTCGCGGCCATGCCTGATCTTTCCAACGAACCCCAGAGCGCGATCGAGGCCCATGGCGTCATTGGCGACATGAGTAGCGCCGCGCTGGTCAACGACCGCGGCAGCGTCGACTTTTTCTGCTGGCCGGCTTTCGACAGCCCCTCGATCTTCTGCGCCTTGCTCGACAGCCCCGACGCCGGGATTTTCCAACTGGCCCCGGACCTGCCCGATGCCCGTCGCGAACAGATCTACCTGCCGGACACCAATGTCCTGCAAACCCGCTGGCTGAGCGCCAGCGCGGTGGTGGAAATCACCGATCTGCTGCCGGTCAGCGATGATGAAAACGACCTGCCGATGCTGATCCGTCGGGTCCGGGTGATCAGCGGCCGGGCCACCTTCCATGTGCGTTGCGCCGTGCGCCATGACTATGCCCGCGCCGCGACCCGTGCCCGTCTCGACGGCGACTATGTGTGCTTCGAGGCGCCGGGCCTGCCCAGCCTGCGCCTGTGCTCCGATCAGCCGCTGCAACTGGACCAGCAGGCCGCCGTCGCCAGCTTCACCCTGGAACAGCAACAGAACGCCGAATTCCTTCTCGGTGCGGTCGACGATCCACGCATCAAGGTCGGCAGCAGTGACCTCGCCCTGCAACGCACCCTGACCTTCTGGCGCCATTGGCTCGGACGCTCGAACTATCGCGGGCGCTGGCGCGAGGCGGTCAACCGCTCGGCCCTGGCCCTCAAGCTGCTGACCTCGCGCAAGCACGGCGCGATCCTCGCCGCCGTTACCTTCGGCCTGCCGGAAAGCCCCGGCGGCCAGCGCAACTGGGACTATCGCTATACCTGGATCCGCGACGCCTCCTTCACCATCTACGCCTTTATGCGCCTGGGTTATGTCGAGGAAGCCAACGGTTTCATGCGCTGGTTGCGCGGACGGGTCGGCGATTGCAGCGATCAGCCGTTGAAGCTGAACATTCTCTACGCCATCGATGGCACCCAGGAACTGCCGGAAACCGAGCTGACGCACCTGTCCGGCCACGGTAATGCCCGTCCGGTGCGTATCGGCAACCAGGCCTACGAGCAGGTCCAGCTGGATATCTTCGGCGAGTTGCTGGACGCGGTGTACCTGACCAACAAATACGGCGAGGCGATTTCCCATGAAGGCTGGTTGCATGTCGGCCAGATTGTCGATCAGGTCTGCGACACCTGGAACCAGACCGATGTCGGGATCTGGGAAATGCGCGGCGAGAAACACCACTTCCTGCACTCGCGGCTGATGTGCTGGGTCGCCCTGGACCGCGCCATTCGCCTGGCCTCCAAGCGCTCGCTGCCGGCCCCGTTCGCCCGCTGGGACCAGACTCGCCAGGCGATCCACGCCGATATCTGGAGCAACTTCTGGAACGCCGAACGTGGACATTTCGTCCAGCATATCGGCGGCACCGGCCTCGACGGCTCGATGCTGCTGATGCCACTGGTGCGCTTTGTCGGCGCCACCGATCCGCGCTGGCTGGCGACCCTGGAGGCGATCCAGAAAAGCCTGGTGCGCGACGGCATGGTCTATCGCTATCGCAACGACGATCACCCCATCGACGGCTTGCCGGGCAGCGAAGGTGCCTTCGCCGCCTGCTCGTTCTGGTACGTCGAGTGCCTGGCCCGGGCCGGACGCGTGGAGCAGGCGCATCTGGAGTTCGAGCAACTGCTGCGTTACGCCAACCCGCTGGGACTCTACGCCGAGGAGTTCGACCCGCAGGCCCGGCACATGGGCAATACCCCGCAGGCGCTGACCCACCTGGCGCTGATCAGCGCGGCATGTTTCCTTGACCGCAGACTCAGCGGCGATGTCACGCCGTGGCAACCCTGAGGTCGCGATCGACAGGCGTCAGGGCGCTGGATTCAGAACACGGCAGATTCAATCGCCCCGATAGCTTGGGCTGTGGGCGCCAAACGTCTAAGCTGGCATTTCCCGCCCGTTGTCCTGGAACGCCGTGTGAAATTCAGCCTGCCGAAAGTTGCCACCGCCCCCTTCTGTCCTTCTGAAGTGAATGGCTCGATTGCCGTCGATCGCGGGGCGCCGTTCTTCAAGCGCGTCCTGCGCTTTGCCGGACCCGGCCTGCTGATTTCCATCGGCTATATGGACCCGGGCAACTGGGCCACGGCCATCGAGGCCGGCTCGCGTTATGGCTACAACCTGCTGTTCGTGGTGCTGCTGGCGAGCCTCGCCGGCATGGCGGTGCAGTGTCTTTGCTCGCGCCTGGGGATTGCCACCGGCCGCGACCTGGCGCAGCTCTGCCGCGAGCGCTACAGCCCGCGCTCCGCCAAACTCCAATGGCTGCTGGCGGAAATCTCGATCATCGCCACGGACCTGGCCGAAGTCCTCGGCTGCGCCCTGGCCTTTCATCTGCTGCTGGGCTGCTCGCTGACCTTCGGCATTGCCCTGACGGCCTTCGATACGGTGCTGATCCTGGCCCTGCAGAACCGCGGCTTCCGGCGCCTGGAAGCGATCATGCTGGTGCTGGTGGCGACCATCGGCGTGTGTTTTTTTATCGAACTGGTGCTGATCAAACCCTACTGGCCGGACGTGTTCCAGGGTTTCAAGCCGTCCCTCTCGGCCATCAGCGACGCCGCACCGCTGTACCTGGCCATCGGCATTCTCGGGGCCACGGTGATGCCCCATAACCTCTACCTGCACACCTCGGTGGTGCAGACCCGGTTGATCGGCACGGACCTGGCCAGCCGCCAGGACGCTGTGCAACTGGCGCGTATCGACACCCTGGGTTCCCTGGCCCTGGCCTTGCTGGTAAACGCGGCGATCCTGATCCTGGCCGCGGCGGCCTTCCACCAGAACGGGCATACCGCCGTGGTGGAGATCCAGGACGCCTACCACCTGCTCGACCCGCTGGTGGGCGGCGCGTTCGCCAGCACTTTATTCGGCATCGCGCTGCTGGCGTCCGGGCAGAGTTCGACCTTTACCGGCACCATCGCTGGCCAGGTGATCATGGAAGGCTACCTGAACCTGAAGATTCCCTGCTGGCAGCGCCGCTTGATCACCCGTGGCCTGGCACTGATCCCGGCCTTCGTCGGGGTCTGGCTGATGGGCGAAGACGCGGTGGGCAAATTGCTGGTGCTGAGCCAGGTGGTGCTGAGCCTGCAGTTGCCCTTTGCGCTGTACCCGTTGATCCGCATGACCGGCGATGAACGCCTGATGGGACCCTTCGTCAATCGCTGGTACACCAAGGCTCTGGCCTGGGGCCTGTTCGTGGTGATCAGCGCGGCAAATACCTGGTTGATCGCGCAGTTGTTTATCGAGTGATCGTGGGCAGGTCCCGCCTGCCCTCCTCACCCGCTCAAAGCACCCCCAGCAACGCCCAGACCCGTCGCGCCTCCGCGTCGGAAGAAATCAGTTCCGACAACAGTTCGTTCAACGGTTTGTTGCCCCACTCCACCGCCTTCTTGACCACATAGGGCACCGGGCTGTGGGGCTCGGTTCTCGCCAGGTAATCGGCGATCAACAACAATTGCCGATAAGCCTCCTCCCGACTACGCGGCGTCGCCGAGAGCAGCGGTTGCTCCGCCGGCTCCGGTGACGCGGCGCCTTGCGGCGCTGAAGCCGTCTCCTCCTCGATGGTAGTCACAGGCGGTTCCGGCTGTTGAGGGTGCATGGCAATAAACTCCCGGTTCAGTGTGCTCAATGCCTGCATGACGTCACGCAAGGGCCCGCATGTCGGGGCCAGTTCCCTCAGATAGCGATCGGTCCACCGCTCCAGTCCCTGCAACTGGTGCAACGACGCCTGCACCAGATTCTGGCTGTGCAGCCACCAGGACAACGGCGTTGCGCGGATCAACTCATTGACCTTTTGCTGCTCGAGCCGCGCGGTCTCGACAATGCTCCTGGCGCTCTTGTTGTCCCCGGCCAGCACCTGCCGCGCCTGCAACTGCTGCCAGCCATACAGGCTCAACCCGGAAAACCCGTGGCTGCCGCCCGGGGCGAACAATGGCACCCGCGTATGCAACACCTCGGCGTAACGCCGTACCACCCAGTCCACCGGCGTCACCCGCCAGGACTGGTCGCCCTCCTCCGCCTGCGGATGGACCTGCTCGGGATAGCGCTCGCACAACCCCAGCAGCAACGCCAAGGCCGCCTGCAGCCCCTCCAGCCCATGACGATGCAGCCAGGCCTCACCGAGCCAGGCCGCGACCATCAGGTCCTTGCTGCGGCCCTGCAGGATTTCGCTGGCCAACTGTTCGACGCTCTCCCACTCCGCCCGCTTGATCTCCTTTTCCCAGACCCCGTTGGGCAAACTGGTGTCATCCTCGCGCCGCAACTCACGCAGCCGATCATAGTCGGCTTCATAGCGCAGGTTCTGCCCGCACGGCGAGTCCTCGGAAATCGCCTCGAGCAGGGGCTCCACCGACAACGGCAGCCCGGCGATCGACTGGCTCATAATGCCCCCTGATTACCGGCAGCCGTGCTCGCCGTGCCGAAACTTGAAAAAGGTGACAACGGAGCCCGCACCGGCAGCGGTGCCAACGACAACGGTAACTTGCCGCCCTGGGTCATCAACGACAGGCGCAGGAACATCGTGGTCAGGGCATCGCCGTTGGTCGCGCCACGTACCGGCAGGTGCAAGGTCAATGGGAAGTCGGTGTAATCCATGCTCGGCTGGCGTACCACCGACAGGTGTGAACGCATCATCCGCAGCAAAGCCCAGGGCCCGCCGTATTCCCAGCCGGCTTCCAGGTCGGCCACCGCCAGACTCGGCTGCGACGGATCGCTGACCGGCCGCTCGGGTCCGTTGCGGGCCCAGCGCAGGGTCAACCGGATCGGCTGCCCGACCATCCAGCGCAAACGCTGCTGGGCATCGCCCGGGTAGTTTATCTGCTGGCTGCCGGCATTCAGGCCCCAGGCAATCACCTGATTGGCGCCGCGTTCTTCATCACGGTCGGTGCGCCAGCGCACGTCCAGGTCAAAGCCGATCATCCCGCTCGGGTCGCGCTGGAACAGTGGCCCGAGCCAGGCCCTGGCCTGTTTCAGGCGATCGAGGAAATCAGCCGCCGCCAGCCGATCGGGTGACTGGCTCAACACCAAGCCGGCCTGGGCCAGCGGCAAACGCGTGTCGATCAACTCCAGCAAGTGCTGGACCCGCGCGGGCTCCGCATCCACGGCCTGTAATCCCAGGGAAAACGGAAAACGCTCGGCCAGGTACTGGTTGAAGTAGCCCGCCAACTCGTTCCAGGCCTTGACCGCCTGCTCCTGCTGTAACGCCTGGCAGCGGCGCATGGCCCCCTGTTGCAAGGCCTGTACCCGCAACGCCAGTTCACCCTGGCCGGCCGGCAGGTTGACCGACGACAGAATCTGCCCACAGGAGCCGGCATCCATGTCGATAAAGTCACGACTGACCAACTGCTCCATCAGTGCCGGTGAACTGGCCGGATTCTGCTCTTTGTACTTGAGCAGTTCGTCGTACAAGTCGCTCAAACGCGTGAACCGTTCAAAGTCGCCCGCCGCCAGGTTCTGCTGCTGGGCCCTGAGCCAATCCAGCGCCGGAGCCCTCGCCTCGGCAATCGCCTGCATGCTGCTGAACTGCTGCTTGAGATCCAGCTTCAGACCCTGCACATCACTGGCCCTGAACAACTGCAGGCCGAGATTCTTCGCGCCGTCCCAACTGTCGATATCGACCCGTTCATGGAACACCGCCTGGGCATTGATCTGTTCCAGCCCGCTATCCACCTCGGCCAGCGCCCGCCGGTTGAGGGAGTTTTGCAGGTTGCTCGCCAGGTCCGCCCGCTTGAGTTCGATAAACGCGCTTTGTAACGCCAGCGCCTGATCGGTCTTGATATTGAACGCCGCCGTCCCCTGCAACCGACTGCGGTTGCTTTCCAGGCTCAGCCACATGGCCTTGGCCGCCGCACTTTCCGCTACACGCAGCATCGGCCCGCGATAGGCCGGCGGGATGTGTGGCATCTCTTCGCCGGCGTAACTCTTGTAGCTGGCGAAGTAGGCGAGCGCATTGTTCAGACCATCGCTGTCGAGGCTTTGATAGGTCCCGCCGGCGCTGTCATCGGCACGCATGGCCATTGCCACGAAGTCACGGCGAAACAGCGCCGAGATCGCGTTGTTCAGTTGCGACACCGACTCTTGCAACAGCAGTTGTCCGTTGCCTTGCTGGGTCAGCAGATTGCCCCGGGAGCCGGCCTTGGCGATCCATTGGTCGCGAAAGCTCTGCTGCAACTGGGTCACCTGGTCTTCCAGGCTCTGCTCCAACGGCGTACCGAGCAAGGCACTCTGGCGCACCTTGTCCATCAACGCGCTGTAGCCGGGGACCAGGTCCTGGCCCTTGCCGCGACTCCAGGCCGAGTTGGTCTGGCTGACCACCGTCTGCAAGTCGTCGATCATCGCCTTGAGGTCTTCCAAGTCCGCGGGTGAGTTCAGCGCACCGGATTCCAGTTGCTCCAGGTGCAGTTTCAGGTAGCCGGCCTGGCGCACGAAGTTCTCGGCCAGGAAGTACTGATCCAGCCAGCGCCCCATCAATTCCTTGAAGTTCGCACCAATGGTCAGTCGCTCTGCCGGCAGGTCCAGGCGGATCAGGTTCGAGATGTCCATCTTCGCCAGGTGCTGGTTATAGAAGGCCGCCTTGTGCAACATCGCGGCATTGAGGTTCAGGCCCAGGGCCAGGTTGCTCAGGGAGGCCAGCTCGTCCAGCGGTGTCTTGTGGTTGTTGATCGCCTTGTTCAACAACTGGTATTGCTGCTCCAGTGCCGTGGCCTGCTCCACCAGCTCTTTAGACTTGATATAAGTCTGCCATTGCGCCGGGTCCTCGCTTTCCAGGTTGGGACGGCGGTCGGTACTCTGGATCGCTTTGAGTCGGGTCAGATTCGCCTGCAACAGATCGCGCAGCGGCAGCATCATCTGGCTCATGGCAACGTTGCGCAGCACCTGGTCACGTTGATGATCGAGGGAAGAAAACCACGAGGTCGGCAACACCAGCGAGGCGAAGTGCCAACGCGGCGACTGCTCCATGAGTTGCCAGAACGCCTGCACATTGCGCCGGGTCGGCCCCAGCCGGTGGGTTTCGTCGTTGACCGTGACATAGCTCTTCTGCGCCTCTTGCAAGAGCCTCGACAGCTCGCGGGCGTCCTTGAGCGAGTCCTGCCAGACCCAGACCATCGCCACCGCCCAGATCAGCCCGACCACCGCCGCCGTCACACCCACTACCCGCTGCCAGCGCTGACGCAACCGCAACAGCCGTGGGACCACCTGGGCCAGCCCTTGCTCGGCGACAATTCGTCGCTGCCAGAGCTGCCGGGCGAAGGTGCTTTGCAGCAATGGAATATCGCTGGCCGAAAAAACCGGAGTCGAAGTCGGTGCCTCGCTGGCGGTGAAATACACCCCGCGAAAACGCGCTGCCTCGTTCTGCGCATTGCCCTGGAACACCGGATCAAGCAGGACCTGCAGGTTACGACGCAGAGCCCCGAAACGCTCCGGCAGGCGATACAGGTCTTCGCTCAGTTGCCCGGACAGCGCTCCGACCTCGGTGATTGCCTCCGCCAGCGCCCGGGTAACCTGCTCCAGCGCCTGATCGCTCCACTCCGATTGCCAGAGGGTTTCCGGAGCAAACGGCGAGGTCCAACCCAGGATTCGTTCATGGGACTCTTTAGGCAGCGCGGCGATCAGTTCCTGAAAGCCGGGAACCTGCTCCATATCGGTGACCACCACATACACCGGCAGGCTCAGGCCCAGGCGCAGCAGCAGGTCGATAAAGCGCCGGCGCGCGGCGATTCCCAGGGCTGCTGCCTGTTCGTCATCCCAAAGGCGGCTGGCCGAGACCGTCCAGATCACTCCGTCCAGCGGACGTCGGGCACGCAGGCGCAGAATCAGCCCGAGTAACCGCCACCAACTTCCACGCTTGAGCTTCAGTCCCTCATCCGGCATGAACAACGACTCCGGCACCACCAGCACCGCCCCATCGGGGTCGGACCACCAGCGCCCGAACCAGGCCGGTTTATCCGTGGGTAGCAGGTGCCAGCAGGAGCAGAGTTGCGAACCCTGGGCATCATTGCCCAGCATCAACAGCCAGGGTGACTGGTAACGGTCCTGCACCCCTTGCTCCTGCTCCATATTGCGCACGGCACCGTAGAAGCTGCGAATCGCCGCCCCGCTCTGGGTCCGCAACCACCAGATAGCCAAGACCAGCAACACCAGCACCAGCAACACGCCGACCACCCACGCGACAATCGCAAGAGGAGTCATGGATTCCGCTCCGCAAGAGCGTCGGGGCTGGCCTGGTTCAACACCGATTGCACCTGCAGATTGATGTCGTACCAGAAGTAGTGACTGACACCGAGCATCACCAGTGTTACACCGAGAATCACCAGCCCCAGGCGCAGGCCGTCCGGCAGGGACTGACGAATCGGCAGTCGCCGCACGGGCGCATTGCTCGGTCGTTCGAGGCAATCGCTGACATCGACATAGTCCGGCTCGCGCTGCCAGGCGAAAGCGAACAGCGCGTGACGCCATTTTTCATGCTGTGCCAGCCCGGACTCGCCGCGCAGGCGCCCGTGAAAACCGAGAATCAAGCATTGCAGATAGACATTGGCCAGATCGCGACTGGTGGGGACCTCGTCGACCAGCAGTTTTTCGATCGCCTGGGGTAGGTGCTCGCCGGCATGGCGCGAGGCATACAACAGCGACTCCAGGGGATCGCTCTGCCAGGTACGCTGCCCCGGCCAGTCAGCGTACAACAGGGTTTCATCCACCAGCGCGACAAAGGCATACACCGTGGCCTTGACCTGATGTTCCGCCGAGTCGCCGACACTGGCGAAGGCGCTGCGCCAGAGCTTGCGGCTGATCTTCGTGGAGAACTCCACCGCCGTGCCGACCTGCCGCGCCACGTCTTCGTCGTCCTTGTTCAAGCCGTCCCAGGCCACCAACCACTCCAACCAGGCCTGGCGAAAGGCGTTGCTCAACGGTGACTGCGGTAACCCCGTGCCGACGCTTCCCTCTGGCATTGCCTTCCCCTTCCTTGACTAAAGTGCTTCGCTGACCTGCTTGACGAACAGGACGATCTGCCACGGGTTGAGCGCCAGCTTCGAGGCCGGCGCGATGATGTGCAGCGGTTGCTCGGGATCGAACCACTCACCCCGGGCCTCGACGACAAACAGCCGGGTGTCGCTGCCGACGCTGTAGGCCACTTGCTCCTGGCGGCTCATGACCTGGTGCCGCAGCCCGGGCATGCGTTGCCGGGCTAGCACGGTCAGATTGCTGTCGGAGGCGATGATGGTGCGCTCCAGCCATTCGATCGCCGCGCTTTCGCCGGCTCCGGCGGGCATCCGCAGGCCGATCACCAGGCGCTGCTCGGGCTCGCGCCCGGGTAATTGCAGGGAAAACAGTTCGCCGGTCTGCTCGAACGGCAGGCAGCGATAGCCAACGCGGATCAGTTCCAAGCCCAATTCGAGCCAGTTCAGTACTTCTTCATAACCGCGTTGCAGATCCAGATAGTCCAACGGCATGAAGACTGGCACCCCGGCCAACGGGTCGAGCGCCGACCAACTGCCGGCCATCCCGAGCAATAGCCCGTGCAGAGCCTGGGACGTGGCGACACGCGTGTTCAGCAGGCCTTCGACCTCCGGCAGACGGGCCCAGAGGGCACCGAGCTGTCGACGAATTTCCAGCGCATCCTCCTGGTTGCCCGCCTGCTGTGCCTGACGCAGGCGGCCGGCGAGAAACAGGCACTTTTCCCGGGTCCGCGCGCACAACGCTGCAACCCGCCGCCCCAACGGCGACTCCGGTAGCAACCTGGGGGTCGGCGGCACATACGGCACCTGGACAAACCCACCGCCCTCCTTGCGGATGCGCAGCAGCGGCAGGCAGATCGAGTCGGCCTTGTTCGAGTCCGTGCACAGGTGCGGATTCGGCCGCCAGACCGTGATCGACTGCGGGTTCTGGCCACTGGTGAGGTCCGGCAACGCCTCGCTGGTCAGCGACTGCAGGCGCCCCTTGAAATCGCGCAAGTGCCCTGCGCGCCACAGCGGGCTGACCGCCAGGTACACCGTGACCATTGAATGTATCGACTGGGCGATGGCATCGCCCACTTCCAATTCAAGCTGCGCACCATCGGCGGCGTTGAGACTTACGGGCAAGCCGTCGGGCAAGGTGGCGTCCAGAACCAGGATGCGTACCTGCCCGGCGCACAGCGCGGAAGGATCGATCTCCAGTTTCTCGACGCCCCAGAACCAGGGATTGGCCGCCTGGGCGAAATGCGCGGCCAGAACCTCGGCACGCAGCCCTTGCAACTGGAAGTGCTGGGGCTGCAATTGCATCCCCTCGTACCAGCAAACCGCATCAGGTAACAGGCTCATACGACTCCCTTCGACATCCGATAATGTTCCTGAGCGGCGCTGATCAGCGCTCGGCTGGGTTCAACAGACTCATCTCCCGACTGTCGAACTTCAGCCAGGCATCATGCTGATCATCTAGCCTGAGCCGGTGCGCACCGGGAGTGTTATAGCTGGCGAACACCAAAAGTCCAACCGCACTCTGGCCCCTCAACGGAAAGTCCTGCTTGGCAACAAACTGCCCGGGGACCAGTTCCAGTCCCCACACGCTCAGTTGCTGACGATAGTCGCGCTGGAACTGCTCACGCTCGCCGAACCACTGCTTGGCGCTCACTCCGGCCAATTGCTTGAGGAGGTCGGGATCCTTCACCGCGACGAAATCCACAGCAATCGGTGTGTTGTCGTTAGCCAGGGGCGCCACGTCCAGCGTAAGGCTCGCCACACCGACCGAGGGTCCGAAAAATGAGCACCCGGACAGAAACAACAACACCATGCAGATAAGGATCTTCTTACACAAAATTGAATTTTCCTTTTTTCGTGCAGCTCATATGGCAGTTTGCCTTGCTTTTTTATAGACCTGTTCTAGCGTCTTGGGTAGTTCGTCAGCACGACGAATTGGAGGGACCGTCGAAGGATTGACAGGATCGCATTCTCCACCCCCCTGTCTGGCTTCACGGTTCAGCAAGGGAGCGATCACGGGTAACCGATGCATTGCGCCCGCTCAACGCATCGGAGTCAGCCAACATGGCCGAAAGTACCCAGCACAAGCTCGACCGGATTCGTCCGCCGCGCGTCCAGATTACCTATGACGTAGAGACGGGCGGTGCCATCGAGAAAAAGGAACTGCCCCTGGTGGTCGGCATCCTCGCCGATTTGTCCGGCAAGCCAGAAAAACCTCCGGCGAAACTGAGCGACCGCCGCTTCGTCGAGATCGATCGCGACAACTTCAACGAAGTCCTCGCGTCCATCGCCCCGCGCTCGGTGCTACAGGTCAGGAACACCTTCGCCACCGACGACAGCAAGCTCAATATCAAGCTCAAGTTCAACCATATCGATGACTTCGACCCGGTCAAGGTGGTGGGGCAGGTCGTCCCGCTGCGCCGCCTGTTCGAGGCTCGCCAGCGCCTGCGCGACCTGCTGACCAAACTCGACGGCAACGACGACTTGGACAGACTGCTGCGTGACGTGATCGCCAACACCGAAGGCTTGCAGGAGATCAAGTCGTCCGCCCGCGTGCAGGATGCCCCAGCCGCAGACAAGGACACCGCCGCCCCTGCCGAAGAACCGCAAGCCTGATCGCCTATCCATTCTCGGAGGATTTGTCATGCCCAGTTCCGCCAGTACCGAAGGTTCAAGCAGCGAGAGCAATACCCAGACCCTGTCCCTGCTGGACAAGATCATTGCCGATGGGCGCATGGCCCACGACGACAGCCAGCAGGAATATGCCCGTGACATGCTCGCGGAGTTCGCCACCCAAGTCCTCGACAAGGACATGGCGATCGACAAAGACACCGTGGCGATGATCAACGATCGCATCAGCCAGATCGACAAGCTGATCAGCGCCCAGCTCAACGAAATCTATCACCACCCGGACATGCAGGCCCTCGAAGCCTCCTGGCGCGGCCTGCACATGCTGGTGCAGAACACCGAGACCAGTTCACGGTTGAAGCTGCGGTTGCTCAATGTCAGCCAGAAGGAACTGCAGAACGACCTGGAAAAAGCCGTCGATTTTGATCAGAGCGCACTGTTCAAGAAGATCTATGAAGACGAATACGGCACCCTGGGCGGGCACCCCTACAGCCTGCTGGTGGGGGACTACACCTTCGGTCGCCATCCGCAGGACATCGGTCTGCTGGAGAAACTCTCGAATGTCGCCGCCGCGGCCCACGCGCCGTTCATCGCCGCCGCCAGCCCGAAACTGTTCGACATGACCAGCTTCACCGAACTGGCCGTGCCCCGTGATCTATCGAAAATCTTCGAGAGCCAGGAACTGATCAAGTGGCGCTCCTTCCGCGAAAGCGAAGACTCGCGTTATGTCTCCCTGGTGCTGCCGCACACCCTGCTGCGCCTGCCCTACGGCCCGGACACCAAGCCAGTGGAAGGTATCAACTACGTCGAAGATGTAAACGGCTCCGACCACAGCAAGTACCTCTGGGGCAATGCCGCCTGGGCCTTGTCCCAGCGCATCACCCAAGCGTTCGCCAAGTACGGTTGGTGCGCGGCCATCCGTGGCGCTGAAGGCGGTGGCGCGGTGGAAGGGCTGCCGGCTCATACCTTCCGCACCAGTTCCGGCGACCTGTCGCTCAAGTGCCCGACCGAAGTGGCGATCACCGACCGTCGCGAAAAAGAGCTCAACGACCTCGGGTTTATCGCCCTGTGCCACAAGAAGAACAGCGACGTGGCGGTGTTCTTCGGCGGCCAGACCACCAACAAGTCCAGGCTGTACAACACCAATGAGGCCAATGCCAACGCGCGGATCTCGGCGATGCTGCCCTACGTGCTGGCGGCGTCGCGCTTCGCTCACTACCTGAAAGTGATCATGCGCGACAAGGTCGGCAGCTTCATGACCCGCGACAACGTGCAGACCTACCTCAACAACTGGATCGCCGACTACGTGCTGATCAACGACAACGCGCCCCAGGAAATCAAGGCGCAATACCCGTTGCGCGAAGCCCGGGTCGACGTGACGGAAATCGCCGGAAAGCCCGGCGCATACCGCGCCACGGTGTTCCTGCGGCCGCACTTCCAGCTGGAAGAACTGACCGCCTCGATCCGCCTGGTCGCCAGCCTGCCACCGCCGGTTGCAGCCTGAGCCTGTGCCCGCCGGCCCGTTGGCCGGCGGGGTTTTCCCTTCCTTCTAGTGTGAACACTTTCTGGAGTTTCAGGCGATGGATGCAATCATTCTCGACCTCGGCGGCGACATCAAAGGCGACAGCCTGCTCGAGGGTTACAAGGACAAGATCGAGATCATGTCCTACAGCCACAATGTGGCAATGCAAGTGACCAACGACGTCAGCAACTCGGAACGGACTTCGGGCAAGCCGCATATCGGCGAGTTCACCCTGACCAAGTTCGTCGACACCTCGACCCCGTCGCTCAATGAATACTGCTGCGCCGGCAAACCTATCCCGGAAGCCAAGATCACCATCGGCCGTAACGCCTCAGAGGGCAGCGGGCAGTTGCTGCCCTTCATCATCTACACCCTGACCAACGTGGTGCTGTCCAACGTCAGTGTCAGTGGCGGCGCCGGCGGCAAACCGGTGGAAACCATCTCGCTGAACTTCACCAAGATCAAATGGGAACTCACCGCCCAGAAAGACGACGGCACCAAGGAAGGCACCGCCGCCTCGACCTGGGACATGGCTGCCAACAAGCTGGTCAAGTAAGGGAGCCGGGCGGTCATGTCAGCGACCGGCATTCTTCCGCCCCTGTTCGAGCGCCTGGCTTCCCACGAAGACCAGGCATCGTTCGTGGAGGCGTACGACCGTCAAGCCCTGGTCGACTCGGTGCGTAGCGAATTGCTGCGGCTGTTCAACACCCGCCGGGCGCGCGAGGCCATGACCTCGCCGCCCAGCATTCTCGACTACGGTATCGCCGACTGGACCGCGCTGCAGGGCCAGCGCAGCGATGACCGCCGCAGGCTGGCCCGGGAAATCCGCCTGGCCGTGGAGCACTTCGAACCCCGCCTGGCACTGGATGCAGTCGATGTGCAGCCGGTGGAAGGTCAACCCCAGCAGTTGAATATTGTCCTGCATGGCGCCCTGCGCAGTGGTCATCAACATTGGCCGGTGGCCTTTGTCATCGAGAAAACCCGCCAGGGCCTGGAGGTCAGCCATGAGCGACTCGATTGACGCCGAACTGCTTGACTACTACCAGCGGGAACTGACCTGGCTGCGGCATGCCGGCGGTATCTTCGCGCAGCAGTACCCCAAGGTGGCCCGACGCCTGGAACTGTCGCCCGGCGAATGCCCCGACCCGCATGTCGAGCGCCTGCTGGAAGGCTTCGCCCTGCTGGCCGCGCGCCTGCAACGACGGCTGGACGATGACTACGCGGAATTCAGCGACGCCCTGCTCGAGCAACTCTATCCCCTGGCGGTGCGGCCCCTGCCCTCCTGCGCCATCGTCCAGTTCCAGCCGGACCCGAGCAAGGGCAACCTGGCGGCCGGTTATCGCCTGCCCCGGGACACACCGCTGTTTGTCACCACCCAGAAGGGTGAAAGCATCCATTTTCGCAGTACCGCCGAGGTCAATCTGTGGCCGCTGGAAATCACCGAGGCACTGCTGCTCGACAGCGATGAGACCCAAGCCCTGACCGGGGTGAATCAGGCGCGCTCGGCCCTGCGCCTGAGCTTTCGCTGCCAGGGGAAAACCCTCTGGTCGGAGTTGCAGGCACAGCGGCTGCGCCTGCACCTGGCCGCCTCGCCCGTGGTCAACGCCCGGCTGTATGACCTGCTCGGTGCCCACACCACCCAGATACTGGCTGGCCCACCCGGCACCCCACCACGCCCCCTCGTCGGCTTGCCACAGATCGTCGGTTTCGCCAACAACGAAGCCTTGCTGCCGGAAGAGGATGGCGTCCATCCGGGCCTGCGCCTGCTGGCCGAATACTTTGCCTTTCCGGACAAATTCAGCTTCTTCGACGTGCCCTTCGGCGGGGGACGGGACGATAGCGAAATACTCTACCTGTACCTGGTATTCGATCATACGCCCGGCAGTCGCCTGCATCTGCAAGCCAGCGATATCGTGCTGGGCTGCAGTCCAGTGCTCAACCTGTTCCCGCGCACCTCCGAGCCCCTGCGCCCAGACGGCACCCACAGCGAACACCGTTTGATCGCCGACAGTCATCGGGAAAACAGTGTCGAAATCCACAGCATCCGAGGCCTGCGCGCCATGACCCCGCATGGCGTGCTGAAGGTCCCGGCCTACTACGGCAGCCAGCACGCGCTGGGTGAAAGCCGCCTGTACTGGCATGCCCGGCGCATCAGCGGCCTGACCCCCAATCGGCTGGGCAGCGACCTGATGCTGAGTCTGGTGGACACCCAGTTCAAGCCTCGCGAGGAGGCGCCGGACTACAGCGTCACCGCCGAACTGCTGTGCACCAACCGACATCTGGCACAAAGCCTTGGAGCCGGCACGGCACTGGGCTTCGAGCGCCCGGGACCGGTAGCCTGGGCGCGCCTGCGCAACCCGCCAACTCCGCAGAGCCTGCCGCATCTGGGCGGTGAGTCACGTTGGAAGCTGGTGTCGCAACTGACCCTCAATCACCTGTCGCTGGTGGAAGGCCCCCAGGCGCTGGACGCCCTCAAGGAAATCCTCGAACTGCACAACCTGCGCGACGAGGCGAATGCCCGCCGGCAGGTCGAAGGTTTGCTGGGGCTGACCTGCGAGCGAGTGGTCGCCCATGTCGGCGAGGATGCCTGGCGCGGCTGGCGCAATGGATTGGAAGTACGCGTGCAACTCGATCCGCAACGCTTTGTCGGTAATAGCGCGGTGCTGTTTTCCGCAGTGCTGGCACAGTTCTTTTCACTCTATGCCACCGCCAATCGCTTTGTGCGAACGGTGCTGGTCCAGTCCGACAAGGAGGTCAAGACATGGCAACCCCAACCCGGCCAGCCACTGTCCCTCTGAGTCGGCAACTGCGGGATGACCCGCAGGCTTTCGAATTGTTACAGGCGTTATTGCTGCTGGAATGTGAACATCCACAGGCCGTACCGCTGGGCACCGGCACCGCGCCTCAAGCCGAGGCAGTGCGTCTGCGCGGACCGCTGACGCCGCTGTTCCCCAGCAGTGAAGTGCAAAGCCTGAGGGAAACCGAAGGCCAGCAACCGGTACTGACCACGCCGGTGTTCGGCCTCGGCGGCCCCGATGGGCCGCTGCCTTATGCCGATCAGGAATGGCTGCAACAGCGAGCACGGCAGAAGGACCACGCCCCCGCCGAATTCCTCAACCTGTTCCAGCACCGGCTGATCAGCCTGCTGTATCGGGTGATGCGCAAACACCGGATCGCCGTGGGTTTTTCGTCGCCCACCGCGACGCCGGTACACAACCAGTTGCGCGCACTGAGCGGATTACTGCCCAAGGCCCTGCATGATCGTGGGGCCCTGCCGGATGCCGCGGTATTGGCGCGCACTGCACTGTTTGCCGGCGGGCGTCGTTCATTGGCAGGGTTTGCGGCAGTGGTACGCCAGCATTTCAATATACCGGTGACGGTCGAGGCTTATATCGGCGCCTGGCGGGATATCCCCCAGGCCAGTCGCAGTTGCATGCTTGCCGGTGGCCCCAATCTGACGCTTGGCCGCGATGCCGTGGCGGGAACGCGGGTCTGGGATGAACATGCCGGCATTCGCCTGACCCTCGGTCCCCTGCCTGGCAGCCAGGTCGTGCGCTTTCTCCCGGACGGCGGCGCCCATGCGGCCCTGGCCGCACTCGCCGCCCTGTACTTCGGCCCCGACCTGGATTGCACGCTGGCCCTGCTGATACGAGGTGCCTCGCCGATGATCCTCGACAGCGCCGCACCGCCACAACTGAGTTGGAACGGCGGCCTGCAGCAGCAGCCCACTGACCATGTACAACGGATCGAAACCCGTTTGCGCCAACTGGAGATCGCTTGAACATGGAACTGGGCAGCCTGATCGGACGCCTCAACGCCGACAACCGTCGTGCCCTGGAAAAGGCCGCCCAGCGCTGCCTGCAACGGGGTCATCACTATGTGGAAATCGAGCACCTGTTGCTCGAGCTGCTGGAAATCGAAGGCGGTGATTTTGCCTGGTTGCTACCGCGTTTCGGGCTGGAGCAAGATGCCTTGTCGGCGGAGATCAACAAGGCGCTGGAACTGTTCAAGTCCGGCAGCACCCGCACGCCATCACTGTCGGCACAGACCATCGGCTTGCTGGAGGATGCGGTGGTCCAGGCCAGCGTGCTCGGGCTCGAGAGCATTCGTTCCGGTTTACTGCTGCTGGCGCTGCTTGACCGCGATGAGCGACGCAGCCTGCTACTCAATAGTGCTTCGTCGCTGCTGAAGATTCCTCGGGATGCATTGCGCAGCCATCTGCTGGAGTGGACGGAAAACTCCCGTGAACATACCGGGCCGAAACGATCGGCGACGACGCTGGAAAAACCCGCTGCCCGAAACACAGCGCAGGACTCGGTTCTGGACCAATACACCCAGGACCTGACCGCCGATGCCCATGCCGGGCGCATCGATCCCATCGTTGGCCGTGATGGGGAGATCCGCCAGTGCATCGATATTCTGCTGCGTCGTCGGCAGAACAACCCGATTCTGGTGGGCGCGCCGGGTGTCGGCAAGACGGCGGTGGTCGAAGGACTAGCCCTGCGGATTGCCGCCGGGGATGTACCTCCATCGTTGCAGGAAGTCAGCCTGCGGGTACTGGACCTGGGTTTGTTGCAGGCCGGGGCCGGGGTCAAGGGCGAATTCGAGCAGCGTCTCAAGGGCGTGATCGACGCGGTGCGCAGTGCCGACAAACCGATCATCCTGTTCATCGACGAGGCCCATACCCTGATCGGCGCGGGCGGCGCGGAAGGCGGCAGCGACGCGGCCAACCTGCTCAAGCCGGCGCTGGCCCGGGGCGAATTGCGCACCCTGGCTGCCACCACCTGGATGGAATACAAGAAATACTTCGAGAAAGACCCGGCCCTGGCCCGGCGTTTCCAGCTGGTGCAGGTGGAAGAGCCGGACGAAACCACCGCCGTGGAAATGCTCCGGGGCGTGGCCGCCAAGCTGGAACAGCACCATGGCGTGCAGGTGCTGGATGCGGCGATTCATGATGCGGTGAAGCTGTCCCACCGTTATATCTCCGGGCGACAGTTGCCGGACAAGGCCATTAGCATTCTCGACACCGCCTGCGCCCGGGTCGCCCTCGGCCAGCACGATGTACCGCCGCCGCTGGAAAGCCTGCGTCATCGTCAGCAGAGCCTGAAGGAAGAAGTCGACCGCCTGCGCCGTGAACAGGCCACCGGGCTGGATCATCGTGAGCGCATCACCGCGCTGGAGAGTGAATCCATCGGCAATCTGCAAGCCATACGCGAACTGGAAACCCGATGGGGCGAAGAGCGCGAGGCGGTGCGTGAACTGTTGGAAAAACGCCGTGAGCTGCTGATGTTGAGCGACCGTGTGGAGAGCGGCAAGTCCGATGAAGACACCGATGGCCGCATCGACACCCTGGCCGCCGAGTTGGTTCGACTGGAGGCCGGGCTCGATGCCATTCGCCAGGATGATCCACTGGTACCGGAACAGGTCGATTCAAAAACCGTGGCTGCAGTGATCGCCGGCTGGACCGGGATTCCAGTGGGCAAGATGCTCGCCGACGAAGCCCATGCCGTGCGTACCCTCGGCCAGCGCATGGGCCTGCGGGTGATGGGCCAGACCACGGCGCTGGGGACCATCGCCCAACGCTTGCAAGCCTATCGCGCCGGGTTGACCGACCCGCAAAAACCGGTCGGCGTGTTCCTGCTGCTCGGCCCCACGGGCGTCGGCAAAACCGAAACCGCCTATGCCCTGGCCGATGCCCTGTATGGCGGCGAACGCAACCTGATCAGCATCAACCTCTCGGAATACCAGGAAGCCCATACCGTCAGCCAACTCAAAGGCGCCCCGCCTGGCTACGTCGGCTATGGCAGTGGCGGCGTGCTGACCGAAGCGGTACGGCGCAAGCCGTATTCGGTGGTGTTGCTGGATGAAATCGAAAAGGCCCACCCGGATGTGCTGGAGGCGTTCTACAACGTGTTCGACAAGGGCGTGATGGAGGACGGCACCGGTTTGGTGGTGGACTTCAAGAACACCGTGATGCTGGCGACCAGCAATGTCGGCGCGGAGTTGATTCTTGACACACCCGTCTCGCAATTGAGCACCGATGTTTTTAACGAGCATCTGCGCAAGGTGTTGCTACAAGCCTTCAGACCGGCGTTTCTGGCGCGGATGACGGTGGTGCCTTATCGAGCACTGGATGAGGTGACATTGGAAGGGATTGTTCTGGCGAAGTTAGAAAAGTTGCGTGAGCGGTACAAGGCGGCAACCGGGAAACCATTCGAGTTCGATGCCGGAATCGTTAAAGCGGTGCTCGCCAAATGCAGCGTAGCAGGTGCCAGGGACATCGAAAATGTATTGATGACGCAGGTGACTGGAAAGCTTGCTGAATGGGCACTCGGATAAAATCGCCCCTCTACCAGCCGATCAGCTCACAGAAAAAAGACGGAGACGACAAATGACATTATTGAATAAAATATCCAACAACCTCGTCGCACAGCGGGTAGACATTACCTATCTAAAATCTGTAGCGAAAGATGATTACTATTCAAAAAAACAAAAACTGCTCAATCAAAAAATCATTGAGGCAGAAGGGCAAATCAAGGACATATTGGTTGTCATCCCGCCCCACACCAACATAACAACCCTCGGAGCCTTGCCAACAACTGCCGGGGTAAATTTCCTAATGCACGTAGGTGTAGGTACTCCCCCCGCTCCCGCCTCCAAGGTCCAGAAGCTTATGGCGGTCATTGTGTTATTTGAAGTTATTCAGCCGCAAGCCGCCACAGTCATCAGCTTCGAAGCCCCAAAGGCAGATGCCACCTACCCATATCTCAGCGAGCGCTTTTCTCAAAGACATGTTGCAAAGACAACCGAGGTAGCCCAACAACGAGCCACGCAACGTTACAATGCGGACAACACGGTCGTTGTCAGTTCGTTCCTACTTCCAACCGATGCTCGTACGTTTAACGATGAGGTCAGGGATCTGAATACGGCTGGCTTTTTCAAAGCCTTAAACAAATGGCTTGCCAAAACCCGTAAAGAAAGAACTCTTGCGAACGCTCTGATCACCGACATTGTTATACGGAGCAAAACTCAGATGGGAAAGTGGCAATGCACACAGGCCACTCAATTCGTTCCCTTCTCGGCCCCTGATTACGTTTACTATTGCGTCGCCGACTACCCAAACTCCAAAGGATATCAAAAATCCATTGCCGACCACTACGTAAGACGCGCCGAACTACTTTCCGGAGACAACCTGATCGCCGGATACACGGAATTTGACATCGAAGAGAGCAAGCAATATTCATTTTTAAGCGCCAAGCAATGGGAAAAACTGCTTGAAGCAATGACCGTCGGAAACGCACCATTGGACGGGGTCAGGATATATATAAACAAAGGACTCATAGTCGCTTAAGCCTTTCACTCAGTCCAAGAAGAGAGAACGCTGGACAGCGTTAAATGCACTAGCAACACCGTTCTGTCATTCCACTGAGGTCACTCGATGCCACGCACCATCGATGCCAACACCAGTCTATCCCTGACGGCCACATCATTAGCCGCACTTTACCCTGAGTCCATTTCCGGTGAGGAGGCACTTAACCTGCTCGGCCAGCACAACCTGCTCGGCCTCAACGACGGCCCCCCCCTCACCCTGTCCACCGCCATCGCCACCCACGTTACCAGCACCTTCCACAATGATGTCCAACTGCGTCCCCTCGACGCCCTGGTCGCCGAAATCCGCCAGCTTCCCGCCGATGCCAGCGCCGAGCGCTACCAGTTGGTGCTGCGGCCCTGGCTCTGGTGGCTGACCCTGGCCAGCAACAACCGCGTGTTCCAGAATCTCAGCACCTCGGATATCGTCACCACGATCTTCAAGGCCCACGCCTTCAGCGATTTCAAACTCTCGCTGAGCGGCAGCTACACCCCCCGTGAATACTGCATCCAGTACGGCGAGAGCGACTTCGCCTTTGTCTCGCGCCTGCTGGAAGAAGAAGGCATCTTCTGGTTTTTCACCCACGAGGACGGTAAGCACACGCTGGTGCTGGCGGACAGCAATGACGCCTTCCCGCCGATTCCAAACGGCCCGAAAGTGCCCTATCTAGGTCAAAGAATGGGCGAACGAGAACTGCACGGTATCCGCTCCGGGCAACTCTGCCTACAAGCCGTCTCCGGGAGCTACAAGACCACCGACTACGCGTTCACCACCCCCACTACCTCGCTCTACGGCCAGGCCGAAGCCGTTGCCGGGCCGCGCTCGGTCTATGAACATCCCGGCGGCTACACGGCCAAGGCGCGAGGCGATACCCTGACCAAGCAGCGGGTGGACGCCCTGCGCAGCCAGGAAAAACGCTTTGTCGGCGAAAGCGATTGTCGCTGGCTGGTGCCAGGGCACTGGTTCACCCTCACCGGTCATGACGACACCCGCTTGAATATCGATTGGCTGGTGACCTCGGTGACCCACGAAGCCAATCACGAGCACTACCGCAATCGCTTCGAGGCGATTCCCAAGGCCACGCCCTTTCGCCCGATGCGCGACACGTCAAAACCGCGCATGCACACACAAACCGCCTTGGTGGTGGGCAAGTCCGGCGAAGAAATCTGGACCGACGAATACGGTCGGATCAAGCTGCAGTTTCCCTGGGACCGCGACGGCAAGAACGATGAGACCAGCTCCTGCTGGGTCCGCGTGGTGCTGCCCTGGAGTGGCAAGGGCTTCGGCATGCAGTTCGTGCCGCGGATCGGCCAGGAAGTGATCGTCACCTTTATCGACGGTGACCCGGACCGGCCGCTGGTCACCGGCTGCGTCTACAACGGCGACAATGCCCTGCCCTACGCGCTGCCGGCCAACCAGACCCAGTCCGGGATCAAGACCCAATCATCCAAGGGCGGTGGCGGCTTCAACGAGCTGCGCTTCGAGGACAAGAAGGATGCCGAGGAGGTGTTCTTACAGGCGCAGAAGGACTTCAAGATCAATGTGCTCAACGACACCACCGCCACCGTCGGCCACGATGAAACCCTCACCGTACAGAACGCCCGTACCCGCACGGTAAAGGAGGGCGACGAAACCGTGACCCTGGAAAAGGGCAAGCGCAGCGTTACCATCCAGACCGGCAGCGATACTCTCGATGTCAAGGACAGCCGCACGGTGAAGGTCGGTACCGACCAGACCCATAGCACCGGCGGCAATTACGAGCACAAGGTCACCGGTAACTACAACCTGACCGTCGACGGCAACCTGACAATCAAGGTGACAGGCACCCTGACCCTGCAGAGCGGCGGCAGTTTCGCCATCAAGAGCGATGCCGACCTGGCAGCCCAGGCCGCGACTTCCATCAGCCAGAAGGCCGGCACCTCCCTGAGCAACCAGGCCGGCACGTCGCTGGAGAACAAGGCCGGGACCACCCTGACCAATGATGCCGGCGTCAGCCTGATGAACAAGGGTGGCGCCGAGCAGACCGTGGACGGCGGCGGCATGCTGACCATCAAGGGCGGCCTGGTGAAGGTCAATTGAGGAGAGCACATGAGTGAGTCGACCAAACTGGATCTGATACGCGGCGACAGCCATCTCACCGGGCGCCTTCTGGACGATCAGCTCGAAGGTCCGCTGAAGATCGAGGAGTCCGGGCGTCCCCAGGCCAACCTGAGCTACAGCCAGGGCAAGTTGCAAGGGTTGTCGACGCTCTATCACCCCAACGGCAAGGTCTCGGCGCAGGTGCCCTATGTGGCCGGAAAAACCCACGGCATTGCCAGTTTCTTCAGCCCGGAAGGCGGCTTGCAGCGCAAGGCGGGTTATCGCAACGGGCTGCTGCATGGCGAGGCGACCAACTACTTTGCCGATGGCAGCGTGGCGGACGTCGAGCACAACCGCGACGGCGTGCGCGACGGCCTGTACCAGCGCTTTCATCAGAACGGACAAATCGCCCTGAGCAGCCGTTATCTCAATGGCCAGCTGCTCGATGCTGGACAGCCCTATGCCGAGGATGGCCGCCCCCTGGATGCCGAGGGCAAACCGATCTCGCGCTGGCGCTGGTGGTGGTTGCGGCGTGAAGGTCCGGAGGAAGCCTGAGCCTCAGGGAATCAGCATCTGCACCTGGCCAGGCACGACGATCTTGATCACCCCGCCCCACATGCACATCACGCAGCTGTTGGCGTCCAGGGCTGGCATATTGCCCAGCAGCAGGGTCGGCGGGCCGCCGGGAATCCAGGGCGCGGCGGTGGCCGGGATACACGGCATGGGTGTCAGGACGCCAAGGGCGGCGGCGGTCGCGGCGGCCACCATCGGATTGGCGATGCTCTGGCACACGGCAAAAGTGCCGATATTCACCAGCGGGATGTAATCCATGATATTGGCGGCGGGCATGCTGCTGGTCAGGGCCCGGTTGATCGGCAGCACGTTCAGCATGCCGGGCGCGGCGCCAAAGCTGCATTGCAGGGTGGCGCCGCTGCACACCTGGGGACTGCCCATGGGGATCTCCTTTTACTGTTGGCTGCGCGACACTGCCAGCGTAGACCACAATCGCCACAATCACGTCAACGTCACGGGCGGCGTTCGCCCTGTAGAGGCGACGGACGAGCTTGCAGGGCGGCGGCATCGCCCCACTGCCCTTTTGCGCATAACTGCTGTTCCCGTTGAGGCCTTAATCCACGGCAGCTCGCTTCGTATAGTGAGTGCTCTGCGCCCCATAACCACAACGTCGAGAGGCCCGAGCATGAACCTTCAACAGCCGATGATCGCCAGCACCGAACTGCCCGCCTGCGAACAGGACGCCGAGTACTTCGAGTACAGCAAGGCCGCCAACCCGATCAGCGCCGGATTGATCTCGCGCATCCCCTATCAGGACTTTCCCGCCTCGCTCTACAACAGCGGGCCGTCGCGGCTGGTGCCATTGGACCTGAGCCAGGCCCTCGGCTGCGAAGGCCCGGCCACCGGTCCCGGGCTGTGCGCGAACTTTATCCGCTTGAATGCCGGCGATTCGCTGACCCTGCAACCCAACGCCACGTCCCAGGTGCTTTATGTGATTGCCGGGCATGGCCGCCTGGTACAGGGCGAGTCCCGCTTCGAGTGGGACAAGGGCTGCTTTATCGCCCTGCCCGGCCGCCAGGCGGTCGAACTGGCCGCCGGCGAGGACAGCCGCTTCTACTACGTGCACGACGAACCGCTGCTGCGTTACCTCGGTGTCAGCAGCCAGCAGGACCGCTTCAGTGCCACCCTGTACCCGGCGCAGACCGCCAATGCCAAGCTGCGAGAAGCCGCCGACGACCCACGCGCCCAGGACCGCAGCCGGATCAGCATCCTGCTGGGCAATCGGCACTTCCCCCAGACTCGCACCGTGACCCATGTGCTCTGGGCGATGTACGGTATCCTGCCGCCGGGCTCGGTGCAGAAACCCCATCGTCACCAGTCGATCGCCCTGGACTTCATCATCGACTGCCCGCCCGGCTGCTACAGCCTGGTCGGCACCGAGGTCGATGAACACGGCCAGATCCGCAACCCGACCCGGGTCGACTGGGCGCCCGGACTGGCGTTCGTGACGCCGCCGGGCTATTGGCATGCGCACTACAACGAGTCGGACCGCGAAGCCTTCCTGATTCCGATCCAGGATGCCGGCTTGCAGACCTACCTGCGCGCCCTGGACATTCGCTTCAGCTGAGCTGAATCAGGGCTGCCAATAAGGTGGCGTGCCGATACGTTCGAGCATGAAGTCGATAAAACTGCGCACCTTCGACGAGACGGTGCGCTTGGGCGGATAGACAAACCAGAGTGATGCGGCGATCTGTGTGGCCTGGGCCTGCCAATCGGGCAGCCAGTGCACCAGTTCGCCTCGCCTGAGCAGATCGGCCACCAGCCAGTCCGGCAACAAGGCCATGCCCAAGCCCTGGCGCACCGCCAGCAGTTGCGCATCCAGATCGTTGATCCGCAGATGGCCCTTGATTGCAACGCGCTCGGCCTGGGCACCGGGGGCCTGCCGCGCAACGAAAAACACCTCGTCAGGCAGGTTGCCATTCAGTATTGCGGCACACTCCGCCAGCGCTTGCGGCGAGCGTGGCGGCGAATGCCGCCGGGCGTACTCGGGGCTGACGCACAGCAGCGTGTGCTCGGCCGCCAGCTTGCGCGCCTTGAGCGACGAGTCCGGCAGCACTCCGACCCGCAGCGCCAGGTCGACACCGGCACTGATCAGGTTGACGTGACTGTCTTCCAGGGTCAGCTCCAGGCGGATTTGCGGAAAGAGCTCGGCGAAGTCGCCCAGCAGCGGCAACACATGGTGCCGGGCAAAGGCCGGTGGCAGGTTGAGCTTGAGCAGCCCCCGGGGTTGCTGGTTGAGGGCCGAGGTCGCGGCCCTGGCCTGATCCAGTTCGGCGAGTACCCGCAAGGCGTGATGCAGAAAGGTTTCGCCGCCCTCGGTCAGGCGCAGGGTACGGGTGGAACGATTGAACAGGGCGATGCCCAGGTCCTGCTCCAGGTCCTTGATATAACGCGAGACGGTCGAGGCCTTGATCGAAAGCTTCTCGGCCGCCCGGGAAAAATTGTTGGCCTGGGCGGCCTCGACAAAGGCCGTGAGAGCGGCGAAATAGTCCATGCGGGTATCCACTCGGGTGCGGCTCAATGCGTGAGCCAGCGAAACACCTGGATAGATACCGTTATCCGACGCCTTTGAGCAAGCCCACCTCGAAGCGATCCGCCAGGAACGGCGTGATATCCAGGGGCAGCGGCTCCTGATGGACCAGCCGCTCCAGCATCACACCGGTGATTGCCGACGTCAGGATACCGGTACGGAAATGTCCGCAGGCATTGAGATAACCCCCGACACCCGCCATCGGCCCAAGTATCGGCAGTTCGTCAGGCGAGCCCGGACGCAGGCCGGCCCAGCAGCGCTTGAGATTGATGTCCTTGAGTTGCGGCACACAGCGAATGGCCCCCTGGACCAGGCCGGCGACTTCCGGAAAGGTCGTACTGACATCGAAGCCCTTGTCCTCGGTGGTGCTGCCGATCAGGATTTCACCGTTGTCCTTTTGCGCCATATAACAATCGCTGGTGGTCAGGCAGCCCTCCAGCAGCTTGGGCATGCGCTCGGTCAGGAGGATCTGCCCCTTCACCGGTTTGACCGGCAGCCTGATCCCGGTGGCCTGCTCGCTGAGCTCGGCGGCCCAGGCCCCGGCGGCATTGATCAATGTGCCGCAATGGAAGGTGCCCTGCTCGGCGGTGCGCACGCCGCTGACCCGGTCGCCCTGATGCAGAACGCCGATGACATTGGTGTTGAAGTAGAGGTCCACGCCATTCTGCCGCGCGGCCTCGGTGTAGGCATCGGCCAGGCGGAACGGGCTGACCTGGTGATCGCAGAGAAACTCCAGCGCCCCCTGCGCCTCATGGCTTACCGCCGGTTCCGCTTCGCGCAGTGCTTCACGATCCAGCCAGCGCAGCTGGTCCGCCAGGTGCGGAATGCGTGAAACGATATGTTCGGCATACTGTCGGTCCTCATCGTCATAGATCACGTATTTCAAGCCGGTGCGTTCAAACTTGAAGTCCATGCCATGGCGTTCGATCAGTTCACGGTGCAACTGCGGATAGAGCGCGTTGGATTGCAAGGCGAACTCGAAGAATGCCGGCGGCAGGATATGCGGGGTACTTGCGTCCACCGCCACCGCCGCACCATGGGCCTGGCGACGCTGGGCCGACATCATGCGGAAGAAGATCACCCCGCAGCCCAGCCCCACCGACTCGCCGATGGCCCACAGGCCGCCGGCCGAAGCGCGGGTCGCATTGCCGGGACGCTTGGCGTCGATCAGGGCGATCCGCAGGTTCTGGCGCCGGGACAGGTGGTAGGCACAGGAAGCACCGATCACGCCGCCACCGGCAATCACCACATCATAGGTTCTGTTCATGGTTCAGGCGTCCTTACCCAGGCTCTCGAAGGCGGAAAAGGGAATTGGCTCGATGGGAAAACGCGGGCGCAGCCAGCCGACATCGGCGCGTCCGGTGGCCTGCCGCAGGCGGTCGCTGCAATAACCGACGCACATGCGCCCCTGGCAATCCCCCATGCTGACCCGCGTACGCATCTTCAGCCCAGCCATGTCCTCGACGCCCTGGGACAGAGCAAGGTCGATCTCGGCGCGAGTCGTGTGTTCGCAGCGGCAGATCAGTGTGTCGGCGCGGGGCAAGTCGATCTGCCGGGTACCGCGCCGGGTGTAGCGATCAACACCGGCGCGGAACTTGCGGATTTTCGTCAGTTTGTCCAGGTAGATCTGGCGCAGGACCAGGGCCCCCTCGGCGTCGAGCACATCGCGTTGCATCAGGATCGACACGGCGGCAATCCTGCCGGCCAGCATCGCCGCCTCGCCGCCGCGAATCCCGCCCATATCGCCGGCCAGATGGATGGTCGGTTCGCTGCTCTGCTGCCAGACGTTGCTCTCGGGCCGCAGGCAGCCGTCCTCGCCGACGCCATGGGCCAAGCCCATCTGCTGACTGAGTTGGGTGCGCGGGACAAAACCATAACCGACCGCCAGGGTCTGCGCTTCGACCCGCCGCGCCTGGGCGAGGTCCGGCTGCCAATCGCTGGAATACGGCGCCAGGGTCACGCTGGTCAACTCTTCCTGCCCCTGGGCTTCGACCACACCCCAGCCGTAGTAAAACGGGATGCCGTGCAATTTCAGATAGGCGAGCATGCTCAAACCGTCGAGAAACATCTGCGGCTTGTTCAGCAGGGCCAGGCTTTCGCGGGCGATCCGGCCCAAGGCGCTGGCTTCATAGACACCTGCCACCGGCACCCCGGCCGCGTGCAACTGGCAGGCCACCAATGGCAACAAGGGGCCGGTACCGGCAATGACCGTGGTCCCCAACGGCTTGACCACGCCGCTCTTGATCTGCAACTGCAAACCGCCGAGCAGCATGACTCCGGGCAAGGTCCAGCCGGGAAACGGCACGTTGCGCTCATGGCAGCCGGCCGCCAGCAACAGTTGCGAATACTCGATCTGCCGCAGGTGCTCGTCGGCATCCAGCGCCATCAGCGTTCGCGTGCCTTCACCACCGAGAATCCGCGTGCCCAGGCGCACATCGACCCAGTCGGAATACCGCGCGAACTCACCGTGCAGACGCTCCAGCACCTCGCGGTAGCGCGTGCCCAGGTAGCCGAGGTCGACTCCCTTGCGTAATGGTCCGCGATAGACCACGCCCCCCAGGCGCGAGGCTTCCTCGAACAGTACGCTGGGTACCGCGTGCCGGGCCAGCTCGGCGGCGGCGGCCATGCCCGCCGGACCTCCGCCGACAATCACCACGGGCAGGCGGCTCATAGCACCTCCAGCACGGGGAAGCGGCTGATAGCGGTTTCGATCTGCATGCCGGGCCGTACCAGCGTCTGGCAGGCCCGGCGCTTGTGCCGGCCATCAATCGAGACCAGACAGCACTGGCAAACGCCCATGCCGCAGAAGGCTCCGGCGATCTCGCCATGATCGTTGCGCGCCAGCTGTCGCAGGCCGACCGATTGCAGCACGCTGAGGACGGTCTCGCCGACGGCGGCCGGTACGGGTTGACCGTTGAGGTGGACGGTCATGTCCACCTGGGAAAGGGGTTGGATATCGTGTTGTCGATCCAGGTTTTGCATAGGTGCATCATCCATGACTAGCGTGAAAGGTGCACGCTAAGGGATTCGGCACTTCGGCCATTTGATCCAGGCCAGTAAAGAGGAACAAAAGTCCTGGGGGCCGCTTCGGCGCTCCGGTGGTGTCAGAGGTTCCGCGTCGCGCCGTTCGCGGGCAAGCTCCGCTCCCACAGGTCTGCGGTCGTACACAGGTTTTGTGTTTGACTCGGACAATGTGGGAGCGGAGCTTGCCCGCGAAGCAGGCGACACGGTCCATCGCTCTAACGCCGACGCTTCATCAACCAGTACGCCGCCGGCAGCACCAGCATCGACAACAACGGCGCGGTGATCATGCCGCCAACCATCGGCGCGGCAATCCGCTTCATCACCTCGGACCCGGTACCGCTGCCCCAGAGAATCGGCAGCAGACCGGCGACAATCACCGCCACCGTCATCACCTTGGGCCGGACCCGCAACACCGCGCCCTCGCCGATGGCCTCCAGCAAATCGCCGTTCTCCTCCCGTCCGGCATCCAGACGCGCCGTCCAGGCATTCTTCAGATACAGCAGCATGATCACACCAAACTCCGCCGACACCCCGGCCAGGGCGATAAACCCCACTCCCGTGGCCACCGACAGATTGAAGCCCAACAGGTAGAGCAACCAGACACCGCCGGACAGCGCAAAAGGCAAGGTCAGCATGATCAGGCCCGCCTCACTGAAACGCCCGAAGGTCAGGTACAGCAGCACGAAAATGATCAGCAAGGTGGCCGGCACCACCCACATCAGACGGGCATTGGCCCGCTCCAGGAACTCATACTGCCCGGAATAGGACACCGTCATCCCGGCCTTGAGCCTCACCTGCTGCGCCACCTGTTGCTGCAGGTCACGAGCGGTCGACGCCAGGTCGCGGCCCCGGACATCCACATAGACCCAACCGGACAGCCGGCCATTTTCGCTGCGCAGCATGGGCGGCCCCGCGCTCACGCTGATATCCGCTACCGCACCGAGGGTGATCTGCTGCCCACTGGCGGTGAGCATCGGCAATTGCTGCAAGACCTGCGGGCTGTCGCGCCATTCCCTCGGATAACGCAGATTGATCGGATAACGGGCCACGCCCTCGACCGTCTCCCCCACCGTGCTGCCACCCACGGCACCGGACACCACCGCCTGCACATCGGCAATGCTCAGCCCGTAGCGGGCCGCCGCCAGGCGATTGATCCGGATATCGAGGTAGCTGCCTCCGGTCAGGCGTTCCGCCAGGGCCGAACTGATCCCGGGCACCTGCTTGGCGACCGCTTCGACCTGATGGGCGACCTCATCTATATCGGCCAGCGACGTGCCGGCCACCTTGACCCCGATCGGGCTCTTGATGCCGGTGGCGAGCATATCGATACGATTGCGGATCGGCGGCACCCAGAGATTCGACAGCCCCGGCACCTTGACCGCCTGGTCCAGCGCTTCGATCAGCTTTTCCGGGGTCATACCGGCGCGCCATTGCTCACGAGGCTTGAACTTGATGGTGGTTTCGAACATCTCCAGGGGGGCCGGATCAGTGGCGCTTTCCGCCCGCCCGGATTTGCCGAAGACATGCTCGACTTCCGGCACCGTGCGAATCATCCGATTGGTCTGCTGCAGCAACTCGCTGGCCTTGCTCGCCGGTAATCCCGGCAACGCCGAAGGCATGTACAACAGGTCGCCTTCATCCAGCGCCGGCATGAATTCCCCACCCAACTGGCTCAAGGGCCAGAGGCTGGAAAGGAAGATCAACAGTGCCAGCGCCAGGGTCAACTTCGGCCATTTCAGCACCGCATCCAACAGCGGGCGATAGGCCGCGATCAACCAGCGATTAAGCGGGTTCTGCTGCTCACTGGGAATATGACCGCGAATCCAGTAGCCCATCAGCACCGGCACCAGGGTCACCGACAACCCCGCCGCCGCCGCCATCGAATAGGACTTGGTAAACGCCAGCGGCCCGAACAACCGCCCTTCCTGGGCCTCCAGGGTAAACACCGGGAGGAACGACAAGGTGATGATCAACAGGCTGAAAAACAGCGCCGGCCCGACCTCCGCCGCGGCCTCGCCGATCACCCGCCAATGGGCCTCGCCTTGCAGCTTCTGGCCGGGATGGCGCAGTTGCCAGGCTTCGATATGTTTATGGGCGTTCTCGATCATCACCACCGCCGCATCGACCATCGCGCCGATGGCAATGGCGATACCGCCGAGGGACATGATGTTGGCGTTGACGCCCTCGATGCGCATCACGATAAAGGCCATCAACACCCCCAACGGCAGGGTGATGATCGCCACCAGGGACGAGCGCCAGTGCCAGAGGAACAGCAGGCACACCAGCGCCACCACTCCGAACTCTTCCAGCAGTTTGAAGCTGAGGTTGTGCACCGCCCGGTCGATCAGCTGCGAACGGTCGTAGGTGGTGATCAGTTCTACCCCGGGCGGCAGGCTGCCGCGCAAGCTGTCGATACGGGCTTTCACCGCCTGGAGGGTTTCATCGGCGTTCTTGCCGGAACGCAGGATCACCACGCCACCGACCGCCTCGCCTTGACCGTCCAGCTCGGCGATGCCACGGCGCATCTCGGGACCGACCTGGATCGTCGCCACCTGGCCGAGCAGCACCGGCACGCCTTGCGCCGAGGTTTTCAGCGGGATATTGCGAAAGTCCTCCAGGCTCTTCAGGTAGCCCGAGGCCCGCACCATATATTCGCGTTCGGCCAGCTCCAGTACCGAACCGCCAGCCTCCTGGTTGGCGCTCTTCAGCGCCTCGTTCACCTGCTGCTGGGTGATGCCGTAGACCACCATCTTCTGCGGGTCGAGCAGCACCTGGTATTCCTTGACCATGCCGCCGATAGTGGCGACCTCAGCCACATTGGGCACGGTCTTGAGCTCGTATTTGAGGAACCAGTCCTGGATCCCGCGCAACTGCGCCAGGTCATGCTGCCCGGTGCGGTCCACCAGGGCGTACTGATAGATCCAGCCGACACCGGTGGCGTCCGGGCCGAGGGTGCTGGTGACGCCCCGGGGCAAACGACCCTGGGCCTGGTTGAGGTATTCCAATACCCGCGAACGGGCCCAGTACAGGTCGGTGCCGTCCTCGAAAATCACATAGACAAAGGAGTCGCCGAAGAACGAGTAACCGCGCACGGTCTTCGCCCCGGGGACCGACAGCAAGGTGCTGGCCAACGGATAGGTGATCTGGTTTTCGACGATCTGCGGCGCCTGCCCGGGAAACGTGGTGCGCACGATCACCTGGGTGTCGGACAGATCCGGCAACGCATCGAGCGGCGTATTGCGCACCGACCAGATGCCCCAGGCAACGATAAACAGGGTCGCCAGCAGGATCAGGAACCGATTACCGATGGACCAATGGATCAGACGCTTGATCATTTCAGGCCCCCCATCGAGTCCATCGGCTCATCGGTGGGGACGATGCCTTGCAGACTGGCTTCCGAGTCGAGCAGGAACTGCCCGGAGGTCACCACCTTCTGGCCTTCGCTCAGGCCATCAAGCACCTCGATACGCCCACCGGACTCGCGGCCGATACGAATCTCCTTGGGCTGATAACGGCCCTCTTCCCGCGCCAGCATTACCAGGGTGCGCTTGCCCGTGCGGATCACCGCTTCGCTGGGCACCAGCAAGCTCGGGGTCGGATCGGGATCGGCGAGGCGCACGCTGGCGAACATGCCCGGACGCAACTTGCCGTCCGGGTTGGGCAACTGGCTGCGCACCGTCAGGGTCCGGTTCTGCGGATCAACACTGGGTAATACCGCCACCACCTTTGCGGCCAGCGTCTGTCCGGGATAAGCGGACAAAGCGACGGATACCGAAGCGCCCACCTGGACAGAAGTTGCCTGCGCCTCGGGGATCGCGGTATCGAGCCAGACACTGCCCAGCCCGTTGATCCGCGCCAGACTCATCCCGGCGGATACGCTCATGCCCGCGCGCACCTCCAGGCTTTGCAGCTCACCGGCAATCGGCGTGGTCATGGTCAGCAGCGGACGCACCGTGCGGGTCTTCGCCACCTGGGCGATCACTGCCTCGGGCATGCCGAGCAGTTGCAGGCGTTGGCGCGAGGCCTGGATCAAACGGCTGTCGCCGCTGGCAAGGACCGCGACGAACTCCAGTTGCGCGGCCGACCACTCGGGTATCAACAGATCCACCAGGGGCGCGCCGGTCGGCAGTACATCACCGGGCGCGCGGTCATAGACTCGCTCGACAAAGCCCGCCGCACGGGCTTGCAGATTGGCGATATCGCGCTGGTTGTAGCCCAGCGAACCGACGGCATCAAGACCGCCGGGCAGGCGTTCACGTACCACCGAGGCCGTGCGCATGCCGAGGTTCTGGGCCAGTTGCGGCGACACGCTGATGGACGAGGTGTCCTCGGCGCCATCGACATACTTGGGCACCAGTTGCATATCCATGAACGGCGACTTCCCCGGTGCATTGAAGTGCTGGGTCGGGTACATCGGGTCAAACCAGTACAGGGTCGGGCGTTCCTTTTTTGCGCCATCGGCCGCAGCGGACATCAGGGGCCCACCGTGGCCGAGCCAATAGCCACCAGCAACACCGAGTCCGGCCAGCGTGAGGGTCAACAGCGAGTAAGTGAGCTTGTTCATTTCAGGCCCTCGACATAGGCGTAGTACAGGCTGGCGGACAATTGGCTGAACTGACTCTGTTGGCTGACGCTGCGCAGCCGCGCCTCGATCAGATCGCGACGGGCGCCGATCACTTCGTTCAACGGGCTCTTGCCGGCCTTGTAGGAGGCCAATGAAAGCTCGGCGCGGCGCTCAGCCAGGGGAATCGCTGATTGTTGCGAGCGCTCCAGGGCTTTCTTCAAACGCTCAAGCTCGGCCAACCCGCTTTCCAGCTCGGCCTTGTGCTCACGCAACATGACTTCCTGTTCGGCCTCCCGCTGCTCGACCTCATGCTGCCGCGCATTGATCCGCGGCCCTTGGCGGGAACCGGTGAACAGCGGCAGGTCGAAGGTGAATTGCAGCGACGCCATGTCGCCGCCGAACTGTCGGTCACGGTGACCGTAGACCAGCTCGACGCCCCAGTCGGGCTTCTTCTGCGCGATGGCATCGGCCAGTTCGGCATTGGCTTCGCTGACCCGGGCCGTGGCGGCCTGCAGGTCCGGATGGCGCCCCAGGGTGTGCTGGGTATGCGGCAGGATCGGACCCCAGGTCGGCGGCCCGTCGACCAGAGGTTGATCGGCATCGGCCCCGATCCAGCGGCGCAGCTTGGCCCGGGCCATGGCGATGTTCTGTACCAGTTCGTCACGGCGGTCGGCAAGGGCCAGGGCTTCTTGATCAGCCTGGAGCAGATCGCCTGCCTGCGCGGTGCCGGCGGCGATACGCGACGGGGTGGTGTTGCGCAACAGCGCGACCTGATGGTCCAACTGATCGAAGTTTTTCACGCTGAGTTCGGCGTAATAGACATTCAGCCAGGCCAGCGCGGTTTGCCGCTTGACCTCCAGCAGCGAGGCCCGCCGCTCGGCTTCGGCGACGTCCACGCTGGCCAGCGCAAGCTGCTTGCGGGCCAGGCGCTTGTCGCTGTTGGGCACCTCCTGGCGCAGGCCGATCTGGCGCTCGGTCATCGAGTCGCCGTCAAAGGAATAACGCCCGGAACCCTGGATCGGCAGGTCCTGGATCCCCAGCATCAACTTGGGATCGGGCAACGCATCGGCGGGACCGACCGAGGACTGTGCCGACTCGACCTGCGCCAGGCGCGCAAGGTTTTCGGGGGCGGTGTTTTCGGCCAGGTGCTGGGCCCGCTCGAAACTCAGCGGCTCGGCCCTGACGGCCACCAGCGGGCTGGCGCCCAGGACAACAGCGATCACACCGGCCAATACGCGGTGTGAGGGAAGGAAAGCGAACATGCTTTCATCTCCAATGCAGGATCGACGCGTCCGCTGCAAATAGCGGTCGCGATGGCCCCTACGCCGCTTTGTGCAGGCGTGCGGGGATTCGGATCAAGGCATCAGAGGTAACGCGGAGGGCGCCACGGATCGGCCGGCGCCGACTGGAGCACGGCGGGCGCCTGCAGGGTAAGCGGGAGCGGCGGAACAGGGGTAAAGGTGCTGATCGTCAGGACCTGGACCAGTCCACCGATCTTGCACTCCTCGCCGGATTTGCAGGGCGACTTGGACGCGGCACCATGCTCCATATCATTACAGCAGGGGGCGCCGGTCATTTTCGACCCGGCGTGGTTCATCAACGGCATCGGGCAAGGTTCAGCAAAAGACGCGGCCGCGGCCACGCTGCCGAAGATCGGCAGCATCAGGCTGAGCACCAGGGTCAAGATCAGCTGAAACCTGAACATCGAGGACGCCAATGAAGAAGGGTTGCGGGAAAAGATACGCTACTTGAACGGTTGCAGGTTAAGTGAGCATTAATCTTCGTGCCGACGGCGCTTGCCTATGGGTTACTCGGCAACCGCCTGCAACACCCATCCACCTTCCTGCTCCACGATCAGGCCACAGGCCTGCAGCAGTGGGCGCAACCGGACGTGCAACTCCGGCTTAACGAACTCATGCACCTTGGACAAGTCCAGTAAACCTGGAACCTCCAGTTCGCTCTTGAAGAACGACAGCCAGGCCTTCTTCAGCACCAGGAGCACTTCGCTTGGGGTGGTCCTGGCGAACTGGCGGTTGACCACCTTGCCCAGTTCGAAGCTATGCTGGAAGGCATAGCCGGTTTCCACACCCGCGGCTTCCACACAGCGCAGGCATTTGCACGGCCCGTCGGCAAACGCCTGGAGCAGGAAGGCATTGAAGTCCGTCACGGGCTTGAGGGAGAGTCGCTTGTCCGTCTGAAACAAATCGTCCTGCAGTACCATTTCTTCCGTCATCGTGCCCTTCCTTAACCATAACTGCCCGCACCCGTTTGGAGCGACGGGTAAAAAGTCGCGAAGTTAATCCCTTGACTGCCTGATGTCAAAGCAGCGGGCAACCGCCGGTCCAGAGCTCCACCGCCAGCCCAATCGAGGCAAGCCTGGACATTCTGGATATTTCAACCAAGCTCCAGAGCGTTTTTTGCACCGGCCACCGAAAACCTGTCCGGGCAATGGCCAACCCCACACCCAGGAGCCGTCCATGAGTATTACCTTGCTCAACCAGACTCGATACCCTGCTATTTACCTCGTCCTAAAAGACCAAAAGGTCATTGTGAGGCAACTCGACGTCAACCCGCACGCCCGGGCGATCATTCCGGTGGACGACATCTATGAAGTTAGCGCCACCACCCTGATCGATGGCAACACCTACACTTCTGCTCCGATGACAGCTTCAGGCGGCATGGGTTTTCTGGCGCAAGTGCTGCAATCGCCCTCTCAAGAGGCTTATGACTTCGACATGGTCATGTTTCAAAACGTCGCCCCCAATCAACTGGCCTTTCAGAAAACCTGCCTCAACCCAGTGACCTTCACCATCAGCAAGAATGGCAAACCTCTGCAAAACATCGTAGTGACCAGTAGCTTCCAGACCCAGACGCTGGACATCAGCAACACCTTCTCGATCCATGCAGTGATCAACGGTGTCACCACCGACGAGGTGACGACCAGCAACCCCAAGGCGACCGTCACCGCCGTCAACGACACGGGTTTCGCCGGCTATTACTTACTGGAGGTCAGCTAAGCCGCCAGCAGCAACTTTCCCAACCTACCCTGGGGCTCAGGCCTCCTCGCGGACCACACCCTGCTCCTCGAGCAGGCGCACGAACATGCTCAAGCTTTGCGAGACCGTGCCCCGGCGCCACACCAGCCAGGTTCGCAGATAGCGCATGGACTCGGTCAGCGGCCAGACACTCACGGTGCTGCAGCCCGGCATGCTTTCCAGCATGCTGCGGGGCATCAGCGCCAGGCCGGCCCCGGCGCTCACGCAAGCGAGCATGCCGTGGTAGGACTCCATCTCATGGATCTTGCCGGGCACCGCGCCGTCCTTGGTAAACCAGCTTTCGAAATGGTGCCGGTAGGAACAGTTGGCGCGAAAGGCATAGATGCTCTCGCCGTTGACCTCGCGCGCACGCCGGACAGGCCCATGCTGCAGCGGCGCGATCAGCACCATCTCTTCCTCGAACGCCGGCACCCCCTCCAGCGCCGGATGCAACACCGGCCCATCGACAAACGCCGCCGCCAGGCGCCCGGACAACACGCCATCGATCATGGTCCCGGACGGGCCGGTGGACAGGTCCAGGTCAACCTTGGCATGGCGCTGGTTATAGGCCGCCAGCAGTTGCGGAATACGCACCGCCGCCGTGCTCTCCAGCGAGCCCAGGGCAAAGGCACCCTGTGGTTCCTCGCCGGCCACGGTGGCCCGCGCCTCGCCGACCAGGTCGAGGATGCGCCGGGCATAGTCGAGGAAACTCCAGCCCGCCGGCGACAGCCGCAGGCGACTCTTCTCGCGAATAAACAGATCCACCCCCAGATCCTGTTCCAACTGCTTGATCCGCGTGGTCAGGTTCGACGGCACCCGATGGATCTGCTGGGCGGCCGCACTGATGCTGCCGTGCTCGGCAACGGCTTTGAAAATCTCCAACTGGACCAGATCCAAGTCATTCTCCAATCGTGAACGATATGCTCACCATTATTCAGTTTCCAGAAAACTAACGCCACCGTAATCTGAGGCCATACCCACACAGCAGGACGGTGCCATGTCTTCGATTTCCAGCCTCACCCATGCCCTGTCGATCAATCCCGCCAACGGCGAGCAGATCGGCCACTACCCTTTCGAATCCGATTCGGCCCTGGATGCCGCCCTGTCCCGGGCCGCGGCCGGGTTTTCGCTCTGGCGCCGTACCGCGCTGGAACAACGCTCACAGGCGTTGCTCGCCCTGGCCCAGGCGCTGCGTGACAACGCCACGAAGATGGCCGAGATGATCACCCTGGAAATGGGCAAGCCCATCGCCCAGGCCCGCGGTGAAATTGAAAAATGTGCGCAGCTGTGCGTGTGGTACGCGGAAAACGGCCCGGCCATGCTCAGTGCCGAAGCGACCCAGGTGGAAGGCGGCAAGGCCCGTATCGAGTATCGCCCGCTGGGTCCGATCCTCGCCGTGATGCCATGGAACTTCCCAATCTGGCAGGTACTGCGCGGTGCAGTGCCGACGCTGCTGGCCGGTAACACCTTCGTGCTCAAGCATGCGCCCAACGTCATGGGCAGCGCCTACCTGCTGCTGGATGCCGTCAAGCGCGCCGGTTTCCCCGAAGGCGTCTTCGAAGTCATCAATGTCACCCCGGAGGGCGTTTCCCGGGCCATCGCCGACCCACGTATCGCAGCGGTCACCCTCACCGGCAGCGTACGCGCCGGCATGGCCATCGGCGCCCAGGCCGGTGCGGCCTTGAAGAAATGCGTGTTGGAACTGGGCGGTTCGGACCCCTTTATCGTGCTCAATGACGCCGACCTCGACGAAGCGGTCAAGGCCGCTGTGATCGGTCGTTACCAGAACACCGGGCAAGTCTGCGCGGCTGCCAAACGCTTGATTATCGAGCAAGGCGTAGTCGCAGCCTTCACCGAGAAGTTCGTCGAGGCCACCCGTCGCCTGGTGGTCGGCGACCCGCTGGCAACCGAGACCTATATCGGTCCCATGGCCCGCTTCGATCTGCGTGACGAACTGGATCAACAGGTCCAGGACACCCTGGCGCAAGGCGCGACCCTATTGCTCGGCGGCAAGAAGGCCGACGGCTCCGGCAATTTCTACGAGCCCACGGTATTGGCCGATGTCACCGACCAGATGACCTCGTTCAAACAGGAGTTGTTCGGCCCGGTGGCATCCATCATTACCGCGCGGGATGCCGAGCATGCGCTGGCGCTGGCCAATGACAGCGAATTCGGACTGACGGCAACCGTCTACACAGCGGATCTGGAGCTGGCCCGCAAGTTCGCTGGCGAGTTGGAAACCGGCGGCGTGTTCATCAATGGCTATAGCGCCAGCGACCCAAGGGTCAGCTTCGGCGGCGTGAAGAAAAGCGGTTTTGGTCGTGAACTGTCGCACTTCGGAGTCCGTGAATTCTGCAATGCGCAGACGGTTTGGCTGGATCGTCGCTGAGGATAAAAACCGCCCCTTATCCGCTTGCCCCCAAGGTGGGTGGCTCACAGGCCCCCACTTGTGGCACCAGATGGATATCGACCCGGCGGTTGGCGGTGCGTCCAGCTTCGGTGTCATTGCTGGCGATCGGCTGGCTGGCGGCGAAGCCCTGGACGGCAAAGCAACTGTCGGCGATGTCACCCATGCGCCGCATCCAGTCACGCACGGCGGAGGCACGAGCGTATGACAGCTGGAGGTTTTGCTCAGCGACGCCCGTCGAGTCGGTATGCCCGGCGATGACAATCAGCAATCCCGGCTGAGCCTTAATATCGTCCAGGGCATTGATCAGCACCTTGGTCGAATCTGGCTTGAGCTGCGCGCTACCGGCATCGAACAGTGACAGGCTGTCCAGTCGTAGCGGTTCGCGCACGCCTTCACTGTCCGGACCTGCCTGCCACTGCCGCCAACCGAGCCCACTGGCCAGGGCGAGCACGGCTGTCAACGCCAACAGCCGCAGAATACGACGCCTTCTGGTTTTCACCACGGGTATGGGAAGGGGTGGCAGGATCACAACGGGCCAGACCTGTGCCGGTTCCGTTACCCTGATCATCGGCTGCACGCTTTCAACCGATGCGTGGCTCCCCTCCAAACGCTGGATAAGGCGGGTTACCTGCTGACGCAGAGCCTGCAACGTGACCAGAGGAACTTGCGTCTGGCTCATCAATCGCTGATTCAAACGCTCCAGTTCAGCGTACAGACGAGCAAGATCTGGCACTTCACGCGAGGTCATCGCCAGACTGCGCAACAACGGCTGCAATTGCGCGAACAGCCAGGCCAGAATATCCAGGCGCACCGACGCCATCGGCGGCCACAAGCGCGCCCATTCGCCGCTGAGGGCCTCGATCAGCGCCAACCCTTGCACCATGCCTGCCAAGCCATGACATTGGCTGCGTGCCAGTACGTAAGCACACGCGCTTTGCAGCTCCGCGCCGTTGTGCTGGAACAGCGCCAGGCACAACTGCTCCACCTTGGCCCAGTCCACATCCGGACAGGCCGGGTGACTCAGTTTGGCCAGCTCATCACGCAGTGCCGTAAACTCGCCGAAGCCGCGCGGATCACCACCGACTCGAATATGCATTTCAAACAAAGCGGTTATCTCACCTCTCTTGCGTTACAGGCTCACGACTTGGCCAGATAGTTCTGCTGCTTCAAGTGACACACCAGCACTTTGCCCTCGGGCGCCACGGTCGTACCGAAAGTCAGCCGCTCGCCCCCTTTCAACTCCACGTCCAAGGCGTACTCCAGATGACCGGGTAGCCTCTGCGGCAACAGTCCGACATTGACCGCAAGCAGGCGCGGCTCGTACTTGAGCAAAGTCTCGGCCAGGGTATTCATCAGCCCGTGGGCGGTGGCCGGCAGTCCTTGCAGTATCTGGCCCATGTCCGGCAGGCCGTAATCCGGAAGATGACTGAGGGTGCCTGCCCTGCTGTTGAGGATACGTTGCAGATTGTCCAGCACCGACAGGGTCTGCTGGTCCTCTTCGCTGACGCGACACAGCTCCAGTTCGCCGTCGAAATTCTGCAGGAGCATTTCGTAGAGCGACGGATTCGGTTCGCTCATGGTTCAGTCCTTCGCCAGGGGCCGCAGGGTCAGCCGGTTGTCGCCCAATTCGAGTACCCGCGCCCGGTCCGGGTCCAGGTCGTCGCGGGCCAGGATCAGACGCCAGCTGTCCATCCGGGTATCGGGATCGCGGAACAACGCCACCACCGCGACGAACTGCGCGTCCTTGTGCAGGGGCACGTTCAATTGCGCGCCCTCCCCGGGTTTCACCACCACGGCCTGCTTGTCCAGCAGATCGGCACTCAACAGGCTGTCGTCATCGTTCAACAGACGGTCGTAGGCGGCCCGTTCCAGCACTCTGTTATCACGTAGCTGGTACACCCGCACCAGGGTCGGCACGGACAACCCGCGCATGTCCGTCGCATCGGCATTCGTCGCCGCGCGGCCACTAAAGTCCAGGTGCAGGGTTTTCACTTGTTTGTAGAAAATCGCCCTGGCCGTGGAAGAGCCGGCGTCCGCCACGGTCTGGGTCAGCCCGCAACCACCGAGCAATACGGCGAGCGCCACCAGCATCAATGAATTAAAAAAGGTACGTGACATGCTGTATCTCCCTGTTCCGGGGGTTGCTGTGCAGGCCTTCATATCGGCCCAGATTGATCGTCATGCTGTCATGCTGCGCAAACCGCCCGGCGTCGCCCCCCAGGCCCAGGACACCGGTCATGCCCAGCCGTACCGGTGCTCGCCCCAGCACCGGCTCCGGCAAACTGCGCACCGGTAGCGACAACTCCAGTTTCGCGGTGCAACGCCAGCCCAGGTACACCCGCAGCAGGACCAAGAGGTCATTGTGCAATGGGCTACCCGGCAACCAGCCTCGCGCCTCTTCCGGGTCCTCGGTAAATAGTGCCAGGTGCAACTGACTGTTGGCGTCGTGCCCGACACTGCCCAGTGGCGTACCCTGGGACAAGCTCACCGGGCGGCGGATGGAAAGACTGGCCGGCTGCGCGAGAGGAATTTTCTGCGGCCAGTGCGGGGTCACCCGTACCCGAGTGGCGGGGGCCAGTAGCTTGACCAACGCCGCGATGCCCTCGGCATTGCGGGTGGGCAGGCGCATCACGCCAAGCAGCGCCAGAAAGCGTGAGACCGGTGTGGCGATCTGCTCGGCGGTACCGGGAATCCCCAGGCCGATCAGACCCAGCAGGCACTGCGAGGTCGCATCGCTGCCGCCCGCTTCAAACGTGGCCGGATACGAGTACTTGCGCCAGATCCGGTAGAACTGGGTAAAGATCCGATGGTTGAAAATATCGAGGAAAGCTTCCAGTGCCTCATGCCCTTCCCGACGTTGGGCGATATCGTCCAGAAACGCCGTCGGCAACGGCGAGTCGACACCGTACAAACCGAGCAGCCGGGTGCGCACCGTGGCCGGGCGTTGCGGATGCGCCTCATCGGTTTCAATGGTCTTCAGTTCACCGGCAGGAAATCCCATGCCAGGGTCAGGTCGAAACCGTACCGGGTCATCCGCCGGGTGCGCGGTGCTGCCCAATGGCGGGTGATTCGGCATGACCTGTTCCAGCAGTTGGCAGAAGCGATACAGACTGGCCTCGGCCACCCGCCCCTCCAATGTTTCCAGCAAACCGCTGGCCTTCAGCCGGGAATACGCTGACTGTGGTTCTCGTTCCATCGCAGGCACTTTCCGGTAGGTTGCAGGATCAGCGTGAGCTGGGTGAACAAATGAATGTCGGCGTAAAGGGCAAAAAAACGATTGAGCATTTCGCCGAACAGGCTGATATCACCCTCGCCGGAAAAACCATTGGCATCCAGGGTGATTTCGATATCCACGCCACGCAGCAGAAAGCCTTTCTCGAAGCGCTGGACCAGGTGGTGACTGACCTCGATGATCGCCGCCAGGCGACGTCGATTCAGCTCGCTGCCCGTCCAGTCGTACAGCGCCAGGGTGCCGCGCAGCACCTCGGCGTTGTCGAGCATCGGCAGGAAGTTCGACCCCAGGTGGCTGAGCACGCGCCAGTGGAAACGGTCGCGGTTCGGCGGGTAGCACGGCAAGGTCGGCGCGCACAGGTTGCGTACCCGCAACCCCGTCTGGGTGGATTGCACCAGGGTATCGAGCAAGGTGCTTTGCAGCGCCTTGCGCGGCAACTGGCCGTGGGTGCCGGTCAACTGCAATGACAGCCTTTCACTCCCGTGCAGCCGATCCTTGTCAAAGCCCTCGCCCCCCAGGATCAGCCACGTGTCATGCAGCCCATTGGCGGCCCGCTTCAAGCGCGTATGGAAGTAACACTCGGGGGCTTCGTCGCGCAGCATGCCGCCCTTGTGGCGAAAGCTGGTAAACGGCACATAGTCCTTTTTCTCCGCGTTCTTCGAGGCCGTGACCCGGTCCACCGAATAGATTTCGGTATGACCGTCCTGCAAGCGCATGGGCCGAAGCAGGTAATCTGTTTGCAAGGGCGTCAGGGTCAGTGGGTCGGCGTCCAGCGGGAACAGGTTGATGACTGGCACGGCATGCAGACGAAGGTGTTCGGCGCCGAGATCGAACTCATGTGGCCACGCCTCGCGAAGCACCACGTCGAGTTCGAACCAGGGTGTACCCACGGCGATGCTCAGTTGCTCCAATCCACAGAGGGTCACGAACATGAACTTCTCGCGGAAGGTGAAGTACTCCAGCAGCAACTGATAACCACTGAAAGCACTGTCACCCTTGGGCCACAGGCGATCTTCCTCGGCGAACCCCTTGGGCGCGAAATGACCGTCCAGCACCTGGCGGTCCGTCTGCCCCGGCAAGCGCACATACAGCGCCTGGGTATTGAGGGTCAGTGCCTGATGCAGCGCACTGGCCAGCGGGGCATCGGCATTCAGGTACAGCGGCAGGCGGCTCAGGTCGAGTTGACTCAAATCCGTCAAGGCACCGCAGGAAAAACGCAAACGCAGCAACGAGCGACCGTCCGGCTCATGGGTCGCTCGCACGGATTCCAGGGCCAGCGGCTGCAGCATCAGGTTCTGGGTGGTGGTGTAGCGGCAACGGGTGCGCTGCGGACCGATGGGTTGCGAGAGCACCTCAAAGCCCTGTGCGATCAGTTCACTGTCTTTCATCTGCGCAAGCTCGGGCACCAGTTCGATGATCGAGAGCGATGGAATCGTGCGCAGGTAATGCGGCCAGAGCAGACTGACCAGACCTTCGGTCAGCTCCGGCAGGTCATCGTCGAGCTTCTCGCGCAGCCGCCCCATCAGGAAGGCAAAGCCCTCGAACAGACGCTCCACATAGGGATCATGCGCCCCCGGTTTATCCAGGTTCAGTTGCGCCGCCCGATCCGGGAAAGCTTGCGCAAACTCCTTGCCGGCCTCGCGCAGGTAGCGCATCTCGGCGTCGAAGTAACGCAGTGTCAGATTGTCCATGCTCAAAAAAAGAATCCTGATAAATGAGATTTAGCCGCAGAGCACTGCGGCGCGCACCGGGTCAATGGCCACCAGCGCCGCCAGCAACGCCTCCATCCGCCGGGCCAGGGTGTTTTTGTCCGCATCGTTGCGCTGCGCTTTCAAGCGCAGCAGCTTGAGCAGACGGGCCTTGATCTCGAAATTCAGCTCAGGCTCCCACTCCGTCAGCACCTGGCGCTGGGCGATGGCATCCAGTTCGCCCAATAGATGGATGGCCAAATCGCTCTTGCCGTGTTGTTCCGCCACCCGGGCCATCAGCAGGCGCAGCAGCCAGCGCTGGCGCCCGGACTGAATGCCGGGGCGCGCGGCCAACCAGGCCAGCGCCGCCTCCACGCCGTCGCTGTCGGCCTGGGCAATGGCCTCACCCTCCAGTGAAAGGATTTCGGCATCACCCGTTGTCGGGGCAAGGATCGGGGCCGGTAACCACTGCTGCGAGCGATTGCCACTGACGTGCTGGCTGATCCACTCGCGGGTGGTCTCGTCGGCAAAGGGTGTGCCGTCGCTCCAGCACAACACTTCCAGGCCCGGCAGACGCTCGAGGAACATGCCCAGGTCGCGTTGGGTAATAGCGGCCCAGTTGTTCTGCGGCGCGGGCTGCTTGCTCAGCGCCTGATACAGGTACCACTGCAGGTCCAGCCAGAAATGGTTCACGCCCTCGGCGTAGATCCGCTCGACCTGATCGAGCAATTCAGCCCAGCTCTGCTGCAGGTACAGGCGCTTGAGTTGCGCTCGATAGTCGCCGCGCGGCGGCATCAGACGGGTATTGCCGTTGGCGTCCTGCGGCGGAGCCTGATGCACGGTGTCCCAGCGCAGGCTCTTCATCAATCGATGGGCCGCCAGCCAACCCTGGGGTTGCTCGCGTAGATAACCGGCCAGGGCGCGACCACTGTCCAACAGATCGCGGCCGGATTTTATGGTCGTGGCGGACAACTCGGCCGTATGCGCGCTCGACTCATGACGAGCACTGTTCTGCGGCACCAGCGCGTCCACGCCACCGGACTGCGCCAGCCGGGCCGACAACCTGGCATACAGGGCGCCCAGGGCCGGGCGCCGATCCTGCGGCCACGCGCTCAGACCACGCTCCAACCAGGCCAACGCCGCCGCCGTGCGCTCGGCCTCGATCTTCACCACCTCCGGGTACAGCGACAGACTGTCCAGCACCTTGCTGCTGGCCAGCCACTCCAGGGCCATCTTGCGGCTATTGGGACGCGCCGGCAGCACCTCGCCGGCGAAGCGTTCCACCAACGCAGCCAGCAGACTCAGGCCGTCGGCCAGCCCCGCCTCGCCCTCCTTCTGCAAGCGGGCCCACAGGTAATAGGTGGCTACGCGCAAATCCTTGCAGGTGTGCACGAGCAGCTTTTCCGCCAACTGGACCACCAACTCGGTATCCGCCCCGGACAGTTTGTTGACCTCTTCACGCATACGCTGGAAGTCATCGTCATAACCGGGGTCCTCCCCTACCGGCGCATCCGCGCTGATCGGCTGCAGCCAGGGTTGCCAGCGGGCGGCCTGTTCATGGGCAAGGGACAGGGCATCACGCGCGCCCAGGCAACGGGCAATCAAACTCTGCAAGCTCATTCGAAACTCCCATTCCGTACATAGGGTTCTGTCGCCCCGCTCTCGCTGAGGAATATCTGCGTCGGCAACCGGAAGCCCCTCAGTTTGAGCAAGGCCAACGGCCCCGCGCCCAGCTCGGTGCGCAGGTGCCAGGTCAGGTCCAGGCCGTCGGGGGCTTTGAGGACCATGCGATAGCGGCTGTCACCATCGTCCAACGGCGTGATCTGAGCCTTCTCCAGCAAACGGATCAACCCCCAGGTACCCGGGTAGTCACCGAACAGGCGCTCACCGGCATGCACGCTGGTCCAGCTCAGGCTGACGCCCGGATAGTCGCTGCCGCCCGGCCAGTTGAAACGTTGCCAGCCTTCCTTCTGGTTGAAGTAGTGGTGCTTCTCGCCATTAAGAACGAAGGTGGTCTGCACCACATCACGCACCGCTTTGCCCTGCAATTCGAAACTCAGGCCCAGGCCGCCGTCGGTGTAGAGCACGTCGGACAGGTGACTGAGTTGGTTGATCGCGGTCAGGAACTGCGGGTTGAAGCGCAAACCCTGGCTATGACTGGGATCGACCACCCAGCGACTGCCTTCCTTGCGCAGTACCCCGCCCAGTTGACGCTGCAAGAACTGCTCGATGCGCCCGGAGTCGGAACGGATCATCTGCCCCAGCATCGGCAACGAGACGTCGCTGGTGGTGGCGGCAAAGGGGTAGCGGCTGGCAAAGGCGCTGTGCCAGTTGTCAACGATCGCACGCTGCCACTGACTGTTCAGGCCCGCCGCCGAGGGTTGCAGGACCCGTTGCCAGGCCTGCTCCAGCGGCTGTACGAAGAGGGTCTGGCCGACGCCGTCCCATTCCGCCCCCAGACTGGCGGCAATCAGGCTGCCATAGGCCTGGGTGTCGGTCAGCTCGATGCTCTTGCCCTGGAACACGGTCTGCGCCAGGGCCTGGGTCATGGCCTGCGGATCGGGGGCGTTACTGACCTGCTGCAATTTCAGGCGCACGCGGGTCACCTGGGTGAGGAAGGCCTGCAGGCTCAGGCGGTCAGTGCCGTTCTGGCCCTCGGGGTCTTTGCCCAACAAGGCCAATAATGGGCCGAAGGTGGCGTCCAGCGGGCTGCCCGGGCCTTGCACCAGTTGGTCGATGACCGGCACCTTGTCCTGTGCCATCAGCTTTTGCGCGGACTGGAGCAGCGAGTCGGCCAAGGCCTGGCGGCGGGTGCCGGCCTGGCCCTGGTAGGCCAGGGTGTTCATCAGGGCGATCAGCGGCGACTGGCGGATATCGCTCATCAGGGTCAACTGGTCGATCACCCCGCCCAGGCTATCGGCCGGATGCCAGCGCAGGCTGTTGAGGAAGTCCAGCCAGACCCCGGCGTACTCCTGGAAGTAGCGTTCGGTAAGGCGTTCCCGGAGCAGGTCCGGGGTCAGCTCGGGGGCGATATTGGTGGGTTTGTCGCTGAGGACCCAATCGATTTCCTCGCGGCGCGCCTGGGCGATGTCGTCGATGGCCTGACGCACCTGACCTTCCCAGGCCTGGCGGGTGAACACGCCCGGGACCGTGGCGGTGGTGGAAAACAGTCCCTGGGTAGCGCTCTCGCCGAGCATCTGGTGCAGGTTCAACGCCGGGTAGTGCGGGGCCGCCGTGTCGAGCACCTGCTGGTACAGGCTGGCTTCGGCATTGCGCTGGCCCATCTGGTTGAGCAGGATCTGCCGGGCCTGGGTGATCAGCAACGGGTCGACCTCGATACGCCAGGCCGGGTGGGTGGCCAGCTGTTCGGCATAGAATTGCCACAGGTTGGGCGCCAGGCCTTGCCAGAGGCCCGGAGAAAAATCGGCGCGCAGCGGTTCGGCGTCACCCAGGACCTGGGCCAGGAAGCTGGCATCGACTTTCTCCGGATGGGCCATCATCAGGTAGGCCTTGATCTGGGCGTAGGCCTCCTGGGCTCGCTTGATACGCTCGGGACTGTCCGGGGGCAATTTGACCAGGGCGCTGAGCCGGGCTTTCAGGTTGGCCGCCGCCGGGTCGCGCATCAGCCGGTTGTTGGCCTCGACATAACGTGGCCACAGGGTGTCGAGCAAGGCTTGATTCTGGTTCAGGCCGAAGCGTTGGTACCAGGGCACGCCGTGCTCGGCGCGATAATCCAGGCGGGCCAGTTCGCGGACCAGTTCGTTCAACGCTTGAAGTTGCTCATCGCCTGACGACGACTGCTGCAAAGCCGTCAATGAGGTTTGCACCTGGGCGATCTGCGCACGGTTGCTGGCACCGGACAACAGCATTCCGGCACCCCACACCAGTGCCAGGCCCAGGATAAAAACATAACCGATGCGCGTGGCCGGCCAGCCCAGGCGGCGGTCGGGGCGGGCCTTGTCATCGACAATGCCCCGCCAGGCCGGGGTCGGCGGCCAGACATGCTCATGCTCGACGTCGACGCGCTGCAGCGGCAGGCTGAACCACAGCCCCCGCAGGGGCACACCACGGGCGAACTCACCGATCAAGGGTACGAGTGCCTGCAGCCAACGAGTAATACCTTCGGCCTGAAGATCGCGGGATAGACGCAGCAGGAAGTCATGTGCCATGACCTCTTGCATCTGCTCCAACCCTTCCAAGCGCAGCGGCTCCAGCAACCCCTTGAGGCGGGCTTCCAACTCCGGAGCGTTGAATTCTGCGGGCAACAGGCAACCGATCGACTGAGACTTACGTTTGGCCTGCGACCACTCACTGGCGCAGACTTGCCACAGGTGCAGCGGCAACTGCCAGTGCAACTGACGGGCCAAGGCTTGCAGGTGACGCACGCCGGTACGCATGGCGGCGGTGTCACTGCTCTGCTCTTTGTCCAGTGCCCAGACCACCCCGTCCAAGGCGCGCCAGCGGCTCAAACCGCGCCATTGCTCAAAGGCCTTCAGTTCGGTCTGCACGCTACCGCCCCAGAGCAGGACCGTATCCTGGCCCTCCAGCCACTGCTGTTTGGCCAGGCCCGGCGCCATGGCTTCGATGTGTGCCGGTTCACCGACCACCAATAGCAAACGGACCTTGCGGCGCCAGAAGGGGCCGTAGCGCTGGTGGAGGTGAGCACGCAGCTTTTCCCATACGTGGGCTTCGCCCTTTGCAGGCGCGGAAGTCGGCGTACTCAGGTTGTTCCCCATAAGGTGCCGATACGACAAGCCGCCTACCTTACGCCTCACTAATTGGAAGCCAGCCACCACTGCCAGAACCATAAAGGTAAAACCCGCGGTCACCAGCCACCCGGTAGCTTGCTCATCTCGACCCAACCGCATGCCTGGCACTGCAGGCGACCACCAAACCACTAGGCATACGGATATCGCCGCCAGTAATACCAGACCGACCAACACCCACAACCACGAACGACGACTGCTCATCAGATTTCCCTAGATCACGGAGGGCGGCATGACCACCGAGCACCACAGCCGCAAATCGGCGGTGCTCTCTCCACTGAAAATGAAGTTCGGCTTACCCTCTCCGCGGATCGACTCCACGGCGGCAGCTATGGCCACCCAGGGTGCCGCGCACCCTGGATGACCCAGGGAGCCCCCCAAGTCATGCAAACCTTGTTTATGCTCAAGCAGTATCGGAGTTTCGCTAAGTGCCATGGTGATGGCCGTCATGCGGGTCGAGTCGGCCCCCACTGCCCAGACGTGCCCAATGGACGATGCCTGCACCGGCACCCAATCCAGGGCTTGGCGCGTGGCGCGGAGCAAGCCCTCGGAGGTTGGCTCGCGCTCCTGCTCAGGACGATGCAGACAAGCCATGGGCTCCAGCATGGTTTGCGTCAGAGGGTTACCAAACAACAAACCCACGACCGCTTCGGCAGTGCCTTGCGCTTCAGAAGGAGCGAGCTGAAACGCCACCACCAGCAACAACGCCTGATCGTGGATGCGCTCATCCAGCCAGGCATCCACCACCGATAGTCCACTGCCTTCGACCCGCGTGACCGTCTGGCGGATGCCAGACTCGGCCCAGACTGCTTGCCACAGTTCGCTCAGCACGTTCTCGGCGACACCGCTGTTCATCTCCAACAGCAGAGCCAGCGGCCTATCCTCCGACAGTGTCTCCAATACCTCGCCGATCTCGCTCAACACTTGCAGCAACACCCGCCGCGGCAACGTATCTGGCAATTCGCCCTGTTCATGCGGCAAACGGCTGTGACGAATCCCCTCTTCACTGGCCTGCCAGGCAGCTTGAACATTCAAGGCCTTCGTGCCGTTCTGCAAAGCATCCCGTTGGGCTTCGGCGTTCTCGACACCCCGCTCACGCAATGCGGTATGCAGGCTGACCGCCAGCACTTGCTGCGAACGACGCCCCCGACGCATTTTCTGAATCAGATCCGCCTCGCGCTCGTCATTCCAACCATCAACCACACTCGAATCGCCGAGATACGCCGTCACACGTACAACGCTCAGTGCGCACCAGAGCAGAAACGGTATTCCCAGCGCGATAAGCCAAAACTGATTCGACTGATGAGTAAAGGTGTCGCCCGCCAACCACAGGGTCAGGCCCAGGCCCGACAGCAACAGCATGGCCAGCAAAAGCAGCCAACGCCACGCACGCGGCGCGGATGGGGCCACCATGAGAGGGGGGATCTTGTCCAATTTGACCGGCACGAGTCAGCTCGCTGTCGCATTGGGCAAGGACGAAATCAGCGCGCAGCCACAGGCGCATAGATGTCCTTGAAAGGCGACGGGTATACCGTTGTCACGGAAAGTCGGGTGCCCCTCGGAAATCAGCGTCCTGCCATGTCCACGCCTTGGGCAATTGACCGGATCCCCCTGCCGGGCCACGCCAATACCGCCAAAGCGCATCGCCGTAGAACCCGATAACACCGTACCGCCACCGCTGGTGGTGTCGCCAATGCGAATAATCCCTCTCATTCGGGTTCCCCCGACAGGGCTGTGATACAGGCTCCGTCCCGGCTAATGAACTGCGCTTCGCGCTCTGGCCAGGTGTACAGCTCGTCCGGTTGGCCTTTTGGGAAAAAACCTTGCTCCGGGACGTCGATAAATTCGCCTGGCACTCGACGGATCAGCGTCCAGCCGGTTTCGGCCCACTGGCTTTCCTTCCAGTCGTAAGCACGCTTGCCGGTATCGGGATGTACCCAAGTGCTACGCCTGACGCCGCGCCGAACTTTCTTCCCTCCCTCAGTCCACTCAGTCGGGTATAGAAGATGGGCCGCCGCAAAATCCACATCCGGCAAATAGATACCGATTTGCTTGGGACGTTCGTCTTTCTCTATGCGCACACTTGGGTCCAGCACATATCGAGGAATGCGTCGGGGCAATTCAGACACTTGATATAGACCACCCTGTCCGTTATAGGTCAAGGATCCTTCGCGCCAGGCCCCAGTAGTGTTCCCCAGCCGGTCATCCAGTTTGGTAGCCCGGTCACCCGTTAGCGAGATACGCTGTTGCTCTTCCTCGGTCATCCAGCCATCCCAAAACTCACGGATGCCACGATTATTCTCGCGCATGGCATAACCTGCTTTGAAGGCCAACGGGTCACTATCAATACGCTGGATATACGCCTTGATATAAAAAGCCCGATCAGGTCGAATATTGGGTAGCACACAGTTCCCCCAGACCACATCGCCTTGCTGCCACTGCGGCTTGTTGCGCTGACGGGGGTCCAGTTGCGTTTGAACGCGGGCATAGGCCGCTTCGTGGGCATCGATCCAGTCGATAATTGCATCGCGAGTGGCCGCGAAGTGTTCAGGAGAACTGAAGGTTTCCAGCAGGTAACATTCCAACGGATGCAGAACGGCCATTTCAACGCTCCTTGTTGGGTTCAATGCACGAGCCGCCATCGACACGCTCGATCAGCGTCCACCTCACCGACTGTTCATCCTTGTGCGGCAAACGCTGACCTTGTTGCAGATTGAGATACTCAAAACCTTGGCGGCCGAAGGTTGACCATTTGCCGCTATGTGCTGCAGGTTCTCCCGACTGAGCCGTGATAAAGGTTCCGTCCCTATTAATGAACTGCGCTTCGCGCTCGGGCCAGGTGTACAGCTCGTCCGGCTGGCCTTTTGGGAAAAAGCCTTGCTCCGGGACATCAATGAATTCACCTGGCACTCGGCGGATCAACGTCCAGCCGGTTTCGACCAGTTCATCCTCCTTCCAGTCATAAGCCCGCTTGCCGGTATCAGGATGTACCCAAGTACTACGCCTGACACCACGCAAGACTTTCTTCCCTCCCTCGGTCCACTCAGTGGGATACAGAAGATGGGCCGCTGCAAAATCCACATCCGGCAAATAAATACCGATTTGCTTGGGACGTTCGTCTTTCTCTATGCGCACACTTCGGTCCAGCACATATCGAGGAATGCGTCGGGGCAATTCAGACACTTGATATAGACTACCTTGCCCGTTATAGGTCAAATGACCTTCATCCCACCCTTCCGTTGTGCCCTCCAGACGCTTATCCAGTTTGGTCGCCAAGTCACCCGTTAGCGAGATGCGCTGTTGCTCTTCCTCGGTCATCCAGCCATCCCAGAACTCACTGATGCCACGATTATGGGAGCTCATGGCACAACCCGCCTTGAAAGCCAGCGGGTCATTATTAATACGCTGGATATAGGCTTTGATATAAAAATCCCGACTAGGTCGAATATTGGGTAACACACGACTCCCCCAGACCACATCGCCTTGCTGCCACTGCGGCTTGTTGCGCTGACGGGGGTCCAGATGCGCTTGCACGCGGGCATAGGCCGCCTCGTGGGCATCGATCCAGTCGATAATTGCATCGCGAGTGGCAGCGAAGTGGTCAGGGGAGCTGAAGGTTTCCAGCAGGTAACATTCCAGTGGGTGTAGAACGGCCATGTCAAAGTTCCTTGTTGATTTTGGGCATACGCCATTGATGGGTCAGATCAGGTAGGCCCAAATAGGGCTTGAGAGGGTCGAGGTCAGAGATACCAGTGCCGTCGTCATAGCCCCAGTCGGTTTTTTGCCGGGCCTCGACGAATTTTGGATCGAGATCATCCGGGTTCAGCACAATCTGCTGACGACCGCCTTGCAACTTGTAGCTCTCGTCGGGGATGAATTTTTGGGTTGCCGCACTGCCTTCCCAAACCTTTAACGTCTGGCCCTTAGGAACGGTATAAACGAGGTATTCGCCGTTCTCGTTCCAGTGTTTCCAGACCGCGAATTCACGCCGCCATTGGCTTTTAGACTTCAGTGCATTGAACTCGACCGCACGCATCCAACAGATATTGTTGTCTCCAGAACTTGGGTCCACCACTCGGTAAAGTCGCTCGCCCGGCGAAACACTGGCTGCACGCAAAGACTTATCGAAGGTATCGAACTTCCCCTTCAACGCTGGATGCTTCGAGGCCACACTGATATCCGGCCAACCTTTGGCAATATCGGTCAACGCATCTGGCGGCAGATCCTTCAAGGCTGGATACTTCAAATCATCCACCTTACTCACCCAATCCGGCTGTTTCTGTTTGAACAGATCCAGTTCAGCGGCATCACGTTGCCCCAACACATGGTTATTGTTCCCCGGTCGCGCCCGGTAGGCGTTGTCGCCCTCCACCCGCAGGCGGTTGGCCAGGGTGTCCAGATAATCCTGGGCATGGTTCAGGGCCTTTTTCAGCTCGGCCGGCGCCTTGACGAATACTCGCTCGATAATCCCCCACAGCGCTTCCACCGGAGCCTTCAGCGACGCCGGCCCCCACCCGATGACGGTGTCCATCAATTTGCGGGTGGTATCCATCAAGGTCTTGAAGGCGTCCAGTAACAGATCCACGCTCAACAGGCTCTTCAGCCCATCCATTTTTTCCGCCAGATACTGGTAGACGTTGTGGATCTTCATGCGAGCCAGCGTCTTGCGCACGGGCTCCATATCCAGATAGCGCTTTAGCAGGATCATTCCCTGCTCGATCGCCGCGCTATCGCGCTCCTTGGATTTCAGGGCAGTGTGAAAACGACGGCGCGTCGCCTGGATCAGTACCTTGAAGCAGCCCTTGACCAGTGAGCCCAGGACCGGAACGGCACCGAGCAGGGTCAACACCATGGCAACCCAGGCCCAGGTATCGCTGCTGTCCTCGTTGATCTTGCGACAGTTGGCGATGAAGTCGCGTATGTCACAGAGCTGATCCACCAACGGGATCATCGAAATGACCGTTCCGGTGACTACCTGCGCGGTGCTGGGGTTTTCATGAAAATCGCCTTGCAGGGTTTCCCAAAGCCATACGCCGCTGGCCTCGACCCGCGCTTGGGCACCCGCAAACCAGCCCGGTGGGGCGGGTTGGTAGAACGCCAGGGCATTCTGGAGGTCTTCATTCATGGGTAGCCCATCACAACGTTCAATGAAAGGGTTATGCCGTTACCGGCGGGCAAAAATTTCCCTGTTCGATTAGAAAAGTGCATGCGTAATCACCTCCCCTCCTTCTGACGAACATCAACTTTATAAAGACTGATGACTTTCAATATTTCAGAGACAAATAAAATAAAAATCATTATTAACGCCTGCTTCAGCTGAAAAAGACTGATCACCCAAGGAATGAAGGACAACGAAGGCACGGAAAAACACAAACGAAATGGAACCTGCACATAGGCAACAAAACGCGCCCACGGGTGCTGCCTAAAGAGCATCCACATCGTCACGGGAATTGAAATCGTCAGTAACATGGAACCGACAAAAAACAACGTCAGCAGATTTTCGCCAAACTGCAGATTTACTTGCGCAAATGAAAGCACATCGTCATACAGCGGAATCCGTCCGCGACTGAGATTAAAATACAAAAAACCCAGCACATATAAAAAATCCATCGCAGCCCAAAACAAAAACACAGACTTTTTATTCATGAACACTCTCATTCCTTGACTTCAAATACTTTATTGGCGATGACGGGTTTCCAGTGCCATGAGCTGCCGCTAACCGCCCATTGATCATCACCTTCGAGGTACTGCTGCCGTATACGCCGGGTTTCGCCATATGTATGCGTCATGGAGGTCTGCAACAATGACAACGGCGCATCTTCGGGAAGTGGCTGCCACTCCTGTATGACATCCCTCATGGTATTTTTAAGGTCCCTGCCATCACTGCCAAACACCCGCCCTTGATCCCCCATGGAGGTAACCCGGTTGAGCAATCCGATGGCTAAATTGGCCATCCCCAGATAATCATATTCCTGGGTTACCCAGACGCCTGGCCCTGACGCCTGCGTCGGGTATTGCACTGTTGACGGCTGCTCCTCCATCAACAAAGCATAAGAAGGCCAGGGTTGATCGGGCTCAGGTTCAGGAAGTTGGTACTGCACACGCGCCGGACTTTCAGGAACCACGCTGTGTAGAGCGTGACCTTGCTCGTCCAGATTGCCTTGCAGTACTTGACCGCTATCGAATGTCAGGACATAAGGCACGCCTGCAATGGGCTGTGCCGCCGCATCAAAAAAATTCAGCAGCAGTCGGTTAGGCTCGTCACCCAAAGGCTCGGCCATGGGAACAGGCGCTGTTTTCAACCTGGCCGCAGTCTGGATATAGTCAAAATGAGGTGATTTGATCTCAACTTCGCCCGGTGAGCCGATCTCGATGCGATAGGGGTCGAGGGTGATGTAATTGCTACCAGAATTGAGGGTGATTTTCTTTTTCGCGGTGATTCGAATTTCATCCTCGGTACTGCTGATATCCAGACCCTGCCGGGCCAGTAATTCCATACGGTCGTTCTGCGCCTGGATCGACACTGCGCCCTGATTGGCAATGAACTTCAGCCCCAGCTTTTGTGCGAACAGGCCAATGGCATGACCGGCAGCCACGGTAAAGCGCTTCAATACACTGAAGTCGGTATTGTTGTTTACGGCAGAGAAGGTCTGGCCAGACGCCAGTTGCAAATGCTCCGGGGTCACCAGGGCCATACCGGCAGGAGCGGAGACCAGAAAACCCGCTTCCTTCAATTGCCCCAGCGCCCCCTTCAGTTGCTCCGGCACCGCACTGTCCGCTTCCAGAGCCCCTGTCGCTGCAGCATTACGGGCCAATCCCCGCACGCGCTGGAGTGCCTCTTCCAATTGCGCCAGGGCCTCACCCATGCTGAGCATTTCGCCCTGCGCTTTCGACTGCTTGTCAGCGCTAATGAAAATGCCGCGACCGCCCCGGATGGCGGCATGACCGTCCGTGCGCAGTTCAGCGCCCTCGCCACGCTTTTGCTTCTCGGCATCCACCAGATGCCCAAGATTGAGCTGGCTCTTGCCGCCGTACTCGGTACTGAGTTTGACGTGCTCCTGGCCGCGTAGATCCTCCATACGCAGCTTGTTGTTGGCTGGAGTGCGCAGCACGTTGCGGGTGTAGTTGCGCTTGCCCAGGGTCACGTGATCCGGGTGTCGACTGTCGTGCAGGGCATGGGCGATATAGGGTCGGTCCGGGTCGCCCTGTTCAAACGCCACCGCCACTTCGGTGCCGGGAATCAGCGGCAGGTGCAAGCCTTGGGTGTCACCGGCGTAAGGCCGTGCCAGGCGCAACCACAGACTTTCCTGCCCGGGCTTCCAGCTGTCACGATCAAACAGGAAGTTGACCTTGTAGCGCCCTTCCAGATCGATATGTCCGTAGGGATCGTTGGCCTGCGGGCTGGTGACACGGGCAGGGACAGTGCCGGCCATTTTCGGTTTGGACAGTAACGGTGGACGGAAGCACACCGTTTCCGAGTAGGGAATCGCCTCGAAGGTGGCTTCGAAGCTGCTATCACGCGCGGCGCGGGTAGTCAGCTGGATGATCACCGCTCGTGAGGCGAAGGCCCGCGGCGCGCCGCCGGTGATGCTGAGCTGTTGGCCGGGTGCCAGGGTGGCGCTGCTGCTGACCCCGCTGAGTTGGGTCTGACCATTGAGGTAGCGCTCATGGCGCAGGCGCGCATAGAAGTAGCCGCTTTCGCTTTGCAGGTCTTCGTCCTGGAGAATCGGGTCGCCAAGGACCCGGTAGGGTTCAGCGTAGAGATAGGCCTCGCCGTAGGTGGTCTTGGCCCCTCGCGTCTGGTCCACCTCACCGTCGAGCCAGGCGCTGGCGTCGCGGTGGTGGTAGGCGCGAATATTGACGTGCCGCTCCACCACCTGATGGCTCGATTGCAGTTTCCACACGCCATCCTGCCCACTGCTACCCAGTCCGGATTGCGGGCGATACGGTAGCTCAATAGGGGGCTTGGCGTAGTGGCGCTGGTCGTCATGGAATTCGACGACATCGATATTCAGGCGTTCGTCGCTGGTGAAGCGATACCAGATGCCGACCTCGGCCAACAGCCGGGCGATAAAGACCAGGTCGCTTTCGTCGTACTGCATGACCTGTTCACGCTTGGGGTAGTCGCGCACCAGCTTGAAGAGAAAATCCTGGCCCTCGAAGTCGTGGCGACCGCGCAAAATACTCTCGACGATCTCCGGCACCGACTGGTGCTGGTAAATGCGGAACTGTTTGCCTCGGCCAAGCAGCGCCAGACGCGGCTCCAGGGTGACTTCGTAACAGGCCTGGTCGTTGGAGCCGGACAAGCGCTTGAAGCCGGTGATCACGCCGTACAGCACGCGCAGCGGTTTGACCTCCGGCACGGGTAGGCCCGGCAGCGCCACGGGCAGTTTGTGCGGCGCGGTGTGCAGGCTGAAACGGGCGTCCTGGCCGAGCATCTGTTCGGCGGCGACGTCCTGATCGGTGGAGGTGAATTCCACCGTGTATTTGAACGGCTGGCTCAGGCCTTCCTCGCCCTTGAAGGCCAGCACATCGAGCGCGGCGTCGACATTGCGGACCCAGAGTTTATGGCGGCTGTGGTCGAAGAACGTGCGCAGTTCGTTGAGCATGGTCAAGCCTCCATGACCACGACTTGTGCCGCGTCCTCTACGTCAGTGAAATGCAGGGTGATGCCTTCAGCCTCGCTGTAACCCAGGGTCACACCCTGGGTTTTGCGCTGGGCCGCCTGGCGTTGCAGCAACTGCTGGCTGAGCACCGGCAGGATCTGCTGATTGAGCAGGCTGTCGATATTGCGTGCGCCGCTGTCGGGTAGCAGGCAGGCGGCAACCAGGGCATCGTTGAGGCCCGCGTCGACTTGGCAGTCCAGGCCGTAGTGGCGCTGCAAGCGCCTGGCGACCTGAGCGAGTTTGATCGCGACAATGCGCTCGAGGGCGTCGGCTTGCAGCGGGCGGTAGATCAGGGTCTGGAAGCGCGCCAGCAAGGCCGGTTGGAAGTGCTCGCGCAGAATCGGTCGCAGTAACTCCTGCAGGGTGCTGTCCGGCGCTTCAGGGTGCTCGTGCAGGCAGGCTTGCAGTTCATCGCTGCCCAGGTTGGAAGTCATGACAATGACCGTATTGCGGAAGTCGATTTCGCGCCCTTCGCCGTCGCGCATAAAGCCGCGATCAAACACCTGATAAAACAGGTTGAGGACGTCGCGATGGGCTTTTTCCACTTCGTCGAGCAGCACAACGCTGTACGGCCGTTGCCGCACCGCTTCGGTCAGCACGCCGCCCTGGCCGTAACCGACATAGCCCGGTGGCGAGCCTTTGAGTTGACTGACCGTGTGGGCTTCCTGGTACTCGGAGAAGTTGAGGGTGATCAGCGACTTCTCGCCACCGAACAGGCTGTCGGCCAGGGCCAGGGCGGTTTCGGTCTTGCCGATACCACTGCTGCCCACCAGCAGGAACACTCCCAGCGGGGCCTTTTCGTCCGTCAGCCCGGTCTTGGCCGCGCGCAGGCGCTGAGCCAGGGCGTTCAGCGCCGGCCCCTGGCCGATGACCCGCTCACCCAGTTGTTGTTCCAGCGCCAACAGGTTGGCATGTTCGTCCTTGAGCAGGCTGCCCAGCGGCACACCGGTCCAGTCGGCAACCACTTCGGCCACACTGCGGGCATCGACATCGAGGGACAGCAACGGTTGCTGGCCTTGGGTCTGGGCCAGTCGTTGTTGCAACGAGGCGCAGGCGTCCAGCTGCACAGGTTCGGCCTGGCGAGCGTCGAGCAGTTGGCGTATCAGGTCGAGTTCGGACCAGTATTGCTGCTCCACTTCGCGTTGCTGGTCATGCAACTCGGCCTGTTGCACGGCAATCGTCACCAGGCGCTCTTCAACACTATCGCCGCCCAACTGCTGGTCTTCTTCCAGGGCCTTGCGCTCCAGGTCCAGGGCCGTCTGCCGGGCCTTGAGCCGGAGCAGTGCCTGGGGTTCGCAATCGAGGCCCATGCGCACCCGGGCGCTGGCGGTGTCGAGCAGGTCGACGGCCTTGTCCGGCAACTGCCGCCCCGTCAGGTAGCGCCGTGACAGGCTGACGGCGGCCTGCACCGCCGCATCCTGGACATGCACGCCATGATGGCTGGCATAACGGGCCTTGAGACCGCGCAACATGAGGCTCGCACCGGCGTCGTCCGGCTCATCGACCTTGATGACCTGGAAGCGCCGCTCCAATGCGGCATCACGCTCGAAGTATTGTTTGTACTCGCTCCAGGTGGTGGCTGCGATGGTGCGCAACTCGCCGCGAGCCAGGGCCGGCTTGAGCAGATTGGCCGCATCGGCAGCACCCGCCTGATTGCCGGCACCAATCAGCGTATGGGCTTCGTCGATAAACAACAGCACCGGTTTTTCTGACTGCTGCACGGCATCGATCACGTTTTTCAGGCGTTGTTCAAATTCGCCTTTGACGCCGGCACCCGCTTGCAACAAGCCCAGGTCAAGGCTGCGTACATTGACCGACTTGAGGCTGTCGGGAACGTTGCCCTGGGCAATGCGCAGCGCCAGACCTTCGACCAGGGCGGTCTTGCCGACCCCGGGTTCACCGACCAGGATCGGGTTGTTCTTGCGTCGACGACTGAGGATATCGATCACTTGGCGGATCTCATCGTCGCGCCCGAAAACCGGGTCGATCCGCCCTTCCCCGGCCTTGGCGGTCAGGTCCTGGGTGAACTTTTCCAGTACGGTTTGCGAAGCCTCGTGCCTGGCAGGGCCGGTGGGGAGCGTGGCGAGTTCGTCCGCGGACATTTCTGTTCGATCCTGGGCGATGTCCTGTTGTGCCTGGGGACGTTCTTCGGAGGTTTGATCGAGCAGCGCAAACAGATTCTGCAACTGAACCTGGCTGAGACTGAGCAGCGGCCAGGCGGCCTCGCACGTCAGCAGGTCAGGGTTTTCCATCAACGCGCCGAGCAAGTGCGCCGAACGCAGCTGGTCGTTGTTGTCGTCCAGCGATGCGCGCAACCAGGCGTTCCTGATCAATTGCTGCAACTTGTCACACAGCTGCGGCTTGCCCTGCACACTGCGCGGCAGGCTGTCGAGATGGCTGAGCAGCCCGCACCAGAGCGCTTCCATATCCCAGTCGTAGCGGCGCGCGATAACGGTCAGGTCACCCTCGCCCTGCCCCAGCAGCTTGAGCAGCCAGTGCTCGATGCTGATCTGTGCATGGGCACGGCTTTGGCACAACGAAGCCGCCGCGCTCAAGGCCTGAGCGCAGTAGGGATTGAGACGGCGAAGCAAACGGGTGGAGTTCTGTGCCATACGGATGCGTCCTTGTTCTGGAGGTTCGGCGGGTGGTGGGTGGGGTAAGTGGCGAGCTTGAAACTCGATGTGCATGGCTGAACGCCCGCGAACGGATGCTCAACCCTGGACACCAGGTACCGGCAGACCGAAGACTGTCTGCCGGCCCGCTCGCGTCAGGCGCTCTGGCGCTCGCTCCAGGCGTCCGAGTGAATGATGTTGCCGTCCTTATAGGTCCAGATGATCTTCTCGTAGCGCAGCTCGATCTCTTCGAGGTGGTTGTGCTTCTCCTTTTCCGGATCCTTGACGTCGTGCATTTTCGGCGCGACTTTCACCACCTTGACGTTTTCCAACTGGGTGATGAAGTACTCGACTTCCTGGCCGGCATCGTCGATCCGGTACCACTTGAATACGGCACTCTTGAGGGTCTGCCCGGAGGTCACCGCCTTGTACAGATAGGGACTGGAGGAATCGATTTCCTTGCTGAACAGGAACGGAGCATGAACCCGCGCACCGGTCAGCTTGCCGGTGTTGTTGTCGGTGGGGATGTACAGGCTGTGCTCCTGGGCAACCACCTCGATACTGCCCTCGCGGTTTTGCACGTCCACCGAACCTTTGATGTCATTGCCACCGTCATCTTTCAGCCACAGGTAAATAGGAATGGCCATGTGAAGCTCCTTGTCTCGGAAATTAAATGCCGCTGAATGCGGCAGGGGGTTGTCTGTCCGGCCCCGCGATGGGCAACGCACAGGCCCCCACCTCCGGTACCAGACGGATATCGACGCGACGGTTGGCCGCGCGCCCGGCCTCGGTGTCATTGCTCGCAATCGGCTGGCTGGCGCCAAAACCCTGGACCGCAAAACAGCTGTCGGGGATATCGCCCATGCGTTGCATCCAGTCGTGTACCGCCGCCGCTCTGGCGCGTGACAGCTTGAGATTGTGTTCGGCGTTGCCCGTGGCATCGGTATGCCCGGCGATAACGATCAGCCAGCCTGGCTGGGCCTTGATGTCGACCAGCGCATTGATCAGGACCTTGGTCGAGTCAGGCTTGAGCTCGGCGCTCCCGGCACCGAAGAGCGACAGGCTGTCCAGGCGCACCGGTTTGGGAACCTGCACCGGTCTTTGCGCGAGCGGCGGCCGGTGATTGGTAATCGCCGCCAGCAACGGCCCCCGCAAGTGTTCGCCGCGATACAGGCCCAGTCCGAGAGCCAAGGGTTCGCCGTGGCGGTAGTAGCGGTCCAGGCGTTGGGCATCCTGACGGAGCACGCTCACCGCCTGTTCACGCAAGGCGAACTCGGGCTGGCTACGACGTTCCGACAGGGCAATGGAGGTGTAGCGACGCAGGTCATCACTGACCTGGCGGGCCAGCAAGGTGTTCTGCCAGGCCGAACTGGCCAGGGCGACCAGACTCGCCAGGGCGAACAGCCACAGCGCCAATACGCTCGCGCGTTTTGTCGACGAATGCTGGACCTGCGTCGGGATTACCGTCAGCAATGGATCAGGGAAGGGTAAAATCCTGTCTGCGCCTGGCACAGCCTGGCGGGCGTCAATCAACGCGACCTTGTCACGCAACCATTGTTGCCACAGGTTACCCGTCACCACCTGAGGCAGCACCGGGACTTGGGTGATGGCCCAAGCCAGCGGCGGGCTGACGCCCTCACGAGTCGCGAAGTGCGGGAAGACCTTTTCCCCCAACCAACGCGCCGCACTGCTCAGTTGAACACTTGCCTGCAAGCGGGCGGTGCGCGTCACGGCGCTGGCGCTCCGCCGTTGCCAATCCGCCAGGCTGAAGCACGCACCGGCCTCGCGCACGCTAGGGCTGGTTTGCCCAGACTCCCAGCTGAGCCACGGCCCTTCGCCTTGCGAAGCTTGCAGGTAGCTCACCAACAGGAGCGGCAACGCCAGGCCACTCTTGCGAATGATCGTCAGTTGGTGGCACAAGGCACGCACGTTTCCGGCCAGGACAAGGTCGTCGGCCTGCTCACCCGGGTTGGTGATGAACATGACGCTGAGCTGCCCGCGCCAGTCCGTCCGCAAGGCCAGCAAACCCATGGTCACCGCCGTTAGCTGTGCAAGGTCCGGCACCCGCACGTAGCAACCGTGCTCGGTGACGCGCAGGGCCAGTTGCTCAGCCGGGATCGCACCAAACAGGCCGCCCAGACCATCACCACAGACCAGAACCACGGGTTTGCGGTAGGCCGCCGATGGGAGAGACATCTTGTCGGCCAGAACCAGTGATTCACTCTGGCGCACCGCGCGGCGGCCCGCCCGGACCCAGGCCACGGCGATGACACACACCAGGCTCAGCGCAGCGCTCGCCCTTGTTCCGCCAGCCAGCGGGAGAATAGCCAACAGCGCCAGAACCAGCGCGCCGGCCCATAGCCAAAGGGCTCGTATCAGTTTGAGAGTCATCATCAGCCCTGGCCAGGCAACAATGTGGCGATCAGACCACCCAACCAGTGGTCCAACCCCCACCAGACACCGACGAGCAACAGGCTCACCACAAAGAAATGCGCCAGTGGGGATCGCCACCCACGCAGGGGGTTCATACCCTGGCGAATATTCACTTGGGTCGTGAACCCGTGGTTGAGTGCCAATGGCGGAACCTGTGCCGTCAGAGCCTCCAGCAATTGCTCACGCTGGGGGTCGTTCACATCGCGATAACGGCCCTGGAAGCCCAGCATCAACACCCGTTGGAATACCATCAGCACCAACGGGTCGGGCGCGGGCTCGCGCAATACGTCGCGCAGGTCTTCATACAAAAACTCACCCGCCTGGTGATGACTGAAGAACTTCGCCTGCAGGGGCTTGCTGGCCCAATCGGAGTGGACGTCCCCAGTGGCACGGCCGAGCACGGTTTCATCCAGCAAGGCGCATTGAGCGTGACTGATGTGGTCGATGCTGCGAGGGCCAAGGTTGGCCTGTTCCAGCTGTTGCCGAACGTGCTCGATCTGCTTCACGCAAAGCGCCCGCAGAGCCTCGCTGTCCTGCACCAAGCGCCCCTGGCGCAACTCAACCACCAGCAGGTAGCTGTCCTGCAACAGCGCGTCGATATCCACGGCCGGGGTGGTCTGTTTCCTGGATGCGATCAGCTTCATGTGCGCAGCACCGCGAACAGTTCAAGCTTCACGTCGGCCAGTGTGCTCGGCACGTAGAAGGCACAAACGGCTTCGTCCAACATGGCCAGGCCCTTGGGATGACTGAGATCTAGGGCGAAGTACTGGTTCTCCAGGCGCAATGGAATAGCCGCGGGTACATGGCTGAGCGACTGCAACGGGACGCCGTCCAGGGCAGCGTTGATCAACTGATTGACCTCATCCGGCGTACCCACCTTGCACAGACGCGGGAACTGCTGCTGCAGTTGCGCGGCCGGCATTCGGCAACGCACCGACAGATAGAAATCGGCGCCGTCACGCTCACGCAAGCGAGCATCGTCGAGACTCACCTGCCAGCGGTTGGCGCCCTTCTCCTCCAGCACGAGGGCAACGACCCGCGACGGCAGGCTGGCTTCCAGCAAGGTGGAAATCGTGCGCATCAACGGCGGGAACACAGTTTCCAGGTGCTCGTGCCGATAGGCGGGAATCTTGTCGAGATCGTGTTCCAGTGAAAAAGTCAGCAGGCTCCCCGCCAACTTGACCAGCTCCAGATACACCTGCTCTGGGTGGCGCGCGGGGTGGGCCTTGAGATCGGCCAATACCGGTTGATAGGTATTCAAGGCATTGAGTAACCAGAACAACGACACATCGGCCACGGCAAAGTCAGCCATACGCTGGTTGCTCTCGCGACGCATGCCCATCAATCGTTGGCGCTTGGCGGACAACTGGGTCAACAGATTGTCCAGCTGTGCCAGCAATCCTGAATGGGCGGCAAAGTCGAGCAACGGCGGTACATAGGTTGAATCCAGCCCCCAGGCCCCCTGCCCATCGCGCACCAGACGCGCGATCGGACAGGTCAGGTAATCGGCGTTGTCGTCGCTCTCCAGCCGCAGGCTCAAGGCGTGCTCCAGCACGCCAATCGACTGCACCTCGTCTGCGTAGATGTCCTGTACCTGGCGCCAATCCTGGCGATAACGCGTCGGCCGCTCGGCCCTGCCCCCGTCAAACAGGCAATTGTTGCCATTGGCCTGCTCCAATGGCAGGGCCAGAAGCAGGGTGGCGTCCTGGGCGTTATCGGACAGCAGTCGGGACAACTCCAAAGCCGGCGGCAGCCGATCCACCTGTTCGCTATCGATCAAGGTGCCATCAGGCATGCGCAAGCGCAGTTGGGTAGCCTTGAGCTTACCCAGGCCCAGGGCCTGCGGGTCAAATGCCACCGCCTGGACACCCCAGGGGTGTACCCAGGACAGATGAGCGAGATGTTGGTTGGCCCAGGCTTCCCAGCGCGCCTGTTGTTGGAATTGCTGCGGAGACAGCAGAACCCCCGCAGCCCACAAGGGGCGGTCGATCTTCATGGTGTCGTTTCCCTACGAGTAAATCAGGCTTTCGCTTTGGGCATCTGCGAAACCAGCGACAGATTGACGTCCATGCCTTCCACCTGGAAATGCGGCACGGCGTACAATTTGACGCGGAAGAAACCGGGGTTGTCCTCAATGTCTTCCACGGTCACTTTTGCATCGCGCAGCGGGTGTGAAGCCTGCAAGTCGTCGCTCGGGTCGGTCATTTCGGTCACCAGCCCACCGACCCACTTGTTCAGCTCCAGCTCCAGCAAACGTCGGTCCTTGGTGGTTCCGATGTTCTCGCGCTGAATCAACTTCAGGTAATGGGCGATGCGCGACAGCAGAAAGATATACGGCAAGCGTGCATTGATCCGGCTGTTGGCGGTGGCATCGGCGGTGTCATACAGCGCCGGCTTCTGGGTGGAGTTGGCCGAAAAGAAACAGGCGTAATCCCGGTTCTTGTAATACGACAAGGGAATAAAACCGAGATTGGCAAATTCAAATTCGCGTGTCTCCGGAATCATCACCTCGGAGGGAATCTTCACTTGGTTACCCGTGCCAAGATCGTATAGGTGAATCGGCAAATCGGTGACCGCGCCGCCTGACTGTGGCCCGCGAATCTGCACGCACCAACCGTTGGTGACAAAGCTCTTCACCATGTTTATCGCGAAGGCGAACGAGGCGTTGGTCCACAGATACTTGCCGTGATCAGGCCCCTTGACGCTCTCGATGTAGTTGAAACTGCGTACCGGGACGGTATCCGGGCCATAAGGCAAACGCCCCAGGACACGCGGCAGGGTCAGGCCGATGTAACGGGCATCGTCGCTGTCGCGGAAGGCTTTCCACTTGAGGTACTCGGCGCGGTCAAAATAGTTGCCGATGTCCTTGATCGCGGCCACTTCCTCCATCGACTCCTTGCCAAAAAATGCAGGACCAACGGCGCCGATAAAAGGCATGTGTGCTGCCGCCGACACTTTTGAGATGTTGCGCAGCAAGGCGATATCCTGCGGACCACGATCAAACTCGTAGTTGGAAATGGCCGCTGCAATCGGCTCACCCCCCGGGGTGTCGTATTCCTGGGTGTAAGTCTGCAAATAGAGGCCGCTCTGGGCAATTTCCGGAGCATCCTCGAAATCTTGCACCAGATGATCTTTACTGATATCCAAGAGTTCGATACGAACGTTCTGACGAAAGTCGGTCTGATCAATCAACGACTTTACACCGCGCCAGGTTGATTCTACTCGCTGGAAATCCGGATGATGCATCACGGCATCCAGCTGTCGACTGATCTGCGCATCCAACGACGCGATATGCTCGTCCAACAGGGCCTTGTCCAGGCGTTCGACTTTCTGCGACGTTTGTTTGAGCAGCGTCAGGAACACGCTGACGGCGGCAGTGACTCGTTCATCGGCGGAAGCATCGGATAATGCCTCGGTATTTTGGAAAGCCTCGATACTGCCCAACTCCGCAATGGGGTTGAGGTTGATCTTGTTGAACAAGGCGGTGTAGACGCTTTGCTTTTCTGCGGACAACACTACAGCGCCGCCAGATTGTGCGGATGAATGTTCTACGGACATAAAGGAACTACCTATGAAGCAAACCGGAGGAAATTAACGTTCTTCTTATGGTGCCAGCGCGGCCAGTTCGGCGCGCAGTTCGTCACTCAGCGCATCATCCTTGAGGATGCGTTCCAATTCATGACGAAAGGTCACGTTATCCAACAGGTTCGACTTGAGATCGCGCAGCAGGTTGCGCATCGCCAGCAGGGCACGCAGTTGCGGCATCTGCCGCGCCACCTGCTCAGGCTCGAAATCCTTCATATTCTTGAAATTCAACACGACAGAGGTGTCGGCATTGCCGTCAGCCAAGGTATCTTGCACCGTCAGTTTCAGATTCGGAGAAAACTCACCGAGGACGCTGTCGAAGTTGTTCTTGTTGATATCGACCTTGCTTCTTTCAGACAGCGGACGCTGCTCCCTGCCGTTGCTGTAGTCGCCCATCAGCATTAACTTCAGCGGCAACTCCATTTTTTTCTGCGCACCGCCGGTATGCAGATCGAGCTTGATATTGACCCGTGCCTTAGGCACTTCATTCTGAAAACTATTTGCAGCCATGTTCCCCCCAGAGATCCTTCTTTTCGACAGCCAATGCCATCACGAAACTAAAACAGGATTGGAATTTATACCTTTAACAGCAGCCCCAAAACCCTTGTCGACTACAGGATATAAACTTTCTTAAACGCTTTTACGATTTCTGACATGAGGCATGCGTTCACCTCACGGATCCAATAGTGAATTATCTCAAGTAGCTGTGCCACCCTCCCCAGCATATAAAGGAAAAGCCCACCCAATTCAGCGAAATGGACTACAAATACCTACCGCTGGGTGCTCTTAATTTGAGGGAATCGTCCCTTGCGCCATTGGCACGGAGAGATATCAATGGCTACCGACATCCAGCGATTCGCTGGCAATGACAGATTCCTGCCGCGCCAACTGAAGGGTGCTCATGCAGAAATAGTGCATAGGGTGCAGGACTACAACTTGAAAAGGATTATCAAAGGTGCTGGGAGCGCAAAAGCTGATGGCGTTGCCGGATAGGGAGGTCGTTGACTTTTCTGATGCCAGAAACGCAAATGCCCCGACAAGTCGGGGCATTTGTTTTGAGCCTTGGCAGGCTGTGTGTTCACACGACCCGATCACTGCAGGCTTCTATCTGGCTCCACAACCTGGACTCGAACCAGGGACCCAGTGATTAACAGTCACTTGCTCTACCAACTGAGCTATTGCGGAATGCCGTGTATGTTACTGATATAAAAAGAGAAGTCAACCCCTGCCGGATCGGGAGCAGGCCGCTGCCCGCCCGTCACACCGGCCAGCGACGATGCTCGTCGTCAATAATATAGGCGTGTTCGTGGATTTTACCGCCGGCGTCCTGCAGGTGCGGGTGATCCAATGGCAGGTCATCATGGCTATGCCTGAGCGCGGCCTGCTCGTGAGCCGGCCGCCAGATGACCAGGCAGGCCAGCACTGCCATGGCAGCAAGCAGGCTCAAGACCATGAACGAAGCACCGAGACCAACCTGCGCGCCCAACCAACCGGCAAGCGGATAGGTGATCAGCCAGCAGACATGGGACAGCGCAAACTGTGCCGCGAACAATGCCGGACGGTCTTCTACGTGGGACGAGCGACGCAACAGCCTCCCGCCGGGAGTCTGCGCCAGGGAATAACCGACTCCGAGCAGGAACCACAGTGGCAACAGCGCACTGTAGGAAGTCAGCGTCGCACCGATGCCCAGGCCGATCACCAGCAACCCCGCGCCCGACAGCATCACCGTACGGTCCGCCACGCGGTTCAACAGACGCGGCAGCAGCAACGCGGTGAGCATCGACCCCGCGCCAAAGGCCGCCAGGGCAAAGGCGGTAAACCGCTGCGGCAGGGAAAAATGCGCCTGCACCAACACCACGGTATTGACGATCACCATGGCGCTGGCGGCGGCCACCGCCAGGTTCAGGGCCAGCAGCCCGCGCAAACGCGGGGTCGCCAGGAACAGCCGCACGCCACGGGTGGTGCGCTCATAAATGCTGCGCCGCACGCCTCTCCTGGCCTTGGGCAGCACAACCGAGCCGACCAGCATGGCCGAAGCGAAAAACCCCAGCGCGGTGCCGCCGAACAGACCATGGAAACTGATCACGCCGAGGAGCGCGGCGGCAAGCATCGGGCTGACCAGGCTTTCCAGGTCGTACGCCAGCCGCGCCAACGACAGGGCGCGGGTGTATTGCTCCTCGTCGGGAAGAATGTCGGGAATGGTCGCCTGGAACGTCGGGGTAAACGCTGCCGAGGCCGATTGCAGCACGAAGATCAGCACATAGATCTGCCAGATCTCGCTGACAAAGGGCAAGGCCAGCGCCACCAGGGCGCGAATCAGATCCAGCGCCACCAGCATCGCCCGGCGCGGCAGGCGCTCGGCAAAGGCTGCAGCCACGGGAGCGACGCCGATATAGGCGCTCATCTTGATCGCCAGGGCGGTGCCCAGCACGACCCCGGCCTGCGCGCCGGCCAGGTCGTAGGCCAGCAGGCCGAGGGCAACCGTGGCCAGGCCGGTCCCCACCAGCGCGATGATCTGAGCGAGAAACAGATGCCGATAGGTGGTGTTTTTCAGGATATCCAGCATGGCGATGCTCCGACGTGTCCGGGGCCCTTCAACCCCGTGGAACGGGGATGAACACCCACACCCGCCTACAGGTATTTGGTGATCTGCTTGAATGCTTCCAGCGGTGCCCGTTCGGCAGCGGTCATCGCCCCGACGGTGTCTTCAAGGCAATGGTCGATATGGTCCTGGATCAGCGTGCGCTTGGCCTGGCACACGGCCTTTTCCACCGCATGAAGTTGCTGGGCCACGTCCACGCAGGGCCGCCCCGTTTCGATCATGCCGATGATGCTGCGCAGGTGCCCTTCGGCACGCTTGAGCCGTTTGATGATCGCCTCGTGTGTCTGATGCACGTGCAAGGATTCGCTCATGGCGCCGGTTTCCGAATGAATGTGCTTTTATCCTATCCTCCCCCATAGGATATGGTCAATCGGGCAGACGCCCGGTTTTCGAGCGACGTCGGGCGAGATCAGTCGACGCCGACAATCAGCTCGCCGGCCAACCAACTGGCGAGTAGCGATCCGGCCTTGGCAATACCGGCGGTTTCGCCAAGGCGTTCAACGAGCCATTCGCAGAGCCCGGAGAAACTGCCGTTGTCCTGCAAGTGCAGCAGCGCCTGGTGCTCCAGTGCCTCGACAGGTCGCAGGCGCACCACCCTCTGCCGACGCCAGACCAGCAGGCCCGCCGTCTCAGCCAAGCGCTCGGGCGCGGGTAGCGGCAGCCCTTCGCTGAGGGCCGACCAGATCGGCTCGGCGTTGCTGGCCAGGGCATAAGTTCTGAGGGACGGTGTAAATCTCAGGCAGGCCGTCTCCCAATCCATGCTCGCCAGCACAGCCATGGGCAGCGGCTCGGCATCGGCGGCCACGAACGACTCGTCGAGTGCTCGCTCGATCCAGGCCAGCTCGTGCACCTCGGGGTTGTCGGGAAACAACGTCGCCAGGGTCGCGACGAATCCTTGCGGGTAGGCATCCAGGGTCCAGGCATGGGGCGGATGCTGATCGATATGGGTGACGGCGGCGGTAAAAAAAGCCTCGGCGCCGATCCAGACACGGACCTGGGGAAAAGCCTCTTCAAGGCACCCCACCAGTTGCGCGCGGTAGTTGTTCTGGTAGACGGACAATCCGGCCTGCGCCGTAGCGCCAAGATTGGCGGCCGCTTGCGCCGAGGCGCTGACCAGAGAGTTGCGCAGCTCACGCTGCCATTGCGCCAGGTTCATGCGCCACTCCGCGAGCAGGCCCGCCCATCGAGGCCGCCGAGGGTCCGGGCTATCGTCAGTTCCTTGAGCAGGTCGGCCAGCGGCGGGATCCGGTCATCGCGCTCGATCATTGTCGCCAACGGGCCGAAGCGGGCCATCGCCAGGGTGTATAACGCCCAGACCTCGGCACAGACCGGGCTGTCATGGGTATCGATCAGCAGCTCCTTGCCCTGGCTGTGGCCGGCCAGGTGGATCTGCCTTACCCGGTCGGCCGGCAGGCCATCGAGAAACGCCAGGGCATCAAAGTGGTGGTTGCTTGCACTGACGAAGAGATTGTTGACGTCGAGCAGCAGCTCGCAGCCGGTGCGCCTGGACATGGCAGCAATAAATTCCCACTCGGTCATCGAAGCGCCGTCGAAGGCCAGGTAGCTGGAGGGGTTTTCAAAGAGCAGGGGGCGACCCAGGACATCCTGGGCGCGGGAAATATTCGCGCAGACCAGATCCAGCGCCTCATCGGTATAAGGCACGGGCAACAGGTCATGGGAATTGAAGTGATCGATGCGCGACCAGCTCAGGTGGTCGGAGACGAACAGGGGTTCGATCTCGTCGACCAGTGCCTTCAAGCGATGCAGGTAGGCGGAGTCGAGCCCGTCCGCCGAGCCGACGGACATCGAGACACCGTGCAGCGCGACCGGATAACGCTCGCGGATCTGGCGCAGGATATGCCGCGGTTGACCGCCGTCGACCATGAAGTTCTCCGAAATCACCTCGACGAAGTCGACGGGGATCCGGCTCTCCAGGAAGTCCCGATAGTGCTCCTTGCGCAGGCCCAGGCCGTAGCCCGAGAAGGGGGTAGTGGACATCGCATGTACTCGGCTTGAGAGAGGAATACTGTTTTGAAAACACCGCGTAACCTGTAGGAGCAGGCGGTCCGGCGTCCCGGCTTGCCCGTGAAGCTTTGGCGTTCTCACGGGCCCTTTCGCGGGCAAGCCCTGCTCCTACAAGGACGGTGTCGAAGGCAATTTTTGCGTAGGGCACTCGTCCCGCAGGAGGAACCGGTGCCCTGCCCTTACTTCGGCTCAGTCAGGGTGCCGCCGGCCTTGAGGCACTCACTCGGGGTCTTGACGATAACGCCCTGCCCCTTGCAGCTGTTCAGTCCCTTGCAGTCGTTCCTGGCGGTGGCGCAGAGGCTTTCGCCCTTGCAACTGTTGACGCCGTAGCAGCGGCCCGGCTGCTCTTTCTCGGCGGCACTGGCCGATACGGCAAAGGATGCGGACGCCAGTGCGATCAACGCGGCGGCGGTGGCAAGGCTCAAACGGGATGCAGTGCTAGCCATGATGTTTCTCCAGTTCAGTCAGGGGTACAACAGTGAAAGTTCAGGTGCCGGATGGGTGTTACTTGACGTTCAACGCGGCCTGCTCGATGACTTTCGCCACCGCCTCGGGCTGCGAGATGTACAGCGTGTGGCTGCCCTTGATCTCGGTCACCGTGGAACCGGCGCGCTTGTACATCCAGCGCTGCAGATCCGGGTTCAGGGCCTTGTCCTCAGTGGCGACAATCCCGTAGCTGGGTTTCTGGTGCCAGGCCGCGGCCCAGGTCCGCGCGCCGAAAGTCTCGGTGGTCGCCGGTACTTGCGAGGCCGCGAGGAAATCGGTGCGATTGCTGGTCTGGTCGGCGGCGAAGTCTTCGCCGAACTTGGCGCGGTCGACGAACAGGTGCCCGTCACGGGTGGCATGGATGTCGTTGTTCGGCGCCGGCATGGAGTCCAGCAACTGGATCAGGCTTTCGCCCACTTCCGGTTGCAGCGCGGCGACATAGACCAGTGCCTTGACCTTGTCGCGATCACCGGCCATGCCGATCACCGCACCACCGGAACTGTGGCCGACCAGCACCACCGGACCGACCTGCTGGTCGAGGACCAGGCGGGTAGCGGCGATGTCTTCGTCCATATTGGTCGCCGGCTGGTGCACGACGGTGACCTTGTAGCCCTTGTGGATCAGGATGTCGTGAACGACCCGCCAGCCCGACCCGTCGACGAAGGAGCCGTGGACGATGACGATGTTTTTCGCGCCAGCGGGCGGCGTCGCCTCGACGGCGCCGGCAAACATCGGTGTCGCCAGGGCCAGTGCGGCCAGGGCCAGGGTTGGAATCTTGCGCATGGTGTTTCCCCACAGGCCGCCAGGGCCTGATGTGATGGTGGATGATGGGTGGTGCGTTAGCGGCCTTGGCGCTGCAACAGCGCATCGAGCGACCAGTGACCGCCGCCATAAGCGATCAGTGGCAACAGCAGGCCTACCCAGGTCAGGTGCGTCGGCCAGGCATCGGGATAAACGAAGATCTCGATGACCAGGGTCATGCCCAGCAGTGCGGCGGCGGCCGGTCGTGTCAGCAGACCCAGCACCAGCAGGATCGGAAGCAGGTGCTCGGCATAGGTCGCCAGGTGCGCCGCCAGGTCGGACGGAATCAACGGCAACACGTACTCCGAACGAAACAGCACGTAGGTCGACGGTTTGATCGTCAACAGGCCTTGCACCTTGGTGCGCCCGGAAAGAAAGAACACCGAGGCGATCCCCAGGCGCGCCACCAGCAGCAACAGTGGCTCAGGCAGCAGGCGCCTCAGGCCGGCAGTCGCGCCGCTGTTGCCGCGGTTCATGGCTGCTCCGTCAGGGAGCCGACGCCCTTGGGCGTCTTGATCTGGAGGCAGGTACCCTTGTCCACCAGCACCCAGGCATTGCCCTGGTAGTCGGCCTCGGCGGTGCCGGCACAGGAGGTGCCTTTGCCGGCGGCACAATCGTTCTGGCCGGCCTTGGACACGCCGTAGCATTTTTCCTTGGGACTTTCATCGGCGGCATGGGCAGCGCTGGCGAGAACCGTCAGCGAGAATGCAAGGGTGGCGGCAAGGGCCGCGTAGGGGCGCTTCATGGACATCTCCCGATCAACAATGAATGGCGCGAACCAGCAGCGTCGTGGGCTGCGTTGTTCGACCAGCAAAGTTAACCGCGAGCGTGTATCCCTTCTGTGTCGCGGACCCGGGCAGCACGTCGCGGGATGTATCCGCCGCCGGTTCGTACACAGTGTGATACATCACCTGCCGTGCAGCGACCGCCATCCCGTCGCGGCCCCGGCTCGGCGGCCAAGCGGGAGGCCGTCATATAAGCTTCATATTCCGCAGATAGCATTGTGCCTTCACCTCGCCCGGCGACCCCAGCATGCGCGCAGAAAACTTCCCCTTTATGCGTCCACAGCGGCCTAGAGATCATCGCTGCGCCGGTGACTTGTGCATTGAAGTGCCGGTGATCGACTCCAACAGCACCAATGCCCTGGTGATGGAGACCTTCAACGCGCACAAGGAAATCGTCTGCCTGGCGGTACTCGAAGACGAGCGCCCGATCGGCCTGATCAACCGCAATATCTTCCTGTCGATGATGAGCAAGCCGTTTCACCGCGAGCTGTACGACAAGAAAAGCTGCATTGCCTTCATGGACAAGGAACCCTTGATCGTCGATGCCGGAATGAGCATTGAAGAACTGACGTTCAAGACCGTGGAATTTGGCGAAAAGACCCTGGCCGACGGTTTTATCATTACCCGCAACGGCCAATTCGCCGGACTGGGCAGTGGCCTGCAACTGATGGAAGTGGTCGCGGCCATGCAGGCCGAAAAAAATCGTCAGATCATGCAGAGCATCGAGTATGCGAGCGTTATCCAGCGCGCCATGCTGCGCGCTTCGCGGGATGCCCTGAAGTCGACCCTGGACGATGCCACCCTGCTGTGGGAACCACGGGATGTGGTCGGCGGCGACTTCTACCATTTCTGCGCCTACCCCGATGGCTGGTTCGGGGCGATTGCCGACTGCACCGGGCACGGTGTTCCCGGCGCCTTCATGACCCTGATCGCCTCCTCCTCGCTGACCCAGGCACTGGCCAAGCTCGGACCGCGTGATCCCGGCGCGCTGTTATCGGCGGTGAATAAAAGCGTCAAGGAACTGCTGGGGCAGGTCCAGGGCGTCGATGAAACCCCCGAGTCCGACGATGGCCTGGATGCCGCTTTCTTCTGGTTCGACAGCGCCAGCCAGACCCTGAGCTTTGCCGGCGCGCGCATGTCCCTCAACCTCTTGCCGCCTGATGCCCAACAACTGGAAACCCTCGCCGGTCAGCGTGTCGGTGTCGGCTACGTCGACAGTGACATCAACTACCAATGGCCGGTAAGCCAGGTGACGATCGTGCCGGACAGCCTGGTATTCATCGCCACCGACGGCCTGACCGACCAGATTGGCGGCCCGCGCAACATTGCGTTCGGCAAGAGCAAGACCTTCGACACGATACTGGAACACCGCAATCAGCCAGCGACCGTCATCTGCGAAGCCTTGCAACGCACGCTGGCCAATTGGCAAGGAGAGCAAAACCGGCGTGACGATCTCACCCTCTTCTGCGCGCGTCTTGGAAACAATCATGATTAATTCGAACACAGCCCACGCCGATTGCCACTTCTTCGACCTGGCCCAGCAACGTAATGTGATTTTCTATCACATGGGTTATTTCTCCCACACCATCATTACCGCGATGGCCGAGGTGGTGCGGCTGCAGCTGGAGATTTCAGGGGTGAACGGGCCGACACGGCGCAAACTGTTTTCCTCCTTCGTCGAATTGTCGCAAAACATCATTCACTATTCCTCCGACTCGTTGCCCACCGAGCCGCGTGAAGAGTCGTCGCTGCGCCAGGGTGCCGTGTGCATCAGCGCAGAAGGTGATCGCCACCTGATGCTCTGTGCCAACCCGATCGCCACCAGTGATGTCGACCGCCTGCGGGAAAAGCTCGAGCCCCTGCGCAACATGTCGCTGGAGGAGATCAAGCAAGCGTACAAAGTGACCTTGCGTGCGGAAACCCCTGCGGACAGCAAGGGGGCCGGCCTGGGCTTCCTGACAATGGCGCGCGATGCCTGCGCGCCATTGGAATTCGATTTCTACCCAAGAGCGGACGAGCCGGGAACCACGCTGTTCTGCCTTAAAGCCACTATCTAAGTAGAGTGACGCAATCGCCATGGATAATTTCTACATTGAAGCAACCGCCACATCACCGGAAGTCGACTTTCGTTTCGATCAGAATCTGCTGACGATAAAAGGCGAGTCCTACCCGGAAAATGCCGCCGCCTTCTATGCCCCTGTCCTCCAGCAACTGCGCACCTACCTCGCCGCCCGCGAGGACACCACCATCACCACCCATATTGCGCTGGCCTACTTCAACAGCTCCAGCACCAAGATGCTGTTCAGCATTTTCGATGCCCTGGACAAGGCCGCCCAATCGGGTAACGAGATGCAGGTGAACTGGTACCACGACGAAGAAGATGAAACCATCTTCGAATTCGGTGAAGAACTGAAGGCCGATTTTACCGCCATCATCTTCAACGACCACGCAACGACTCTCCAATGATTCCTGGAGAAGGATGGTGAGCATGACCGCTTCAGTCACTTCCGCCGGCGCACAGGATGACGCGGCACACGACCTGTTCAGGAGCGAAACCGACGCCCTGGAACACGCCCGTTCGATTCTGGCCCTGACTGAAGCCGGCGCCCCGGTGTACCAGCAAGCCCTCGGCGAGCTGACCGTGCACTTCGAGCGGCTCATGCGCGAGACGCGCCGGCTGATACGCCGCAGCGACCGTGCCGAGCGCGAAATGAACGCCCTCAATGCGCAGTTGCAAACCCTCGCCCGTCAGCTCGAATACCGTGCCACCCACGATGCGCTGACCGATGTGCTGAACCGCGGCGCGGTGATTGACCTGACCGTGCAAGCGCTACGCAAGACCGGGGCGGCGATGGTGGTGCTGGACATCGACCACTTCAAGCAAGTCAACGACGAATTCGGCCATCCGGCGGGCGACGCGGTGATTCAAGGCATCGTCGGCTGCCTGCGCCGGGCCGTGGGCAATGCGGGATTTATTGGTCGCGTGGGCGGAGAGGAATTTACCGTGCTGATTCCCGCCGGCACGCTGGAGGAAGGCCTCAGTCTTGCCGAGACCCTGCGTGACTGCATTGCCTCGCATGTCTTCGGGCAACCGGTGAACCGGCAGATCACCGCCAGTTTCGGGGTCAGTGCCAGTCCCATGGGCACCAGTTTCGACACGGCCTATGGCTTGGCGGATGCGGCCCTGTACCAGGCCAAGCGCTCGGGCAGGAATCGCGTCGAGGCAGCGCGGCCAGAAGCGGATGTCTGCCCGCTGGAACAACAGGAAGAAGAGCGCCTGAGCCCTCCTCTTCCCACCCTGTGATCAGAAGATCGAGATAGGGTAATCGGCGATCAGGCGCAATTCGTTGTTGTCGCCTTCAGGCTGATCGGCATTGGCACGGTGGAACGACTGGCGCAGGCGCAACGCCAGGTCCTTCGCCGGACCGCTTTGCACCACGTACTTGGCCTCAACATCGGTCTCGTGGTGCGTACCGTTGGCACCGTAGTGCAGCTGGTTGTACGCGCTGTCCGCGGCCATCTTGGTGCCGTCGATATCGTCACCGTAGATATAACGGGTCATGAAGCTCAGGCCCGGCACTCCATAAGTCAACATGTTCAGGTCATAACGCGCCTGCCAGGATTTCTCGCCCGGACCGTTGAAGTCCGAGTACTGCACGGAGTTGGCCAGCATGATCGAGTCGCCGCCGTCGCCAGGGCCGTTGGTGCCGAAGCCGACATAGTCGAACGGCGTGTCGCCATGGATCTTCTGGAACGCCAGGGTCACGGTATGCGCCGTCAGGAAGGTGTAGGCCGTGGCGAAGGAGAACGCGGTGTTGTTGATCGGACCGGCCTTGGCCGAACCTTCGTCATTGGTCTTGTACAGGTTGAAGTCGAAGTTCAGCGACTGACCCGGCGAAAGCGCCAGGGTGTAGTTGCCGTTGGTGTAGTACTGGCGCCAGACGTCTTCGAACTCGGAACCGTAGAGAGTGAAGTTGAGGTTGTCGTTGACCTTGTACTTGCCACCGAGGTAGTTGACGGCGCTGGCGGTGACGTTGGCGTAGGTGGCATACAGCGAGTGATCGTTGCTGGTGGAGACCACCCCGGTGCCACTGGTGAAATGCCCGGCTTCCAGGTCCAGGTCCTTGATCTCGCTGCTCAGCAGGTTGAAACCGGTGGCGGTTTCAGGAATCAGGCGGGTACCGCCGGCGGCGAAGACCGGCGCGGTGGGCTGCATATCGCCGTAGAGCAATTCGGTCTTGGAAATCCGCATCTTCACCGCGCCGCCGGCCTTGGCGTAATCGTCCTCGGGCTCGCCATTGCGACCCACCGGCAGGTTACCGGTACCGGCCGTGCCGGCGCCACCATCGAGCTTGATCCCCCAGTAACCGAAGGCATCCACGCCAAAACCGACGGTGCCCTGGGTAAAGCCGGAGCTGTAGTTGCCGAAGATGCCCTGGGTCCAGTCCTTCTTGTCCGCCGGACCGTTTTTCACGTCACGGTCAAAGTACTGATTCTTCAGATGCAGATTGAGGCTGCTGTCCTCGACGAAACCCTTGGCCTCGTCTTGATCCGTCACGGTGGTCGCCATGGCCGCCTGGGCCATGCCCAGCGAGACCGCCAGCGTCAGGAAGTTGAGTTTGGTCGACATCATTGTAATTCCCCTGGTTAATAATGTTTCACCCTCTTGTTAGTGCAAACGACGGATACACTCCGTCCTCCGCGCGAAGGGGTGGAAACGTAAAGCGGTAAAGGGCAGAAAGTGCCCGAAGGCAAGGACAATCTTCGCATCAGCGAAGGAGGTGGCGGGTGCAGCATTGGCGATTCCCGGGTGTCTCGACGACACCCCGCAGCCCTTTTTAAACAAGGCTTTCCACGTTATCGCTCATGGGTTTATCCCGATAAGATCCAACGCACTTTGAACCGTCAACCCATGGCCTCTGTTGTTATTGTGATTGCCACCATCTATATATAATTTTTTGCCCGAGGCATTCATGAACACTGATTTAAGTAGCGGTGAAGATTTCTTCACCGAGTTTTAAGTTGCAGTTCATGTTTCTCCAGGCAAAAAAAGACCTGCATCGCTGCAGGCCTTTTTCATGGAGTGCCAGGGTATTACCGGTGGGATCAGATCACCTGAACGATCGCCTTCACCACCGCTTCGATATTGCGCTGGTTCAACGACGCCACGCAGATACGGCCGGTATCCAGGGCATAGATGCCGAACTCGTTTTTCAGGCGGGCCACTTGCTCGACCGTCAGGCCGGAGTAGGAGAACATCCCGCGCTGGCGACCGACGAAGCTGAAGTCACGCTTGGCGCCGTACTGGGCCAGCAGGTCGACCATCTGCATGCGCATGCCGCGAATACGCAGGCGCATCTCCGCCAGCTCCGCTTCCCACTGGGCGCGCAGCTCAGGGTTGTTCAACACCGCCGCGACGATGGTCGCACCATGGGTCGGCGGGTTGGAGTAGTTGGTGCGGATCACGCGCTTGACCTGGGACAGGACGCGGGCGGTCTCTTCTTTCGACTCACTGACGATCGACAGTGCACCAACACGCTCGCCGTACAGCGAGAACGATTTGGAGAACGAGCTGGAGACAAAGAAGGTCAGGCCCGATTCAGCGAACAGACGCACGGCGGCGGCGTCTTCATCAATGCCATCACCAAAACCCTGGTACGCCATATCGAGGAACGGCACCAGATCCTTGGTTTTGACGACGTTCAGTACGTCCTGCCAGTCGGCCGGGGTCAGGTCGACACCGGTCGGGTTGTGACAGCAGGCGTGCAGCACGACGATGGACTTGGCCGGCAGCGCGTTGAGGTCTTCCAGCAGACCGGCACGGTTCACACCGTTGCTCGCGGCATCGTAATAACGATAATTCTGCACCGGGAAACCGGCGGTTTCGAACAGCGCGCGATGGTTTTCCCAGCTCGGGTCGCTGATGGCGACGGTAGCGTCCGGCAACAGTTGCTTGAGGAAGTCCGCACCGATTTTCAGCGCACCGGTACCGCCCACCGCTTGGGTGGTGAGCACACGACCGGCGGCGATCAGCGGCGAATCCTGACCGAACAACAGGGTTTGCACGGCCTTGTCGTAGGCGGCAATACCGTCGATCGGCAAGTAGCCACGGGAGGCATGCTGAGCCGCGCGCTGGGTTTCGGCTTCGACAACGGCCCGCAACAGTGGAATTTTCCCACTTTCGTCACAGTAAACACCCACACCCAGATTGACCTTGTCGGTACGGGTATCGGCATTGAATGCTTCGTTGAGGCCCAGGATAGGATCGCGTGGTGCCATTTCGACAGCGGAGAACAGGCTCATTATTGCGGCGGCTCTGAATGGGGGGTGGAGGGAAGTGACAACGCTCCGGCCGATTGCACTAGAGCGGTGCACAAACGGGGAGCTAGTATAGAGGCCATCACCGGCCAGGGCGACCGACTATTGTCGGAATGTGACAAGTTTTTTGATTTATTTGCGGGACGCCCGTCCAATTGCAACAAGCTGCCCGGGTGACGATTGCCTTGAAAGCTGTCCTCCCGGGCACCATATCCAGCATTATCATGTTTTTTCCCTACGACATCGGTCGTAAGAGGTCTTTCTCGTTTTCGCCGCGACTGTCAGGCGGGAATGAACCCAGAGGTAGGTTATGTCCGAATTCCAGCTCGTCACCCGCTTCCAGCCCGCCGGCGACCAGCCTGAAGCCATCCGTCAGATGGTCGAGGGCATCGAAGCCGGCCTGGCTCACCAGACCCTGCTCGGGGTGACCGGCTCGGGCAAGACCTTCAGCATCGCCAACGTCATCGCCCAGGTGCAACGCCCGACCCTGGTGCTGGCGCCGAACAAGACCCTGGCCGCGCAGTTGTACGGCGAGTTCAAGGCATTTTTCCCGAACAACGCCGTGGAGTATTTCGTTTCCTACTACGACTACTACCAGCCGGAAGCCTATGTGCCCTCCTCCGATACCTTTATCGAGAAGGATGCCTCGATCAACGACCATATCGAACAGATGCGCCTGTCGGCAACCAAGGCGCTGCTGGAGCGCAAGGACGCCATCATCGTCACCACGGTGTCCTGCATCTATGGCCTGGGCAGCCCGGAAACCTACCTGAAGATGGTCCTGCACGTGGACCGCGGCGACAAGCTCGACCAGCGCGCCCTGCTGCGCCGCCTGGCCGACCTGCAATACACCCGCAACGATATGGACTTCGCCCGTGCCACCTTCCGTGTGCGCGGGGATGTGATCGACGTCTATCCGGCCGAATCCGACCTGGAAGCGATCCGCATCGAGCTGTTCGATGACGAAGTGGAAAGTCTCTCGGCCTTCGACCCGCTGACCGGCGAAGTGATCCGCAAGCTGCCGCGCTTTACCTTCTATCCGAAAAGCCACTACGTGACGCCACGGGAAACCCTGCTCGGTGCCATCGACGGGATCAAGGAGGAACTCAAGGAGCGCCTGGACTACCTGCGCGACAACAACAAGCTGGTGGAAGCCCAGCGCCTGGAACAGCGCACCCGCTTCGACCTGGAAATGATCCTCGAACTGGGCTACTGCAACGGCATCGAAAACTACTCGCGCTACCTCTCCGGCCGCGCTTCCGGAGAGGCGCCGCCGACCCTCTACGACTACCTGCCGGCCGACGCGCTGCTGGTGATCGACGAATCCCACGTCAGCGTTCCGCAGGTCGGCGCCATGTACAAGGGCGACCGCTCGCGCAAGGAAACCCTGGTGGAGTACGGCTTCCGCCTGCCCTCGGCACTGGACAACCGGCCGATGCGCTTCGACGAGTGGGAAGCGGTGAGCCCGCAGACCATCTTTGTCTCCGCCACCCCCGGCAACTACGAAGCCGAACACGCCGGCCGGGTTATCGAGCAAGTGGTTCGCCCCACCGGCCTGGTGGACCCGCAGGTGGAGATCCGCCCGGCGCTGACCCAGGTCGACGACCTGCTCTCGGAAATCAGCAAGCGCGTGGCCGTGGAAGAACGCGTGCTGGTCACCACCCTGACCAAGCGCATGGCCGAGGACCTTACCGACTACCTCGCCGACCATGGCGTGCGGGTGCGTTACCTGCACTCGGATATCGACACCGTGGAGCGCGTGGAAATCATCCGCGACCTGCGCCTGGGCACCTTCGATGTGCTGGTGGGGATCAACCTGCTGCGCGAGGGCCTGGACATGCCCGAGGTGTCGCTGGTGGCGATCCTCGATGCGGACAAGGAAGGTTTCCTGCGTTCCGAGCGTTCGCTGATCCAGACCATCGGGCGGGCGGCGCGTAACCTCAATGGCCGGGCGATTCTCTATGCGGACCGCATTACCGGCTCCATGGAGCGGGCGATCGGCGAGACCGAGCGCCGCCGCGACAAACAGATTGCCCACAACCTGGCCAATGGCATCACGCCCAAGGGCGTGTTCAAGGATGTCGCCGATATCATGGAAGGCGCCACCGTACCCGGTTCGCGCAGCAAGAAGCGCAAGGGCATGGCCAAGGCCGCCGAGGAAAACGCCCGCTACGAAAACGAACTGCGTTCGCCGAGCGAGATCAGCAAGCGTATCCGCCAGCTGGAAGAGAAGATGTACCAGTTGGCCCGCGACCTGGAGTTCGAGGCGGCGGCGCAGATGCGCGACGAGGTCGCCAAGTTGCGCGAGCGTTTGCTGACCGTCTGATCCTGAGGCCGAGCACCGCCCCCTGTAGGAGTAGGGCTTGCCCGCGAAGCTTTTAGCGATCTTGCGGGCCTCTTCGCGGGCAAGCCCTGCTCCTACAGGTTCGGGGTGTATTGATGGGCGAGTCAGTTCAGTAACATCGCCAACAGCACCAGCGCCAGCAAGCCGATGTAGACCCTGGCATGCAAACGGTCCGGCAAGCGCCCGATCCAAGGCGTCGCCAGGCGCATCCCCGCCAGCGATCCAAGGATCAGCACCGCGAACGCCAGCAGATCCACATACCCGGCAAACCAGGACCCCAGCCCCAGTGGCCGGAACCCGGCCAGCGCCACATAAGTCAGGGTCCCGACCACCGCCACCGGCACGCTCAGTGGATTGGCAATGGCCGTAGCGAGGTTCATGCTCAAGCCGCTGCGTCGCAACAGCGGCACCGTCATGACGCTGCCACCGACACCGAGAAAAGTCGCCACGACACCGATCACCAACCCTCCGCCCACCGTGACAAAGGGCTTGAGCGGTTGCACCAACCCCGTCGCGCCCTGCTGCATAAACCCGCGCCGTGCCAGACAATCGACAATGGTCAGCGCCAGATAAGCGATAAAGGCCCAACGTACCGTCCCGCTGCTGACCAAACTGGCCAGCACCGCCCCCAACACCGAACCCAGCCCGATAAACCCCGCCAGCGGCCAGATATAAGCGCGCCGCAGATTTCCGGCACGCCGGTGCTTGCCCGTGGCGATCAGGGCATTGACGATCATCACGCAGGTCGAGGTCGCCACGGCAATCTGCATCGCCGCCGTGCTGATCGCCGGGTCCGGGCTGTCGCTCAGGGCCCAGTACAACAACGGCACCACCACAAAACCGCCACCAAAACCGAACAGCACGCTGGTCACCCCAGCCAGTCCGCCAAACAGTGCCAACAGCCCATAAAGCATCACGTCGGGTCCTTTCAGAAAGAGAGAACCCCAACCTTAAGCAGCTGACACTTGGCGCGCTTGCGCAAGTCCGTCAATACTGTTTGCGTTTCGGCCAGACAGACCCTGCCATGCGCAACACGTCCCTCGCTCAGTTCGATCACCTGCCCCAGGCCGTGATCGCCATCGGCACCGACTACCCCCACGGGCACCTGCTGACCCGCCACCAGCACCGTCGGGCGCAATTGCTCTATGGCGCCACGGGGGTGATGCATGTGCTCACCGATGGCGGCAACTGGATCGTCCCGCCGCAACGCGCGGTGTGGATTCCTCCCGGCGTGCCCCATCAGGTACTGATGCTCGGTGTCAGCACCCGCAGCCTGTATATCGAGCCCGATGCCGTCGGCGAGATGAGCCAGGCCTGCCAGGTACTGGAAGTCTCGGCCCTGCTACGGCAGTTGCTGATCGCCGCCGTCGACATGCCGGTGGACTACGACCCACAGGGCCGCGATGGCGCGCTGATCACCCTGTTGCTGCATGAGTTGGCCCGCGCCCACAGCCTGCCTCTGCATATCCCCCTGCCCCAGGACCCGCGCCTGCTGCCGCTGTGCCAGGCCTTCGTCGGGCAACCGGACATCCGCCAGTCCCCCCGGGCCTGGGCGGACCGCCTGCACCTGAGCCTGCGCAGCTTCGGGCGCCTGTTCCAGGACCAGACCGTCCTGAGCTTTTCCCAATGGCGACAACGGGTCTGCGTGGTCCTGGCCCTGGCCCGGTTGAGTCAAGGCGAGTCGGTCACGCGGATTGCCCTGGATTTCGGCTACCAGAGCCCGGCGGCGTTTTCGACCATGTTCCGCCGAGTTCTCGGCCGATCTCCGAGCAGTTTCCTGCAGACTTCGGATACCTTATGACGACACGTACGACAAGGACCCCGCCCATGCATATCCTCAACGCCAAGCTGCGTCACCGCGAAGGCCTGTATGACCTGCACCTGGAACACGCACGGATCGCGAGCATCACCCCGCAAACCGGCCCGTTGAGCGCCGGCCCAGATGATCTCGACGCCCAGGGCAACCTGGTGGTCGCGCCTTTCGTCGAACCGCATATCCACCTCGACGCCACCCTCACCGCCGGCGAGCCACGCTGGAACATGAGCGGCACCCTGTTCGAAGGCATCGAGTGCTGGGGCGAACGCAAGGCGACCATCACCCATGAAGACACCAAGACCCGCGCGAAGAAAACCATTCGCAGCCTTGCCGCCCATGGCATCCAGCATGTGCGGACCCATGTCGACGTCACCGATCCGCAGTTGACCGCGCTCAAGGCCATGCTCGAAGTGCGCGAGGAAAGCCGCCACCTGATCGACCTGCAGATCGTGGCGTTTCCCCAGGAAGGCATCGAGTCCTATCGCAATGGCCGGGAACTGATGGTCGAGGCGATCAATCTCGGTGCCGACGTGGTGGGCGGCATCCCGCACTTCGAATACACCCGGGACCAGGGCGTGTCCTCAGTGAAGTTCCTGATGGACCTGGCGGAAAAAACCGGCTGCCTGGTGGACGTGCATTGCGACGAAACCGACGATCCGCACTCACGTTTCCTTGAAGTGCTGGCCGAAGAAGCCCGCAGCCGCGACATGGGTTCGCGGGTGACCGCCAGCCACACCACGGCCATGGGCTCCTACGACAATGCCTACTGCGCCAAGCTGTTCCGTTTGCTGAAAGCCTCGGGGATCAGTTTTGTCTCCTGCCCCACCGAGAGCATTCACTTGCAGGGCCGCTTCGATAACTTTCCGAAGCGGCGGGGCGTGACCCGGGTGGGCGAATTGCTGGATGCCGGGATGAATGTCTGTTTCGGCCAGGACTCCATCGTCGACCCCTGGTACCCCTTGGGCAACGGCAATATCCTGCGGGTGCTGGAAGCCGGGCTGCATATCTGCCATATGCTCGGTTATCGCAATCTGCAAAGCGCGCTGGACCTGGTCACCGACAACAGTGCCAAGGCCATGGCCCTGGGTGAACGCTACGGGCTGGAAGTCGGACGCCCGGCCAACTTGCTGATCCTCTCGGCCGACAGCGACTACGAGATGATCCGCAGCCAGGGCCTGCCGCTGTATTCGATCCGTGACGGCAAGGTCCTGGTGAAACGCCAGCCGGCGCAGTTGCAGTGGCAGGACCCGCTATGAAATTCGACAAGGCCTACTGCATCAGCCTCGACGAAAAACTGACGATCTATGACGTCCGCGATCTGAACTTCGACGAGACGGTGGAGTTCGATTCCAGCCGGGAAAGCTTCCAGTGCCCGAACGATGCCTGCCGCGCGGCGTTCGACAGCAGCAACCGGCTGACCACCTACAACGCCAGCAACCCACGCTTCAAACGCACCCCGCATTTCAAGAACATGCCCAGTACCCGGCACCTGGCGGACTGCCCGTACCTGAGCGCGGAAACCGCACCGAGCGGGCTCGATGGGGAACAGCCGCCGGACGATATCGAAGGCGAACAGAACTTCCCCGTCGAGCTGCTGCTGACCCGCCGCACCTATGCCCGCAAGACGCCGGCCAGCGTCGACACCCGACCGGCGCAACCAATAGCGGAACCGACGCCAGTCATCATCGATACTCCCGCCGTCCAGGAAACCAAGGCCCCACCGAACCGCACCAGCGTGTTCGCCCATCCGGTGGAGTGCTTCGTCTCCAACCACGCCAACAAGGACCTGCTCAAACGCATGCCCCTGACCATTGGCGACCTGACCCTGAACTACAACACCTTCTTCAAGAAGGTCGAATACTGCCAGGACCGCCAGGGCCTGATCTACTGGGGAAAAATAAAGGAAATCAAGGACTACAAGACTAGCTTCAGCGTGGTTTTCGACAAACCGGTGTGGGCCGACAAGAAGCGCTACTCGATCAATGTCTACCTGAGCAAAAGCCTGATCGAGAACTACCGCCAGCGCACGGTGTTCCTGGAAGAGATCAAGAGTGTCATCGACCAGGCTGAAGACCTGTATTGCTTCTTCTACGGTGTCACGCCGCAATTGAAGCAAGTGCCGAGCAAGAAGAACCCGGACCAGACCTTCAGCGTGTTCAGTTGTGAAATCGACAACCTGGATCACTTCCTGATTCGCCAGGCGCCAGGACTTGATGCCCCTTGAACCGGCTCAATCCGCCGCGCCGGTGCGCGCGGTCGAGGCACCGGCCCACTGGTAGGTCTTGTGGGCCGCACATCGGGTGTCACTGGCCACCGAGCGGTCGAACACGAACTCGAAGGTCACCGCGCCCTGATAATCCGTGCGGACGATCCGGTTGACGTCCAGCAGGTGCCAGCTGCCATCCTGGCGCAAGGAGTCCGGCGAACGGTATTGGTCGCTGGCCCTGGTCACCCCCTGCTTGTTCAGGGTGTCCAGGTGAAAGTTGATATTGGCCTTGTTGCCGCCACCCTGGCCGCTGCTGCGGACAATCCGGTAGCGCACCGTACTGACATCGAAGTAAGCCGTGCTGCCGGCGGAGGCGAACACCACCCTCGCCTCGAGTTCGCCCCTGAAGCGGCCCACCGAGCATGAAAAATAGTCGGTTCGACTGCCCTCCAGCAGTTCCGCCGGACTGGACTCAACCGCATCGGTAGTGGTGGAGGAAACCACTTTCTTATCGCTGATGGCCGGCTCGGGCACCGCCTGAGCGCACGTGGAAGCGGTGCTGAACACCAGCCCGGCACACACCAGCGCGCTGAATAAACCTTTGATTGCTCTCATCGTAAATTCCCTTTAAACGAGTCGGAAATTCGGACCCGTTCTCACGGGCCGATCAGGGCAAGGCGCTCGTCGGCCTTCCACCCTGTCGACTCATCAAGCCAAAACCGCCAGGGTCGGACAAGGGCCGAACAGGCCTGCGCAGGGGGGACTTTTTCTGGTCTCGATGTCGGCCTCAGGATTGACGCCGGGCCGCGCCAAACAGGTGGACACTCTGCAGCTCGTCGTCCAGGGCCACCAGGCGGATCGGCGCCGTGCCGCCCGGCATGCCGACCCGGACTTCGCCGGCCTCGACCCAACCGACCCGCCAGGCCGCACAGGCCACCGCGCTGGCACTGGTGCCGGAAGACGCCGTCGGTCCTTCACCGCGCTCGAACACCCGGGCCTGCAATTGTCCCGGCGCCACCCGGGTTGCCCATTGCAGATTCACTCCCGCCGGACAGGGTTCGCCGGCACCGGTCGGTGGGGCAAAGGCGATGCGGGTCAGGCCAGGCTCCAGGGCCGACTCGCCCATTTGTGCGTTGCTCGGTAGCAACGTCGGCTCGTCGACCAGGGTGACGCAATGCGGATTGCCGATACGCACAAACTGGCTGCGCTGCCAGCCGGCGTTCAAACTCGACAACTGCGCGACATGGCTCAACTGGCGGCCATTCAACTGCGCCTCACCGACACGCCGGGCAGACACTGCTTCCGGACCGAACACCGGTTTCCCCAGGTCCAGCCAGAACCCCTGTTGATCCTCGACCTGCGCCGACTCGACCGAGGTGGCGACCGGAGAAAGGCCCCCCGGCTGATCGTGATGAACCCGCAACAGACAAGCGCCCTGAACCGGCATCAAGCCCTGCTCGGTCAGCGCCTGGGCAAAAATCGTCAGACCGTTGCCACTGCGCTCGGCCAGGGTGCCGTCGGTATTGACGATCAACAGATCGAACGGCGCCTGCGCCTGGAACGGCCCTACCAGCAGGCCATCGGAACGATGGTGTTTGCCATCTCGCGCAGGCGCCTGCTCTCCCCAGCCACAAAGTGCCTCCACCGCTTCAAGCGCCCAGGTCCGACGCAGCAGCGCTGCCTGTGCGGCATCCGCCGGTAGATCCAGGCCCAGCCCGCGCACTTCGGCGGGGCTCGCCACGGCATAGATATTCCCACGTGCGTCGTAAAACGTCGGCATACACCCTCTCTGGAATCGTCCTCTCAGGCCCACCACTCTAGTGGCAAAACCGCTGTGCCCGGGAGCGTTTTTCACCGGACTGACTAGGCTCCTACCCATCGATGTCCTGCTGTCGTCGACGCGCGAACCCTACTTTTTCGCAGAGGACAGAACATGAACAGCAAGGATCCCGTGGCCGAACTTTACCGTGAAGGTCGCAAACAGTTTATCGAGTGGGTCCCTGGCGGCGGTGCGCGCCTGGATGCGTTGTTTCATACCGCGCCGGCATTGGGCGAGTTGGCGGTCGGCGTGGTCTATGGCTATCTGCATCAGCGTCCCGGCCTTGATCCGAGGCTACGTGAAGCCGCGACCTTTGCCGCGATCGTCGCCGCCGGCACGGTCGGCGCTCCCCTCAGCGTACATCTCAAGACCGGCCTGGCCTCGGGCCTGGCACCCGGCGAATACACCGAACTCCTGTTGCAGGTGTCGGCCTTCACCGGCTTTCCGAGGGCTGTGGAAACCGCCAACCAACTCAACCAGTTGTTCGCCGATGCCGACATGCCCTCGCCACCGGCCCGCACGCCGAGAGCCGTGACCCTGGCGTTCTGCGAGGCGGTTCGTGAAGGCCATGGCGCCTTCCCGATCTCTCCCGAAGCACGAGCCCTGCTGCGTAAAACCCATCAGTTCCAGGCCACCGCCACGGCGGCGGACCGGGTTCTGCTGGAGTGCTACCAGCAGGACCAGCCCGTCCCCCGAGGCGTGTTGCAAGTGCGCGTCGACGGCGAGCAGATCGTCGCCGTGACGCTGTTCAGCCCCGAATAGGCCTCAGCGCACCAGGCACGGGCGCTTGTTGTTGAACGACCAGCCGGGAATCAGGAACTGCATCGCCACGGCGTCGTCGCGGGCGCCGAGGCCCATGTTCTTGTAGCACTCATGGGCCTTGGCCACCGCGTCCATATCCAGTTCGATACCCAACCCCGGCTTTTGCGGGACCTGGATAAAACCGTCGACGATCTGCAACGGCTCCCTGGTCAGGCCCTGGCCGTCCTGCCAGATCCAGTGGGTGTCGATGGCGGTGATCTCACCCGGCGCGGCAGCGGCCACATGGGTGAACATCGCCAGGGAAATATCGAAGTGGTTGTTGGAATGCGAGCCCCAGGTCAGGCCCCATTCATGACACATCTGCGCGACCCGCACCGAACCCTGCATGGTCCAGAAATGCGGGTCGGCGAGGGGAATATCGACGGCGTGCAACCGGATCGCATGGCCCATTTCCCGCCAGTCGGTGGCGATCATATTGGTCGCCGTCGGCAGGCCTGTGGCCCGGCGAAACTCGGCCATGACTTCACGACCGGAGTAGCCGTTCTCGGCACCGCAAGGGTCCTCGGCGTAAGCCAGGACATGATGTTGATCACGGCAAAGGGCGATGGCCTCTTTCAACGACCAGGCGCCGTTGGGATCGAGGGTGATCCGCGCCAGGGGGAAGCGCTCGGCCAGGGCCGTCACCGCTTCGATTTCCGCGGCACCGCTGAGCACACCGCCCTTGAGTTTGAAGTCATTGAAGCCGTAACGCGCCTGGGCGGCTTCGGCGAGCTTGACGATGGCCTCGGGGGTCATCGCCTCTTCGTGACGCAGGCGGAACCAGGCGTCATCCGCCCCGGCTTCATTTCGGTAGGCCAGGTCGGTCTTGCCGCGATCACCGATATAGAACAGATAACCCAGCACTTTCACCGCCTCGCGCTGCTGCCCCTCACCCAGCAAGGCCGCCACGGGCACACCGAGGAACTGGCCGAGCAGGTCGAGCAGCGCAGCTTCCAGGGCCGTCACCGCATGAATGGTGATGCGCAGGTCGAAGGTCTGCTGGCCGCGACCGCCGGCATCGCGCTCGGCGAAGGTGCGGCGCACCTGGTTGAGCAGCTTCTGGTAGTTGCCGATGGACTGCCCCAGCAACAGCGAACGGGCATCTTCCAGGGTCGCGCGGATACGCTCGCCGCCCGGCACTTCACCGACGCCGGTGCGACCGCTGCTGTCGGTGATGATCACGATATTGCGGGTGAAAAACGGACCATGGGCACCGCTCAGGTTCAGCAGCATGCTGTCGTGGCCGGCCACCGGGATGACCTGCAAGCTGGTGATGACGGGGGCCTGGCCGGCCGCGTGCAAAGTGTTTGTCGTCATGATGGCTACCTGTGTTCAACCGCAGTCTTTAATGGGATTTGTTCAGGGCCGGGCTGACCGATCCCGGCAATGTGTGGGTCGGTTTGGGCTGGGTGCGGGCAAAGAACACCAGGATCGCGGCGATCACCGAAGCCGCCGCCAGGCCGTACAAGCCGCCCTGGATCGAACCGGTGTGCTCCTCCAGCCAGCCGAAGGTCGTCGGCGCGACGAAACCGCCGAGGTTGCCCGTGGAGTTGATCAGGGCAATCACCGCCGCGGCGATGCGCGCATCCAGGTACGCCTGAGGAATCGGCCAGAACAGCGACGAGGCGGACTTGAAACCGATGGCCGCGAAGCACACCGCGACAAAGGCGAAGATCGGCCCGCCGGTGGTGGACATGAACATCCCCAGCGCGGCGATCAGCAGGGCCGAGGCGACCCAGGCCTGCTGGTGTTTCCACTTGCCCGAGGCGGCCGCGAAGGCATACATGGCAATGATCGAGATCAGCCAGGGAATCGAGTTGAAGAAACCCACCTGCAGGTCGCTCATCTGGCCCATCTTCTTGATGATGCTCGGCAGCCAGAAGGTGGCGGCATAGATGGTCAGCTGGATGCAGAAATACAGCACGCAGAACAACAGGATCTGGCGGTCCTTGAGCAGGCTCCAGATCGACGGCTTGATCGGCATCGAGGCGTCGCGCTGCTGCTGTTCGTCCTCGATGACCTGCACCAGCACCTGTTGCTCGGCGACACTCAGCCACTTCGCGTCCTTGGGCGTGGAGTCGAGCCAGAACCAGGTGAAGCCGCAGAGCACCACCGAGGCCAGACCTTCGATGATGAACATCCACTGCCAGCCGTGCCAGCCGAAGCCTTCGAGCTGCAACAGGGCCCCGGACAGAGGGCCGGAAATCAGCGAGGCCACGGCCGAGCCGCTGAGGAAGATGGCGATCGCCTTGCCGCGCTCAACCCCTGGCAGCCAACGGGTGAAGTAGTAGATCACCCCGGGAAAGAAGCCGGCCTCGGCCACCCCGAGCAGGAAACGCAAAATATAGAAGTGGGTTTCGTTCTGGACAAAGGCCATGGCCGTGGCGACCAGCCCCCAGGTGAACATGATGCGGGTCAGCCAGAGCCGTGCGCCGACCTTCTGCAAGAGGATATTGGACGGCACTTCGAACAGGGCATAACCGATAAAGAACAACCCGGCACCAAAACCGTAGGCGGCGGCGCCGATTCCCAGGTCGTGTTCCAAGTGCGTGCGCACGAAGCCGATGTTCACCCGGTCGATGTAGTTGACGATAAACATGATGACGAACAGCGGCAGCACATGGCGCTTGACCTTCGCCACGGCGACGGCCAGCAAGGAATCGCGTTCCGCTGTTGCGGACGTATCCAGGGTGTTGTTCACGACGAGTCTCCCACGGGTTATTTTTGTGTGCGGGGGTGCTGGATCAGACGAGCCAGTCGATAGTCATCATACGAGTAGAAAAATAGGGCAACAAGTGCCCAGATCGCGATTTCTGGACAGGAATCGCCGATGGAGAACGAAAAAAACAGCACATAAAATAATATCTATTTGATTTATAAGTACTTTATTAGAAATAAAAATATCTGTCAGTGGCCCACAAGACCCCTTGGCCAGCGCTACCATTTAGAAAGAGCGGCTTCTGACTTCAAGTTGTCATACATGCTGACGGTCATCGCTACGCCTCTTGTCATACGAGTGTTAAGCTTTCCCCTCGCCCCTGCGTGACACGCCCATGAACACTGAAACCGCCTCCCCTGCGCCACGGCGCAAACGCAGCCCCAACCTGGCCCACGACCTGGTCGATCACCTGACCCAGCAGATTCGCCTGGGGCATTTGAAGCCGGGCGACAAGCTGCCGTCGGAAAGCGCCATTGTCTGCGAGCACAAGGTCAGCCGTACGGTGGTGCGCGAGGCGATTTCCAAATTGCAGGCGTCGGGCTGGGTGGAAACCCATCATGGTGTCGGCAGTTTCGTGCTGGAGCGCCAAGAGCCCCACGGCCTGCGCCTGAATGTGGAAACCGCGTTGAGCGTGCGCGATCTGCTGGAACTGCGCCTGGGCCTGGAAACCCAGGCGGCGGCGCTGGCGGCACGCCGGCGCAGCGACGAGCACCTCAAGCAGATGCGCGCGGCGCTGGATGAGTATCGGAGCCTGCTGGCCAACAACGACAGCTGCGTGGCGGCCGACCAGCGTTTTCACCTGCTGATCGCCGAAGCCACCGGCAATGCCTACTTTTCCGAGATCCTGCTGCACCTGGGCAGCTCGATGATTCCACGCACCCGGGTGCCGGGGGCGGAGCGCGGCGATGCCGACCTGGCGCAACTGGGCCAGCTCGCCAGCCTGGAACACGAGGCGATTCTCAACGCCATCCGCCGCCAGGACCCGGATGCGGCGCGGGCAGCGATGTGGACGCACTTGAGCAACAGCCGCGAGCGGTTTTCCCGCGAATAACCGCCACACGCTGATCTTTAGGAGCCGGCTTGCTGGCGATCAGCCGATAGGCTGAGGTTCTGGCGGCGCCCCGCAGATCGCTATCGCCAGCAAGCCGGCTCCTGCAAAAGCGGCGTCGACTTCAAGGTCAGCGGTGGTCACACCTCATCCGCCGGAATCCGCCGACAATCCTCCGGCCCCAGCAAGCGGCCATCCTCGGCACGCAACTCCAGCGGTCGCAACGCCGCACCCTGCTGCTGATCCACCATCACTGAATGGCGCTCTCCCGGCTCGTAGAGATACGCCTCGCCCCACTGGCGCAAACCGATGATCAGGTGAAACAGGGCCTTACCCTTCGTCGTCAACACGTACTCCTGATACGCACTGCCATCGGATGCCGGGACGATCTCCAGCACGCCATGGGCCACCAGGCTTTTTAGTCGCGTCGCGAGAATATTCTTGGCCATGCCCAGATTGCGCTGGAACTCGCCAAAACGACGGATGCCGTCAAATGCATCACGGATGATCAACAATGACCAACCATCACCGATGGCGTCCAGTGACCGGGCCACCGGACATTCGCCCCCCTCCAGACTCGAACGCTTGACCATGGCCTGAAGCTCCGCCGATAAATGTGGTTGCAATATAAAACCAGTCACTCTAGGGTACAACTGGTTTCAAAAAGCAACCACAAATCCCGGAGCCGATCATGGAATCTGAAGCACCGCTCACCTCCCATGCCCTGGACACTGCCACACACCTGCCCGGCGCGGTGGTGCTGCTGTTCGCCTTTGCCTGCGGGCTGTCGGTGGGCAATGTCTACTACGCCCAGCCGCTGCTGGACGCCATGGCCGAGACCTTTGCCATGGACCCTGCCAGCGTCGGCATCGTGATCAGCCTGACCCAGATCGGCTATGGACTGGGCCTGCTGTTGCTGGTCCCCCTCGGCGACCTGTTCAACCGCCGACGTCTGATCGTCGGGCAGATGCTGCTTTCGGTGGTGGCGCTGCTGGTCACTGCCCTGGCCCCCAGCAGTGCCTGGCTGCTGATCGGGTTGGCCGGCGTCGGCTTGCTGGCCGTGGTGACCCAGGTGCTAGTGGCCTACGCCACCCATCTGGCAGCACCGGGTGAGCGCGGCCAGGTGGTCGGGACAGTCACCAGTGGCATCGTGGTCGGCCTGCTGCTGGCCCGCAGTGTGGCCGGCGGCATGGCCGACCTGGCCGGCTGGCGCTCGGTCTATGGGTTGTCCGGTGCCCTGACGCTGTTAATGGCGGGCCTGCTGTGGCGGGCCCTGCCGCGGGTCGAGCCGCCCCGGCCACGGCAGGCGTATGGGGCGCTGATCGTTTCGGTCTTCACGCTGTTCAAGGAGGAAAAGGTCCTGCGGGATCGGGCTGTGCTGGCGATGCTGATCTTTGCTGCCGGGACTGTGCTGTGGACACCGCTGGTGTTGCCCCTGAGCGCCCCGCCGCTGTCGCTGTCCCATACCGAGATAGGCCTGTTCGGCCTGGCCGGAGCCGCCAGCGCCCTGGGCGCCGCCCGGGCCGGACAACTGGCGGATCGCGGCTGGGCGCAGTGGACCAGCGGCGGCGCCTTGTTGCTGATGCTGTTGTCCTGGCTGCCGATTGCCTTTACCCAATCGTCGCTGTGGGCCTTGCTGCTGGGAGTGATTGCCCTGGACCTGGGCTTGCAGGCGGTGCATGTCACCAGCCAGACGCTGATCTATAGCGTCAGGCCGCAGGCGCAAAGCCGGCTGGCGGCGGGTTATATGGTGTTTTATTCAGTGGGTAGCGCGGCGGGGTCGATCGGGGCGACGGCGATGTATGCCTGGGCAGGTTGGTTGGGGGTTTGTCTGTTGGGGGCGGGCCTCAATACGCTGGCGTTGGGGTATTGGGGGTGGTCGCTGAGGGTGGTGAAAAACCATTGAATCAGTGGTGCCGGGACGGACGCCTTCGCGGGCAAGCCCTGCTCCTACAGGATCGAGTCGTACCGAAATCTTGCGTACACCCGGAACTTGTAGGAGCAGGGCTTGCCCGCGAAGAGGCCCTCCCGAACAACCAATGACTTCAATCCTTGCCGCGCACCATGCTTTCCAACACCCCATCCCGACGAATCCAGCCATGGAACAGCGCCGCGGCCAGGTGCACCAACACCGTCAGGAACAACAGATATGCCAGGTACCCATGGGCCTTGCGCAAAAAGGCAAAAGTCGTCGGATTGGCCGACATGATCGCCGGCAATTGCAGCGAACTGCTCAGCATCACCGGATCCCCCGCCGCCGAAATCATTGCCCAACCCAGCAGCGGCAATACCAGCATCAACGCATACAGCAACACATGGGACAGCTTCGCCGCCAGCGCCTGCCAGCCCGGCAAGTCTTTCGGCAACGGCGGTTGGCGGGTACTGAAACGCACCAGCAGGCGCACCACCACCAGCAGCAGAATCGCAATCCCCAGCGGCTTGTGCAGGTGCAGCAACCATTCATGCCGCTCGGACACCGAGGCCACCATGCCAGCACCGATAAACAGCATCGCCAGGATCATCAGTGCCATCAACCAATGCAGCAGGCGCGCCAGGGGCGCGAAGTGATTCGAAGGGGCGCTCATGGGCGGGACTCCTGTGACGAATGGGCGGCAGGCAGGGAGCCGACCTCACTGGTGCGACGCAGATAGGAACTGGCATAGGCCGCCGAACGCGCCGCCAACAGGGGATCGGCCGAAGCCTCGATACCGCTCGGCAGGATCAGCGGGTCGTAGTTGATATCGCGGCAATCGCCGTCGTCCTGGGGCTGGGTGCTTTCCAGCACCAGGGTGCCGGCGTTGAGCACCTTGTGTTCGCCGGTCCATTGCCGACTGGCATCGTCCGTCGGATCGCCGGGATTGGCCAGGGTCAGGCGCAATTGCCATTTCAGCGGGCCTGCCGCCAGGCGCTGGGCCAGGTCCTTGGCGAGAAAGTCGGCACCGTCCGGCGCCGTCGCCCCCGCGGCATCCTGGCTCAACGGCACCAGTCCCCAGCGCACGGCCTGGCGCCGGCCGGCCGCGTCGACCAGATAGAAGGCATTCAAACCGTTATAGCTTTCGGTGGCATAGCTGGCCGACGGCTTGGCGGTCTTGACCCATTGCAGGAATGGCGCGGTTTCCGGGTGGCTGGCGAAGAACGCCGCCATGGCCGCCGGGTTCGGCTTGCCGGTGCTCGGATCGGGCGAGGCCGCCTTGAGTTGCTGGAAAAATGCCTCGGGGGTGCCCACCGGAAACACCGGCATGCTGTTCATCCCGGTGCGCCATTGCTGGCCGTTGGCCTGGGTGAAGCGCAAACCGAGGCTGCGAATCGGTACGCTGCTGTCCGGCGCGTAAGGGTTACCGCTGGGCAAGGCGAAGCGTCCTTCCACCGGCACGCTGCCTTCGCGGAAGACCTGGGCGGTGGAATAGGCACGGGCGGCATCGCTGCTTTCAAAATACCCGGCCACACACACGCCCTTGGCATGATTACGCCTGAAGCCGGCATGCAGGCCGTTGTTTTTCTCGAAGGTATTGACGATCCGTCCGGGGGTCAGGCGCGCCGGATCGAGCCGACCGTTGACATAGGCAAAGGCCCCGACCAGGACGGCGAGCACGGCGGCGATGCCCGCCAGGCGCAAGACCTTGCTCGAACCGCTGAGGGGCGGTGGTGTGTGATCTACCATGAAAAAACTCCAGGGCCTCAGGCGGCCACAGGGTGAAGGAGCTATAAGACGAAGGCCGTCCCGGTTTATTCCAGGCGCCCCGATTTATTTTTCGAATATTTATTTTCCGGCCGTTGGAATAACCTTCGAGGCCAGGCGTCTTGCTAGTCCAAGCGTAGTGACTGGTTAAAAACCCGCAGGATTCCATGAACGATCTCGATGAGCAGTTACGTGAATTGATCCCGCGAATGCGGCGTTTCGCCGTGTCGTTGACGCGCAATCCCAGCAGCGCCGACGACCTGGTCCAGGCCAGCCTGGAGCGCGCCCTGTCCAGTTGGGGCGACAAGCGTGCCGAGGGCGACCTGCGAGCCTGGCTGTTCTCGATCCTGTATCGCCAATTCATCGACGCCCACCGTCGCGGCAAGCGTTATGCGCGGATGCTCGAGTTCTTTACCGGCCGCGACGATGCCCAGCCCTCGGTGGAACGCACGGTGGTGGCCCAGTCGACCCTGGAAGCCTTCGAGCTGCTGCCCACCGAACAACGGGCCTTGTTGCTCTGGGTCTCGGTGGAAGGTTTGAGTTATAAGGAGGTCGCCGAGATTCTCGACGTCCCCACCGGCACCGTGATGTCGCGTCTGTCCCGCGCCCGCCAGGCCCTGCGTCAGCTCAGCGAAGGCGAAATCACCAGCCCCTCCCTGCGGATATTGAAATGATCACTATTCCTCCAAGCGAACGCGACCTGCACGCCTACGTCGATCATCAGCTCAGCGATGCCGACCGGCAGTTGCTGGAGACGTACCTGGCGAGCCACCCGGAACTGGCCGAACAGGTCCGCGACTGGCAGCGTGATGCCCAGCACCTGCGCGCGGCCCTGGGCGGTGCCTTGCAGATGCCGGCGAACCCGGCGCTGGATCCGAGCGTGATTCGCCGACGCCTGCGTGGTCAGTCCCGCCGGCACCTGGCCAGTGCCGCGGTGCTGCTGATTGCCGTGAGCATCGGCGGTATCAGCGGCTGGCAGGCCCGGCAGATGACTTTCCCACAGCCTGCGCCAATGGCCGATGCGGTGCAGGCCTATCGCATGTTCGCTACCCAGGACATCCTCCCGGCGGACTTCAAGGTCGAGCAGAGCGGCGACCTGCAAGGCTGGCTCGACCGTTACTTCACCCAGGCCAACCGCTTGCCGAACTTGCAGAACGCCGGGTTCAAGCCGGTCAGTGCACGTTTGCTGAGCACCGAGCAGGGCGCGGCGGCGATGGTGCTGTATGAGAACCCGCAAGGGCAGCGGATCAGCTACTACGTACGGCCGCCGGGACCACAGAATCATCTGCTGGACCGCGGTGGGCGGAGGGATGGCGAGCTGCGGGCCGAGTACTGGTCCGGCAGCGGCTACAACTATGCGATGGTGGCTCCGGCGGACAGTCCGGCGGCGCAGCTGTTGCAGCAGACCACGCGGTTCTAGGTCAGGCCAAACCCACTATTTTGCAGTACCAAATATCTGCGACGGCCGCCGCAACAACGGATCAAACGGATTGATCCGTGGCCCGATCGCCGCGGCCTCGCGCTTGAGCAACTCCACCACCGTCGGCAGGCGATCCGGTCCCAGGCGGTCGCTGATGGTGGCCACGCTCAACGCCGCCACCGCCCGGCCCTCGCGATCCAGGATCGGTACCGCCACCCCGGCCATGCCCTGCAGCACCCCGGTATTGCGACCGGCATACCCGAGCTTGCGCACATTCTCCACTTCCGAACGCAGCAGCACTTCGTCATACAGATGGAAATCCCGCAGTCGCGGCAGGTTGTAGCGGATCACCGTTTCCCGCTCCTCCTCCGGCAGGAAGGCGAGAATCGCCAAACTGCCCTGCCCCACCCCCAGGGCCACGCGCCCACCGATATCGCCGGTAAAGGTGCGGATCGGAAACGGTCCTTCGCTACGGTCCAGGCAGATCGCATCGAAGCCGCTACGGGCCAGGAGGAACAACGAGTCCCCCAGCGATGCCGACAAACGCAATAACGCCGGCCGCACCAGTTCACGCAGATTGCCGGTCTGCCCGGCCCGGGCCGCCAGGGCAAAAAAATCCAGGCTCAGGCGATAACGTTTGCTGCGCCCATCCTGCTCGACCATGCCCTCGTCCACCAGGCTGCGCAGCAACCGATGCGTGGTCGGCTGGGACAAACCGACCCGTTCGGCCAACTGGGTCACCCGTTCACCACCCTCCGGCGTCTCCCCCAGGCTGCGCAATACGGCAAACAGCCGAGACACCGCGCTGACACCGACTTCACTTTTCTTATCATTCCGCTCAGTGGAATCCATTATTACTTTTCCCATCTGAAAATTTATTCAATGAATGAAAGTGAAAATAATCATTCTTTCAGTGAAATTCACTCTTTCGCACATCCTAGGCTTCGTCCTACTCTGCGTCCACAAGGGGCGATTCGAACAACACCGGTAGCCGACACAGGTCGAGCACCACGCACCCCGGCAATACCCTTTCGTCTCTGCCCATGACAAAAAAGTGCGCCCCCGGCGTACACAACAACACACAGGTGGAACGCAGTTATGGCCTTTCTACGACTTGAAGGCGTGTGCAAGCGTTATGGCGAGATCGAAGCCGTAGTCGCCACGCATCTCTCGGTGGACAAGGGCGAGTTCGTCTCGCTGCTCGGTCCCTCCGGTTGCGGCAAGACCACGACCCTGCAAATGATCGCCGGCTTCGTCGAGGTCAGCGCCGGCGCGATCCTTCTCGACAACCGCGATATCACCCACGCCAAGCCCAGCAGTCGCGGCCTCGGTGTGGTGTTCCAGAGCTACGCGCTGTTTCCCCATATGAGTGTCGAGGACAACGTCGCCTTCGGCCTGCACATGCGCAAGGTACCGGCCGCCGAAGTGCGCAAGCGGGTGGCGACGGTGTTGCAGCTGGTGCGCCTGCACCAGCACGCCGAGCGTTATCCGCGCGAGCTGTCCGGCGGCCAGCGCCAGCGGGTCGCCCTGGCCCGGGCCCTGGTGATCGAACCACCGGTGCTGTTGCTCGACGAACCGCTGTCCAACCTCGACGCCAATCTGCGCGAAGAGATGCAGTTCGAGATTCGCCGCATCCAGCGCGAAGTCGGTATCACCACCCTGATGGTCACCCACGACCAGGCCGAAGCGCTGTCCATCAGCGACCGCGTGGTGGTAATGCAGGCCGGGCGCATCACCCAGATCGACGAACCCTACAAACTCTACGAACACCCGCGCACGCGCTTTATTTCCGGCTTCGTCGGCAAGGCCAACCTGCTACCGGGAGACCGCGATGCCAGTGGTTGCCCGCAAGTGCGGCAACTGCCGGGCGAAGGCGAATTGACCCTGAGCCTGCGCCCGGAAAAGATCGACCTGCTGGCCGCGGGTAGCGGACGTCTGCCCGGCAAAATCCTCAGCCGGTTCTTTCTCGGCAGCCAGTGGCTGTACCGGATCGACACCGCCATCGGCGAGATCACGGTGGTGCGCCGCAATGACGGTTCGGCACCGCTGAACGAAGGCACGGCGGTGGGCCTGGATTGGCCGGCCGAGCTGCTGCGGGTGCTGGAGCACGGCGAGGTGCCGGCATGAAGCTGCTCGTGCGGATGCGCCAGGGGCGCCGTGGCTACCTGTTGTCGGCGCCGGCCCTGCTGCTCTACCTCGGCCTGCTGCTCCTGCCGCTGGGCCTGACCGCCGTGCTGTCGTTCAACGTCTTCGATTACCAGACCGGGGTCAAAAACCACGCCTACACCCTGGAACACTACAACCTGCTGTTCAGCGATCCGTACTTCTATGAAATCTTCCTGCGGACCTTCTGGATCAGCGGCCTGACCACCCTGCTCTGCGTGCTGATCGGGGTGCCCGAAGCCTACATCCTCAGCCGCATGGGCACGCCCTGGCGCTCGATCTTCCTGATCCTGATCCTTACCCCGTTGCTGATTTCGGTGGTGGTTCGGGCTTTCGGCTGGAGCCTGTTGCTGGGTGCCGACGGCCTGGTCAACCAGGGCCTGCAAGCCTTCGGCCTGGCGCCGATGAAGCTGCTCTACACGCCGTTCGCGGTGGTGATCGCCCTGGTCCACGTGATGTTGCCGTTCATGATCATTCCGGTCTGGACCTCGCTGCAAAAGCTCGATCCGGCCGCCGAACAGGCCGCGCTGTCCCTCGGCGCCAGCCACACCACGGTGATGCGCCTGGTGGTGTTGCCGCAGGTCATGCCCGGGGTGTTGTCCGGCACGTTGATCGTGTTCGGTCTGTCCGCCAGTTCCTTCGCGATTCCCGGCCTGCTCGGCGGACGCCGGCTGAAGATGGTCGCGACCCTGGTCTACGACCAGTACCTCTCGGAACTCAACTGGCCGATGGGCGCGGCGATTGCCGTGGTGCTGTTGCTGCTCAACCTGCTGATCATGCTGTCGTGGAACCGGATGATCGAGCGTCGCTACAAAAAATCCCTGGGGGCCGCGTAAATGTCCAGAAACGGCCCGTTGGCCCTGCTGTTCCATAGCCTGATCGTGGTGTTCATGATGGCGCCGCTGGTGGTGGTGTGCCTGGTGGCCTTCACCCCGGAAAACACCCTGAGCCTGCCGACCACGCACTTTTCGCTGCGCTGGTTCCGCGCGGTGTTCGAACGCGCGGATTTTGTCCAGGCGTTCTACAACAGCCTGATCCTGGCCTTCAGCGCCGCCAGCCTGGCGACCCTGATCGCGGTCCCGGCGGCCCTGGCGATGACCCGTCATCAGTTTCCCGGGCGGGACTTTCTCAATGGCCTGTTTCTCTCGCCGATCATCATCCCGCACCTGGTGCTCGGGGTCGCCTTGTTGCGCCTGTTCGCCCTGATGGGGGTCAACGGCAGCTTCGCCTGGTTGATCGCCGCCCATGTGCTGGTGATCACGCCTTACGTACTGCGCCTGGTACTGGCCGCCGCCATTGGCATGGACCGCAGCGCCGAGCAGGCCGCCGAGTCCCTCGGGGCCGGGCGCTTCACGCTGTTCCGCCAGATCACCCTGCCGATGATCCTGCCCGGCGTGGCCGGCGGTTGGCTGCTGGCGTTCATCAACAGCTTCGACGAAGTGACGCTGTCGATCTTCGTCACCTCCCCCTCGACCCAGACCCTGCCGGTGCGCATGTACGTCTACGCCACCGAATCCATCGATCCGATGATGGCGGCGGTCTCGGCCCTGGTGATCGCGCTGACCGCGCTGACGATGATTCTGCTCGACCGGGTCTATGGCCTGGACCGGGTACTGGTAGGCAAACAATGAGGCCGACATGGCGCTGCTGACACGACTGGCCGAAGGCGATCGCCCGGCCCTGGACTTTACCCTCGACGGCGAACCGGCCAGCGGTCTGCAGGGCGATACCCTGCTGACCGCGCTGCTGACCGCCGGTGAATTTCTGCGCCACAGCGATTTCAGCGGCGAGCCCCGTGCCGGGTTCTGCCTGATGGGCGCCTGCCAGGATTGCTGGGTCAGGCTGGCCGACGGGCGCCGGGTGCGCGCCTGTTCGACGATGCTCGAAGCCGGGCAGCAGGTGAGTCGGGAAGGGAGAAAGCCAGCATGACGGGCATGTCGACAAAAGGTCGCGGCATTTTTTCGAGCGGACGGCGGATTGAGCATGTCTGAGATCGTTATCGTCGGCGCCGGACCGGCCGGTATTCGTGCCGCGCAAACCCTGGTTGCCCATGGCCTGCGCCCCTGCCTGCTGGATGAAGCCGCACGCGGCGGCGGGCAGATCTATCGGCGTCAACCGGAGAATTTCCGCCGTTCGCCGGTGAAACTCTATGGGTTCGAAGCCCGCAAGGCGGTGGCGATTCACCAGACCCTGGACCATCTGCGCGAACAACTCGACTACCGTCCCGACACCCTGGTGTGGAACGCCGAAGACGGCGCCCTCGACACCTTGCAGCAAGGCCGTGCCGGGCGCCTGGACTACTCGAAGGTGATCGTCGCCACCGGCGCCACCGACCGGGTGTTACCGATTCCTGGCTGGACCTTGCCCGGTGCCTACAGTCTCGGTGCCGCGCAGATTGCCCTGAAATACCAGGGCTGTGCCATCGGCCAACGGGTGGTGTTCGCCGGCAGCGGACCGCTGCTGTACCTGGTGGCCTACCAGTACGCCAAGGCCGGGGCCAAGGTGGTCGCGGTGCTCGACAGCACGCCGTTCAGCGCCCAGTGCCGCGCCCTGCCCGGTCTGCTCAGGCAGCCGCTGACCCTCGCCAAGGGCCTGTATTACCGCGGTTGGCTGACGGCCCACGGTATCCCGGTCCATCAGGACGCCCATCTGCAACAGATTGACGGCGAACAACGCGTGCAGTCGTTGCGCTGGCGCCAGGGCGAGCTCCTGCGCTCGCTTGACTGCGACGCACTGGCCTTCGCCCACGGGCTGCGCAGCGAAACCCAATTGGCCGATCTGCTCGGCTGCCGTTTCGCCTGGAACCCCTTGAACCGCGCCTGGCTGCCGGAACGCGATAGCGCCGGGCGTAGCAGTGTGGCGGGTGTTTACCTGGCCGGTGATGGCGCTGGAATCATGGGTGCCGATGCGGCGGAAATGGCCGGCGAGCGGGCTGCCCTGGCGCTGCTGGAAGACCTGGGACGCGCTGTCGATCCACAGCGGACAGCGTTTTTGGAAACTCGCCTGCAACGTATCGACGGCTTCCGCCAAGGCTTGGAACAGGCCTTCCCCTTCCCCGAGCACTGGGCGGCGAACGTCCCTGACACGCTGATGCTGTGCCGCTGCGAGGAAGTCAGCGTCGGCGAGGTGCGCGCGGTGGTCCGCGAAGGCCACTGGGAAATCAATCGGGTCAAGGCCCATTGCCGGGTCGGCATGGGCCGCTGCCAGGGCCGGATCTGCGGCGCGGCGACAGCGGAAATCATTGCCTGTGAAAGCGGCCTGGCCCTGGACAGTATTGGCCGTCTGCGGGCCCAGGCACCGATCAAGCCGCTGCCGTTCGGCGTGGAGGTCGCACCATGATCGAAGTCGACGTAGTGATTCTCGGCGGCGGCATTGTCGGTGCTTCGGCGGCCCTGGCCCTGAGTCGCCAAGGCCGCAGCGTGGCGCTGCTGGAGCGGGACTTCTGCGGCTCGCATTCCAGCGGTGTGAACTACGGCGGCGTGCGCCGCCAGGGGCGGCCGTTGTCGCAGTTGCCGCTGTCCCAACGTGCCCACGGGATCTGGGCCCGCCTGCCTGAGTTGATCGGCATCGACGGTGAATACCAACGCTCCGGGCATCTCAAGCTGGCCCGCAGCCTCGACGATCTGGCCGCCCTGCAAGCCTATGCAGACAGCAGCCAGGGCTTCGGGCTTGACCTGCAAGTGCTTGACCGCGAACAGTTGCACCGACGTTTTCCCTGGGTCGGCCAGGTCGCCGAGGGCGCGTCCTTCTGCCCCGACGATGGTCATGCCAACCCCCGGCTGGTCTCCCCGGCGTTTGCCCGGGCCGCCCGTCTGCTCGGCGCGACGGTGCTGGAACAGAGCGAAGTGACCCAGGTCGAGCACGACGGCCGAGGTTTTCTCCTGCGCACGCAAAAGGGCCTCGAAGTCCGCGCGCCCTGGCTGCTCAATTGCGCCGGTGCCTGGGCCGGCAGCCTCGCCGCGCAGTTCGGAGAAGCGGTGCCGATGCACTCCGGCCATCCGGCGATGCTGGTGACCGAGCCCCTGCCCCTGGTGATGGACGCCAGCACCGGTGTCGAGGGCGGCGGTATCTATGCCCGCCAGGTCAGTCGCGGCAACTGCGTATTGGGTGGCGGCCAGGGTTTTGCCCTGGACCACGCCCGTGCCCGGCCGGGACAAAGCGCCGTGCTGGAGATTCTGCGCCAGGCCGTCGAGCTCTATCCGTTTCTGCAAGGGGCCCAGGCGATTCGCACCTGGAGCGGCACCGAAGGCTACCTGCCCGACCGCCAGCCGGTGATCGGCCCGAGCAGTATCCAACCCGGCCTGCTGCACGCCTTCGGTTTTGCCGGGGCGGGCTTCCAGATCGCTCCGGCGGTGGGCGAAGTCCTCGCCGAACTGGTGTGCCAGGGCCAGTCGTCGACACCGATAGAAGCTTTTTCCATTACCCGTTTCCACGCCACTCCCGCCGCTTGAGCGGGCCGTCAGAACCCAGAGGAAGATCGCGCCATGAAGAAGACTCAACGCAATGCCCTGATCGGTTTGTCCTGCCTGCCTCTCATGGCCCTGCTGGGCGCCGCGCCGGCCCAGGCCGAGCCCACGCTGTACCTGGGCATGAACGGCGGGACCATGGAACGCTTGTACACCGACGAGGTGCTGCCGCCCTTCGAAAAGGCCAATCACGTCAAGGTAGTCATTGTGCCGGGCACCTCCGCCGACATCCTCGCCAAGGTCCAGGCGAGCAAGGACAATCCGCAGTTGCACGTGATCTTCCTCGATGACGGGATCATGTACCGGGCGATCTCCATGGGCCTGTGCAGCAAGCTCGAAGACAGCCCGACCCTGGCGCAGATCCCGGCCAAGGGCCGGATCAAGGACCAGGCCGTGGCGGTCAGCCTGGGGGTGACCGGGCTGGCCTACAACACGCGGCTGTTCAAGGCAAAAGGCTGGGCCGCGCCGACCTCGTGGATGGACATGGCGGACAGCAAGTACAAGGACAAGCTGGTGTTCCAGTCGATGTCGTCCTCGACCTTCGGCCTGCACGGTTTCCTGATGTTCAACCGGCTCCAGGGCGGCAGCGAGACCAATGTCGAACCGGGTTTCAAGGCCTGGCCGAACAGCGTGGGGCGTAATGTGCTGGAGTACATCCCGAGTTCGGCCAAGCTTTCGGAGATGGTCCAGACCGATGAAGCGGCACTGTTCCCGCTGACCCCGACCCAGGTTACCGCGCTCAAGCTCAAGGGCATCCCGGTGGAGTACGCGCAACCCAAGGAAGGCGCGGTGGTGCTGAACGTCGCCGAATGTGCGATCGCCAACAACACTGAGCCGGCGTTGGCGCAGAAACTCGCCGAGTTCCTCCTGACTCCCGAGGCCCAGGCGGCGGCGCTGGAAGATGGCGACCAGATCCCGTCCAACCCCAACACCCCGACCACCGACAAGACCCGCGGCCAGGTCGAGGCCATGAAAAAATACCTGGACACCGCGGTGGCCATCGACTGGGATCAGGTCAACCTGCTGCGGCCTGAGTGGAACGCGCGCTGGAACCGCAGTATCGAGCGCTAGAAACTTCCTTCAAAAACCCACATCCAGAATCACGTTGTCGGTGTAGATTCCTGCCGGCGGCGTGGTCTGGTCGGTGTAGACCCTGGCGTTGTAGTTGAACACCTGGCTCCCCGTGCCCAGGCCGTTACCCGGATTGATCTCGGCATCGGTGCTGGAACGGCGGGCCGTGCTGACGCTGCCCCAGACCGTGGTCCCGGCACTTTTGAAGATGTCGTAGGAAAGGAAGTTGCCTCCCGAAACCATCCGCCGGCGCCCGCCGCTGGCATTCTGGCCCGGGTCCAGACCGACCGTGTAAGGGCTGCCCTTGGTGCAGGACACGTTGATGGTCTGGCTGACCGGGCTGAAGGCGCTGACCACCGGAAAACCACCAAAGCTGATATTCGGCGCCGTCACCGTGCAGTCGTTGTTGACGGTCATATTGACTGTGAGGCTGGCCGTCGCCGAGTTGGTGTCACGCCCCAGACAGATACCCAGCGCGCCAATCCCGGCGCAGTAGTTCCAGTCCCAGAAGATACTCAAGGTCTCGGTGTAGATCCCCGCCGCGACGTTGCTGCCGATCACCGTATTGACATAGAGCGGCACGGTCTTCGGTGTGCTGCCACCGAGCAGGCCAAGGGCATCGATGATGCCGTTGCGGGCAAAGTCATAAGCCGTGCCCCGGTTGACCAGATAGGCGGCACCGGTGTTGTTGGTCGCATAAATGTTGTAGCTGATGATATCCCCGGTCGGGCCGACCATGCCGGCAGTGGACGAAGTGACCGTGGCATAGAAGTGATCGTTCAAGGTCAACAGGGTCAGCAGCGAACCGGTGCAGCGCAACCCGGCGTTGGTGGTGGACGAGGCTTGCGCGGTGGTGCGGACCAGGATCGAGCTCACCGCGCCGAAGCCGATCGCGTTGGTCCCGATCACCGAACACAATGCCTGGGCCTGGGACCCCAGCCCACTCAACAGCGCACCCAACACCACACACCTCATCCTCACCCGACACCTCCTGTGCCTATCGACAAACCAGCGGACCGATCATCGGTACCTGCTCGGTGGAATCTTCCATGGCGAACTGCACCCGACAGCGGCTGCCGTCAGCCAGGGTCACCTGCAAGCTGTTCTGCTTCGCCAGGTTCTCCAGGTAGACCAGGCCGTCCCAGCCCACCACCGCCCTGGCCCCAGTCTGCTCGTGGAGCACATTGGCCCCCAACGGCAATGGCGCGTTCCGCACATCCACCAGCTCAATGCTCGCGGCAATGATCCGGTTCAACGGGAACGCCAGCAGGTAGCCACTGCCCCGGCGGACAGCCACGCGCTGCTCGACATTCGGACTCTGGACGTTGGCCGGCAGGTTCAGCGGATCGATCTCGTATTTGCCGCGATAGTAGCCACTGCTCCCGGTCACCAGCAGCTTCCCGGACTGGTCGGTCGCCCCCACCAGCTGGTTTTCGTAGCGCACCGGAACATTCGGGTAACCCTTGGTGCTGACCACCACGAAAGCATCGTCGATGCGGTTGGCGGCGAACACCTGCTTGTCCATCCACACTAGCGAACCGCTGGCGTCGGCCCAGCGGGTTTCGGCGTCGCTGCCGCCATACATGCCGGCTTGCAACTGCACCGATTGCAGGCGCCAGGTCAGGTCGGCCTGGCGATAGTCCGGGCCCTGGCCGTGGGCATAGCCGAGGTTGTAGCCCCCCCCCCCTGGGTCGGTACCGCGCGGCTGAAGTTGACCCGCTCGCGGCTCTCGCCGGTCTTGCTGCGCTCGACACTCATGCTCAGGCTGCCGCCGAGGTCGAAAGGAATGACCACCTGGGCCTGGACCGCCCAGTGGCTGTCGCCGATTTCGCGGTTGGCCGACAGGTAGAAGCTGCTGTTGCCCCACAGCGGGCGGTTCCAGGTCAGGTTGAGCAGGCGGGTGCGAGTATCGTCGGCGGCACGGATATCGAAATAACCGGCCCCCAGGCTGCCCCAGCGGTCGAGGTTGAGGCTGGCGGTGACCTGTTCGCTGCGTTTGCTCAGGCTGATAGTGGGCGTGTCGATCAGCGTCAGGTCGGCGTATTGATCGTGCCGCTCGATCCGTTGGTAGGACAGGCCGTAGCGCTGGCTGCTGTACTGGTAGCCGAGGCTCACCTGCTGACCCTGGCGCCCGGCGTAACGGCTCTGGCTGATGGCGCTGTTGAGCACCCCCAGGTTGCCCAGGCGCAGGTTGCCGCCGATCCCGCCGAGGGTCAGGTCGCTGGCCGCCTCGGCATGGCTTTCCAGGGTGAAACTGTCGCTCAGGCCATAACGCAGGCTGCCGGAGGTCACGCCCGGGCCATAGCCGAAATCGCGCAAGGCATAATCGCGGCGCAGGTTACCGGCGGTCACCGCAAAGTCCGCCATGCCCTTTTGCAGCAGGGCGCTGGTGACATAGAACGGCACGGTAGTGGACACCTGCCGCCCCAGGGCATCGGTGGTCACCACCACCGCCTCGCCCGCGCCGTTGATAAACGGAATATTGGTCAGGGTGTAGGGACCGGGCTGCACATTGTTGCTGGACGATTTGAAACCGTTGATAAACAGGTCCACCGAGGACGGCACCGCCGCCTCGCCGGCGAACTGCGGCAAGGGATAGGTCACCAGGTCCGGGCGTACGCTGAAGTCCCGCGACAGTTGCACCCCGCCCAGGCGCACCGAGTTGCTCCAGGGCAAGGCACTGCTGACCACGTCACCGGCCTCATAGGTCAACAGGCGCTCGTCGTCGGAATAACGCCAGGTGGTGTCGTAGCGCAGATAACCGTTGTTCAACCCGCTGCTCGCGCTCGCGCCGATACTGCGGCGGTACTGCCCGGTGTTGGAGACGGTGCCCCAGGTGTCGAACACCCGCACTTCGTTCCAGGCGGCCAGGTAGGTGCCGGAATCGTCGGTGTCGTTGAGGTACAGGTCATAGTTGAGCAACGCGCCGAAGCTGGTCAGCGCCTGGGTCCGCGGGTAGGCCTGACGGTTGCCGAGCAATTGCGCCGGCAACCAGTCCGGCGGCACGCTCAATAACAGGCGCTGGCCCTGGCTGTCGTATTCGCTGTGCAGGCCTGGCAGTTGGTCGAGGGCCACTTCGGCGGCCACCGACGCCGGCAACTTCATGCCGAGCGCCTGCAGCTCAAAAGCCGGCAGAAACAACTGGCCCGCCCGCTGATCGACCACGACGACCTTGCCGGTGTCCATCTGGTTGACCAGCAACTCAAGGTACAATTGCGCATCGGGTATCGCCTCCAGGCTGGTGGGCGGGGGTGGCAGCTCACCGGCAGCCGCCCTGGGGATGAACACCAGCCAGCAGCACCCCGTCGCGAGCCATGGCAGACATTGGATATAACGAGCCCACACTCAGCTCACTCCCTGTTCTTCACTGATCCGCCTTGACGCTCTGGGCCTGCGACGCACCGTTGACCCGCAGCAGCAACTCCTGGCCACCGGCCAATGGTTCCGGCAGCGGCCAACGCATGGTTGCGCCCGGCAACACATAGCCCATCAGCCCCTCGGCTACCGGCCGGGTCTGGCCGCCCTGCTTGACCGCCACATCGGTCAGTCGCGCATGCACCGCACCGCGGTTGCGAATCTCGAGATAGGAACGCCCGCCCTGGCTCACCTTGCGCCAGCTCAGGTCCGCGACCCCGGCACCTTTCGGATCGCGCGGGCGCGTCAGGTCCGGCTTGCTCCAGAGTCCCGCGCCGTAGGCGAACAAGGGCACCGAGTAACGCATCTGGAACTGGATCGCCGCCGCCGTCTTGCCGTCCGCCTCGGGCCCGTTCGACGCCTTCGCCACCGGGATCTCGTCGATGATGATGCGATAGGCCTGCTCCTGCCCCGGCGGCACGTCCCGGGTGCGGGTCAGGCGTACCAGCTGTTTCTGCCCCGGCTCGATCCGCGCCACCGGCGGGCTGCCGATCACATCCCGCTGGTTCTGGTACTGGTCGTCGAAGCCGCTCTGGCTCCAGGCGAATACCCGGACCTGCAGGTTGGCGGTTTCATTGCCGCGATTCTCCAGCCATAGCGCACTGGCCTGTTGATCGGCCTCCAGTACCGGATCGATCGGCCAGATCAGGACCGAGCTTGCCGCCTGGACCCTGCTCGCAACCAGCAAGACCATGGCCAGCAGTCCGTAACGCACGGCCTGCCAGCGCCGGGAGGGTGAACACATAGACAAACTCCTTGTTGCTGCAATTTAAACGCCCCCTACCAGGACAGCTGTACCTGCAGCACATCGCTGTAGGTCCCCGCTGGCTGATTACCCGGTAAAACCATCCGGCCGTAGATCGGCAGGCTGATGTTGTTCGCGTTGCTGTAGGCCACGCTGATGCTCTGGCTGATGCCCAGGCTCTGGCTCAGGCCGGCGTCGCTGAACAGTTGATAAGCCACCTGGGCGCTGCCGCTGTTGAGCTTCAGATGCCGGCCGCTGCTGTTGTTCTGTCCGCCGTCGACGCTCATGTGCAGGGTCACCCCCGGCGTGCATTGCAATTGCACCCCGCCGGCCAACGCGGCCGACACCGTACTGGTGGACAACGCCGAGTAGCTGCCGTAGTTCAGGTTGCCGTAGTTGGCCCCCCCACCCACCACCAGGCAACCGGCGACAATGCTCGCGCTGACCTGGAAGCTGACACTGGTTACCGCCGCCAGCGGCAGCGGCAGGCTGCTCGCGCAGGCCAGCAGCACGACGGCGCATCCATGCCCGGCCATCGCACTCAGAAGCTCAGCTGTACGGCAATGGTGTCGGTATAGGTCCCCGCCGGCAGCCCGGGCTTGCCCACCGCCCGGCCCCACAGATTGATGGTCTGGGCAGCGCCGGTGCTGGCCGCCAGGGGAATCACCCCGGTGCTGGTCAGGAGGTTGTTGTAGCCGGAGTCGGTGTAGAGATCGTAGGGCACGAAGTTCGCCACCCCGTCGTACAGGGCCCGGCTGCCACCCGGGGACTGGCCGTCATGCAGGCCGCCCTGGACGGTCACCGTGGGCGTGGTCCCGGATGAGCACTGGATCGACACCGCGCCGCCGCCGGCGGCCACCAGTTGCGTGCCGGTATTGGTGAACAGGCTGGTGGTGGTGCCGAAATTCAACGAGCCGAAGTTCAGGTTGGTGCTGCCGGCTGCGCCGTTGACCAGGCAACTGCTGGTCAGGATCAGGCTCGAGCTGATCTGGCCGGTAACCGTGGTGGCGGCGTTGGCGCTGGCTATCAGCGTCAGGCCGAACAATGGCAAACCGAGTCGCGATACGAGTTGCATGATGCTTTCCTCTGTTGAGTTACCAGTCCAACGTGATCGTCAGGATGTCGCTGTAGATACCTTCCGGCAGTGCGGTGGTATTCGCGACCACGGCGCCATAGACCGGAATCGGTACCTGGGTGCCGTTGCCCACCGCGAAATTGCGTTGCTGACCGATGCTGTAGGTGTCGGTGCCGCCGGCATCGATGAACAGTCGGTAGGGAATGGTTTGCAGGCCATTGCTCAGGTGACGGGAGAGACCGTCGCCATTGCTGCCTCCGTCAATGGTCACGATGAAACCGGTGACCTGGGAATTGCAGGTCACCTGGAGATTGCTGCTGTTGCCTTGCAGGTTGGCGTTGAGGGGGCGGGCCCAAGTCGGTCCCTGGCTGCCGAAGTCCAACCGGGCCGCCATGCTCGCGCTGATGGGAGTGGCGTGGCTCACCTCACAGGCAGCAGAAATAACCAGCCGGGCCTGGATTTGCCCGGTGATCGCCGCGTGGGCGCTGTCGGACAGAAAGAACAAGGTGCCAACAGCAATCAATGCGTGGTTGCCAGACTTCATATGCCGATCCTAATTCCATCAGGATTGAACCTACTGGCCACCCACCCTGGGCGGCGTTCCCTTGCCCGCCGGATCCACCGGCAGGTCCTGCATGAACGGTGTTACCAGGTGACGGTCACCTTCACCACATCGGTATAACGGCTGACGCGCGGGATTTGGGCCAGAGGCCCGATTCGCCCATACAACGGCAATTCAACGGAGCCACTCTCGGGCACGCTGCCACTGACGGGCTGATTGACCGGCAATGCAAAACGTCGCGCCGGATCACGGTAGAGTCGATAAGGAATGGTGCTGTCGGGATCACTGCCGGCCAGGTAGCGGACATCGCCGACACCGCCATGCAGGCCGCCGTCGATGCGCATTTGATAAGGGGTGTCGGGATTGCATTCCAGGCGCGGCAGACGCTGATTCGACAACGCGGCCCCCTGCGCCCCCGACGGGCCGTCGAGACGGGCGATATCGCCGAAATCCAGTACGCCGAGTTGCTCGATGCCAGCCTCAAGGGTCACGCCGACCAACTGGCAACCACGCTGCACATTGACGCGCACCTCCACCTGGAGTTGCGCGGCCAACACTGGCACAGAGCACAGTGTGCTAAAGATGGCCAAAACCATAGATCCATTCACGGCCTCAATCCTTTTGAGGGATGGCTTGCTAAAGTCAGGTTAGCAGTGAAGGAAAATGCGTCCAGCAATGTAAGACATTTAGTAATAATTAGTAGGTATTTTCCTTGCTTATAATGGCATATTTACCCATATTTCCGCTGGAAAATCCTTTATTAACCGCATGATCCTGTCTTCCGGCAACGTTAAAAAGCCGCTATCGAGCATCACGCTGCAGGTGCCAACACGCCGCATCGTCATGACGCGGTGAGCAGGCCAGCGTCACGCTCAGGGTATCGCTGCAGGTGCCGGCTGGCAGGGCACCGTCAGGTTGCCGTTGCTGCTGTGCAACTGGGCATTCTTCAGGGCGATGTGCAAACAGGGGCCTGGTATTCGCCTGCGCCGGACGGCAGGTTTGCAGGGCCCGGAACAAGGGACAATGCCAAAACCATAGAGCTTTCCAAGACCTCATTCCTTTTGGCTTCTGGATGGAGGTTGCCTTGGTTGACACGTCACGGTAAAACTTGAACGTGGTTAAAGATTAATCAATACGGCGATATGCCTTCCGCCTTTTCTGATGTTTCTGACCAATAAACCCGATCTGGACTGTCATGCAAGGGGATCTTCTCCGTTGGCCGCTCTGCCCCCCCATCGCCCTGGCGTGAAATCCCGTTGGCCAGCCTTGCGCCGCTTTTTCGGCAAGGCTTTCGCCGGCAAGGGCAGCGCCACACCGCTGTCCCACGACGTGCACGAGTATTTCCGACGCAAGGCCAACCATCAGGGCTACACCCTGAGCCTGAGCCAGCAGCGGGTCATCGAACGCATGGCGCAGCAGGCCAGCGCGCTGCTCTACAGTGCGCACCAGGGCCGCCAACGCAGCCTGTACCTGCACGGCGCGGTCGGACGTGGCAAGAGCTGGTTGCTGGACGGTTTTTTCCAGGCCGTGCCGATTGCCGATAAGCAGCGGGTGCACTTCCACAATTTCTTTACCCACCTGCACCAGGGCATGTTCCTCCACCGGGAAACCCCCGATGCCCTGGGCCGGACCCTCGATGAGCTGCTCAAAGACTGCCGGCTGCTGTGCTTCGACGAGTTCCATGTCCATGACATCGGCGATGCCATGCTCATCAATCGGCTGTTCAAGGCCCTGTTCCAACGTGGCGTGCTGCTGTTGGTGACCTCCAACTACCCGCCCGAAGGCCTGTTGCCCAACCCGCTCTATCACGCCCGCTTCAAGCCGGTAATCGACCTGATCAACGCCCGCATGGAGGTCATGGAGGTCGGAGGTCCCCATGACTACCGAAGCCAACCGCGCAGCCATAGCCAACAGCAATTCACCCAGGGCCAGTACGTCTGGCCGGGCACTGCGAAACAACGCCAGGCCTTGCTATTGCCGCAGCGCCAGGCTCCGGCCTTTGCCCTGCAGGTCGGCGCCCGGCAACTGAAAGCGCGTCTGTGTAGCGAACGCACCGTGCGTTTCGAGTTCACCGACCTCTGCGACCAGCCCACCGCCGTGATGGACTACCTGGAACTGTGCCGACGCTTCGACACCTGGATCGTCGATGAACTGCCCAGCCTGGAAGACTGTTCGATCGCGGCCCAGCAGCGTTTTATCAACCTGATCGACGTGCTGTACGACCAGGACAAACGCCTGCTGCTGATCGGCGAACGGCCGCTGCGCGACAGCCTGGGCGGTAATGCCATCGACCTGGCACGGACCCGCAGCCGCCTGGGGCAACTGGTCGAAGTCGGACCCGAGTCCCTCAACCAGGGCTGACACCCACTCATCACAGCGCCGTTGCTGAACAACATTGCTATCATGGCGATCTTTTTTCGATGATCGCGACGAGTACTCACGCCCGCTTATGGATACCCTTGCCCAATTGCGCGCCGGTCAACTGACCGGTATCAAGCGACTCGACCTGTCCTGCGGGCTGACCGAGTTCCCCCGGGAGATTTTCCAGCTGGCCGACTCCCTGGAAATCCTCAATCTGAGCGGCAATGCCCTGAGCAGCCTGCCGGACGACTTGTACCGGCTGCCACACCTGCGCATCCTGTTCTGCTCGGACAACCAGTTCACCGAGTTGCCGGTGTGCCTGGGCCAGTGCGCCAGACTGAGCATGGTCGCCTTCAAGGCCAACCGCATCGAGCAAGTGCCGGCCGCCGCCCTGCCGCCCCAGCTGCGCTGGCTGATCCTGACCGACAACCGCATCACCGAGCTACCGGAAGAACTCGGCCGCCGGCCCCTGCTGCAGAAACTCATGCTGGCAGGCAATCGCCTGCGCACCCTGCCCGCCAGCCTGGCGGACTGTCACCGGCTGGAACTGATCCGCATCGCCGCCAACCAGCTGGACGAGTTGCCCGAGTGGCTGCTGACCCTGCCGGGCCTGGCCTGGATCGCCTATGCCGGTAACCCGAAGCTTGATCACACCGGTGAGGTGCTGGTCGGCGACACCACCCCGAGCATCGACTGGAGCCAGCTGCAACTGGCGCAACGCTTGGGCGAAGGCGCCTCGGGGGTGATCAGCCAGGCACGCTGGAGCCGTCCAGAGGCGCCGGCCTTGCCGGTGGCGGTCAAGCTGTACAAGGGCAGCATGACCAGCGACGGTTCGCCCTTGAATGAAATGAATGCCTGCATCGCGGCGGGCCTGCATCCGAACCTGATCAAGGTCGAAGGGCGCATCGGCGGTCACCCCGATGCCCAGGCCGGCCTGGTGATGGAACTGATCGATCCGCAGTTCGCCAATCTTGCGGCACTGCCGAGCCTCGATTCGTGCAGCCGTGATGTGTACCGGGACGAGACCCGCTTCAGCCCGGAACAAGCCTTGCGCATGGCCCGCGGGATCGCCTCGGTGGGCGCGCATCTGCATCGCCTGGGGCTCTGCCATGGCGACCTGTACGCACACAATATTCTCTACAACGAGGCCGGGGATTGCCTGCTCGGGGACTTTGGCGCCGCCTCGTTCCATGCACCGACCGACAGCCTGGAAACCCGCGCGCTGCAACGGATCGAGGTGCGTGCGTTCGGGATTCTGCTCGGCGAGCTGCTGGAACGGATCGACGGGGCGATGGAGCCGCGCGTGCTTGAATCGCTCAAGGACCTGCAGTTGCGCTGCATCCAGCCGGATGTGCTGGCGCGGCCGGGGTTCGAGGCGATCTGCGCAACCCTGGCATAACTGCCGGGCATCAGCCCCCCTTGTGACAAGGGGGGCTTGGCGGATCAGCCCGCCAGGCCGACAAACATGTCTTGCACGTCGTCGTGGTTGTCCAGGCCTTCGAGGAAAGCCTCGACTTCGGCCATCTGCTCGTCGCTCAGGCCGCTGACCGGGTTCTTCGCCTGGTAACCCAGCTTGGCCGACAACACGGTGAAACCTTGCTCCGGCAGGGCTTTCTGCACCGCGTCGAGATCGGTCGGTTCGGTCAGGAACAGGGTCGCGCCCTCTTCGCCCGGCTCGAAATCCTGGGCGCCGGCTTCGATCGCCGCCATTTCCGGGTCGGCATCCGGGCTGTCCGGGGACGCCTCGATCAGGCCGACATGGTTGAAGTCCCAGGACACCGAACCCGACGCGCCCAACTGGCCCTTGCGGAACGCCACGCGGATTTCCGCCACGGTACGGTTGATGTTGTCGGTGACGCATTCAACGATCAGCGGCACCTGGTGCGGGGCGAAGCCTTCGTAGGTCACGCGGTGATACTGCACGGTTTCGCCCAACTGGCCCGAGCCTTTCTTGATGGCGCGTTCCAGGGTCTCGCGAGGCATCGAGGCCTTTTTCGCCTGTTCGACCACCAGCCGCAGGTGTGCGTTGGTGGAGACATCCGCACCGTTGCGCGCGGCGATGGTGATTTCCTTGACCAGCTTGCCAAAAATCTTGCCCTTGGCGTTGGCCGCCGCTTCTTTGTGTTTAACCTTCCACTGTGCGCCCATTACTCACTCTCTCGATCAGAGGCGTCGTGACATTTATTGGCCGACGCTTTGCCGCCCAGTTTATACGGCCAGTCCCCGCCAATCGACCAAAACCTGACGAAGATTACGACTCTACCCTGATGTTCGTAGGCAATTTCCCAAACATCGTTTTGCGGTGTCCAGGCGCCCACGGCTTTTCGTACCCTCTGCCACAAATCCGTGGAGAAGAGACGAAATGCCTCAGGACAAGGAACGACAGATCTCACTGACCATCGGCCTGCTCCCTGACCCCTTGCCGGTCATCCGCTTCAAGGGCCGCGAGGCCTTGAACGAACCCTTCCGCTTCGAAATGGAACTGCTGGGCGACACCGCCCTGGACCTGGAACCCCTGCTGCATCGTCCGGCCCTGTTGAGTCTGGGCCGCGGACAGACCAGCTGGCATGGGATCATTGAGGAGATCAGCAGTCGCTACCTGGAGCCACGGCTCTGTCATTACCAGGTGGTGCTGGTGCCGCGCCTGCAAGCCCTGGCACGTTGCCAACGACGTCGGGCCTTCTGCGATCTGAGCGTACCGGCGATTCTCCTGCGACTGCTTGAAGCCCACGACCTGGAGGCCGCCGATTACCGCTTCGAGCTTGAGCGTGGCCTGTACCCCCGCCGGGCCCTGTGCCTGCAACAGGATGAAAACGACCTGCAATTGCTGAACCGGCTCTGCGAGGAAGAAGGCATCCACTATCACTTCGAACAGGCGCCGCACCGACATGTCCTGGTGTTCGCCGAAGACCCGCAAAGCTTTCCCGAACGAGCCGGCGTGGTGCCTTGTCACGACAGTGCCGCGGGACTGGAACAGCCCTTTATCAGCCAACTCTACGAGCGTCACCAGATGCTCGCCAGCCATGACAGCCGACTGCCCGGGCATGCTCCCGCCTGGCCGCCGGAAGCACCCGACGACGGCGCCGCCAACCAGGCCAACGCCTATGGCCTGCACACCGCCCCCCCCACACCGCGCCAGCGCCACGAACAGCAACGCAGCCAGCGCAGCCTCGAACGGTTGCGTTGCGAACAACGCCAGATCCAGGGCTACAGCAACCTGGACAGCCTGCGCAGCGGCGAAGTCCGGCGGATCGGCGGCCATCCACGACAGGCGCTCAACGATCAATGGCTGATCACCGAGGTGCAGCATCTGGGCGAACAGTGCCTGGATCGATACCCCGTCGACGCCTTCAGTGTCGAGGCGGACGACGGCCTGCATGACGAGTGTTTCAGCGACGGCTACAGCAATCACTTCAGGGCCATCCCCTGGGCCACGCCGTTTCGCCCCTCCTTACGGGAAAAACGCCCGGCGGCGCAGGGTTATCAGATCGGCACGCTACTGGGTGCGCATGCCGGCACCGCCCGGCCGGATGCCCAGGGGCGCCTGCGGGTACAGTTGTCGAACAGCGTCCAGCCCGCGGACTGCGCACCGGGCTGCTGGGCCTCGCCCGGCGTCGCGCAAAACCAGGCCCCCCGGGTTGGCAGCCAGGTGCTGATCGACTTTGTCGAGAACGAGGCGGAGCAACCGGTGATCTGTGGTTTTCTCACCGATCGGGACCTGTACGCCGCCATTGACCCGCCGCCCCTGGCCGACCGGCCGCCTGGCGGCGCCGCGCCGTGGGAGGGACAGGAGAGCGGCGGCGCACCGGATGATGACCCCGGGGAGTTCTATCTGTATGAGCAACCCCATGAACCGCCGACAACCACCGCCCGTTGCCTGGGCGAAAACATCTGGTACGTCGTGCGAATGCCCCGGCCCGGACTCAAGGAACTGGCGCGCCTGAGTCGTGATGACATCCTTCTGGAAGGCCGCAGTGACAGCCGTGGCGCGGCCTTGCTGAGCCCCGCCGACAGACGGCGACTGGCCCTGGAGTTGGCCGCCACGCCGGAACAGCTGTGGTTGCTCTACCCAGGACAATGCGTGGCCCTGCACGCCTACATCCAGCAGCACTGGAGCCAGCGCCAGCGCCAGGCCTTTCTTCAGGACGGGCTGAATGCCCCCGGCGTTTGCGGCACCAGCCCAAGGAATGCCTGAATCAGCCGCAGTTCCTTGCGGCGCTCCAGGCAACCGATCTGGTGCCGGTTGCCCAGCCCCTCACCGCTGATCGGCAGCGCCCGTACCCGGGGGTCGGGACTGACTTCCAACGACGAGACGATACCCACCCCCAACTCCGCGGCCACCGCTTCGGTCACCGCCTCGCGGCTGTCCAGTTCCAGCAGCACCCGTGGACTCACGGCGGCCTGGGCACAGGCCTGATCGAAGGTGCGCCGGGTGATCGAGCTCGGCTCGCGCAGCACCATGATCACCTGGTCCAGTTGCTCCAGGGCAATGCCCTGTGGTTCGGCCAACCACGGATGCCCCTGGGACACCAGCGCACAGATCCGCGACTCGCTCAGGGGTTGCAGGTACAGGCCCTTGCGCGGCTCGACCTCGGTCAGCACCGCCACATCGGCATGCTCGGACAACAGCGCCGCCAGGGTTTCCTGGGCATTGCCGAGCCTCAGGTTGACGGTGATCCCCGGGTATCGCGCCCGCAGCCGCGCAAGCATCGGCATGACCATATGGGGCCCGTCCGCGGCAATCTCCAGGCGTCCGGTCAACAGTTGTCGATTGGCTTCGAGCATCGCCTGGGCTTCCTCCACCAGACCGAACATGGCCCGGGTGATCGCCGCCAGCCGGGTGCCCTCGGCGGTCAGTTCCACCCGTCGCGCCGTGCGCCTGAGCAAGGTGATCTGGTAGTGCTCTTCCAGGGCCTTGATATGCCCGGTCACCGCCGGCTGGCTGATGAACAACCGGGCCGCGGCACGGGTAAAACTGCCCTCGCGGGCCACGGCATCGAATGCGCGTAGTTGGAACAGGTTCATGGCTATCGGCCTCACTGATAGCTCGCATAACAACAAACAATTTGATTGATGACAAGCCAAACGGCAATTTATGCCCTGTATCCCGTCAACGATCCCCGCCGCGAGAAACCCGCATGCGTACTGCCGCTCCCATCCTGCTCACCCCGGGCCCACTGACCACCTCGGCCCGCACTCGCCAGGCAATGAGCCAGGACTGGGGTTCCTGGGATGAAGGCTTCAACCAGTTGACCGCGAGCCTGTGCGAGCAACTGCTGGCAATCGTCAAGGGTGCCGACAGCCATCACTGCGTACCCTTGCAAGGCAGCGGCACCTTTGCCGTGGAGGCGGCCATCGGCACCCTGGTGCCACGGGACGGCAAAGTGCTGGTGCTGATCAACGGTGCCTACGGCCAGCGCCTGGCGAAGATCTGCGCAGTGCTGGGCCGTTCGTTCAGCACCTTCGAAACCGCCGAAGACCAACCGACCACCGCCGTTGATGTCGAGCACCTGCTGCTCGCCGACCCGACCGTCAGCCATGTCGCGCTGATCCACTGCGAAACCAGCACCGGCATTCTCAACCCGCTGGCGGAGATCGCCGAGGTGGTCGCGCGCCACGGCAAGCGCCTGATCATCGACGCCATGAGCTCGTTCGGTGCCTTGCCCATCGACGCCCGCCAGGTGCCGTTCGATGCGCTGATCGCCGCTTCCGGCAAATGCCTGGAAGGCGTGCCCGGGATGGGTTTTGTGTTTGCCCGCAAGGAAGCGTTGGCCGCGGCCGCCGACAACGCCCATTCGCTGGCGATGGATCTGCACGATCAGCACGCCTATATGGCCAAGACCGGCCAATGGCGTTTCACCCCGCCGACCCATGTGGTCGCGGCGCTGCACGAGGCACTGTTGCAATACCACGAGGAGGGTGGCCTGCCCGCCCGCCTCGGGCGTTATACCGACAACTGCCAGGTGCTGCTGGAGGAAATGGCCAGGCTCGGCTTGCGCAGTTTCCTGCCGGCGGCGATCCAGGCGCCGATCATCGTGACCTTCCATGCGCCGAAAGATCCGCGCTACCAGTTCAAGGCGTTCTACGAACGGGTCAAGGCCAAGGGTTTCATTCTTTATCCGGGCAAGCTGACCCGGGTCGAGACGTTTCGCGTGGGCTGTATCGGCCAGGTCGGGCGCGGCGATATGCAGGCGGCGGTTGCCGCTATCGCCGAGGTACTGCGGGAAATGGAAGTGCTGGATATCTAGAACCCAAGACTGAACACGCCCCCTGTAGGAGCCGGCTTGCTGGCGATAGCGTTTTTCCAGGCGACAACGATGGCGACGATCAGAGCGCATCGCCAGCAAGCCGGCTCCTACAGGTTTGTATTCCAACTCTTTTATTGTATTCAAAGGCTGATCGACATGAACTACCGCAACCCCACCCAACTGCAAGCCGCGATCCTCGACTGGGCCGGCACCGTCGTCGATTTCGGTTCGTTCGCCCCGACCCAGATATTTGTCGAGGCCTTCGCCGAGTTCGACGTACAAGTCTCCATCGAAGAAGCCCGCGGCCCCATGGGCATGGGCAAATGGGACCATATCCGCACGCTGTGCGACCAACCGGCGATCACCGAACGCTACCGCCAAGCCTTCGGCCGCGCCCCGAGCGATGAAGACGTCACCGCCATCTACCAGCGCTTCATGCCCCTGCAGATCGAGAAGATCGCCGAACACTCGGCGCTGATTCCAGGAGCCCTGGAGACCATCGCCACACTGCGCCAGCAAGGCCTGAAGATCGGTTCGTGCTCGGGTTATCCGGCCCGGGTCATGGAAAAGGTCGTGGCCCTGGCCGCCGGCAACGGTTATGTTGCCGACCATGTAGTGGCCACCGACGAGGTGCCGAACGGTCGCCCCTGGCCGGCCCAGGCACTGGCCAACGTGATCGCGCTGGGCATCGACGATGTCGCCGCCTGCGTCAAGGTCGACGACACCGTACCGGGAATCCTCGAAGGCCGTCGGGCCGGCATGTGGACCGTCGCCCTGGTCTGTTCCGGCAATGCGCTGGGGCTGACCTACGAGCAGTACCGCGACCTCGACCGGGCGACCCTGGACGCCGAACGCCAGCGTATCCACGAACTGTTCGCCGGCTCCCGGCCGCATTACCTGATCGACACCCTCAACGATCTGCCGCAGGTAATCGACGATATCAACAAGCGTCTGGCGAAGGGTGAAATGCCCCAGGGCAACTGATGCAGGGCTTCAGAGCTTGATGATATTGCCCTGGGTCGGCGGCACCTGCCCGTGATAGAGGCGTGAGACCAACTGTCGGGCGGCCTCGTAGCCTTCATCGACGACCACCTCCAGCAGCGGCGCCGGCCCTTCGCTCACCGTCTGATAGAACCGCTGCAGGCCTTCGCCGATATACTGACTGACCCGTTCCGGCCCCCATTCGGCATTGCGCTTGCGGATCTGGATGGGGGCAAAAAAGAACACCGGCTGCGGTCCCTCGATCGCCGTGAGTTGCGCCTCGCCGGTGGTTTGCGCGGAGCCGGCGAAACAGCTGTAGACCAGTTGCCGGCCGAGGCGTTGATGCACCCGGTCACGCAACGCCAGATCACCGGAAAAATCCACATACAGCGTCGGCTGGTCGGTTTCCAGCCGGTCCAGTTCATCGTAGGCCAAGGTCTGCTCATAACAGCCCAGCTCGGCGACAAACGCCCGATTGGCCGAGGACGTCAACGCCACACGGGTCAACTCGGGCCGCCCCTCCAGGCACACCGCCGTACCAAAGGCGGTCTTGCTCGACGCACTGGAAAACACCAGGCGCGTGGCGCCGAAGAACTGGTTGTCCTGAAGGAAGTCGGCGAGCATCGCCGAGGTCAGGAACAACGGCTTGAGCAGGATCTGCAGGTCCTCGGTATCCGGGCTGTAGTAAGGGTCCCAATTGCAACGGGTGTACTGGTTGTAGGCCGAGGTCAGGTCCTTGCGGTGCTCGGCACCGTCATAAAAGCCCCGTTCGGTCACCCGTTCCGGTTTCATCCACAAATGGCTGGCCATCGGAAAGTAACCGTAGAAGCGTTCCCCCACCGCCACCCCATCGACATTCGACAGCAAAACATCGGCAAAGCCCCAGACCGGTATATGCCCCCACTCCGCCTCCGCGGTAGGAAAAAAGCCCCAGTAGTTCATCGAGTCGCCATAGGCGGCGTAGGTGATGTTGTTGGTGGTCAGGGAGCAACGTTCGACCTTGAGGATCGCCTCGCCGGGACCGACCACCAGGGCACGTTCCTGCGTTTCGATCCGGCTCTGGCCGAGGTCGTTCTTGCGGGTGATCAGTCGTGTTACCGTGCTGGCACTTGGCATAATCAGACTCCTCTCTGCGACGATTGCGGGTGGAACCAGCTTAATGGCAGACCATGAAGAACGGGTTCGGAAACGCCGGCAAGCCGGCTGCACATAGCCTCAAGCCCCGCGCCAAGCCGCTCAAGCGGCCCAGTCAGGCCCGGGCGATATTCACCGTCGAGGCCATTTACGAAGCCTTTGTTCGGATTTGGCAGCGCAACGGCTGGTCCGCCCTGACCACCCGCGCGGTCGCCCTGGAAGCCGGGGTGGCCATCGGTACGCTGTACGATTATTTCCCGAGCAAGGCCGCGCTGCTGTCCGGTTATGTGCGCCATAGCGTCGAGCGCTTGCTGTGTCAGCTCGATGACCAGGTGATCCGTGCCGAGGGCCTGGACTGGCAGGCACGGGTCGAGCGTCTGGTACAGCTCAGCGGTCATCCGGCAAGCTCCGAGCAGCCGCTGTTCGACTACCCGCTGCTGATGCTCGAACATGAGATCGCGGAGCCCAAGCACCATCAACGGGTATTCCAGGAACTGTCGCAGAAATGGCGGGAGGCCTTCGACGCCTGCACGGACCTCGCCTCCAGACCTTCGGACCAGGCCATCGATGCCTGGCTGGTGCTGGTCTGGGGCGGGCGGCGTTACTGCATCACCGCGCAATTGTCCGCGACACAGGTGGAGGCTTGGCTGCGGGAAACCCAGGGGCTGATCCATCAGCGCCTGGCAAATCCCCTCTAGATCTTCCTGTTGCGCTCGACCCAGTGCCCATAGGCATTGATAAAGCTCTGCAGGAAAGGTTTGACCGTCTCCGACAGGTGGCCCGCCTCGTCGAACGCACTGCCCGCCCCACTCAGATAGGCTTCCGGCTGTTGCATGCACGGTACGTCGAGGAACACCAGGGATTGGCGCAAGTGGTGATTGGCGCCAAAACCGCCAATCGCTCCCGGCGAGGCGCTGATCACCGCCCCCGGCTTGCCGCTCCAGACACTTTTGCCATAGGGCCGCGAGCCAACATCAATGGCGTTTTTCAGGACTCCAGGCACCGAACGGTTGTATTCCGGGGTGACAAACAGCACCGCATCGGTGGCCCGGACCTGTTCGCGAAAGACCTTGTAGGCCGCCGGCGGCGCGTCGGTATCGATATCCTCGCTGTAAAGTGGCAGATCGCCAATCTCGACAATCGTCAGCTTCAGGTTCGCCGGTGCCAGCCCGGCCAGGGCCAGCGCCACCTTGCGATTGATGGATTGTTTTCTCAAGCTGCCAACCAGCACAGCGACCGTGTAGACGTTGCTCATAAGAACTCCCGACTATCTGGGCGAAGGAACAGTAGTTATAGATGATCGGCCGCTATTGTTCCGACGATTTTCTCCCGTCAGTCCACTGCTTTCCCCTTCGATGCCCCGGAGCCTGTAGAGTAGAGAGACTATATTTTCCACCTTGCAAAACTTCCCCCGCCAAACCACGGTCTACTGAGCCGCAAATCGGGTTTTCATTTCCAGAGGTTCTAAACAGATGGCCGCAGTACTCGTCGGACAATTTCATGCCAGGGATGCGGAAGGTCGCGTCTATTCCGTGCATGAATTCCAGGAATCCACGCCTTCAGCCGAAGGCCTGGCCGGCACGGAGCCTGTCACCACCTACAAACTGGCCATTGGCGATCGCGTCAACAAAATCGACCACAACTCATTTCAGCTGGTTCAATCCGGGGTCACGCTCACCCGTGAACCCGAGACCTCGACCGCTTCCTGATCTGGGACAACAGGCGCAACAGCCACCTGAAGTCATGTGCGCAGACTTGAGTTAGGATCAGTCCACTGACCCCCTCCCGGCTGGACACGGACTTCAAGCATGCGTTTACGCCATATCGAAGTAATCCAGGCCCTTCTGCAGACCGGCAACCTCGGCACCGCCGCCGAGTTGCTGCAACTGCCAGCGGCCACCGTCAGCGCGACCCTGCAGGACGCCGAGCAGCAGTTGGGCTTCCTGTTGTTCGCCAGCGTGCGCGGGCGGATGCAGGCGACCCGGGAAACCCGCGAGCTGCAACCCCTGCTCCACCGCCTGTACGCGGAAGTGGAACCGCTGCGGCGACTGGCCGGCAGCCTGCGTCAACATCAGGACCCCGCCCTGCGGGTGGTCTGCACACCGACCCTGGCCCAGCAACTGCTGCCCCAGAGCCTGGCGGCCTTGCGCCGACGCTTTCGCGAAACCCCCTGCACCCTCGCCAGCCAGCACACCCGCGAGATCGTCCGTGAGCTACTGCTCAGGGAGGTCGAACTGGGCCTGAGCCTGCACAATCCCGATCATCCACAGATCCACGCCCAGGCCCTGGCCGAGGGCAAGCTGCAATTGCTGGCGCCCCACGGCTGGCTGCAACCCAAGCAGAAATACATCGCCCTGCAGGAGTTGGCCGGGCAATCGATGGTCGGCCTGGAGGAGCAGGACACCCTCAGCCTGATGCTCGACAGCAAGCTGCAGGCCCTGCGGCCGGCGCCCCAGGTACAGACGCGGGTGCAGACCTACCAGATGATGCGCAGCATGGTCGAAGCCGGTGAAGGGTTGGCGATTGTCGACCCGTTCACAGCGGTCGGGGCCAGGGCCGGCGGACTGGATGTCTGCCCGGTATCACCGGCCATTGGTGTCACCCTGTACGCCCTGACCCTCAAGGACCGCGAACCGAGCGCCGCCTTGAAGGCCCTGCGGGAAATCGTCGGCGAGAAAGCCACCGCGATGCTACTCTGAGCCGGCCGCCCGTCAGGGCTGTCCGGCAAACAACAGGTACCAGAAGACCGCCACCTCGGCGGTTTGCGCATCGATTCCGCGATAACGCAGATGATCGATCCCGCCCAGTACATAACCGCAACGTTCGTACAGGCGGCAGGCGCCCAGGTTGTTGTTCTGGGTTTCCAGCATGATCCCCGGCAGGTTCTTCTTGTGGCTCCAGAAGCGCACTACATCCAGCAGCGCCCGGGCCACGCCGTGACGCCGCGCCGAGGCGTCGACCGCCAGCTCATCGACATGGGCAAAACCGTTCCAGTTGGTACTGACCACCACATGGCCGACCGCACGACCGTCCAGGTAGGCCATGAAGATTTCGCTGTCCACCGCCGCGCGATAGCTGGCGAACTCCTCGGGGTCGATGCCATAACACTTGCGATAGGGCGCCACCGGCACCAGTGGCCATTGGTCGACCCGCTTGCCGATTTCGGCCAAGCCATGGGCCTTGACCTGAAAACTGAAATCGCTGCCCCAGATGTACTCGGAGAAACCAGCGTCAGCTACACGGACCGATACCTCGGGATACTTCGGGTTCGTGACTAAATGCATTGGGCCAATCATCCTCAAGCCTTGATGTCACGGTGCACGATCGGGAGGAGAAACGTCGGGGTCCTGTCCGGGGACATCCGGTCCCCGGACAGTGGACCTCGCTGCACCGGTCCCTTCAGCTTAGAAGGTCAATCGCCGCTGCACAAAAGATCATCCGCGCGCTGCTCAGTGGCGTTGCGCGTCGGCCTCGGCCAGTTGGGTCCAGAGCGCCGGGGCGCCGGCGGACTTGGCAATCGCTTCGAGACGCACGAGGTGTTCGGCCAGGTCGCTTTCGCTGGCACGAATGATCCGCGCCGGCTGGCGATCGGCCGGCAGGCGGCGGATTTCACTGGCCTGGTTGCCCGAGCCTTCACCGGAACCATTGCCATCGGTGGCGTTGCCGGCCAGGGACAGGCTGGTCTGACCGCCGGTCATGGTCAGGTAGACGTCGGCGAGAATCTCCGAGTCGAGCAAGGCGCCGTGCAGTTCGCGGCCGGAGTTGTCGACGCCGTAGCGCTTGCACAGGGCATCGAGGCTGTTGCGCTGCCCCGGGTGACGTTCCCGGGCCATCATCAGGGTGTCGAGGATGCTGCAGTGGCGGGTGATGTCCGCACGGTCCTGCTGACCGATCAAGGCGAATTCGTTGTTGATGAACCCCACGTCGAACGCCGCGTTGTGGATGATCAGCTGGGCGCCCTTGATGAATTCGAAGAACTCGTCGGCCACCTCGGCGAAACGCGGCTTGCCCACCAGGAATTCGTTGGTGATACCGTGGACGCCAATGGCGCCTTCATCACTTTCGCGGTCAGGTTGCAGGTACACGTGGAAATGCCGGCCGGTGAGGCGGCGCCCCATCAACTCGACGCAACCGATCTCGATGACACGATGGCCGTCGGTGACCGGCATACCGGTGGTTTCGGTATCGAGCACCACGCTACGCATGTTTGATCCCCCGTATTTCATCCACGCCACGGTTGGCCAACTGGTCGGCACGCTCGTTGCCGTGATGGCCGATATGCCCGCGGACCCACTTCCATTTCACCGTGTGCCGACTGACCTGCTCGTCGAGCAGCTGCCAAAGGTCGGCGTTTTTCACCGGTTCCTTGGCCGCGGTCTTCCAACCGCGTTTCTTCCAGTTGACCATCCACTCGGTGATGCCTTTCATCACGTACTGCGAGTCGGTCACCAGCAACACTTCGCAGGGACGCTTGAGCTCTTCGAGGCCGCGAATCGCCCCCATCAACTCCATGCGGTTGTTGGTGGTGTTGGCTTCGCCGCCCCAGAGTTCTTTCTCGATGCCCTTGCAGACCAGCAAGGCACCCCAGCCGCCTGGGCCGGGATTGCCCTTGCAGGCACCGTCGGTGAAGAGTTCAACAGTATCGCTCATTACAACCTTTCCATCGAAAATGACCCCGTGGCGCGCCGGTAACTGACCGACGCATCCCGGGCCGAGCAGGCTCGACCCTCAAGGAAAAAAATGCTTACTCTTCGCTTTGTCGCCGGTTGACCTTGGCCATCGGCAGCGGTACCAGCTTGCCGACCGGTTCGCGGCGTACCTGGCGCACGGGCCGCAGGCCGACCACGATCTTGCGCGCGACCAACAGATAGAAGCCGCCACCCGACAGCTGCCAGCCGCCGGCGATCCGCTCCCAGCCCGCCAACCGCGCTTGCCAGGCGGCCGACGCCAGCGGCGGACGATAGCATCCGAAGCGGCGTTTCTCCAGCGCGAAGCCCAGCAGGTTGAGCCAGTCAGCCACCCGCGAGGGTGAAATACAGCGGGCCTTGCGCAGCGCGTCATGGGCGAAAACATGGCGCAGCCCCCAGGCGCTCCAGGGATTGATGCCGAGGATCAGCAGGTGCCCACCGGGACGCACGGCGGCGGCGGCCTCACGCAGCAGGCCATGGGGCGACAGGCAGAAATCCAGGCCGTGCTGCAGCACCACCACATCGGCGGCATGCTCGCTCAGCGGCCAGGCCTGCTCCTCGCAGACGATCTCCACCCCCGGCAGCGGCGCGCCGAGGCGCACGTTGCGGCGCACCTGGTCGGCCTGCGGCGGGGTCTCGGCCGAGGGGCCGTAATGCACCAGGTAGCCGCCGAAATACCGCCCCAGCTCGTCCTCGAGCATGCGCCGCTCCTCGTCGAGCAGCAGTTGCCCGAGGGGACCGGACAGCCAGTCGCGGGCCGCGCTGATCAGTGCCAGCCAGTCAGGATCAGCCTGAGCGAACGCTTTATCGGTCATTGCCTTCTCCAACTCGCCACAAGTGCTTTACAAGCACTAAGATGCGCCATTGTTTTGCGCTTGGGAATTGCACCATGATACAGATCGACGCACTGCCCGCCTTCACCGACAACTACATCTGGTTGTTACAGGATACTGTCCGCCGCCGCTGCGCCGTGGTCGACCCGGGCGATGCCGGGCCGGTGCTGGCCTGGCTGGAACAGCATCCGGGCTGGCAACTCGAGGATATCCTGGTCACCCATCACCACCACGACCATGTCGGCGGTGTCGAGCGCCTGAAACAGGCCAGTGGCGCCCGGGTACTGGGTCCGGCCAGCGAAAACATCCCGGCCCGCGACCTGGCACTGAGCGATAACGACAGTGTCACGGTGCTCGGCCTCGAGTTCCAGGTATTCGCCGTGCCCGGTCATACCCTGGGGCATATCGCTTTCTACCATGGCGATGCCGCCCGCCCGCTGCTGTTCTGCGGCGACACGCTGTTCGCCGCCGGCTGCGGGCGCCTGTTCGAAGGCACGCCAGAACAGATGCACCATTCCCTCAGCCGGTTGGCGGCGCTGCCGGCGACCACCGGCGTGTACTGCACCCACGAGTACACCCTGAGCAACCTGCGTTTTGCCCAGGCGGTCGAACCGCAGAACCCGGACATCGCCGAACGAATGGCACAGGTCAGCCAATGGCGGGCCGAAGGACGCATCAGCCTGCCCTCGAACCTGGCACTGGAATTGAAGACCAACCCGTTTCTGCGGGTCGGCGAAACATCTGTTAAAGAAAAAGCAGACGAACGGAACGGCCTCGACAACGGCTCGCCGAGTGAGGTTTTTGCGGCCCTGCGCCGCTGGAAAGACAGCTTCTGATCAAGGTGCGGTCAACGCAAAAAATCTGAATGGTTGACCGCACCCTGAGCGCTTTCTAGAATCGCCCGACATTTTCGCCCGGAACTCACTTCCAGCCAATGTCGTCATCCAACCGAAAACCCACCCATTCAGACGCATTGACGCGATTGGCTCAAGCTGTTGCCGTGGCTGTGTCCGCCGCCCTGGCCGGCTGTTCAAGCCTTCATACCCCGGTGGACAGCAACAACGAACCGACCCCGAACCTCAGCGCCCGGATCAAGCAGAAACCGATCTGGCTCAGCGAAAAGGCCAAGCACACGCCGCCCCAGGACGTATGGGAGCGCATGCGCCAGGGCTTCCAGTTGCAGGACGGCCTGGGTGTGAACCCGCGTATCGAACAACAGCGCCTGTGGTTCGCCAGTAACCCCGAATTCCTGGAAAACGCCAGCTCCCGCGGTAGCCTCTACATTCATTACATCGTCGAGCGCCTGGAAGAACGTAATATGCCGCTGGAGCTGGCGCTGCTGCCGGTGATCGAAAGCGCCTACAACCCGATGGCCTATTCACGAGCCGATGCCGTCGGCCTGTGGCAGTTCATTCCGTCCACCGGCCGCTCTTTCAACCTGCGCCAGGACCGTTTCTACGACGGGCGCAAGGACATCACCGCGTCGACCATCGCGGCGATGAACTACCTGACCCGCCTGCACGACATGTTCAACGGTGACTGGCTGCTGGCCCTGGCCGCCTACAATGCCGGCGAAGGCACGGTCAGCCGGGCCATCGAGCGCAATGAAAAGCTCGGCCTGCCCACCGACTACTGGAACCTGCCGCTGCCCCAGGAAACCCGCGACTACGTGCCCAAGCTGCTGGCCCTGTCCCAGGTGGTCATGGCCCCCGAAGCCTACGGCGTGAACCTGAACCCGATTGCCAACGAACCGTATTTCGCCACCGTCGAAGTCAACCAGCCCATGGACCTCAGCCGGGTCGCGGCCTTGGCCGAGATCGACGAAGACGAGATGATCCAGCTCAACCCGGCCTTCAAGCAGAAAGCCACGATGGACGGTCCGCAGCACCTGCTGGTGCCCAGTTCCAAGGCGCAACTGCTGACCGCCAGCCTGTCGCGGATGAAACCCGAAGAGCTGATCAGCCTGCGGCCGAAGAAGCCGGTGTTCGAATCCCTCGCCGGCAATTCACCGGTACGCCTGACCCGCCGCTACAAGGTGAGGACCGGCGACAACCTGACCTCGATCGCCAAGGCCAACCGGGTCGACGTCAAGGACCTGCAACACTGGAACAAGCTTTCCGGGCATCACCTCAAGGTCGGCCAGACCCTGGTCATGCAGGACAACGTCAAGGCCGTGACCAGCAAGAAGGCCGCTACCACCTACAAGGTGCAGAAAGGCGATTCGCTGTATATCGTCGCCAAGCGTTTCAATGTCGAGATGCAGCACCTCAAGCGCTTGAACCCGCGCACTGGCCAGGCGCTCAAGCCCGGGCAGATCCTGACGGTTTCCCAACCGCGCTAATCGCCAACGACCGCGAAAACATCACGCCCCTGTAGGAGCAGGGCTTGCCCGCGAAGGCGGCCTCGAGACCGCCAAAAGCTTCGCGGGCAAGCCCTGCTCCTACAGGTTCGGCGTCGCCTGCAAGCCCAGATTTCCAACCTGACATTCACAAGGGGATTGCGCCTCTTCCGGCGCGCCTTTTTCCACCCGATACAAGCTGTTAAGGTACTGGCCCTATAGCCCAAGCCGCCTGGATCGGATCTCTGCCTTGACGCGTCCCCTCCTCCTGCTGTTCATCAGCCTGGCCTTGAGCTCTCCCGCAAGCGCGACGATCAGCGAAAGCCATGGTTATGCGCAGTTCGGCACGCTCAAGTACCCCGCCAGGTTCACCCACTTCGACTGGGTCAACCCCGATGCCCCCAAAGGCGGCACCTTGCGGGTGATGGCGTTCGGCACCTTCGACACCCTCAACCCCTATACCTTCAAGGGCACCAGCCCGGTCAGCACGCCCAATTTCCTGCAATACGGCGTCAACGAGCTCAACGCCACCCTGATGGCCGGCACCGGCCAGTACGCACCCTCGGGGGATGAACCGAACGCCAGCTACGGCCTGATCGCCCAGTCGGTGGAGTACAGCGAGGATCGCAGCTGGGTGGTGTTCAACCTGCGGCCCGAGGCGCGTTTCCACGATGGCACGCCAATTACCGCCTACGACGTGGCCTTTTCCTACCGCCTGCTACTCAAGGAAGGTCATCCGCAGTACCGCACCAGCCTGCAGGAAGTGGCCCGGGTCGACGTGCTTACGCCTCAGCGGATCCGCTTCGTCTTCAAACGCTCGGGCAATCCGCTGCTGATCCTGCGCCTGGGTGAACTGCCGGTGCTGGCGCAGCACTACTGGCAAGGCCGCGACTTCACCGCCACCACCTTCGAGCCGCCACTGGGCAGTGGCCCCTATCGCATCAGCAAGGTGCAACCGGGTCGCCAGTTGGTCTTTGAACGGGTCAGGAACTGGTGGGGCGAAAACCTTCCGGTCAATCGCGGCAAATACAATTTCGATCGCGTCGAAGTGGAGTTCTATCGCGACAGCGACGTCGCCTTCGAAGCCTTCAAGGCCGGTGAGTTCGATATCTATATCGAACACCAGGCCAAGAACTGGGCCAGCGGCTACCGCTTTCCAGCCGTCGAGCGGAGCGAAGTGATCCAGACCCGGATCCCCCACCGGATCCCGACCCAGACCCAGGGTCTGTTCATGAACAGCCGCCGTGCCAGCTTTGCCCAAGACCCGGTGCGCGAAGCCCTGGGCCTTATGTTCGACTTCGAATGGACCAACCGCACGCTGTTCGGCGGGGCCTACCGGCGGGCCATGAGCTTTTATCCCAACAGCGAATTTTCCGCCACGGGCGTGCCGGCCGGGCAGGAATGGCTGCTGCTGGCGCCTTACCGCGAACAACTGCCGGCCCGGCTGTTCAGCGAACCCTTCAGCCTGCCGCAGACCGACGGTCGCGGCATCCCCCGCGAAACCCTGCGCCGCGCCCTCGCCCTGCTCGGCGACGCCGGCTGGAAACTCGACGGCCAGCGCCTGCTGAACAAGAACGGCCAACCCCTGCGCGTTGAAATACTGCTGGTCAATCCGAACCTGGAACGGATCCTCCAGCCCTACGTCGAAAACCTCGCGAGCATAGGTGTAGACGCCCGCCTGCGAACAGTGGATCGTGCCCAGTACAAACAACGTCTCGACCAGTTCGATTTCGACATGATCCTGATGACCCTGGACCAGAACCTCAGCCCGGGACTCGAGCAATGGCAGTACTTCCATTCCAGCCAGGCCGGCGTCAAAGGCAGCAAGAACTACGCGGGGGTCGCAAGCCCCGTGATCGACCATCTGCTCGAAGCCCTGCTGGCGGCCCACACCCAAGACGAGCAACTGGCCGCCGGTCGCGCCCTGGACCGGGTCCTGCTCTGGCAACACATCATGATTCCCAACTGGTACCTTGACTATCATCGCCTGGCCTACCGCAACCGGTTCGCCTTCGTCACCACGCCGCCGTACACCCTGGGCCTGAGCGCCTGGTGGATGAAAGCTTCGGAGAAAGCCCAATGATGTTTTCGCGCGTCCTGTTCCTGCCCTTCAGCGGCCTGCTGTTCAGCGCCCTGGCCGGCCTTGCCGTCGCTGCTCCACAACATGCCCTGACGCTCTACAACGAACCCCCGAAATACCCGGCCGATTTCCAGCATGTCGACTTCGTCAATCCCGACGCCCCCAAGGGCGGTACCTTCCGCCAGTCGTCCATGGGCGGTTTCGACAGCCTCAACCCCTTTATCAGCAAGGGCGTGCCGGCCGATGGTCTCGACCTGATCTACGACACCCTGATGCGCCATGGCCTGGACGAGCCCTTCACCGAATACGGGCTGGTGGCGGAAAAAATCGAAAGGGCCCCGGACAACAGCTGGGTGCGCTTTTACCTGCGCCCTGAGGCACGCTTCCACGACGGCCACCCGATGCGCGCCGAAGACGTGGTGTTCAGCTTCCAGACCCTGATCAAGGATGGCGCCCCGCTGTACCGGACCTACTACGCCGACGTCGACGACGTCATCGCCGAAGACCCGTTGCGGGTGCTGTTCAAGTTCAAGCGCACCACCAACCGTGAACTGCCGATGATCCTCGGCCAACTGCCGGTGCTGCCCAAGCACTGGTGGGCCGACCGTGACTTCAACAAGGGCAACCTGGAGTTCCCCCTCGGCAGCGGGCCGTACAAGCTGGCCGAGGTCAGGGCCGGACGCTCGGTACGCTATGAGCGGGTCAAGGACTACTGGGCCAGGGACCTGCCGATCAACCGCGGTTTCTACAACTTCGATGCCATGGTCATGGACTACTACCGTGACGGCACCGTAGCCCTGGAAGCCCTCAAGGCCGGGCAATTCGACTACTGGTTGGAGAACAGCGCGAAGAACTGGGCCAACGCCTACAACACCCCGGCGGTCGCCCAGGGTCGGTTGATCAAGGAGCAGATCCCCAATCGCAATCCGACGGGCATGCAGGGCTTCATCTACAACCTGCGCAAACCGATGTTCCAGGATATCCGCGTGCGCGAGGCCCTGAGCCTGCTGTTCGACTTCGAGTGGACCAACAAGCAGCTGTTCAACGGCGCCTACCACCGTACCCGCAGCTATTTCGAAAACTCGGAAATGGCCGCCACCGGCCTGCCGGACGCCGCCCAGCTGGCCATCCTCGAACCACTGCGGGGCAAGATTCCCGAACAGGTCTTCACCCAGGCCTTCGAACCCTCGGTGTGCGACGCCAGCGGCATGATCCGTCCGCAACAACGCCGTGCCTACCAGCTGTTGCTGGAGGCCGGCTGGCGCATCGTCGACGACAAGATGGTCGACGCCCAGGGCAAGCCGGTGAGCATCGAGTTCCTCCTCGCCCAGACCGATTTCGAGCGGGTGCTGCTGCCGTTCAAGCGCAACCTCGCCGACATCGGCATCGATCTGGTGATTCGCCGGGTCGATGTTTCCCAGTACATCAACCGCCTGCGCTCGCGGGACTTCGACATGGTCGTCGGCAGCTTCCCGCAGTCCAACTCACCGGGCAACGAGCAACGCGAGTTCTGGAAATCTTCCAGCGCCGACAAACCCGGCAGCCGCAACCTCATGGGCCTCAAGGACCCGGCGGTGGATGAGCTGGTGGAAGCGCTGATCGATTCCGACTCCCGGCAGAGCCTGGTGGAGCATGCCCGCGCCCTGGACCGCGTGCTGCAATGGGGCTTCTACGTGATCCCCAACTGGCATATCAAGACCTGGCGCGTGGCCTACTGGGACCATATCGGCCACCCGAAAGTCTCGCCGGCCTACGATATCGGCCTCGACACCTGGTGGATCAAGCCGGATGCCAAGCCGGCGGTACCGCTACAAACCGACAGCACGAGCGCGGAGCAATAAGATGCTGGCCTATATTTTTCGCCGACTGCTACTGATCATCCCGACCCTGTTCGGCATCCTGCTGATCAATTTCGTGATCATCCAGGCCGCCCCCGGCGGCCCCGTGGAACAGATGATCGCCAAGCTCGAAGGCTTCGAAGGCGCCACCAGCCGGATCGCCGGCGGCGGTGCGGAAGTCTCGGTGGCCGGTTCCAGCTATCGCGGTGCCCAGGGCCTGGACCCGGCCCTGATCAAGGAAATCGAGCACATGTACGGCTTCGACAAGTCGGCGCCGGAACGCTTGTGGATCATGATCAAGAACTACGCGACCCTGGACTTCGGCAACAGCTTCTTCCGCGATGCCAAGGTCGTCGACCTGATCAAGGAAAAGATGCCGGTATCAATTTCCCTCGGGCTCTGGAGCACCCTGATCATGTACCTGGTCTCCATTCCGCTGGGCATTGCCAAAGCCACTCGCCATGGCAGTCATTTCGATGTCTGGACCAGTTCGGCGATCATCGTCGGTTATGCGATTCCGGCGTTCCTGTTCGCGATCCTGCTGATCGTGGTGTTCGCCGGAGGCAGCTACCTGAACTGGTTCCCCTTGCGCGGACTGACCTCGAACAACTTCGATCAGTTGGGCTTCGGCGGCAAGATCCTCGACTACTTCTGGCACCTGGCGCTGCCGGTTACCGCTCTGGTCATCGGCAACTTCGCCACCATGACCCTGCTGACCAAGAACAGCTTTCTCGATGAAATCAACAAGCAGTACGTGGTCACCGCCAAGGCCAAGGGCCTGACCCAGCGCCGCGTGCTCTACGGTCATGTGTTTCGCAACGCCATGCTGCTGGTTATCGCCGGTTTCCCCTCGGCCTTCATCGGCATCTTCTTCACCGGCTCCCTGCTGGTGGAAGTAATCTTCTCCCTCGACGGCCTGGGCCTGATGAGCTTCGAGGCGGCGATCAACCGCGACTATCCGATCGTCTTCGGCACCCTGTTCATCTTCACCCTGCTGGGGCTGGTGGTGAAACTGATCGGCGACATTACCTACACCCTGGTCGATCCGCGGATCGACTTCGAACATCGGGAGCATTGAGATGCAGTTATCCCCCCTCAATCGCCGACGTTTCGAACGGTTCAAGGCCAACAAGCGCGGCTGGTGGTCGCTATGGCTGTTCCTGGTGCTGTTCGTCCTGAGCCTCGGCGCCGAGCTGATCGCCAACGACAAGCCGCTGCTGGTGCACTACGACGGCGGCTGGTATTTCCCGGCCCTCAAGCGGTATCCGGAAACCACCTTCGGCGGTGAGTTCCCGCTGGAAGCCAACTACAAGAGCCCGTACATCCGCGAACTGCTCAAGGCCAAGGACGCCTGGACGTTGTGGGCGCCGATTCCGTTCAGCTATCAGAGCATCAACTACGACCTGCGTGTCCCGGCCCCCGCCCCGCCATCGGCGGACAACCTGCTGGGCACCGATGACCAGGGCCGCGACGTGCTCGCCCGGGTGATCTACGGCTTCCGCATCTCGGTGCTGTTCGCCCTGACCCTGACCGTGCTCAGTTCCATCATCGGCGTGATCGCCGGCGCCTTGCAGGGCTTCTATGGCGGCTGGGTCGACCTGGCCGGGCAGCGTTTCCTGGAAATCTGGTCCGGGCTGCCGGTGCTCTACCTGCTGATCATCCTCGCCAGCTTCGTCCAGCCGAACTTCTGGTGGCTACTGGGGATCATGCTGCTGTTTTCCTGGATGAGCCTGGTGGACGTGGTGCGCGCCGAGTTCCTCCGTGGGCGCAACCTGGAATATGTCCGAGCGGCCCGGGCCCTGGGCATGCAGAACGGCGCGATCATGTTCCGCCATATCCTGCCCAACGCCATGGTCTCGACCATGACCTTCATGCCCTTCATCCTCACCGGCGCCATCGGTACCCTGACCGCCCTGGACTTCCTCGGCTTCGGCCTGCCGGCCGGCTCGCCGTCCCTGGGCGAACTGGTGGCCCAGGGCAAATCCAATCTGCAGGCGCCCTGGCTGGGCATGAGCGCGTTCGCCGTGCTGGCCTTGATGCTCAGCCTGCTGGTGTTTATCGGCGAGTCCGCTCGCGATGCCTTCGACCCGAGGAAGTAAGATGAATCAGGACAATCTGATCGAAGTGCGCGACCTCTCGGTGGAGTTCGTGGTCGGCGAGCAGCGCCAGCGGGTGGTGGAAAACCTCAGCTTCGATATCCGTCGCGGCGAGACCCTGGCCCTGGTGGGCGAAAGCGGCTCGGGCAAGTCGGTCACCGCGCACTCGATCCTGCGCCTGCTGCCCTACCCCCTGGCCCACCACCCCAGCGGTACGATCCAGTATTCCGGGCAGGACCTGCTGACCCTGAAAGAGAAGACCATCCGCCACATCCGCGGCAATCGCATCGCGATGATCTTCCAGGAGCCGATGACCTCGCTGAACCCGCTGCACTCCATCGAGAAGCAGATCAACGAAGTGCTCGGCATCCACAAGGGCCTGACCGGCAAGGTGGCCACTCGACGCACCCTGGAGCTGCTGGAGCTGGTGGGCATCCCCGAGCCACACAAACGCCTCAGAGCCCTCCCACACGAGCTCTCAGGCGGCCAGCGACAGCGTGTAATGATCGCCATGGCCCTGGCCAACGAGCCGGAGCTGCTGATCGCCGACGAACCGACCACCGCCCTCGATGTGACGGTGCAGTTGAAAATCCTCGAATTGCTCAAGGAACTGCAGGCACGCCTGGGCATGGCCCTGCTGCTGATCAGCCATGACCTCAACCTGGTACGCCGGATCGCCCACCGGGTGTGCGTCATGCAGCGCGGCCGGATCGTCGAGCAGGCCGACTGCGAAGCCCTGTTCCAGGCCCCGCAACATCCCTACACCTGTGAACTGCTCAGCGCCGAACCCCGTGGCGAACCGGCCGTGACCGAGGTCGGTGAGCCGCTGCTGGAGGTGGACGACCTCAAGGTCTGGTTCCCCATCAAGAAAGGCCTGTTGCGCAGCACCGTGGACCATGTGAAGGCCGTGGACGGCATCCAGTTCAGCCTGCCCCGGGGCCAGACCCTGGGCATTGTCGGCGAAAGCGGCTCGGGCAAATCCACCCTCGGCCTGGCGATCCTGCGACTGATCGGCAGCCAGGGCGATATCCGTTTCGAAGGCCAGTCGTTGAGCGGCCTGTCCCAGAAGCAGGTGCGACCGTTGCGTCGGGAAATGCAGGTGGTGTTCCAGGACCCGTTCGGCAGCCTCAGCCCGCGCATGTGCGTCAGCCAGATTGTCGGCGAAGGTCTGCGCATCCATAAGATCGGTAACGAGCAGGAACAGGAAGCGGCGATCATCGCGGCGCTGAAAGAAGTCGGCCTGGATCCGGAAACCCGCAACCGCTACCCCCACGAGTTTTCCGGCGGACAACGCCAGCGCATCGCCATTGCCCGGGCGCTGGTGCTCAAGCCGGCGTTGATCCTGCTCGACGAGCCGACCTCGGCCCTCGACCGCACGGTGCAGCGCCAGGTCGTCGAACTGCTGCGCTCGTTGCAGATCAAGTACAACCTGACCTACCTGTTTATCAGCCACGACCTGGCGGTGGTCAAAGCGCTGAGCCACCAGTTGATGGTGGTCAAGCATGGCAAGGCCGTTGAACAAGGCGACGCAAAGGACATCTTTGCCGCGCCGCAACATCCTTATACAAAACAGTTGCTGGAAGCGGCGTTCCTGGTGCCCGGGACGGGTTCAGTGTAGGTACGCCGAGCGACGACTCCTGTTTCCCGGACATAAAAAAGACCGCTCAATGAGCGGTCTTTTTTTATGTAGCGAGCGTTGGCTGAATCAAGTGCCTCAGAAGCGCTTGATGTCCGCCTGGCCTTCCAGCTGCTTGCGGTAGGCCGCGAAGTCCTGCTGGCCGGCACGGGAGGCGAGGAAGCGACGATAGGACGCCTTCTCTTCTTCGCTTGGTGCCGCGCCTTCGTTCACGCCGTTCAGACGCACCAGCACCAGGCTGCCATCAGCCAGGGTCACGGTGCTGAAGGTCGGCTTGTCCTTGCCTTCGGGCTTGGGCATGCGGAACAGCGCTTGCAACACTGCAGGATCAACCCCTTCCTGACCGCGGGTGACGGCTTCCTGGGTTTTCCAGGTCTGGCCGGCCGGCAGTGCCTTGCCTTCACGCAGGCTGGCGATCAGTTCGTCCGCCTTGACCTTGGCCGCCGCCGTGGCGTGCTCCTTGGTCAATTGCTTGCGAATCGGTGCATCCACGCTGGCCAGAGGCAGTTGCTCAGGCTTGTGGTGTTCCTTGGCACGCAATACCACCACGGTGTCCGGGTCCAGCTCGAGGGCGGTGCTGTTGGCACCCTCATCCAGCACTTCCGGACTGAACGCCGCCGTTACCACGGCACGGTTGGCTGCCACACCTTCACCACCCTCACGCCCGAACGGCGCTGAGGTGTGCACCTTCAGGTTCAGGTCCTGGGCCGGCTGGGCCAGGTCGGAGGCTTCGAACGAGGCGTCTTCAAGCTGCTTGGTCGCCTCGACGAAACGCTGTTCCACTTGCTGGGTTTTCAGCTCGCGGGTCAGTTTGTCCTTCAGGCTGGCGAAGGTCGGCACTTGCGGTGCCTCGACGCCCAACAGCTTGATCAGGTGATAACCGAACTCGCTGCGCACCGGTCCCGACACCTGGTCCTTGGTCAAGGCATACAGCGCCTTTTCAAAGGCCGGGTCATAGACACCCGGGCCGGCGAAACCGAGGTCACCGCCATGGCTGGCCGAACCCGGGTCCTGGGAGAACTCCTTGGCCAGGGCGTCGAAATGCTCACCCTTGGCCAGGCGCTGCTGGATCTCTTCGATCTTCGCCTTGGCCTGTGCGTCGTTCACCTTGTCATTCACTTCGATCAGAATGTGCGCGGCACGACGCTGTTCAGCGAGGTTCGCGGTTTCTTTCTGATACAGCGCCTGCAGGTCTTCATCCTTGACGGTGACCTGATCGAAGAACGAGGACTTCTTCAGCTCCAGGTAATCGACGACCACCTGGTCCGGCGTCATGAACTCCTTGGCGTGCTTGTCGTAGTAGGCCTTGACCTCGTCATCGGTCAGCTTGACCGCCGACAGATCGACCGGCACGTTCAGCGAAGCGAAATCGCGGGTCTGTTTTTCCAGACGGGCAAACGCCAGTACCTGGGCATCAGTGACGAAACCACTGCCCGCCAGACCGGCACGGATCTGGCCGATCAGCATTTCCTGAGCCAGCATCTGGCGGAATTGCATACGACCGTAGCCCAGTTGACGAATCACCTGGTCGAAACGATCGGAGCTGAACTTGCCGTCCACCTGGAATTCAGGGGTTTGCAGGATGACCTGGTCCAGAGCACCCTCGGAGAAAGCGAACTTCGACTTCTCGGCGCCCTGCAGCAGCAGCTTGCGATCGATCAGCCCCTTGAGGGCGGATTCGCGGAGCATTTTCTCATCCAGCAACGAGGCATCGAAATCCTTGCCCAGCTGTTGCATGAGTTGGCGACGTTGCATGTCGACCGCCTGGCTCAGCTCGGTCTGGGTGATCTCGTCACCGTTGACCTTGGCCGCGTCCTGGCTAGTGGAGGTGGCCCTGAAAATGGCATCGAAACCGGTCAGCGCCATCAATGCGACGATGACTCCGATGATGGTCTTGGCAATCCAGCCTTGTGAATTGTCCCTGATATTTTGCAGCATGCGTCCCCCAGAAACGGTTGAACTTCAATGTGGGCAACCGTGGAGCGTGGGTAGAATCCGGATAGAAGAAAGGCGCATCCGAGGATGCGCCTTCTCGTAACTGGCAGAGCGGATGAGGGCTCGATACGCGTCCCTCGGCGTGTCAGGCCGGCCCTGAAAAAGGACCCTGGCCGACCGCTTCACCGCTCCGCGGCCAGATCAGGCAATAACCCGACCCGGATAGGCAAAGGCTTGAACGAATGTCAGTTGACAGCTTCTTTCAGTGCTTTGCCGGCTTTGAAACCTGGCTTTTTGGCAGCAGCGATTTCCAGCGTCTTACCGGTCTGAGGGTTGCGACCGATGCGAGCAGGACGGTCGGTCACGGAGAAGGTGCCGAAACCTACCAGTACAACGGAGTCGCCAGCCTTCAGAGCGCCAGTGACGGATTCGATGACTGCATCCAGCGCACGGCCAGCAGCAGCTTTCGGGATATCAGCGGATGCAGCGATAGCATCAATCAGTTCCGACTTGTTCACTCTAAGTCCCCTTATATCTATTGAGTATATTTCTAAGTTTTTGGGTGAAAGCTAAACCTGTGCTGAATGGCCTACAGACACTTAAGAGCCGCTTTATAACAAGGGCTCTAAAAAGCTGTCAAGGAAGCCACCCAGGCTTGATCCGTACTTAATGCGTGCTGATTCTTTCCTTAGAATCGGAGTCGCGCTTCTCATCTTTCGCGACGATCTCCGGAACCACATCTGGCAAGGGCTCCGGCGCGTATTGCAGCGCAATTTGCAGGACCTCGTCAATCCATTTAACCGGTTTAATCTGAAGATCCTGCTTGATATTGTCAGGAATTTCCTTCAGATCGCGCACATTCTCTTCTGGAATGATGACGGTCTTGATCCCACCACGATGTGCCGCCAGCAATTTTTCCTTCAAACCACCAATGGCCAGCACCTGACCGCGCAAGGTAATTTCACCGGTCATGGCCACGTCGGCACGCACAGGAATGCCAGTCAAGGCTGACACCAGGGCCGTACACATTCCTACACCAGCGCTAGGACCGTCTTTCGGCGTCGCCCCTTCCGGCATATGGATATGGGTGTCGCGCTTCTCATGGAAGTCCAGGGGGATCCCCAGGCTCTTGGCGCGGCTGCGCACCACGGTCAACGCGGCGGTGATCGACTCGACCATGACATCGCCCAGGGAACCGGTCTTGATCAACTGGCCCTTGCCCGGCACCACGGCGGCTTCGATGGTCAACAACTCGCCACCGACCTGGGTCCAGGCCAGGCCCGTGACCTGACCGATCTGATCCTGTTGCTCGGCCAGGCCGTAGCGGAATTTACGCACGCCGAGGAAATGCTCCAGCAGGTCGGAGGTGACCTTGACCGAGAAGCGTTTTTCCAGGGAGTGCTCTTTCACCGCCTTGCGGCAGACCTTGGCGATTTGCCGCTCCAGCCCCCGCACACCGGCTTCGCGGGTGTAGTAGCGAATGATGTCGCGAATCGCCTCGACCTCGAATTCCAGCTCGCCCTTCTTCAGGCCATTGGCCTGGATCTGCTTGGGCGACAGGTACTTGGTGGCGATGTTGATCTTCTCGTCCTCGGTGTAACCCGGCAGGCGGATCACTTCCATCCGGTCGAGCAGCGCCGGCGGGATGTTCATCGAGTTGGAGGTGCAGAGGAACATGACATCGGACAGGTCGTAGTCAACTTCCAGGTAGTGATCGTTGAAATTGTGGTTCTGTTCCGGGTCCAGCACCTCGAGCAGCGCCGAGGCCGGATCGCCACGCATGTCGCTGCCCATCTTGTCGATTTCATCGAGCAGGAACAGCGGGTTGCGCACGCCAACCTTTGTCATCTTTTGTATCAATCTTCCTGGCATCGAACCGATATAAGTCCGTCGATGACCACGAATTTCCGCTTCGTCACGCACACCACCGAGGGCCATGCGTACGAATTTTCGATTGGTCGCGTGAGCAATCGACTCAGCCAGGGAAGTTTTACCCACGCCCGGAGGTCCGACGAGGCACAGTACCGGCCCCCGAATTTTCTTCACTCGCTTCTGCACGGCGAGGTATTCGAGGATACGTTCCTTGACTTCGTCCAGGCCATAATGGTCCGCGTCGAGAATATCTTCGGCCCGCGCCAGGTCCAGGCGCACCTTGCTCTGGGCCTTCCATGGCACCTGCACCAACCAGTCGAGGTAGGAGCGCACCACGGTCGCTTCCGCGGACATCGGCGACATCTGCTTGAGCTTGTTCAACTCGGCCAGGGCCTTGGTCATGGCATCTTTCGGCAGACCGGCGGCATCGATGCGCTTTTTCAGCTCTTCGACTTCATTATGGCCTTCGTCGCTGTCGCCCAGTTCCTTCTGAATGGCTTTCATTTGCTCATTCAGGTAGTACTCGCGCTGACTGCGCTCCATCTGCTTCTTGACGCGACCACGGATGCGTTTCTCGACCTGCAGCAGGTCGATTTCGGCGTCGAGCAGGGCCAGCACGTGCTCGACACGGGCCGACAGATCGACGATTTCGAGAATTTCCTGCTTCTGCTCGATCTTCAAGGCCATGTGCGCGGCCATGGTATCGACCAGGCGGCTCGGCTCGTCGATGCTGTTCAACGACGACAGCACTTCAGCCGGGACCTTCTTGCCCAACTGCACATATTGTTCGAACTGTGCCAGCAGGCTGCGGACAAAGACTTCGGACTCACGGTCCGGGGCATCGACCTCGTCGATCAGCGCCACTTCGGCGCGGCAGTAGCCGTCAACCTCGCTGAAACGCTCGACGGTGCCGCGCTGCTCGCCCTCGACCAGCACCTTGACGGTGCCATCAGGCAATTTCAGCAACTGCAATACGGTGGCGACTGTACCTACGCGATACAGCGCATCTTCGCCCGGGTCATCATCGGCAGGATTACGTTGGGCCAGCAGCAGGATCTGCTTGTCGCCCGTCATCGCGGCCTCGAGGGCTTCGATAGATTTCTCGCGCCCCACGAACAGCGGGATCACCATGTGCGGATACACCACGACATCACGCAATGGCAGGAGAGGCAATTCGATGGTTGTCTTCATGATTTCGCCTCTACGGCGGCCGTACGGCCGGAAACAGATGGATAAGCTTGAAACCAAGATGGGGGCTTGTTCGGAAAAAAACAAGCGCCAAAAGAAAAGGGGCCCGAAGGCCCCTTGTCAGGTCACAGTCTGCCGCACTCAGGCGTCAGGCGCGGCCTTTACCTGCAGCTCACTGTTCTCGTAGATGTACAGTGGCTTGGATTTACCCTCGATCACGCTTTCATCGATCACCACCTTGCTCACCTCGGACTGCGAGGGGATTTCATACATGGTGTCGAGCAGGACGCCTTCGAGGATCGAACGAAGGCCACGGGCACCGGTTTTACGCTCCAGGGCACGTTTGGCGACGGATTTCAGTGCATCGGCACGGAATTCCAGGTCAACCCCTTCCATTTCGAACAGCTTGGCATACTGCTTGGTCAAGGCGTTCTTCGGCTCGGTGAGAATCTGCATCAACGCAGCCTCATCCAGCTCGTCGAGCGTGGCCAGGACCGGCAGGCGACCGACGAATTCCGGGATCAGACCGAACTTGACCAGATCGTCAGGCTCGACTTCACGCAGGGATTCACCGACCTTCTTGCCTTCTTCCTTGCTACGCACTTCGGCGCTGAAACCGATGCCACCACGGGTGGAACGGTTCTGAATAACCTTTTCCAGACCGGAGAACGCACCACCACAGATAAACAGGATGTTGCGGGTGTCCACTTGCAGGAATTCCTGCTGTGGGTGCTTGCGACCGCCCTGGGGCGGAACGGAGGCCACCGTGCCTTCGATCAACTTCAGCAAGGCCTGTTGCACGCCTTCACCGGAAACGTCCCGGGTAATCGACGGGTTATCGGACTTGCGGGAAATCTTGTCGATTTCGTCGATGTAGACAATGCCCATCTGGGCCTTTTCCACATCGTAGTCGCACTTCTGCAACAGTTTCTGAATAATGTTTTCCACGTCTTCGCCCACATAACCCGCCTCGGTGAGGGTGGTTGCGTCAGCAATGGTGAACGGCACATTCAGCAGGCGAGCGAGGGTTTCAGCCAGCAAGGTCTTACCCGAGCCGGTCGGACCGATCAGCAGGATGTTGCTTTTGCCGAGCTCGACGTCGTCACTTTTCTTGTCACGCTGGTTCAGACGCTTGTAGTGGTTGTAGACCGCTACCGCCAGAACCTTTTTCGCACGCTCCTGACCAATCACATACTGATCAAGGATGCCGCTGATTTCTTTAGGCGAAGGCAATTTATGCGCGCTGCTTTCAGCCTGTGCTTCCTGCACCTCCTCACGGATGATGTCATTGCACAGGTCGACGCACTCGTCGCAGATAAAGACCGAGGGGCCGGCGATCAACTTGCGTACTTCATGCTGGCTTTTGCCGCAGAAGGAGCAATAGAGCAGCTTGCCGTTGTCCTCGCCGTTGCGGGTGTCAGTCATTCGTTCGATCCAAATCCGATAGGCTTGCAACACAAGATGAAGGCTATTGCGGGCTTTTTCAAGCCCGCTGGTGATCGGAACAGCCGACCAGCCCTATTTTGTGCTGCTTAATGTTAAGCGGGGCGCTTGTCGATCACTGCATCGATCAACCCGTAGTCACGCGCGGCTTCTGCGCTCATGAAGTTGTCACGGTTGGTATCGCGCTCGATTTCTTCCAGCGTGCGCCCGCTATGCTTGGCCATCAGCGTGTTGAGACGCTCGCGAATGAAGAGGATTTCCTTGGCATGGATTTCGATATCCGACGCCTGGCCCTGGAAACCGCCCAATGGCTGGTGAATCATCACACGCGAGTTCGGCAGGCAGAAACGCTTGCCTTCGGCACCGGCCGTCAGCAGGAACGCGCCCATGCTGCACGCCTGACCGATACAGGTGGTCGACACGTTTGGCTTGATGAACTGCATGGTGTCGTAGATCGACATGCCCGCTGTCACCGAACCGCCCGGGGAGTTGATATAGAGATGGATGTCCTTGTCCGGGTTTTCCGCTTCAAGGAACAGCAGTTGCGCACAGATCAGGTTGGCCATGTAGTCCTCTACCGGGCCCACCAGAAAAATCACCCGCTCCTTGAGAAGGCGCGAGTAGATGTCATAGGCGCGCTCGCCACGAGCGGACTGCTCGACAACCATCGGGACCAGGCCGCCTGCGGCCTGGATATCAGAGTTCTGCTGAATATAAGAATTACGGAACATGCTCTGCAGTCACTCCCAAATAGTCATGTCTTGAATACGCATAAGCCAGCGCGAGGCTGGCTTATGGTGTGTATTTCCAACGAGTCAGAAAATCAGTCGGCTTGTGGAGCTTCCACCGGCTTGACTGCTTCTTCGTAGGAGACCGATTTATCGGTCACATTCGCCTTCTGCAGAACAGTATCCACAACTTGTTCTTCCAGCACAACCGAACGAACTTCGTTCAGTTGCTGGTCGTTCTTGTAGTACCACGACACAACCTGCTCTGGCTCCTGGTAGGCCGAGGCCATTTCCTGGATCAGCTCACGCACGCGGGTTTCATCAGGCTTGAGCTCGAACTGCTTGACCACTTCAGCCACGATCAGGCCCAGCACGACGCGGCGCTTGGCTTGTTCTTCGAACAGCTCGGCCGGCAGTTGATCAGGCTTGATGTTGCCGCCGAACTGCTGAACGGCCTGCACGCGCAGACGATCCACTTCGTTGGACAGCAGGGCCTTCGGCACTTCGATCGGGTTGGCGGCCAGCAGACCGTCCATCACCTGGTTCTTGACCTTGGATTTGATCGCCTGGCGCAGCTCACGCTCCATGTTCTTGCGAACTTCGGTGCGGAAGCCGTCAATGCCGCTTTCCTTGATGCCGAACTGGGCGAAGAAGGCTTCGTTCAGCTCAGGCAGGGTCGGTGCGGACACGGTGTTGACGGTCACGGTGAACTCGGCAGCTTTGCCAGCCAGGTCCAGGTTCTGGTAGTCAGCGGGGAAAGTCAGGCTCAGAACGCGTTCTTCACCGGCTTTAGCGCCTACCAGGCCATCTTCGAAGCCCGGGATCATGCGGTTGGAGCCCAGCACCAGCTGGGTGCCCTTGGCGGAACCACCGGCGAAGACTTCACCGTCGACCTTGCCGACGAAATCGATATTCAGCTGGTATTCGTTCTGGGCAGCGCGATCGGCCACTTCGAAACGGGTGTTCTGCTTGCGCAGGATTTCCAGCATGTTATCCAGATCCGAGTCCGCCACGTCGGCGCTCAGGCGCTCGACAGAGATGGAGTCGAAACCGGCAACGGTGAACTCAGGGAACACTTCGAACGTAGCAACGTATTCCAGGTCTTTGCCCTTCTCCAGCACTTTCGGCTCGACAGAAGGCTGACCAGCCGGGTTCAGCTTCTGCTCAACCACGGCTTCATAGAAGGAGGACTGGATCACATCGCCCACGGCTTCCTGGCGGGCATCCGCCTCGTAACGCTGGCGAATCACGCTCATTGGCACCTTGCCAGGGCGGAAGCCTGCAATCTTGGCCTTTTGGGCAGTCTGCTGCAGACGCTTGTTGACCTGGGTCTCGATGCGCTCAGCTGGCACGGTGATGCTCATGCGGCGCTCAAGAGCCGATGTATTTTCAACAGAAACTTGCATGGATATTCCTCGTTGCACAGACATTAGCCGGCCGTTTCCGACCTCAGAAGCAAGGGCAAGCATTCTAGAGGGTCAGACTCAAGAAGTCACCCTACTGAAAAGGGCTAAAAACAGCAGGTAATCATTGGGCATGGGCCACCCTTGAGCCAGGCGTCCCGGACAGGCGGTCACTCAATCACCTTTCTACTATATAGAAGAGCCGCGGGAGAGCATTGCGCCAGCACACCGACAGGCCCCGCAGGTGGGCGATCCGCCTTTTGCCTTGGCAGGTTAACAGCCAACCTACGCCGCTTTATCATGCAAGCCAAGCACTGGAGCAACTGGCAACGATGACCTCACCAGAACGTTCGTCGCCGCAGAAGCATGCCGCCAGTCATTCGCCTATTGCGTATCGCCAGGACATCAATGGCCTTCGTACCATCGCCATTATCGCCGTCGTTATATCCCACACCTTGACTCGGCAAGACCAACCACGCCGCCAGGCAACCCTCTCCACCCGATAAAAGGACTGGAAGGCTGCAGCCAAGTAAATTCCGATCGAGGCACAGAGACACCTTCACGAACAAGCTGGAAATGCGCCCAAGACAACGAAGAATGGCGAAATTCGAGGCAATAAAAAAGCCGCTCAAGGCGGCTTCTTTACTGGGCCTTGCAAAAGTCAGCGGACCTTGGCGAAACCTGATGAAAAAAAAACGCCAGATAATTAATCTGGCGTTTTTATTCGAATATGGGGTGGACGATGGGGATCGAACCCACGACAACAGGAGTCACAATCCTGTGCTCTACCAACTGAGCTACGCCCACCATATTGCCTGTTCAAAAAGACCGATCAGATCGACCTCCTTGTTAAGCCTCACCAACACCCAGCGGCCTTGATGAAACTTTATTTGGTGCGGATGAAGAGACTCGAACTCTTACGCCTCGCGGCGCTGGAACCTAAATCCAGTGTGTCTACCAATTCCACCACATCCGCGCATGAAGCCTTTAAAGCAAAAACGCCAGACTGTTAATCTAGCGCTTTTCGAAATATGGGGTGGACGATGGGGATCGAACCCACGACAACAGGAGTCACAATCCTGTGCTCTACCAACTGAGCTACGCCCACCATATTGCGTTACTTGTGCCAAAGCTGCCTAATGGCGCACCCGGCAGGACTCGAACCTGCGACCATCCGCTTAGAAGGCGGATGCTCTATCCAGCTGAGCTACGGGCGCCTTATTAATCTGTACTCGGTGACGACTACAAACCAAGTGCTTCAATCTTGCTGAGCCAGACATCAACTCTGCTCGACCTTCTCAACCAGTGCTAGGCTATGCCCGACAAGCGCGACAAATGTTATAGACGAGCCGAAAGATCGTCAACTCTTTTCTAAAAAAAATTCAGATATATAAAGGGCTTAGGGGAATATCCGGACCAAGCGCCTTTGCCCTCGCGCCACGACATGCGAGAATGCGCACTCTTTTTCAACCCCTCTCGATGGTTAATCACGCGTCATGACTGCACAACTAATCGACGGCAAAGCGATCGCCGCCCGTCTGCGCCAGCAGATCGCCCAACGTGTCGCCGAGCGTCGCCAGCAGGGCCTGCGTACGCCAGGCCTCGCGGTGATTCTGGTCGGCAGCGATCCTGCCTCTCAGGTTTATGTTTCGCACAAGCGTAAAGACTGCGAAGAGGTCGGCTTCATTTCACAAGCCTACGACTTGCCTAGCGACACCACCCAACAGGCGCTCACCGACCTGATCGATCGCCTCAATGACGATCCGCAGATCGACGGCGTGCTGCTGCAATTGCCGCTGCCCGAACATCTGGATGCCTCCAAGCTGCTGGAACGCATTCGCCCGGACAAGGACGTCGACGGCTTCCATCCTTATAATGTCGGTCGCCTGGCCCAGCGCATTCCGTTGCTGCGCCCGTGCACCCCGAAAGGCATCATGACCCTGCTGGAAAGCACCGGGGTCGATCTGTACGGGATGGATGCGGTGATTGTCGGCGCCTCCAATATCGTCGGTCGGCCGATGGCCATGGAGCTGCTGTTGGCCGGCTGCACCGTGACCGTCACCCACCGCTTCACCCGGGACCTGGCCGGCCACGTCGGCCGCGCCGATCTGGTGGTGGTGGCCGCCGGCAAGCCGGGCCTGGTCAAGGGCGAGTGGATCAAGGAAGGCGCCATCGTCATCGACGTCGGCATCAACCGCCAGGAAGATGGCAAGCTGGTGGGTGACGTGGTCTACGAGACCGCCCTGCCCCGTGCCGGCTGGATCACTCCGGTTCCGGGTGGCGTCGGCCCGATGACCCGCGCCTGCCTGCTGGAAAACACCTTGTATGCCGCCGAAACGCTGCATGCCTGAGGCGATGGAGCCTTCAGCGACACCACAACGCTGAAGGCCTTCACCCAACAAAAAACCGCCAATCGGCGGTTTTTTGTTGCCACAGGAACCCGACTCAGTCAGCCAGACGCCAGGTGGTCCCGCCCTTGCCGTCTTCCAGCACCACGCCCATGGCGGTGATCTGGTCGCGGATACGGTCGGACTCCGCCCAGTCCTTGTTGGCCCGTGCTGCCAGACGTGCCTGGATCAGCGCGTCGACTTCAGCCCCATCGACCCGCCCTTCGGCACCCGCCTGCAGGAACTCATCGGCCTCCAACTGCAGGACTCCGAGCACACTGGCCAGCTCTTTCAGACGCGCCGCCAGACCGGCCGCCGCAGCCAGATCGCTCTCGCGCAGACGGTTGATCTCACGCACCATCTCGAACAGCACCGCACAGGCTTCCGGCGTGCCGAAGTCATCGTTCATCACCCGGGTGAAACGCTCGACGAACGCCTCGCCACCGGCTGCCGGCACATTCGGCAGGCCTTTCAGCGCATGGTAGAAACGCTCCAGGGCGCCCTTGGCATCCTTGAGGTTGTCTTCCGAGTAGTTGATGGCGCTGCGGTAGTGGCTCGACACCAGCAGGTAACGCACGACTTCCGGGTGGTACTTGTCCAGCACATCGCGAATGGTGAAGAAGTTGTTCAAGGACTTGGACATCTTCTCGCCATTGATGCGGATCATGCCGCAGTGCATCCAGGCATTGGCGTAGGTCTTGCCGGTGGCCGCCTCGCTCTGGGCGATTTCGTTTTCATGGTGCGGGAACTCGAGGTCGCTGCCGCCGCCATGAATATCGAAGGTCTCGCCCAGGCAGCAGGTGGACATCACCGAGCACTCGATATGCCAGCCCGGACGCCCGGCGCCCCATGGCGACTGCCAGCTCGGCTCGCCGGGCTTGGTGCCTTTCCACAGGACGAAGTCCAGCGGATCCTGCTTGGCTTCGTCGACTTCGATCCGCGCCCCGATGCGCAGATCTTCGATTTTCTTGCGCGACAACTTGCCGTAGCCCATGAACTTGGCGACGCGGTAATACACGTCGCCATTGCCCGGGGCGTAGGCGTACCCCTTGTCGATCAGGGTCTGGATCATGGTCAGCATGCCGGGGATATGATCCGTGGCGCGCGGCTCCATGTCCGGCTTGAGAATGTTGAGACGCGCCTCGTCCTCGTGCATCGCGGTGATCATGCGCTCGGTCAGCGCGCCGAACGATTCGCCGTTTTCGTTGGCGCGATTGATGATCTTGTCGTCGATATCGGTGATGTTGCGCACATACGTCAGGTCATACCCGCTGAAACGCAACCAGCGAGTGACCAGATCGAAGGCCACCATGCTGCGGCCATGGCCCAGGTGGCAGTAGTCATACACGGTCATCCCGCAGACATACATGCGCACCTTGTTGCCATCCAGGGGCTTGAAGACTTCTTTGCTCTTGGTGAGCGTGTTGTAGATCGTTAGCACAACGGCGTCCTTAAAGAATCACTGGCCCCACGAATCACGCAAGGTCACGGTACGGTTGAATACCGGAGCACCGGGTTTCGAGTCCTTGATATCCGCGCAGAAGTAACCTTCGCGCTCGAACTGGAAACGGTCTTCCGGCTGTGCATTGCCCAGCGAGGGTTCAGCACGACAACCCGTGAGAACTTGCAGTGAGTCAGGGTTGATGTTGTCCAGGAAACTGGCGCTGTCTTCGGCTTTCTCGGGGTTGGCCGAACGGAACAGGCGATCGTACAGGCGCACTTCGCACTCGACGCTGGCCGCCGCCGGCACCCAGTGGATCACACCCTTGACCTTGCGCCCTTCGGGGTTCTTGCCCAGGGTTTCAGGATCGTAGGAGCAGCGCAGCTCGACGATATTGCCGTCGGCATCCTTGATGGCTTCGTCGGCACGGATCACGTAGCTGCCGCGCAGGCGCACTTCACCGGTCGGCTCCAGGCGCTTGTAGCCCTTGGGCGGCTCTTCCATGAAGTCGTCGCGATCAATGTAGATCTCACGGGCGAACGGCAATGCCCGTACGCCCATGTCTTCTTTCGGGTGGCGCGGCAGTTCGAGATTCTCGACCTGGCCTTCCGGGTAGTTGGTGATCACGACTTTCAGCGGACGCAGCACGCACATGGCCCGTGGCGCGCTGTGGTCGAGGTCGTCGCGGATGCTGAATTCCAGCATGCCGAAGTCCACCACGCCGTCGGAACGGTTGGTGCCGACCATTTCGCAGAAGTTGCGGATGGATTTAGGCGTGTAGCCACGGCGCCGGAAGCCCGAGAGCGTCGACATGCGCGGGTCGTCCCAGCCGTTGACGTGCTTCTCGTCCACCAACTGCTTGAGCTTGCGCTTGCTGGTGATGGTGTAGTTCAGGTTCAGGCGGCTGAACTCATACTGCCGCGGGTGCGCCGGCACGGGCAGGTTTTCCAGAAACCACTCGTACAACGGACGGTGGCTTTCAAACTCCAGGGTGCAGATCGAGTGGGTAATGCCTTCAATGGCATCCGATTGACCGTGGGTGAAGTCGTAGTTCGGGTAGATGCACCACTTGTCGCCGGTCTGGTGGTGATGAGCGTGGCGGATGCGATACATGATCGGGTCGCGCAGGTTCATGTTCGGCGAAGCCATGTCGATCTTGGCCCGCAGCACGCGGGCGCCGTCCGGGAATTCTCCGGCTCGCATGCGCGCGAACCAGTCGAGGTTCTCTTCCACCGAACGCTCGCGGAACGGGCTGTTCTTGCCCGGTTCGGTCAGGCTGCCACGGTATTCCTTGGCCTGCTCGGGGGTCAGGTCGTCGACGTAGGCCTTGCCGGCCTTGATCAGCTCCACCGCCCAGTCGTGCAACTGATCGAAATACTGCGAGGCGTAGCGCACTTCACCGGACCATTCGAAGCCCAGCCACTTGACGTCGCTTTCGATGGCGTCGATGTATTCCTGGTCTTCCTTGGCCGGGTTGGTGTCGTCGAAACGCAGGTGCGTGACGCCGCCGAACTCCTGGGCCAGGCCGAAGTTCACACAGATCGACTTGGCGTGGCCGATGTGCAGGTAGCCGTTGGGCTCAGGCGGGAAACGCGTCACGATCTGAGTGTGCTTGCCCGAGTCCAGGTCGGCCTGAATGATCGGGCGCAGGAAGTTGACCGGGACAGCCGGTCCGGTCTTGACGTTCGAGGTAGGGTCGACAGTGGGCTTGCTCATAGGATCCTTGGGCTTGCGGTTGCGCGGCCGGGGGCGGCCTGATCAATCAAAACGGCTATCATAGCCGATGCGATCAGGCAGCTGACAGTGGCGCGCCGAAAACGGCGGCTATTAATAGCGCCGGGATGAAAAAACCGCCTCGAAATTCCCGCGCCTCACGCTAAACTGCGCAACCTGGTCGTTTTATGCCAGATCGGTTCGGCCCCGCGAGCGGTACCCGCATGCCGAAACCCACGAATTCCTTCAAAGAGTAGCCAAGATGACCCAAGTCAAACTGACCACCAACCACGGCGAAATCGTCCTGGAACTGAACGCCGAGAAAGCCCCGATCACCGTGGCCAACTTCATCGAGTACGTTAACGCCGGCCACTACGAAAACACCGTTTTCCACCGTGTGATCGGCAACTTCATGATCCAGGGCGGCGGTTTCGAGCCTGGCATGAAAGAAAAGAAAGACAAGCGCCCAAGCATCCAGAACGAAGCCGACAACGGCCTGCCGAACGAGAAGTACAGCGTTGCCATGGCCCGTACCATGGAGCCGCATTCGGCCTCCGCGCAGTTCTTCATCAACGTCACCGACAACAGCTTCCTGAACCACAGCGCCAAGACCGTCCAGGGCTGGGGCTACGCGGTATTCGCCAAAGTGGTTTCCGGCACTGACGTGGTCGACAAGATCAAAGGCGTGGCCACCACCATGAAGGCCGGCCACCAGGACGTACCCGCAGAAGACGTGATCATCGAGAAAGCAGAGATCGTTGAGTGATACTGCTGATTTCAGATTTGCATCTGGAAGAGGAGCGCCCGGACATTACCCGGGCGTTTCTGGATTTCCTCGCCGGACGCGCCCGTTCGGCACAAGCGCTGTACATCCTGGGCGATTTTTTCGAAGTCTGGATCGGCGACGATGCCATGACCCCCTTTCAAGACTCGATCTGCGCAGCCTTGCGCGCATTGAGCGACAGTGGCACGCAGGTTTTCCTGATGCACGGCAATCGTGACTTCCTGCTGGGCAAGGCCTTTTGCAAAGCGGCCGGCGCGACCCTGCTCAAGGACCCGAGCGTGGTGCGGATGAATGACGAGCCGGTGCTGTTGATGCACGGCGACAGCCTGTGCACGCGGGACGAGGCCTATATGCGCCTGCGTCGTTATCTGCGCAACCCCATCACCTTGTTCATCCTCCGGCATCTGCCGCTGCGCACCCGCCACAAGCTGGCGCGCAAATTGCGCAGCGAGAGTCGTGCGCAGACGCGGATGAAAGCCAATGACATTGTCGATGTGACGCCGGATGAGGTGGTGCAGGTCATGCAGCAGCATGGTGTGCAGACCCTGATCCACGGCCACACCCATCGACCGGCCATTCACAAGCTGCAACTCGGCGCGCAGGCGGCAAAACGGATTGTGCTGGGGGATTGGGATCGCCAGGGCTGGGCCTTGCAGGTGGACGAGCAGGGTTTCCAGCTGGCGGCGTTTGATTTCATGCCGCCAGCCTGAACACTGACCTGTAGGAGCGTGGCTTGCCCGCGAATAGGCCCGCAAGGCTCCTACAGGTTTTGTGCCGTGCGTATTATCGTCAGTGCCCCGCGGCCGCCGGCCCGGCCTTCGCCGCGAACGGCGGCTTGGCCAGCCACACCAGCAGCATCAAGCCCATGAAGCCCCAGCCCAGCAACGTAAAGTAATCCACGGTCGAGAGCATGTACGCCTGGCTGGTGAGCACCTGATCCAACTGGGCATAAGCCCGGGTACCCGCCCCACCGAGATTGCTCAGGGTGTCGCGCGTCGCCGGATCGAAGGGGGTGATGCTTTCACTGAGATAAGCATGGTGCTGGTCCGCCCGGCGAATCCAGATCCAGGTGGTCAGCGATGCGGCAAAGCTGCCCCCCAACGTACGCAGGAAAGTCGCCAGGCCGGCACCGTCGGCAATCTGGCTGGGCGGCAGGTCCGACATCAGGATGCTCAGGGTCGGCATAAAGAACAACGCCACACCGATCCCCATGAACAGTTGCACCATGGCAATATGCCCGAAGTCCACCTCATTGGTGAAACCGGCGCGCATAAAGCAGCTCAGGCCGATTGCCAGGAACGCCAGGCCGGCGAGTAGGCGCAGATCGACCTTATTGGCGTATTTACCGACGAAAGGCGACATCAGTACCGGCAGGATCCCGATCGGCGCCACCGCGAGGCCGGCCCAGGTCGCGGTGTAGCCCATCTGGGTCTGCAACCACTGCGGCAGGATCAGGTTGATGCCGAAGAACCCGGCGTAGCCGAGGATCAGCACAATGGTCCCGATGCGGAAGTTGCGATAGGCGAACAGCCGCAGATTGACCACCGGATGCTTGTCCGTCATCTCCCAGATCACGAACACCGACAGGGCAATCGCCGAGATGACCGCACCGATCACGATGAAGTTCGACTCGAACCAGTCCAGGTCATTGCCCTTGTCGAGGATCACCTGCAAGGCCCCGACACCAATGATCAAGGTCAGCAAACCGACATAGTCCATCGGCTGGCGACTGATCTCCACCGGCCGGGCCTTGAGTTGCTGGCGGACCACCATCGCGGCGAATACGCCGATGGGCACGTTGATAAAGAAGATCCACGGCCAGCTGTAGCTGTCGGTAATCCAGCCGCCGAGAATCGGCCCGGCAATCGGCGCGACCACCGTGACCATTGCCAATAGCGCCAGGGCCATGCCGCGCTTGGCCGGCGGATAGACCGCAATCAGCAGCGTCTGGGTCATCGGGTACAGCGGCCCGGCGACCAGCCCTTGCAGCACGCGAAAGCCCACCAGTTCAGGCATCGAGGTGGAAATACCGCAGAGGAACGACGCCATGACAAAAAGGATCGTCGCCCAGATAAACAGTTTCACCTCGCCAAAGCGCCGGCTCAGCCAGCCGGTCAGCGGCAGGGCGATAGCGTTGCTCACGGCAAAGGAGGTGATGACCCAGGTGCCCTGCTCCGAACTCACCCCCAGGTTGCCGGAAATGGTCGGCAAGGCCACGTTGGCGATGGTGGTGTCGAGCACCTGCATGAAGGTCGCCAGCGACAGGCCGATGGTACTGAGCAACAGGCTGGGGGGAGTGAAAGATGCGTTCGAGCTCATCGCGAATCCTTGGAAACGAGGCAGGTGCCGCGACGCTCGGGTCGCGGCTGGATTGGCGACTCAGCGTTGCGCGGTTTTCGTCGCGGTGGCGCTGTTTTCATGGATCAGCCGGGTAATTTCCGCATCGGCATCGGCCAGTTGCTGCCCATACACATCGGTGCTGAACGAAGCCTTCTGCGGCGGCTGCTGGGCCAGCACCGGGCCGCTCTGGTCATGCAGGTTAACCTCGACCTGGGTCGACAGGCCGACCCGCAGCGGGTGCTTGGCCAGCTCTTCGGCGTTGATGTGAATGCGCACCGGCACCCGCTGGACAATCTTGATCCAGTTGCCGGTGGCGTTCTGCGCCGGTAGCAAGGCAAAGGCACTGCCGGTGCCGGCGCCGAGGCTGTCGATGGTGCCGCTGAATTTCACCGAACTGCCATACAGGTCGGCCTCGATGTCCACGGGCTGACCGATGCGCATATCACGCAGCTGGGTTTCCTTGAAGTTGGCGTCGATCCACAGCTGATCCAGGGGAATCACCGCCATCAGCGCGGTACCCGGCTGAACCCGCTGGCCCAATTGCACGGTGCGCTTGGCGACATAGCCGGTGACCGGGGCAATCAGTGTGGTCCGCGCATTGGCCAGATAAGCCTGGCGCAGTTGCGCGGCCGCGGCTTTGACATCCGGGTGATTGGATACCACGGTGTCATCCACCAGGGCATTGCTGCTGTTGAGTTGATGCTGGACGTTGTTCAGCGCGCTCTGGGCGGAGGTCAGGTCGTCACGGGCGTGGGACAGCTCTTCCTGGGAAATCGCGCCACCGGCCGCCAGGTTCTTGCGACGGGTAAAGTTTTCCTGGGCCTTCTGCACCGCTGTCTTCTGCTCGGCGACCTGGGCGCGTATGCCGTCGACATTGCTGTACAGACCGCGGACCTGGCGCACGGCCTTGGCCAGGTTGGCCTCGGCGCTTTGCAGACCGATCTTGGCGTCGCTCGGATCGAAGTTCACCAGCACCTGCCCGGCATGCACCAGATCGCCGTCATCAGCACCAATGCTGACCACGGTGCCGGTCGCCAGCGGGGTGACTTCCACCACGTTGCCGTTGACATAGGCGTCGTCGGTGCTTTCGTTCCAGCGTCCGTAGACTTCATGCCAACCCCAGACACCGAGGCCGCCAAGGACCACCAGCAGGGTGAGACCGGTCAGCATGACCTTGCGCTTGCGGGAATTGCCAGCATCCTGGGTTGTTTCAGTAGTGTTCGTTGCAATGGCCATGGCAGGTACCTTGAATTAATAAGTCTGAGCCGAGGGGCGGGTGGCGTTCGAGGCGATGTTGTCAGCCTGGAAACCACCACCCAGGGCCTGCATCAGTTCAATGGAGAGGTCGATCTGCTGGGCATTCAGGTCCGCCAGCTGACGCTGGGCCTGCAACAGGGTCTGCTCGATGGTGAGTACGTCCAGGTAGTTGCCGATGCCCGCGCCGTAGCGCTGCAACACCGTGTTATAGGAGTCCTGGGCGATATCCGCCGCATGTTGCTGGGCCACGATCTGCTGGCTGAGGGCGCGCAGTTGCTGGAGGGTGTCGCTGACATCACCCAGGGCCTGGACCAGGCTCTTGTTGTATTGCGCCACCGCCAGGTCGTAGTCGGCGTCCTTGGCGTCGAGGCCGGCGCGCAGGCGACCGCCATCGAAGATCGGCAGCGAGACGGTCGGCGCGATGCTGAAGAAACGACTGGCGGAGCCGAACATCGCATCTCCCAGCAACGACTCGCCACCGGCGGCGGCACTCAGGTTGAGGTTGGGATAGAAACGCGTCTTGCCGGCAGCGATATCCTTGCTCGCGGCCTCGACACGCCAGCGCGCGGCCACCAGGTCCGGACGCCGCCCCAGCAGTTCCGCCGGCAGCACCGAAGGCAAGGCCACGGCGCTCGGCTGGAGGATTTTCGGCCGGGCGATCTCATTGCCGCGATCCGGGCCCTTGCCCAGCAACACGGCCAGGGCGACCTTGGCGCTTTGCAGCTTTTTCCCGGCGTCGATCACCTGCTCTTCAGCCGTGGCGGCCAGGCTTTCGGTCTGCTGGTACTGGTAGTGGCTGTCGATGCCGGAACTCAGCCGACGCTTGCCCAGGTCCAGCAGCTTGTGGGTGCGCTGCAGGTCATCGTTGGCCAGGTCATAGACGATATGCGCCTGCCCCAGGTTGCTGTAGGCCCGTGCCACGTCGGCGGCCAGGGTCAGTTGCGCGGCCTGGCGGTCGACTTCGGCGGCGCGCGCCTGGCCCAACGCGGCTTCCCAGGCGTCACGCTGGCCTCCCCAGAGATCGAAGCTGTAGTTGAAGGTGACACCCGCCTTGCGCACGGTCTCGTAAAGGCCGCCGCGACCGGTGGGGTCCTGGTCCCGCGGCAGGCGCGAACGGGTGATACCGCCACTGGCATCGAGGGTCGGCGTCCGCGCCGCATCGGCGGCATCGGCCGCTGCGCTGGCCTGATGCGCCCGCGCGCTGGCGACCTGCATATCGGGGCTGTCGCGCAGGGCTTCGCGGATCAGGCCATCGAGTTGCGGATCGCCGAGGCTTTTCCACCAGTCGCTTTTCGGCCAGGCCGCCGGCGACAGGGTCACGCCCTTGAGGGATTGAGCGGCCTTGAGGTCTTTCGCCTCGAGTCTGACGCCTTCGGTGTTCAGGCCGCTGTAGCTGGCGCAACCGGCCAGGACCATCGACACGAACACCAGGCTGAAGCCGGTACGCAGGGTTTTACTGCTCATTTTTTTCACCCACCCGCAGCAGGGTGATCGAGTCCCCGGCCGCCAGCAAAATTTTCTTCAGGATCTCTTCCAGGCTCCGCAGCTCTTGCGGGGTGACAGCCCCTGCCAGTTCGTTCATCGCATCGGCACCGATTTCCGGCAAACGGTCGGCAAGGACCTGCCCCTGCGCCGTCAGCACCAGTTGCACCTGGCGCCGATCGCCTTCGGAACGCCGACGGGCGAGCAGATCTTTCTGCTCCAGGCGATCAAGCATGCGGGTCATCGAACCGCTGTCCAGGGACAGGTGGCGGCACAGCTCGGCCGGAGTATCGACCCCGAACTGGGCCATGATGATCAACACCTTGAACTGCGCGGCGGTGATGCCGTACGGCACCATATGGGCGTCGATGATCCGGTCCTTGAGCAACGCGGCACGGCCCAGGAGCAAGCCGAGATGGCAGTTGTGAAAGTCGTCCGGGGTGAAATGTTTCATTAGGCCACCAAAAGCTGCTTAGGCAGAGAGTTGGTGAGATATTACTGCTTAGGCAGCTAATATCAAAGCATTAGTTAGCAAGCTTTTTATTTACCCGATAAAAGGCCGAGGAAGGAATAGATAACTCTAGACACACCTTTGAATTCGATGTTTGATAACGGCACGGCTAGGCTTCCCTGACATACCTGACAAGGAGTCACAGGTGAAAAGCAGGGATTTGATCGCCGAACTGGAAGCCGCTGGCTGGATGCTGCAACGAATAAGGGGCAGTCATCATGTTTTTGTCCACCCCAGCAGCCCCCACTCGATCCCCGTGCCGCATCCGAAGAAGGATCTGCCGCTCGGGACCATCAGAAGCATCAGAAAACGGGCGGGCTTGTCATGAGCCCGTTCAGTCAGGAGACCATCATGCAATATCCCATCGCCATCGAATGGGGTGATGAACACACCGCCATCGGCATCCAGATTCCGGATATTCCGGGGGCCGTGACCGCCGGCGATACGTTCGAAGAGGCTTATAACGCCGCCCTGGAAATCGCCCACATAATGCTCGAGGAGATCGTTTCGAACGGTCAGCCCGTGCCGACACCCTCGCCCTCCTTCACCCATCGGAAAAATCCCGAGTTCGCGGACATGGGCTGGGGCATGCTGGAAATCGATATCTCGCCCTACCTGGGCAAGACCGAGAAGGTCAACGTGACCCTTCCCGGCTTTGTGATCCAGCGTATCGATCGTTACGTGCGCGACCACCGGATCAAGAGCCGCTCATCGTTCCTGGCGGACGCGGCGCTGGAAAAGCTGGTGCGCACTTAAACGCTGGCAACAGCCGGGACACCGCTGTGGAAGCGGAATTCGCTGTCGGGCGACTCGATCAGGTCCTGCTCGACCGCCCGCACCCGCTCGATGACCCGGCCGATGTCCTCGGCGTCGCCGTATTGGTAGGCCAGTTTCAGGTAACCCTGGAAATGCCGGGCCTCGCTCTTGAGCAGGCCGAAGTAGAATTTGCCCAGTTCTTCGTCCAGATGCGGCACCAGGGCCTCGAAGCGCTCGCAACTGCGGGCTTCGATAAAGGCGCCGACCACCAGGGTGTCCACCAGTTTGACCGGTTCGTGGCTACGGACCGCCTTGCGCAACCCTGAGGCATAACGACCGGCGGACAACTGCCGCAACTCGATCTTGCGCCGCTTCATCAGCCGCATGACCTGTTCGTGGTGCACCAACTCTTCCCGGGCCAGACGCGACATCAGGTTGATCAGATCGACATGGGAGTGGTACTTGGCGATCAGGCTCAAGGCGGTGCTGGCCGCCTTGAACTCGCAGTTCTTGTGATCGATCAGCAGCGTTTCCTGATCCGCCAGCGCCGCCTGCACCCAGCCTTGCGGGGTCGGGCAACCGAGGAATTCATGGATTTCCGGCAGATTCACAGGAAAACTCCCGTCACAGAAGAGGCTTGGCAAGGGCGCAACGCGGGAATAGTCGACATGGGGCTCACAAAAACCGGGGGGATCAGGCAGAACAAGGTCGCCGATTATACGGCGGCCGGAGCAGATCGCCAGTCGCCCTGCTTGATATGCATCAAGGTCGCAGTCGGCAGACTGCAACTATAGTTGTATCAAGTCGCCTTCAGACTTTCTCGGAGCACCCCGACCATGCAAGCCATCCGCAGCATTCTGGTGATACTCGACCCCGACCACGCCCACAGCCTGGCCCTCAACCGCGCCAAGCTGATCGCCGGCGTCACGGATGCGCACCTGCACCTGCTGATGTGTGATCCCAAGCACGACCACAGCGCCCTGCTCAGCCTGCTCAAGAGCCAGTTGCATGACGACGGCTACAGCGCCACGGCCGAACAAGCCTGGGACAAGACCATGCACGAGACCATCATCGGCGTGCAACAGGCCGAAGGCTGTGGCCTGGTGATCAAGCAGCACCGCCCCGACAGCCCGCTGAAGAAGGCCCTGCTGACCCCTTCCGACTGGAAGCTGCTGCGCTACTGCCCCTGCGCCGTATTGATGGTCAAGACCGAGACGCCCTGGTCAGGAGGCGTCGTTCTGGCGGCCGTGGACGTGGGCAATGCCGATGATGAACACCGACACCTGCACGCCAGCATCATTGATCACGGCTATGACATCGCCAGCCTGGCCAAGGGCAGCTTGCACGTGATCAGCGCCCACCCCTCGCCCATGCTGTCGGCCGCCGACCCGGTATACCAGCTCAGGGAAACCATCGAAGGCCGTTATCGCGACCAATGCCGGGATTTCCAGGGCCAATTCGATGTGGATGACGAACACCTGCATATCAAGGAAGGCCCCGCCGATGTGCTGATTCCCCATATGGCCCGCACGCTCGGGGCGGCGGTGACGGTGATCGGCACGGTGGCGCGCACCGGGATTTCCGGGGCACTGATCGGCAATACCGCGGAAGTGGTGCTCGATGCCCTGGAAAGCGATGTGCTGGTGCTCAAGCCCCAGGAAATCATCGATCACCTGGTGGAGACAGCGCCACGACCCTGATCAGCCGCCCATGGCCTCCTTGAGGAAACCCGGGGCGATATAGCGCTGGTAATGCGCCTCGGACAGCAGGAAAAATTCCCGATCAATGGCGTCGCGCAGCTCAGGCAGGCCCCAGTCGCGAAACTCCGGCAGCAACACCATGCCATAGGCCTCCAACTGGCTGATCACCCGGGCGCCACGGGCAATCAACTGGTACGCCCAGCAATATTCCGACTGATGGGGCACGAAGCGGATCTTGCGGGCCTCCAGTTGCTGGCGCAGCCTGGACGGATCGAATACCTCGATCTTGGCCACCATGACCTGGACCAGCAATTGTTCCAGGCGCAACCAGACCGCACGCTTTTCTTCCTCGTTGTAGCCGTTCCAATGGATGACTTCGTGGTGGAAGCGCTTGCAGCCCCGGCACACCAGATCACCGTAAACAGTGGAGCAGAGGCCGACGCAGGGGGTCTTGATGGTCTGATTGGACATGGGCAGGGGTCACGCGGAAAAGCAGAACAGGTCCGCATGTTAGCCCTTTGTCTAACAAGGGTCACCCCCGAACCTGTAGGGCCTAACTTACCTTTCTTTGGAATATGCCGTAGAATCGGCCTGCCTTTTTAGGCGCCAATGTCCGTTGGAAGCTGTTTTCAAAGCGTCACGAGCACAGTTCACCCTAGAGAACGGCGTTGGCGCAGGAATTCCCCCCGGAAGCCCCTGCGCCGACCCTCATCAGCCCCGTTCCGCAGGCGTAAAACTTTGAAAACAGCTTCTGTTGGAAATCGTGGAAACTCTGGCTAAGCGGCTCAAAAAGCCCCGCAGCGCATGAGTGCCGTGCATTTCTGGATGAGCGTCCCGGACACCCATTTGGGACCACTGATGAGGGTAATAACTGTGCTTGAAGCCTACCGCAAACATATCGAAGAGCGTGCAGCCCTGGGTATCGTGCCCCAGCCGCTTAACGCCGAACAAACCGCAGGCCTGGTCGAGCTGCTGAAAAATCCCCCGGCTGGCGAAGAAGCTTTCCTCGTTGACTTGATCACCAACCGCGTTCCGCCTGGCGTGGACGAAGCGGCCTACGTCAAGGCCGGTTTCCTTTCCGCCCTGGCCAAGGGTGAAGTCAAATCCCCCCTGATCGACAAGAAGCGCGCGGTAGAACTGCTCGGCACCATGCAGGGCGGCTACAACATCGTGACCCTGGTCGATCTGCTGGACGACGCCGAGCTGGCAGCCGTTGCCGCCGCGCAACTCAAGCACACCCTGCTGATGTTCGACGCCTTCCACGACGTCGCGGAAAAAGCCAGGAACGGCAACGCTCACGCCAAGGAAGTGATCCAGTCCTGGGCTGACGGCGAGTGGTTCAAGAACCGCCCGGTGCTGGCCGACAAGATCAGCCTGCGCGTATTCAAGGTCACCGGCGAAACCAACACCGACGACCTGTCGCCGGCTCCGGACGCCTGGTCGCGCCCTGACATCCCGCTGCACGCCCTGGCCATGCTGAAAATGGCCCGTGACGGCATCGTGCCTGACCAGCAAGGCGCCATCGGCCCGATGAAACAGATCGAGCAGATGCGCAACGACGGCTTCCCGATCGCCTACGTCGGTGACGTGGTCGGTACCGGTTCGTCGCGTAAATCGGCCACCAACTCGGTGCTGTGGTTCTTCGGCGACGACGTCCCTTACGTGCCGAACAAGCGCGCAGGTGGCTTCTGCTTCGGCAGCAAGATCGCCCCGATCTTCTACAACACCATGGAAGATGCCGGCGCACTGCCGATCGAGTTCGACGTTACCAACATGAACATGGGCGACGTGATCGACCTGTACCCCCATGCTGGCAAGGTCACCAAGCACAACAGCGATGAAGTCCTGACCACCTTCGAAATGAAGACCCCGGTCCTGCTCGATGAAGTCCGTGCCGGCGGTCGTATTCCGCTGATCATCGGCCGCGGCCTGACCGAGAAGGCGCGCGCTGAACTGGGCCTGCCACCTTCGACCCTGTTCAAGCTGCCGGAAGCTCCCGCTGAAAGCACCAAGGGCTACACCCTGGCGCAGAAAATGGTCGGCAAGGCCTGTGGCGTGACGGGCGTTCGTCCTGGCACCTACTGCGAGCCGAAGATGACCACCGTCGGTTCCCAGGACACCACTGGTCCGATGACCCGCGACGAGCTGAAAGACCTGGCCTGCCTGGGCTTCTCCACCGACCTGGTCATGCAGTCGTTCTGCCACACCGCGGCCTATCCGAAGCCGATCGACGTCACCACGCACCACACCCTGCCGGACTTCATCATGACCCGCGGCGGTGTTTCCCTGCGTCCGGGCGACGGCATCATCCACAGCTGGCTGAACCGCATGCTGCTGCCGGACACCGTCGGCACCGGTGGTGACTCCCACACCCGTTTCCCGATCGGCATCTCGTTCCCGGCCGGCTCCGGCCTGGTGGCTTTCGCCGCCGCCACTGGCGTTATGCCATTGGACATGCCGGAATCGATCCTGGTGCGTTTCAAGGGCAAGCTGCAACCCGGCGTCACCCTGCGTGACCTGGTTCATGCCATCCCTTACTACGCCATCCAGAAAGGCCTGCTGACCGTCGAGAAGAAAGGCAAGAAAAACGCCTTCTCCGGCCGCATCCTGGAAATCGAAGGCCTGGAAACCCTGACCGTCGAACAGGCTTTCGAGCTGTCCGACGCCTCGGCCGAACGCTCCGCCGCCGGTTGCACCATCAAGCTGTCGAAAGAGTCGATCGCCGAGTACCTGAAGTCGAACATCACCCTGCTGCGCTGGATGATCGGCGAAGGCTACGGCGATGCCCGCACCCTGGAGCGTCGTGCTCAGGCGATGGAAGCCTGGGTTGCCAACCCGGAACTGCTGGAAGCCGACAAGGACGCCGAGTACGCGGAAATCATCGAAATCGACCTGGCCGACGTCAAGGAGCCTGTGCTCTGCGCGCCGAACGACCCGGACGACGCCCGCCTGCTCTCCAGCGTTGCTGGCGAGAAGATCGATGAAGTGTTCATCGGTTCCTGCATGACCAACATCGGCCATTTCCGCGCTGCGGGCAAGTTGCTGGACCAGGTCAAAGGCCAGTTGCCAACCCGTCTGTGGCTGTCGCCGCCGACCAAGATGGACGCTCACCAGCTGACCGAAGAAGGCTACTACGGCATCTACGGCAAAGCTGGCGCACGCATGGAAATGCCGGGCTGCTCGCTGTGCATGGGTAACCAGGCACGGGTAGAACCGAACTCCACCGTGGTCTCGACTTCGACCCGTAACTTCCCGAACCGTCTGGGCGACGGCGCGAACGTCTACCTGGCTTCGGCTGAGCTGGCGTCCGTGGCTTCGATCCTGGGTCGCCTGCCGACCGTCGAGGAATACATGGAGTACGCCGGTAAGATCGACAGCATGGCTGCCGACGTTTACCGCTACCTCAGCTTCGACCAGATCGCCGAGTTCCGTGAAGCCGCGGCGAACGCCAAGATTCCGGTCGTTCAAGCCTAAGCTGTACGCGCAATAGAAAAAGCCCCGACTAGTCGGGGCTTTTTTATGCCTGTCGGTTTTATACCTGCCGTTACTGACGCACCAGACGCTGGTTCTGGAACGCAGCCGCTTCGGTACTGCGATACGGATTGATATCCAACCCGCCCCGTCGCACGTAGCGCGCATACACCGTCAATTTTTCCGGTTTCAACAGGCGTTGCAGGTCAAGGAAGATCCGCTCCACACACTGCTCGTGGAAGTCCGAGTGCTGGCGGAAACTCACCAGATACGCCAGCAGGCTCGCGTGATCCAGCGCCGCGCCGCGATACTCCACCACCACACTGCCCCAGTCCGGCTGGCTGGTCACCGGGCAATTGGACTTGAGCAAATGGCTGTGCACGCTCTCCTCGACAATCCGCGACGCATCGCAACGCAACAGTTCCGGACGCGGATGGGCGTAGTCACTGACACTGATCTCCAGGTCGTCGATGCACACACCCGGCAAAGCGACCACACCCTCGGCCTGCACCTCGCTCAAATGGCGGACCCGCACCCCCACCGGCTTGCCGGCAGCGGCCGACAGATCGGCACGCAGTACCGCTTCCAGACTGGCGGTATCAACGAACGGCGTCTGGTTCAGGGAGTTGAGGTACAGCTTGAAGGACTTGGATTCGATGATATTCGGCGAATCCGCCGGGATGCTGAACTCACCGATCGCCACCACCGGCTTGCCGGACGGCAACAACCAGGACAACTCGAAGCAGTTCCAGAAGTCCACGCCGACATACGGCAGGGTCTCGGCGCTCAGGCCCAGCTCGGCCCATTTGGCCGCCCGTGGAATCGGAAACAGCAAAGACGGGGTGTAGGTGGCGATGTACTCACTGGACTTGCCCAGTGGCGAATGTTCGGCGGCGGGATGCATGGCAAAAACCTGACTGAATAAACCCCGCCAGTCTATCGCAATTCACCCGCACGCACGAAAACCCTGGGCCCGGCCGGGCCACTTCAAGGCGCAACCTTCACCGTGCCGACCATTCCCGCCTGGTAATGCCCGGGAATATTGCAGGCAAATTGCAGGTTCCTGGCCTGGCTGAAGGTCCAGGTCAGTTCGGCGGTCTTGCCCGGCTCCACCAGCACACTGTTGGGGTCGTCATGCTTCATCCCGTGCCCCATGGCCCCGTGATCCATGCCCGTCATATTCATGCCGGTGGCGGTCAACTGGCCGCCCTGCTGCATCTTGAGCATCTCCTGCTGGTGCTCGGCATGGGCCGCCGCATGGCCCAGGTTGAATTCATGCAGCAGATGACCTTTATTGATCAGCACGAAACGCACGGTTTCACCCGCCATCACATCCAGTTCCTTGGCACTGAAGGCAATGTCGGTCATGGTCAATTCAACCGTACGGGTGGCCTTGCTCGGCGGCGCCGGCTGGCCGAAGTCGTAGCTCTCCGCGGGCGAGGCCAGGGCAGGCAGACTCAGGGCCAGCAAACCGGCCAGCAGCAAGCTGTTACGCAAAAACATAATCACACTCCAAGGGGATGGGCTCCAGGCTGTGTGAAACTGTAAGGCCCGCTCGCTGGCATTGAGCTGACCTTCAGATTACAACTTTGTCAGCTTGCCCCCCCGGCCAGCGAGTGCGCGGTATAACGTTCCTGTGTCATTAGCCATGAGTCATCCATGAAACTGCTGATCGTCGAAGACCAACCGAAAACCGGCCATTACTTGCGCCAGGGCCTGAACGAGGCCGGCTTCAACACCGAACTGGTGGCCGACGGCACCACCGGCCAGCATTTGGCGCTGACCGGCGACTACGCGCTGCTGATACTCGATGTCATGCTGCCCGGTCGCGATGGCTGGCAAATCCTCCAGGCCGTGCGCAGCGCCGGCCTGGATATTCCGGTGCTGTTCCTGACCGCCCGCGATGCCGTCGAGGACCGCGTCCACGGCCTGGAGCTGGGTGCCGACGACTACCTGGTCAAGCCGTTCGCCTTTTCCGAACTGCTGGCCCGGGTCCGCAGCCTGCTACGCCGGGGCAGCGCGGCCACCCAGGAAACCCACCTGCAACTGGCCGACCTGCGCCTGGACCTGATTCGTCGTCGGGTCGAACGGGCCGGACAGCGCATCGACCTGACCGCCAAGGAGTTCGCCCTGCTGGAACTGCTGCTGCGGCGCCAGGGCGAGGTCCTGCCCAAATCCCTGATCGCGTCCCAGGTCTGGGACATGAATTTCGACAGCGACACCAATGTCATCGAAGTGGCGATCCGCCGTCTGCGCTTGAAGGTCGACGACGCCCATCCGCACAAGCTGATCCATACCGTGCGCGGCATGGGTTATGTCCTTGAAGAGCGCAACGCCTGATGCGCCGCCTGTCCCTGGGCAGTCGCCTGGCCCTGTTGTTCGCCGCTTGCACCGCCGTGGTTTCGCTGAGCGCGGGCGTACTGTTCAACCGTGCCAGCGAGTCGCACTTCATCGAACTCGACCAGCAACTGCTCGACGCGCGCCTGGCGGCCTTGCGTGGCAGCCTGGCGGGCGTCGGGAACCGCGACGACTTTCAGCAGCGCCGCGACCGGCTGCCGGCCGAACTTAACCTGAGTCCGGACCTGGCCTTGCGGGTCAGCGGCGCCGATGGCCAGCGCTGGTTCAATGCAGCGAATGCCCTGCCCGGCGACCTGCCGACGCAAGCCGGGCTCACCAGCCTGCGAATCGAGGGCACCGCCTATCGGGTCTTCAATGCCCCGCTGGACCCGAGCAAGGCCGACTCACCGCAACTGACCCTGATCCTCGATATCACCCATCACCAGCATTTCCTGCAACGCATGCAGCACCTGATCTGGCTGACGGTCAGCCTTTCGGCCCTGGCCACCGCCCTGCTCGGCGCCTGGGCAGCGCGCAGTGGCTTGCGCCCCTTGCGGCGCATGAGTGAAGTGGCCGCCGGGGTTTCGGCCAGCTCGCTGACCCAGCGCCTGCCCGAGGAACAGATGCCGCCGGAACTGGCGGAGCTGGCGCAGTCGTTCAATGCCATGCTCGCGCGCCTGGATGACTCGTTCCAGCGACTCTCGGCGTTCTCCGCCGATATCGCCCACGAACTGCGTACGCCACTGTCGAACCTGCTGACCCACACCCAGGTCACCCTGACCCGGCCCCGGCCGCTGGAAGACTATCGCGAAGCCTTGCACAGCAACCTCGAGGAGCTGCAATGGATGGCGCAGCTGGTCAACGACATGCTCTACCTGGCCAAGGCCGACCACGGGCTGCTGACGCCCCGGCGTGAGGCGCTGGAGCTGGCCGATGAGGTGGATGCCCTGCTGGAGTTCTTTACCCCACTGGCGGAAGAGAATCGAGTGCGACTCAAGCGTGAAGGCCAGGCGAGTCTGGCGGGCGATCGCGGCATGCTGCGTCGGGCGTTGTCCAATCTGCTGGACAATGCCTTGCGCTTCACACCTGAGGGCGGCGAGATCGCGGTGAGGCTGGAGAATGTGCCGCAGGGCCTGCGGGTCAGCGTCGAGAATACGGGGGAAGGTATTGCCCCGGGATTGTTGCCGCAGCTGTTCGACCGTTTTTATCGGGCCGACCCGGCACGCCGTGAAGGCAGCAGTGAGCATGCAGGGTTGGGACTGGCGATTACCCAGTCGATCGTTAGGGCCCATGGTGGGCAGATTCGTTGTGAATCGGAGAGGGGCTGGACGCGGTTTGTGATCGAGTTGCCGTGCCAGGCTTGAGGGCCTCTTCGCGGGCAAGCCCTGCTCCTACAGTACGGTGGCGTACACAAGTTCTGTGAACGACGGAAAACTGTAGGAGCAGGGCTTGTCGGATCGCCGCACCGCCGCGAAGAGGCCATCCCCGACTACGAATATCTCAGGGCGTGAGCCGGCTCGATCTTCGCCGCTCGATACGCCGGGTACAAGGTCGCCAGGAAGCTCAGGACAAACCCGGCCGAACAGATCAACACCACATCCCCCGCCTGCAACTGCGACGGCAGGTTACTGACGAAATACACGTCGGAACTGAAGATATGCTGCCCACTGACCCGCTCGATCCAACCCACCATTTCACTGACATTCAGTGCTGCAATCACCCCCAGCACACCGCCGATCAAGGTCCCGACAATCCCGATCACCGTGCCCTGGACCATGAAGATCGCCATGATCTGCCGTGGCGTGGCGCCGATGGTGCGCAGGATCGCGATATCCGCGCCCTTGTCGTTCACCACCATGATCAGGGTCGCGATGATATTGAACGCCGCCACCGCGACGATCATCAGCAACAACAGGCCGATCATGGTCTTTTCCATCTTCATGGCACTGAACAGGCTGCCCTGGGTATGGGTCCAGTCATCGGCCTTGAAATCGCTGCCCAGGCCCGTGGCGATATCCGTGGACACTTGCGGCGCCGCATACAGGTCCTTCACCGCCAGCCGCACGCTCTGCACCTGGTTCGGCTGCCAGTGCTGGATATCCGCCGCGTCGCTCATATGGATCAGCGCCATGGAGCCATCCAGCTCCGCACCGACCTTGAACACCCCGACCACGTTCAGCCGTTGCAGGCGCGGGGTAATACCGCCGGGCTCGGTGCTGGGTTCCGGGACAATCAGGGTCAGCTTGTCGCCGACATTGACCCGGAAGCGCCGCGCGGTGATCTCACCGATCACCACCCCGAACTCACCCGGTTTCAGATCTTCCAGGCGCCCCTGGACAATATGCTGGGCCACAATCGACACCTTGCCTTCCTGGGCCGGGTCGACACCACTGATCTGGATCGGCTGCATCGAACCCTTGTAGGAAAGCATGCCGTCCATTTCGGTAAAGGGCACCGCCGCCGTCACTTCAGGATTCTTCAGCGCCGCGTCAGCCACCGGCTGCCAGTCGTCGATAGGCTTGACGCCAACGATGGTGGCGTGGGGCACCATACCGAGGATCCGCGAACTCATTTCCTTCTGGAAACCGTTCATCACCGACAGCACCACGATCATCGCCAGCACGCCCAGGGCGAGGCCGATCATCGAGGTCATCGAGATAAACGAGACAAAACGGTTGCGACGCTTGGCGCGGGTATAGCGCGTGCCGATGAAAATCGATAACGGTCTGAACATTCGCTGGCCACCGTAGAAAAATAATCGACCCGGCACCCGCGTCATTCAACGGGTGCAGGTCCTGGCGAATCAGATAGCGACGAGTTTGCCGTCTTCCAGGTGCAACACGCGATCCATCTGCCGGGCCAGGTTCATGTCGTGGGTCACCACCAGGAACGCTGTGCGCATCGAGGTGCTGAGTTCCAGCATCAAGTCCTGGATGCCCTGGGCGGTATGGTGGTCGAGGTTACCGGTGGGCTCGTCGAGCATCACCAACCCCGGCTTGTTCACCAGGGCCCGGGCAATCGCCACACGCTGGCGCTCGCCACCGGACAGCTCCGACGGCTTGTGCTCCAGGCGATGGCCGAGGCCGACCCGCTCCAGCAACGCCGTGGCGCGCTGACGGGCCTCGGGAATCGCGGTGCGCCCGATCAACAGCGGCATGCAGACGTTCTCCAGCGCGGTGAACTCGGGCAACAGATGGTGGAACTGGTAGACGAACCCCAGCGAGCGGTTGCGCAGCAGGCCACGGGCTTTCTCGCCCAGGGCGGAAAGCTCCTCGCCAGCCAGCCAGACGCTGCCCTGGGACGGTGTATCAAGACCGCCAAGCAGGTTGAGCAAGGTACTTTTGCCCGAACCCGAGCTGCCGACGATCGCCACCCGCTCACCGGCGTGCAGCTCCAGCTGCAGGCCCGACAGGACCACCACCGACTCCGGGCCTTCCTCGTAGGACTTGCCCAGGTCGCGGCAACTCAGCACTGCTTTTTCACTCATGCCCAACTCACTCATAACGTAGCGCCTCCGCAGGCTGGGTGCGCGCCGCACGCCAGGCTGGATACAGGGTGGCGAGAAAACTCAGGACCAGTGCCGCGCCGCAGACCATCAACACATCCTCGGCCATCAACTGGGACGGCAGGTAGTCGATGAAGTACACGTCGGCATTGAGAAACTTGTGCCCGATCAGGCGCTCCAGGGCAGCAATCGCGGCGCTGACGTTCAGCGCGGCGAGGATCCCGACCACCGCGCCGATCAGCGTACCGATCACCCCGATCACGGTGCCCTGGACCATGAAGATCGCCATGATCTGTCCCGGCGTGGAGCCCAGGGTGCGCAGGATGGCGATATCGCCCTTCTTGTCGTTCACCACCATCACCAGGGTCGAGATGATGTTGAACGCCGCCACCGCCACGATCAGCAGCAACAGCAGGCCGATCATGGCCTTTTCCATCTTGATCGCCTGGTACAGGTTGCCGTGGGTACGGGTCCAGTCACGGGCGTAGTAATGACCATCGCCCAACTGCTGGGCGATCTCCCAGGCCGTGCGTGGAGCCTGGAACAGGTCGTCGAACTTCAGCCGCAGGCCCTGGACCTGGTCCGGCTTCCAGCGATGCAGGCGCGCCAGGTCCTCGAGGTTGGTCACGCCCAGGTAACCGTCCAGCTCACCGGCACCGACATGGAAGATGCCGACCACGGTGAAGCGTTTCATCCGTGGAAACATCCCCGCCGGGGTCACCGTGACTTCCGGGGCGACGAAGGTCAGCTTGTCGCCGAGTCCGACGCCCAGCTTGGTCGCGGCCTTGTCGCCGATGACGATGCCGAAGCTGCCGGGGGTCAGCGCATCGAGTTGGCCCTGCTGCATGAACTGGTCAATGATCGAGACCTTGCGCTCCTGCGCCGGATCGATGGCATTGAGGATCACCTTCTGCACCTGGCCGTTGTTGGTCAACAGGCCCTGCATCTGGGTAAACGGCGCGACGGCCTCTACCTTCGGGTTCTTGAGGATCTTGTCGGCCAGTGCCGGCCAGTTGCTGATCGGCTCATCGGACTCGATGGTCGCGTGGGGCACCATGCCCAGCACGCGGGTGCGCATCTCATGATCGAAGCCGTTCATCACCGAGAGCACCACGATCATCACGACCACGCCAAGCGCGAGTCCGATCATCGAAGTCAGGGAAATGAAAGACACAAAATGATTGCGACGCTTTGCACGGGTATAACGCGTGCCGATAAATACGAAGAGTGGTCTGAACATGTCGGGGCTTGTTCGGAGGAAAAGAAGACGTCCTTGTGGCGAGGTAGGGTCAGCAGCTTTACACTCAGACCATCACCTCTGCCCTGGGTTCGCCATGTCGACATTAGATGAAGAAGATCGCCGCGAATACTACCGTATCGAGGACACGATCGCACTGGAAATCAGCCCCTTGTCCGCCCCCGAAGCGGCGAACAAGGAAGTGTTACAAGATGCTTCTCCGCTCTTCAACCTGCTGAGCGAACTGCACCTGAGCGAATTCGAGTCCCAGCACCTGCTGCGCCAGGTCAGCGAGCGTGACCGAAGCCTGACGGCCTTCCTCAAGGCCCAGAACAAGCGCATCGACCTGCTGAGCCAGGTGATGGCCTATTCGGTGCTAGGCGAGTTCGGCGAACCGCAACGGGTGACGCTTTCCGAAGGCGGCCTGGAGTTCGAACACCATATCGCTTATCCCGTCGGCAGCCACCTGGCGATCAAGATGGTGCTGATGCCCCAGGCGCTCGGGCTGTTGCTGCGGGCCAAGGTAACCCATTGCGCGCCCCGCCACTTCGGCACCTTCGACATCGGCACCGAGTTCGAAGCCTTGACCGATGCCCAGCGCCAGTTGCTGGCGCGGCATATCCTGCAGAAACAGGCGCAGGAGCGACGCCTGGCCCGGGAGCAGAGCGACCCCGAGGCCACCTGATCCCTGCGGCTGCAGCCAGCCTGCGGTCTTAACCTTGTAACCGTATTTTTTCTCCCTGAAGGAGCAGTCGTGACTCTGATTTATGGCCATCGTGGCGCCAAAGGTGAAGCACCGGAAAACACCCTGACCAGTTTCCAGGAATGCCTCAAGCACGGCGTGCGCCGTTGCGAGCTGGACCTGCACCTGTCCATGGACGGTGAACTGATGGTCATCCATGACCCGACCCTCAAGCGCACCACCGACCGCCGCGGCAAGGTGGTCGAACACTCCGCGGCCGAGCTGGTGACCTATGACGCGCGCCAGGGCGGTCCGGGCTGGATCAAGCCCTGCCCGATTCCACGCCTGGAAGAACTGTTCGAACAGTGCGATTTCGAGCACTGGCAACTGGAAGTCAAGAGTGCCTCGCGCACCCGGGCGGCGACCACCGTGCTGGCGATCCGCGAAATGGCCCAGCGTTTCGGCCTGCTGGACAAGGTCACCGTCACTTCCAGCTCCCGGGAAGTGCTCAAGGCCGCCCTGGAACTGACCCCGGACCTGTCACGCGGACTGGTAGCCGAATATGCCTGGCTCGACCCGTTGAAGGTCGCCCAGAGTTATGGCTGCGAGATTCTGGCGTTGAACTGGACACTCTGCACCCCGGAACGCCTGATCAAGGCCCAGCGTCAGGGTCTGCATGTGTCGGTGTGGACGGTCAACGAACCGGCGCTGATGCGCAGGCTCGCTGACTTCGGCGTCGATAGCCTGATTACAGACTTTCCCGGTTTGGCCACGGCCACACTTGGCAAAGGCTGAAATCGGTCTCCCCGGCCGGCTCAGGCCACCGGCCGGAGCCGCTCAAAAAAGCCGGTTGAGGCCATCGTACGCCGCTACCCGATAGGCTTCGGCCATGGTCGGGTAGTTGAAGGTGGTGTTGACGAAGTACTTCAGGGTGTTGTTCTCGCCCGGCTGGTTCATGATCGCCTGACCGATATGCACGATCTCCGACGCCTGGTAACCGAAGCAGTGCACGCCCAGGACTTCCAGGGTTTCCCGGTGGAACAGGATCTTCAGCATGCCTTGCGGCTCGCCGGCGATCTGCGCCCGGGCCATGCTCTTGAAGAACGCCTTGCCCACTTCGTAAGGCACCTTGGCCTTGGTCAGTTCATGCTCGTTCTTGCCGATCGAGCTGATCTCCGGGATGGTGTAGATCCCGGTCGGCACGTCGTTGACATAACGCCAGCTGCCGTTGTCGACAATGCTGCCCGCCGCCGAACGCCCCTGGTCGTGGGCGGCACTGGCCAGGCTCGGCCAGCCGATCACATCACCGGCGCCATAGATGTTCGGCACGCAGGTGCGATAGTTCTCGTCGACCTCGATCTGGCCACGGCTGTTGACCTTGACCCCGATGTTCTCCATGCCCAGCTTGTCGGTGTTGCCGGTCCGGCCGTTGCACCAGAGCAAGGCGTCGGCCTTGATCTTCTTGCCCGACTTCAGGTGCAGGATCACCCCGTTGTCCAGGCCTTCGACCCGGTCGTACTCTTCGTTGTGACGCACGGTGATGTTGTTGTTGCTGAAGTGGTAGCTCAGGGCCTGGGAAATTTCCGAATCCAGGAAGCTGAGCAACTGGTCGCGGTTGTCCACCAGTTCCACCAGCACGCCGAGACCACTGAAGATCGAGGCGTATTCACAACCGATCACCCCGGCACCGTAGATGATCAGCTTGCGCGGCGTGTGGCCGAGGCTGAGGATGGTGTCGCTATCGTAGATACGCGGGTGGTGGAAATCGATATCGGCCGGGCGATATGGACGCGAACCGGTGGCGATGATGATGTGCTTGGCCACCAGTTTCTCGACCACCCCGTTGGAGCAGACCACTTCGATGGTCTGCTCGTCGGCGAAGCTGCCGGTGCCGAAGAACAGGTCAACCCGGTTGCGGGCGTAGAAGCCGGTGCGCGAAGCGACCTGCTTGGAAATGACCTTCTCGGCGCTTTTCAGCACGTCCGGGAAGGAAAACCAGCGCGGTTCACCAATGGCCCGGAACATCGGGTTGGTGTTGAACTGCATGATCTGCCGGACCGAGTGACGCAAGGCCTTGGACGGGATGGTCCCCAGGTGGGTGCAGTTACCGCCGACCTGGCGACGGCTGTCGACCATCGCCACCTTGCGCCCCGCTTTCGCGGCGTTCATTGCCGCGCCTTCACCAGCAGGGCCGGAACCCAGTACCACTACGTCGTAGTTGTAGACAGCCATGCGTACTCCTCAGAACAGGCCGAGGCACCCCTCTGGCACCTGCGGCTAAATCATGTCGCGGCCAGCGACATGAAGGATCAAATCTCGGTGTGCAGTCTATAGAAGCTTCAACGCCGCGCACATTAACCCTTGGTCGCGTCGTAGGCCAGCTTTGCCTGCACTACATGTTATGCCCGTCACCCTTGGCCAGGCGCTCGAACGCCTGATTTGTCCGTGTGACGAAACCTGTATCGGCACGCATCACAAAAAATGCGGCAATCATGTGTTTTTCCGCGTAATCCCAGCCACGCTCGGGCCCCAGTATCAGCAACAGCGTCGAAAAACCGTCGGCCATCAACGTCGACGGGTGAATCACCGTGACCGATGCCAGGTTGTGGGTAATCGGCGCGCCGGTCAGGGCATCGAAGGTGTGGGAATAACGCTTGCCGTCCTGTTCGAAATAATTACGGTAATCGCCCGACGTGGAAACGCCATAACCGTCGAGGGCGATGATCCGCTGCGCCACCTGCTCGTCATCCCGTGGCACCTCCAGGGCGATCCGCCAGGGACTGCCATCGGGCTTTTTGCCGACGGCCTTCAACTCGCCAGTGGCTTCGGCGAGAAAACTGTCCAAACCAAGTGCCTGCAAGCGCGCGACGATACGATCCACCGTATAGCCCGCCGCGATGCTGTTGAAGTCCACCTCCACGGCGGCATCCTTGCACAGCTGGTCGCCGTCAATCCGCAGATACCGGTGGCCGACACGCTGACGCACCTCGGCCAACCGTGCCGCGTCCGGCACCTTTTCCTCGCGCCCCTGCGGACCGAAGCCCCAGAGGTTCATCAAAGGCTCGACCGTCAGGTCGTAGGCACCGTCGCTGTCCAGCGACAACTGTTCACCGACGCGGACCAGTTCCAGAATAGAAGAGGGCATGACCTGGCAACTGTGGGCCGGTAGCTCGTTGAAGCGCTCGATATCCGAGTCGCCACGATAGGTCGACATCTGCCGGTCGACCTCGGCCAGGATCGCCTCGACCGCGGGCTTGACCTCGGCGACCGCCGGGCCGCCGGCATGCCGGACGTACTGGATCGAATAGGTGCTGCCCATGGTCGGGCCACCAAACTGCTCCAGCGAATCTGCGTTACCGCAACCGCCGAGCAGGACAAAAACACCGCTCAGCACCAGGGCGGGTAACAAAGGCATGGCAGGCTGTGGATTTGACATAGTCTGTAGAAAGGCCCTTTTCGAGGTTGACCATTATGCGTCAGATAGCCGCCTGCCTATTACTGATCTTCAGCTCGCTGACCTGGGCCGGTCCCGCCGAACGCCTGAAGGAAGCGCATTTCCCCAGCCAATGGCACAACGGCAGCGAAACCCTCGAACTCAAGGGGCAAAGCGTCCTCACCTACCTCTGGGCCGACGTCTATGCCGCCGCGCTGTATAGCCCCCCCGGCATCAGCGCCCGCCAGGCCGTCACCGAACTGCGCGACCTGCGCCTGGAGCTCTATTACTTTCGCGACATCGACCGAAGCGATGTCATCAAGGCCGCCACCGCCACCCTGCAACGCCAGCAAACAGTCGCTACCCTGGTCCGCCTGCAAGGCGAACTGGACAGCCTGCACCAGAGTTTCAAGGACATTCAGCGCGGTGATCGCTATGCACTCGACTACCGAGTCGGACAAGGGCTGAACCTGGAGCGCAACGGCCAGGTGATCTTCAGCAGTCGCGATCCGGAACTGGCCAGGGCGTACTTCGGTATCTGGCTGGCCCCGCAAGGCCTGTCGGATCCGTTACGGGAAACACTGTTGGCACAAAACCACGGCTGAAGCCGTCTAGATCAAGGGTTGTGCCACTTAGCCAGTAGCCTAGGTTTTTTGTTGCCTGATGACTCTAATACACATATCGTTACATAACTGTACTGCCAGCGTGCGTATGCCTGAAAGGTTCAGTAAGGACGAGCAAAGACGATGGATTGCTTATAAGACAGACAAAGAGAGTAAATAACATGGCCTCGAATACGGGCAAGGGCAAGGCGATTTTTCGCGTTGTCAGCGGCAATTTCCTTGAGATGTTCGACTTCATGGTTTACGGCTTTTATGCCACGGCCATCGCTAAAACCTTCTTTCCTGCCGACAGCGCATTTGCATCCCTGATGCTCTCGCTCGCCACCTTTGGTGCCGGCTTCCTGATGCGCCCGCTGGGTGCAATTTTCCTCGGCGCCTACATTGACCGCCATGGCCGTCGCCAAGGCCTGATCATCACCCTGGCGCTGATGGCGGCGGGCACGGTGCTGATTGCCTGCGTACCCGGCTATGCGACCCTGGGCGTTGCGGCACCGCTGCTGGTCCTGCTCGGTCGCTTGCTGCAGGGCTTCTCCGCCGGCGTGGAACTGGGCGGCGTCTCGGTCTACCTGGCCGAGATCTCGACCCCGGGCCGCAAGGGCTTTTTCGTCAGTTGGCAGTCCGCCAGCCAACAGGCCGCGGTGGTTTTCGCCGGCTTGCTGGGTGTGGGCCTCAACCACTGGCTGAGCCCAGAACAAATGGGTGACTGGGGCTGGCGCGTGCCGTTCCTGGTGGGCTGCATGATCGTTCCGGCAATCTTCCTCATCCGTCGCTCGCTGGAAGAAACACCTGAGTTCCAGGCACGCAAACATCGTCCGAGCCTGTCGGAAGTGATGCGTTCAATCGGTCAGAATTTCGGCCTGGTGCTGGCGGGCACGGCACTGGTGATCATGACCACCGTGTCCTTCTACCTGATCACCGCCTACACCCCGACTTTCGGCAAGTCAGAGCTGCACCTGTCGGACTTCGATGCCCTGCTGGTGACCGTCTGCGTCGGCCTGTCGAATTTCTTCTGGCTGCCGGTGATGGGTGCGCTGTCCGACAAGATCGGGCGCAAACCGTTGCTGCTGGCGGCGACCATCCTGGCGATCCTCACCGCGTATCCAGTGCTGTCCTGGCTGGTGTCGGCGCCAAGCTTCAGTCACCTGCTGATCGCCTTGCTGTGGCTGTCGTTCCTCTACGGCTCCTACAACGGTGCCATGGTGGTGGCCCTGACCGAGATCATGCCGGTCGAAGTGCGGACCACCGGTTTCTCCCTGGCCTACAGCCTGGCGACGGCGACCTTCGGCGGCTTTACCCCGGCGGTCTGTACCTATCTGATCCACGTGCTGGACAACAAGGCGGCACCGGGCATCTGGCTCAGTGCCGCGGCAATACTGGGGTTGATTGCGACCCTGGTACTGTTCCGTGGCAACAAGCATGAACTGCGCACGGCGCAGATGGCTGTGTCCAGCCGCGGCTGAGCAGACGCCTTCACCCGCCAGCAAACGCCCGCAATGCCGGCGCTTGCTGGTCACCTCGCGCGCAGCACGGACGTTGCGCGGCGGTTTGCCAAGGGCTCCCCGCCCATCACGGCCCCGGCCTTGACCGTTCGGCCACACGCGACTCACCGGCAACCTTCAACGACTGGCTCCACCCCCCTCCCAGGGCCTTGTACAGGTTCACCTGATTGATCTCCCTGGCCAGCTCCAGCTGCGACCATTTCTGCTGCGCCTCGAACAGCGAGCGATGGGCATCCATCGTCGAGAAGTAGCTGTCCATCCCCGCCTCGAAACGCAATCGCGACTGTCGATAGGCCTCCTGGTAGTCCTCCACCAGGCGCTTCTGCGCCGCCACCTGGGTGAGCATCTCCTGGCGGGCATTGAGCGCATCGGCCGCTTCGCGAAAGGCATTCTGCACCGTCGCCTCATAGGCCGCGGCCCGGCCATCGAATCGTGCATGCGCGCCATCCACCTGAGCCCGTCGGGCACCGCCATCGATCAGGGTCAGGGAGCCGCTCAGGGCGGTCGACCAGAACTGCGCCGGGGCGCTGAGCAAGCGGGAAAAGTCGCCGCTCAGGCTACCCAGCGCCGACGTCAGGGAAAAGGTCGGGAAGTAAGCGCTACGCGCCGCGCCGATATCCGCATTGGCCGCGCGCAGCAAGGCTTCGGCCGCCATGATGTCGGGGCGTCGGGTCATCAGCGAAGAAGGCAGCCCGGCCGGCACATCGGCGGTGGCCAGGGACTCGCCCAACACCCCACTGGGCAAGAGGGCCGGTGGCACCGGCTGACCGACCAGTACCCGCAGTGCATTCATGTTCTGCGCCACCTGCATGCGATAGGTGTTGATCTGCACCGCCGCGGTATTGGTTTGCGCATCGGCCTGATGCACATCGATCTGCGCACTGGAGCCCAGGTTGTAGCTCTTGCGCAGCAACTGCCCGTAGTGGTTCTGGGTCTCGTAGGTGGTCTGGGCGAGATCCAGCAGGTTCTGGCTGGCCTTGAGGCTCAACCAGGTACTGGCGACCTCGCCGATCAGCGCCAGCCGAGCCGTCTGATAGTCCGCTTCGGAAGCTTCGAAGCGAGCGCCGGCGGCGCTTCTCTGGCTACGTATGCGCCCGAACAGATCCAGTTCGTAGGAGGTGAAACCGGCTGTCGCCTGAAAGGTATTGGCGATACTGCCCGCGCTGTCCCCACCGCCCGGCGTGCGCACCAGCGGCGGCAACTTGCTGCGCCCGGCATAGGTATCGATGCCGATCGTGGGGAACAACGCCGACTCTGCACCGGCATAACCGGCCCGGGCTTCTTCCACGCTGGCGGCGAACTGGCGCAGGCCGCGATTGTTCTCCAGCGCCAGCTCGATCAGGGTCCGCAGCCGCGGATCGACGATAAACCCATGCCAATCGTGATCGAACGCCTCCCTGGCCGTACAACAGGCGCCTGCCGAACTGGCCGGCCACTGCTGGTCGATCGGCGCATCGGGCTTTTCATAGGGCGGGTCCAGCGAACAGGCGCTGAGCAGGAACAGGGACATCAGGCAAGTCGAAGGTACACAACGGTTCATGATCCACCTCTATCAACGCAGGCCCAACCAGGCTCGCAAGGGTGAAACCAGGGCATCCCACAGGCCGCCACGGGCCCCGGCCACCCGCGACAGGGGCTGTTTGCGCAATCGCGGCGCAGCCGGTCGATAACTCGGTAGCGCGTCATGGGACGGCTCCCGGGATGGCCGGGAGAACGACGGCAGCGAACGACGCTCCCCCAGCAACGAACGGCGCAGCAGGGTGCCAAAGGCCATGGCCGGCTCGGCCTTGCTCGCCACATTGACGCTGGCATCACTGAACAACCGGGCGATAAGGCGCTGGCGCAGCCCCTCCTCGAGGTCGACAAAACGCAACCCCAGACGATCGTTGCCCTGGTTGCGCATGACCTCCACGGCGAGCCAACCGAGCGAGGGGATCCATAAGTGCCCGCGCGCACCGGGCTTGATCAAGTCGGCAACGGCACAAGACAAGCACACCCCGCTGACCGAAATATCCACCAGACGCCCCGCAAAGGTTTTCGTCCCCAGTCTCAAGCCAGTGGCTTCATCAAAGGGAAAGCGCTCTTCGCCATGCAGGCGAGGCCGGTCAACGCAGGCCACCAGCGTCGCCAGGTTGTAGATCAGCGCGACCACGGTCCAGCACAGGTTGAACAGCATGTTGCCGTCAAAGGCCGCGGCCGTGGCAATGGCGGTGAACGCGCCCACCTGGGAGAACAGGATCAATGCCAGAAAGAACCCGAACAGCTTCCAGTGGATCAGGGTGCGGGTGCGATCGAGCCCCTTGGCGGTCACCTTGAAGGGGCGGCCGAACGGCCGAATCATTGCACTGGCAATCGTCGCGGTGACCGCCAGGGCCGCGACGATCTGCGTGACCTCGGTGAACACCGGCAGGGTTCGGCGTGCCGTGACCCAGGTGCCATAGCCCCAGAAAGCGATCAGTGCCGGCATGCCGAAAGCCAGGAAATCCAAGGGCTTGGCATAGAACCCGGCAATGCCGAAGTACCAGTAGAGCACCGGTGAGACCAGCAGCATCAGGATGAAGGGTTTGGAGAACCAGTGCATCAGGCCATGCAGGTAGTGCACTCGATCATTGAAACTGTAGCCACGGCCACGCAGCGGCCCCTCCTTCAACAGCGCGACCTGAAGGGTTCCCAGGCACCAGCGCGCACGCTGGTTGATGTACTCGGTCAGCCCCTCGGCCGACAAACCGATGGACAGTCGCTCGTTGAGCCAGCGGGTCACATAGCCTTGTTGCAGCAGGCGGCAGGTGGTGTAGATGTCCTCGCAGACCGAGCCGGTGGGAAAACCGCCGATGCGGGTAATCAGGTCACGCCGCACCACAAAGGAGGTGCCCACGCAGAACGCCGCGTCCCAGCCATCCTTGGCCGGCTGGAAAACATCGAAGAAGACTCGCTGCTCGTCCACCCAGCAATCGGACGAGCCGAGATTGTGCTGGATCGGATCCGGGTTGTAGTAGAACTGCGGTGTCTGCACCAGGCCTACCCGTGGGTCCTCGAACAATCCCAGGATCCGCATCAGGATCGGTTGCTGGGCAGCGAAATCGGCGTCCAGCACCAGAATGTACGGCGCATTGCTGCTGGCGGCCGACTGGCGCAATCCGTTGTTCAGATTGCCGGCCTTGGCGTGGGTATTGTCCGCACGCCGGGCATATTGCACCCCGGCCTCGGCGCAATAGTCACGCAACCAGTCACGCCGGGTATCGTCCAGCACCCAGACAGTGAAGTTGGGGTAATCGATGGCCTGGGCGGCAAGAATGGTTTTCTCCAGGATCTCCAGGCCTTCGTTGTAGGTGGCGATAAACACATCCACCGCCGGCACGTCGCGCCCGGCCGCCCGCAAGCGACGCTCGCCGGCATCGGCGCTGGCCCGGTGATCGCTGCGACCGAGCAGGACGATAATGGAAAACAGCGTGTAACCGATGGCCATCAGCTCGAAAAACAGAAAGGCATAGGCCCATACCGTGGCAAATCCGCCATGCCCGTCGGGCAAGGTGTCGCGGATACGCCAGGCGGCATAATTGATCAGCAACACCGCAGTGATCGCACCAAAACCGGCTCGGGCAGCCCATTGCTCACGCCGGGTCAGGCAACTGAAAAGAATGACCACGGCCAGGGTCCAGAAATTGATTTGCATAAGATGCAACGAGTCCAGTACCTGCATATCAGTCCGCCTCCTGGGCGCCGGTAAAGGGATTGACGCCGGTGGCCGCAATAGCGGCCCATGCCGTGGCGCCCAGATGAGGCAGGTGGTAGTAGAAGAAATCGTTGCGCGGCGAGTCCGGACCGATGGCCAGCCCGGTGCTGATTTGCGCCTGCGGCGTCGCGAAGAGCCAACCATGGCCGGCCTGCAACGCCAGCAATACCGACCACAAGGGCTGGGCCCGGTCGGGCAGACCACTCAGACGTGCCACCGCCGCGGCCTGGGCGGTGCCCTCGGTCCAGACGCCATCGGGGTTGCGGTTGAAGCCGTAACCGTCGGCGAAACGGTGGCTTTGATCGACAAAGGCAAACACCCGCTGCCAGTCCCGCGGCGGATCGGGAACCGCCAGCAGCGGCCAGAGCTGCGCGTCCAGCCCCGAGCGCAGGCGATCCGACGTTCGCCCATCCTCGCCGGTACCAATCAGAAAGCGCCCCTCACGGTCATCCCACTGGCTTTGCACGAAACCCAGGGCAACCTGCGCCTGGAGCCGCGCATCCGGGTCCGCCGTCAGGCGGTCGAGCGCGATCCAGGCGGCAACCAGGTCAATATTGTGCTCGGTGGACTTCCAGCCTTGCCGGACCTGCTGGTTGAGGTAGCCATAGACGCCGCCGCTGAAGCCCGGGGGTACCTGGGTGTCGTAGGTGTTCTGCTGGACCCAGTGCAGCACCCGCTGGGCCGCGGCAAGATAAGACGGTTCGGCGGTCTGGCGGAAAGCCTCGAGCAGCGCAAGCGCCCCCCAGGCCTGATTGCCGGTGGCACTGCTGACCTGGTAGGCATCCTGGCTCCAGGCATTGCGCTCAGTACTCCAATACCCCGCCAACGCTATGGCCTGGCCCTTGATCGGACCGGCCGCATAGGCATTACGCAAGCGCCCGTCGGCGTACTCGGGGTCATGTTCCACGGCTAACGCCAGGGCATCGGCCAGCCGGCGAGCGGACTGCGCCTTGCCACAGGCGAACAGGGCGATGCTGGCCAGGGCGTTGTCATAGGTGAAGGCCACCCCGCGCAGCGCCAGTATTGCCGGAGGCTGTCCATCCAGGGCCGGATAGCTGGTCAGCAGCACCGGACCGGTACCGGGATAGGCCTGTGTCGCCTGATCCAATGCGCCACAGGTGTCCGCCGCCAGTTGCCCCCGGGCTGGCACCGCCCAGGCCAGTTGCCCGAGCCCCAGCAACCACGCGCCGACCAGCCAGGCCACGCCGCGCCAGCGGCTCATTTCCCCACGACCTCGGCGGAAGCCCAGAGTCCGGGCTTGCACACCATGCTTCGTTGCCTGTCACTGAGATTCGCGGCAAAGGTGGCGACCACATACACGGAGTTCTGCTCGGCGTAGGGGAAAGGCACGCTGTAGGTTCCCGGCTGCAGGTCGGATGAGTGGGACAGCAGTTGCTCGACCTTGGCCGTCAGCGGCTCCTCCAGCCCGCGAATACTCACCTTCAGCACCGTGTCACGATCGATTTTGCTCGCCACCCGCTCGGGAAAGACCGCGATGACGTAGCTCTCCCCACAATTGGTCGCGCGCACCAGGGTCGAGCCGGCGCGCACCAGCGTACCTTGGGGCGCCACCACCTCCTGGACCGTCCCGGCGGAATAGGCCACCACGTCATAGCCGGACATCAGTTTGATCCGGCTGTTTTCCGCCTCGATCAAGCCGTCGAGCTTTTGCAGCTCCTGCTCCACCGTGGAGCGGTTGCGCTCCTGGTTGTCCAGGCTCAGCTTCAAGGTGACCAGATGCGAGCTGAGGTCGAACATGCGCAACTGGTCAGGGTCCAGGTAGACCTGCTGGTTGGCCGCGCTCAGATCACCATTGCTGATACCCAACTGTGACCTGACGCTCTCCGCGGCGCCCTGCAACGAGGCCAACTGGGCTTTCGACGAGTCGACCAAGGCATTACTGACCGCTCCCTGGCGGAACAACTCGAGATTGCGCTCCACCGTATCCTGAGCTTCTTTCAAGCGCGCGCTGGCGGCGTAATTTTCGGCCCGCAGGGCTTTCTGGCCGAACAGCTGGCGGGTATGGAAAGCCGCCTGGTATTGCTGGCTGATTTTCTCCAGCGCCTGGTAGTACTGCTGGTCATGTTCGAACTGGCTGAGGGAAGACGACAACTCCTGCTCCAGGCTCAAGCGCCGGGTTTGCAAGGTCAGCAAGGTGTCTTGATTGGCCCGGGGGTTTTCCACCACGGCCAGTTGCTGTCCCTCGACAAAGGAGGTGCCCGACTTGATGCTGAGGGAACTCACCACGCCATCGATGGGTGTGGTCAGCAAAATCACCGGGGCATTGAGGATGGCCCGCGTGGCCGACGTCGATAACAACGGCATGAACAAGGTCGACAACAACAGCCACAGGATAAAGACCAGGATGCCCACACCCACCAGTCGGGGTAGCAGGGACAATGGAAAGTGCCTTGTGCGCTCTTCGGTCATGTCAGGTTCTCCCGATAGGACATGAAGACATTCATTCTCAACAAGCAGCCAGTAGCCGCACGTTATCGTGAAAGGCATAAAGCAGGTGTTACCAGCAAAGATGTCCCATCATCAGGCCACTACTTGATCTGCCTGATTTAGTTGGTTTCTTAGTGTTGTGAGCAGGAATGATATTCCTGTCTTTTTGGAAGTTGGCATCCGCTCATAGTGACCACTTATCCACTACTTATGTTGCCTGTTTATGACCGAAAGGAACCTGGCGACTTCCACCCTTGCCTGATGGCTAAACGCAGGCATTTTGATAGCTATCCCTTGGAATAGTTTGGGCGTTGTCAGTGGCGACACTAAGTTCAGTTTTTCCCAGTGTCAAGCGCCCGAACATCGGAAACTTGATGACGCCAATTATGTAGCACCCCGTAAATGGGATCCATTAAATGGACGACCCCCACCCGATGATCAGCAACCAATTATTTTCTCTAGTATTTTAATTGCCTGGAAAAACAAAATGAAAAACACCTCTATATTGATATGATTTCAGCAAAACAACCTACCAGATGAAAGCGATATAACAACACCGCCCCGCTCAAAGCATCGAAACAACACCTGTTATAAATCCGTCACTCAGGCCCCAATGAAAACGCCCCGACAAGTCGGGGCGTTTTGATGTGCAGCTATTGCTTAGCGCGGGAACGCAGGCGGGTTGACCCCGGCCATGTCTTCCATCACGCGAACCACCTGGCAGCTGTAACCGAATTCGTTGTCGTACCAGACGTACAGGACAACACGGTTATCGTTGCAGATGGTCGCTTCAGCGTCGACCACACCGGCGTGGCGCGAACCGACGAAGTCGGTGGAGACCACTTCCTGGGAATTGACGAAATCGATCTGCTTGTGCAGATCCGAGTGCAGCGCCATATAGCGCAGGTACTCGTTCATCTCTTCGCGAGTGGTGGCTTTCTCAAGGTTCAGGTTGAGAATGGCCATCGATACGTTTGGCGTCGGCACACGGATCGCGTTACCGGTCAATTTGCCGGCCAGTTCAGGCAAGGCCTTGGCGGCAGCGGTGGCGGCACCGGTCTCGGTGATCACCATGTTCAGCGCGGCGCTACGGCCACGGCGATCGCCCTTGTGGAAGTTGTCGATCAGGTTCTGGTCGTTGGTGTACGAGTGAACCGTTTCAACGTGACCGTTGACGATGCCGAACTTGTCGTTGACGGCCTTGAGCACCGGCACGATGGCGTTGGTGGTGCAGGACGCCGCGGAAACGATCTTGTCGTCGGCGGTGATTTCGCCATGGTTGATGCCATGCACGATGTTCTTCAGCTTGCCCTTGCCCGGTGCGGTCAGGACAACGCGGTCGATCCCCGGGCAGGCCAGGTGCTGGCCCAGGCCCTCGGCGTCACGCCATACACCGGTGTTGTCCACCAGCAGGGCGTTCTTGATGCCGTACTGGGTGTAGTCCACCTCGGTCGGGTTCTTCGCGTAGATGACCTGGATCAGGTTACCGTTGGCGGTGATGGTGTTGTTTTCTTCGTCAATGGTGATGGTGCCGTTGAAGGAACCGTGCACCGAGTCGCGACGCAACAGGCTGGCGCGCTTGGTCAGGTCGTTCTCGGCGCCCTTGCGCACCACGATGGCACGCAGACGCAGGCCGTCGCCGCCACCGGTTTTCTCGATCAGGATACGGGCCAGCAGGCGACCGATACGACCGAAACCGTACAGCACCACATCAGTGCCCTTGCGACCGCCAGCGCTTTGCTGGCCAACCACATCGGCCAGTTCTTCGCGAACGAACTGTTCGGCGCTACGGCCGTTGCCTTGCGTCTTGAATTTCACGGCCAGCTTGCCCAGGTCCACCGAAGCGGCACCCAGCTTGAGCTCGCTCATCGCCTTGAGCAGCGGGAAAGTCTCGTGGACGGACAGTTCGACATCATCACTCTGACGATGGCGAGCAAAGCGGTGAGCCTTGAGAATCGCGATGACAGACTGGTTGATCAGGCTGCGGCCATAGATCGAACTCACCACATTGTTATTGCGGTAGAGCTGACCGATAAGCGGGATCATCGCTTCTGCAAGCGCTTCACGATCAATCCACTCACCAAGACACTGGTCGGGCTTCTGAGTCACGGGAACCTTCCACATGTAGGGGCTGAAAAAAGGGGCTACATTATGCCGCCGAGTGGCCCTGCGAGCAATGCGCGCCTGTCGTGCATCCAGCAACAAAAACCCTTTTGAAAAAAACGCACCCCGCGCCAGCCCAGTAAATACGCGGCTTGCAGCAGGGCACAAAATGAGTGCTCATGGGCGACTTGTCCGTAACCCTCCAAAACATACGCCCGATACGGCACTACATAATGGGTCGAAAAGCGCTATTTTTTGTCTTAGCCACTACATTTCCCTCAATGCGTAATAGAAACAGTCTGCAACTGACAGGCGGCACCCGGGACCGTTACAATTACCGACTTTGTCGCAACGCTTGGAGCTCAACCTTCCGTGCCCGTTCTGCGTCTACCGCTTCTCCCTGCCGCGGCAGGTAAACAGCACTGGGGTAATCTCCCCGGTGCAGCCTTGAGCCTGGCCATTGCCGAGGCTGCCAGCGCTGCCAAGCGCTTCACCCTGCTGCTGACCGCCGACAGCCAAAGTGCCGAACGGCTCGAACAGGAGCTGAGTTTCTTCGCCCCGGACTTGCCGGTGCTGCATTTCCCGGACTGGGAAACCCTGCCCTACGATCTGTTTTCGCCGCACCAGGACATCATCTCCCAGCGCATTGCCAGCCTTTATCGGCTGCCGGAGCTGGTCCATGGCGTACTGGTGGTGCCGATCACCACCGCCCTGCACCGCCTGGCGCCGACCAAGTTCCTGCTGGGCAGCAGCCTGGTGCTGGATATCGGCCAGAAGCTCGATGTGGAGCAGATGCGTACGCGGCTGGAGGCCACCGGTTACCGTTGCGTCGACACGGTCTACGAGCATGGCGAGTTCGCCGTGCGCGGTGCCCTGATCGACCTGTTCCCGATGGGCAGCAAACTGCCGTACCGCATCGACCTGTTCGACGACGAGATCGAGACGCTGCGCACCTTCGACCCGGAAAACCAGCGCTCCATCGACAAGGTCGATTCGGTGCGCCTGCTGCCGGCCAAGGAGTTTCCACTGCAGAAAGAAGCGGTCACCCGCTTCAAGGCGCGCTTTCGCGAACGCTTCGATGTCGACTTCCGCCGTTGCCCGATCTTCCAGGACCTGAACAGCGGGATCACCCCCGCCGGTATCGAGTACTACCTGCCGCTGTTCTTCGAGGAAACCTCGACCCTGTTCGACTACCTGCCCCAGGACACCCAGGTGTTCTCCCTGCCGGGCATCGAGCAGGCGGCGGAAAACTTCTGGAACGATGTGCGCAACCGCTACGAGGAGCGTCGCGTCGACCCGACCCGACCACTGCTGCCACCGGCCGAGCTGTTCCTGCCGGTGGAAGACTGCTTCGCCCGCCTGAAAAGCTGGCCGCGGGTGGTCGCCAGCCAGCAGGACGTGGAAACCGGCATCGGCCGTGAACGCTTCGCCGCCCGTGAACTGCCGAACCTGGCGATCGAGGCCAAGGCCAACCAGCCGCTGGCGGCCCTCTCCGCGTTCCTCGACGAGTTCCCTGGTCGCGTGCTGTTCACCGCCGAATCCGCCGGGCGCCGGGAAGTCCTGCTGGAACTGCTCGAACGCCTGAAACTGCGGCCGAAGACCGTCGACAGTTGGCCGGACTTCGCCGCCGGCAAAGATCGCCTGGCAATCACCATCGCGCCGCTGGACGAAGGCCTGGTGCTGGACGATCCGGCCCTGGCGCTGATTGCCGAAAGCCCGTTGTTCGGCCAGCGCGTGATGCAGCGCCGGCGTCGGGAAAAACGCGCCGACGCCAACAACGACGCAGTGATCAAGAACCTCACCGAGCTGCGCGAAGGCGCACCGGTGGTGCATATCGACCACGGTGTCGGCCGCTACCTGGGCCTGGCGACCCTGGAGATCGACAACCAGGTCGCCGAGTTCCTCACCCTGGCCTACGCCGAGGGCGCCAAGCTCTATGTGCCGGTGGCCAACCTGCACCTGATCGCCCGCTACACCGGCAGCGACGACGCCCTCGCCCCGCTGCACCGGCTGGGCTCGGAAACCTGGCAGAAAGCCAAGCGCAAGGCCGCCGAACAGGTCCGTGACGTCGCCGCCGAACTGCTCGACATCTATGCCCGCCGCGCCGCCCGCGAAGGTTATGCGTTCGCCGACCCGAAAGCCGACTACGCCACCTTCAGCGCCGGCTTCCCGTTCGAGGAAACCCCGGACCAGCAGACCACCATCGACGCCGTGCGCGCCGATATGCTCGCGCCCAAGCCGATGGACCGCCTGGTCTGCGGCGACGTCGGCTTCGGCAAGACCGAAGTGGCCATGCGCGCGGCGTTTATCGCCGTGCACGGCGGCAAGCAGGTGGCGATCCTGGTGCCCACCACCCTGCTCGCCCAGCAGCACTACAACAGCTTCCGCGATCGCTTCGCCGACTGGCCGGTGAGCGTGGAAGTGATGAGCCGCTTCAAGTCCGCCAAGGAAGTGAACGCTGCGGTGGCCGACCTCGCCGAAGGCAAGATCGATATCGTCATCGGCACCCACAAGCTGCTGCAGGACGATGTGAAGATCAAGAACCTGGGCCTGGTGATCATCGACGAAGAACACCGTTTCGGCGTGCGCCAGAAAGAACAGCTCAAGGCCCTGCGCAGCGAAGTCGACATCCTCACCCTGACCGCCACGCCGATCCCGCGCACGCTGAACATGGCGGTATCGGGCATGCGCGACCTGTCGATCATCGCCACCCCGCCGGCGCGCCGGTTGTCGGTGCGCACCTTCGTCATGGAGCAGAACAAGAGCACGGTCAAGGAAGCCCTGCTGCGCGAATTGCTGCGCGGCGGCCAGGTCTACTACCTGCACAACGATGTGAAGACCATCGAGAAATGCGCCGCCGACCTCGCCGAACTGGTGCCGGAAGCACGCATCGGCATCGGCCACGGGCAGATGCGCGAACGCGATCTCGAACAGGTGATGAGCGACTTCTACCACAAGCGCTTCAACGTGCTGATCGCCTCGACCATCATCGAGACCGGCATCGACGTGCCGAGCGCCAACACCATTATCATCGAGCGTGCCGACAAGTTCGGCCTGGCCCAGTTGCACCAGCTACGCGGCCGGGTCGGACGCAGCCACCACCAGGCCTATGCCTACCTGCTGACCCCGGGTCGCCAGCAGATCACTTCCGACGCGGAAAAACGCCTGGAGGCCATCGCCAATACCCAGGACCTCGGGGCCGGCTTCGTGCTCGCCACCAATGACCTGGAAATCCGTGGCGCCGGCGAACTGCTGGGCGACGGTCAGAGCGGGCAGATCCAGGCGGTAGGCTTCACCCTGTACATGGAAATGCTCGAACGTGCGGTCAAGGCCATTCGCAAGGGCGAACAACCCAACCTCGACCAGCCCCTGGGCGGTGGTCCGGAAATCAACCTGCGCCTGCCGGCACTGATCCCCGAAGACTACCTGCCGGACGTGCATGCACGACTGATCCTCTACAAACGCATCGCCTCGGCGACCGACGAAGAGGGTCTCAAGGACCTGCAGGTGGAGATGATCGACCGTTTCGGCCTGTTGCCGGAACCGACCAAGAACCTGGTGCGCCTGACCCTGCTCAAACTGCAGGCCGAGCAGTTGGGTATCAAGAAGGTCGATGGCGGTCCGCAAGGTGGGCGCATCGAGTTCGCCGCGGACACCCCGGTCGATCCGCTGTCGCTGATCAAGTTGATCCAGGGCCAGCCCAACCGCTACAAGTTCGAAGGTGCCACCCTGTTCAAGTTCATGGTACCGATGGAACGTGCTGAAGAACGCTTTAATACACTGGAGGCGCTGTTCGAACGCCTCACCCCGAAAACTGCCTGAAGGACGCCGTATGCGCCTGATACCCTCGCTGGCCTTGTTGTTGGTCCTGATCGCCCCGGCGGCGTTGGCCGACGAGTTGTATCAGATCGAAATGATCCTGATCCGGCAGAACCTGGAGCAACCCTTCCAGAGCCAACCGGCGCCCGAGGATTGGGCCAAGGGGGCCAAGCCGGTCACCGCCGACCAGGAACGCACCCCCAGCCTCAATGACATGACCGCCAAACTGGGCGCCAGCGGCAACTACGAGGTGCTGCTGCACAAGGCCTGGCAACAGACCCTGGGCGACCAGCCGAGCCTGGTCTCGATCACCGAGGGCCAGGAACAGTTCGGTCAGTTCCCGGTGCAAGGCACACTGAGCCTGACCCTCAAGCGTTTCACCGACGTGCAGGCGCAGTTCTGGGTCAACCAGTTCGACAGCAACGGCGTGGTCAGTGCCAGCGAACGCCTGAACCAGACCAGCCAGACCAAGAACGGTCAGCTCAACTTCCTCGATGCCGGCCACCTCGCCCTGCTGCTCAAGGTGACCTCACTCGCCGCATCGAAACGCGAAGCGCCGTCACAGAATCTCGACCAGTGAACGTCCGATGCCCTCGTCCCTGACGCCCGCCCTGACCAAACCGCTCGCCGCGTCCTGGGTCAGTCGCTTCAAGGAACAGAGCCTCGAACGGGGCCGGCGCTACGCCCTGGAAAACCGCGTGAGGATCGTCCAGGCCGGCGACAGCACCATTACCGCCAGTTGCGAAGGCTCGGGCGGCAATACCTATCGCCAGACCATTCACCTGCGTGAGTCCGCCAAAGGCACGCTGCTGGTGGTCGACGCCACCTGTACCTGCCCGGTGCGCAGCTGCTGCAAGCACACCGCCGCGGTGTTGCTGCAGGTCCAGGAAACCCTGGCCTACCCGGCGGCGGAAAAAGACGCCCAATTGCTGGAAAAACTCCAGGCGGTACTGGATGCGCGCACGCCGTCACCCTTGCCACAACAGCAGATCGACGACCTGATGCCGGTGCCACGCCTGTGGCTGGCGAGCATCGAGTTCAGTGCCTTCGAGCCGCGCAACGGGCGGATGCAGCGCTATATCCAGCACCGCGCGGCCCTCTCCTTCGACTACCTGGGCGAGTACGTCAGCGGGCAGAAAAACGCCGATATCATCCTGCGCCAGGAACACCAGAGCCTGCGTATCAAGCGTCAGCTTGAAGCGGAAAAGGCCTGTCGCGAGCAATTGCGCCTGCTGGGGTTCAAGATCGCCACGCGCCAGAGCAAGGCATTGCCGGAAAGTGCCGGCGAGCTGTTCGAAATGGTCAATGACAGTGCCTGGCTGAATTTCACCCTCAACGAACTGCCGGGCCTGCGCGCCCAGGGCTGGGAATTGCAGATCGAGGAGGACTTCGGTTTCGACCTCAGCCCCGTGGAGGACTGGTACGCCACGGTCGACGAAGCCCCCGAACGCGACTGGTTCGACCTGGAGCTGGGGATCATCGTCAATGGCGAGCGCCTGAGCCTGCTGCCGATCCTGCTGAACCTGGTGCGCTCGCATACCGAACTGCTCAATCCCGAGCGCCTGGCCCGGCGCCGCGACGACGAACTGATCCTGGTGAATATCCCGGCCTCCCCCGCCGGCAACCACGGGCCGCTGCAAGTCGCCTTGCCCTATGGGCGCCTGCGGCCGGTGCTGAACACCCTGGGCGAGTTCTACCTGCAGGAGCCCGGTACCACCCGCCTGCGCCTGAGCCATGCCGATGCGACCCGGCTCAACCCGCTGGACGAGCTGTCGCTGCTCTGGGAAGGCGGCGAACAGATTCGTGGCTTCGCCCAGCGGTTGCGGGATATCCGCGACTACAGCGCGGCGCTTCCCGAAGGCCTCAACGCGACGCTGCGCCCTTACCAGCACGAAGGCCTGAGCTGGATGCAGTCGCTACGGCAACTGGAAGTCGGCGGCATTCTGGCCGATGACATGGGCCTGGGAAAAACCTTGCAGACCCTGGCCCACATTCTCAGCGAAAAGCAGGCCGGGCGCCTGGACCGTCCCTGCATGGTGGTGATGCCCACCAGCCTGATTCCCAACTGGCTGGACGAGGCGGCGCATTTCACCCCGCAGCTCAAGGTGCTGGCGCTGTACGGCGCCGGACGCAAGAAGCATTTCGAGCAATTGCAGGATTACGACCTGCTGCTCACCACCTATGCCCTGCTGCCCAAGGATATCGAGCTGCTCAAGGCCCAGCCGCTGCACGTGCTGGTACTCGACGAGGCGCAGTACATCAAGAACCCCGGCAGCAAGGCCGCCCAGGCCGCCCGCGAACTGGATGCGCGGCAACGCCTGTGCCTGAGCGGAACGCCGCTGGAAAACCACCTGGGCGAGCTCTGGTCGTTGTTTCACTTTTTGTTGCCGGGCTGGCTGGGGGACGTGAAAAGCTTCAATCGCGACTATCGAACTCCGATCGAAAAACACGCCAGTGAAGTCCGCCTGCAACACCTCAACGGCCGGATCAAGCCCTTCCTGCTGCGCCGCACCAAGGAACAGGTGGCCACCGAACTGCCCCCCAAGACCGAGATCATCCACTGGGTCGAACTCAACGAGGCCCAGCGCGATGTCTACGAGACCATGCGCCTGGCCATGGACAAGAAGGTCCGCGCCGAGATCACCCGCAAGGGCGTGGCCCGCAGCCAGATCATCATCCTCGAGGCGCTGCTCAAGCTGCGCCAGGTCTGCTGCGACCTGCGCCTGGTCAACGACGCGCCCCTGCCCGCGCGCGGCAGCGCCTCCGGCAAGCTCGACAGCCTGATGGAGATGCTCGAGGAGTTGTTCGATGAAGGGCGGCGGATCCTGTTGTTCTCGCAGTTCACCTCGATGCTGTCACTGATCGAGGTGGAGTTGCGTAAACGCGGGGTGGCCTATGCGCTGCTGACCGGGCAGACCCGTGACCGGCGCACGCCGGTCAAGGACTTCCAGAGCGGCAAGTTGCAGATTTTCCTGATCAGCCTCAAGGCCGGCGGCGTGGGGCTGAACCTCACCGAAGCCGACACGGTGATCCACTACGATCCGTGGTGGAACCCGGCCGCCGAACACCAGGCCACCGACCGCGCCTATCGGATTGGCCAGGAGAAGCCGGTGTTCGTCTACAAGATGATTGCCCGCGGCACGGTGGAAGAAAAGATCCAGCACCTGCAACGGGAAAAATCGGACCTGGCCGCCGGTGTGCTCGACGGCCGTCAGGCCGGCGACTGGCAGTTGCAGAACGACGATATCGAAGCCCTGTTCGCGCCGCTGCCGGACAAGAAAGCCGGTCGTTAACGGCCCGCCGCGAGCACCCGCGCCAGGGTCGACTTCACCTGGCCCATGCCGTCATGCAAGGCTTGCTCGATCTCGGCCATGGTGATCACCGCCGTCGACTTGCCCGCCGCCGGGTTCACCACCAATGCCAGGCAGGCATAGTCCAGTTCCAGCTCGCGGGCCAGTGCGGCTTCCGGCATGCCGGTCATGCCGACGATATCGCAGCCGTCGCGTTCCAGCCGGGCGATCTCGGCCACTGTCTCCAGCCGCGGCCCCTGGGTGCAGGCATAGACGCCATGACTACTATAGGCGCACCCCTCGGCCGCCAGCGCCGCAATCAGCTGTGCCCGCAGGCCTTCGCTGTAGGGATAGCTGAAATCGATATGGGTCACCTGCTCCAGATCATCGGCAAAATAGGTGTGCTGGCGACCGCTGGTGTAGTCGATCAACTGATGCGGCACACAGAAATGCCCGGTACCCATTGCCGCATGAATCCCGCCCACGGCGTTGACCGCCAGGATCGCCTCGGCTCCCGCCTGTTTCAGCGCCCAGAGGTTGGCCCGGTAGTTCACCTGATGCGGCGGAAAACGGTGCGGGTGCCCATGACGCGCCAGGAACAGCACCTCACGCCCGGCGTATTCACCGATCTGGATATCCGCCGAAGGGACGCCGTAGGGCGTATCCAGCGTCAACGACTGACGAATGCTCAAGCCTTCGAGCTGGGTCAGGCCCGTGCCGCCGATAATCGCGTAAACCGTCATGCGGGATTCCTCAGTCAATCAGTTGAGCATCTTTAAGCGCCATCAACGCCGACAACCAGCGTGGATCCTGGCGATAATCGGTGCGGGCGAACCCCTGGCCGCGCATCCGCGCAATACGCGGCGACGGCTGGACCTTCAGGCGCTGGGCGGCACTCAAGGCCAACTCGGCGGCCGCACGGTCGTTGCACACCAGGCCCATGTCACAGCCGGCGGACAACGCCGCTTCGATCCGGCTCGCGGCGTCGCCAACCACATGGGCACCGGCCATCGACAGGTCATCACTGAAGATAACCCCGTCAAATTGCAATTCGCCACGCAGGATCTCCTGCAGCCAACGGCGCGAGAAACCGGCGGGTTGCGCATCGACCTGTGGATAGATGACATGGGCCGGCATCACCGCCGCAAGCTGTTTGCTCAAGCGGGCGAAAGGCAGCAGGTCATTGGCGCGGATCTCATCCAGGCTCCGCTCATCGGTGGGAATCGCCACATGGGAGTCGGCTTCGGCCCAGCCATGGCCGGGGAAGTGCTTGCCGGTGGCGGCCATGCCGGCGCTGTTCATACCGCGGATAAAGGCTCCGGCGAGCAACGCCGCACGCTCGGGATCACCCTCGAAGGCGCGGCTGCCGACCACCGCGCTGCGCTGGTAGTCGAGGTCCAGGACCGGCGCAAAGCTGAGGTCCAGGCCCACCGCCAGCACCTCGGTCGCCATCAGCCAGCCGCACTGCTCGGCCAGGTATTCGGCGTTCGGATTGTCGGCAAGCGCGCGCATCGCCGGCAAGCGTACGAAGCCCTGGCGCAGGCGCTGCACCCGTCCGCCTTCCTGGTCGACCGCCAGCAGCAGGTCCGGGCGCACGGCGCGAATCGCCGCGCTCAGTTCGCGAACCTGGCGCGGGTGCTCGATATTGCGCGCAAAGATAATCAACCCGCCGACTTGCGGCTGGCGCAACAACTGGCGATCTTCAGCCGTCAACCAGGTACCGGCGACGTCCACCATCAGGGAGCCTTGCAGGGCAGTACTCATAGGGAATCCTTGGACAAAAGTGCCCATTGCCCTCGCGGACCTGCACGCCAGGCGGCGACAGACAGGCACGGCAACGCCTTGCCATGGACAGCGCCAGGCAAGCGGGAACGGGCAAGGGAGGCTTGGAACAAAAAGAAATCAGGCATGGGCGGCAGCTTAGCGGATCAAAGCCGGCGCGCCCACCCGTACCTTATCAAACCTTGGCAGCCGCAGCCGGTGCCGGTGTCGACTTGCTGCGCGGGCGCAGTTGCGCCGCCGCCATGGAGGCATCGGTGACACCGCTGTCGGCACGCATGCCGGCCGCGAGGAACGGCACCATCAGGCGCATGACCTGCTCGATGGAGGTATTGACCCCGAAGTCGGTCTCGGCAATCGCCCGCAAGGCCTTGATACCCGACATGCTGAACGCCGCCGCGCCGAGCATGAAGTGCACGCGCCAGAACAGCTCGATCGGTGGAATCCGTGGCGCGGCATCGTTGACCAACAGCATATAGCGTCGGAACACCTTGCCGTACATGTCTTCCAGGTAACGCCGCAGGTGGCCCTGGCTCTGGCTGAAGGCCAGGCCCAGCAAACGCATGAAAATCGACAGATCGTTACCACTACGCGGTTGTACCACCAGCGCCTGCTCGACGAGGATTTCCAGCAGCTCTTCCAGCCCGGGCTTGACCTCGGGTTTGGCCTGGCGTCGCTCCAGCTCACGGTCGAGGCTGATGCAGAACGGGCCGAGGAAACGCGAGAACACCGCCTGGATCAGGGCCTTCTTCGAGCCGAAGTGGTAGTTCACCGCCGCGAGATTGACCCCCGCCTTGCTGGTGATCAACCGCAATGAGGTCTCGGCGAAACCTTTTTCCGCGAACAATTGCTCGGCAGCATCGAGAATGCGTTCAACGGTTTCCGACTGGGCCATGGTTACTCCGCCTGACAAACACTTGTTTGAAACATACGTTTCAGCCCTGGGAATGTCAAGTCTGGCGGTCCGTTCGTGGCCCACCGGTCGAGCATTAAATCATACAAATCCTGGCCTGTAGCCATCCTCGGCGGCCATAGCCCGGAGACCGTCCGGCGGACACGAGAAAAAGGAGGATTGCCAAGCGCCTTGCACTGTATATAATCCCAGTCACTGTATAAAAAGACAGAGCGCTCAACATGATAAAACTGACGCCACGCCAAGCCGAGATTCTGGCCTTTATCAAACGATGCCTGGATGACAATGGTTATCCGCCGACCCGCGCGGAAATCGCCCTGGAGCTGGGGTTCAAGTCACCGAACGCGGCCGAAGAGCACCTCAAGGCCCTGGCCCGCAAGGGTGCGATCGAAATGACCCCGGGCGCATCCCGCGGCATTCGTATCCCCGGTTTCGAAGCCAAGAGCGATGAATCCACCCTGCCGATCATCGGCCGCGTGGCCGCCGGTGCGCCGATTCTCGCCCAGCAGCACGTCGAGGAATCCTGCAACATCAACCCGACCTTCTTCCATCCCCGGGCCGACTATCTGTTGCGCGTCCACGGCATGAGCATGAAGGACGTCGGCATTTTCGACGGTGACCTGCTGGCCGTGCACACCTGCCGCGAAGCCCGCAACGGCCAGATCGTGGTGGCGCGGATCGGCGACGACGTCACCGTCAAGCGCTTCAAGCGCGAAGGCAGCAAGGTCTGGCTGCTGGCGGAAAACCCCGAGTTCGCCCCCATCGAAGTCAACCTGAAAGACCAGGACTTCGTCATCGAAGGTTTGAGTGTCGGCGTTATTCGCCGCTGAAGGAGGCGTCATGCAATTCCAGCAAACCCCACAACATGCACAACTTTCCCTGTTCGAAGCGTTCATGGCGCAACCCCTCGCGCCCCTGCTCAAGGAGGTGGTCGAAGCCCCCTGGAGCACTGAGCCAGAAGTGTTCAGTGAGCTGTCGTTGCGGGGCGCTGCCGGGAGTTGCCTGAGCCTGCTGGCACCGATCCTGCGGGAGTTGAGCCAGGATCAGGAGGCCCGCTGGCTGACCCTGATCGCCCCGCCAGCCAGCCTGACCCAGGCCTGGCTGCGGGATGCAGGGCTCAACCGGGAGCGGATTCTGCTCCTGCAACCCAGCAGCGCTCAAAACGCCCAGCAATTGACCTGTGAAGCCTTGCGCCTGGGCCGTAGCCACACCGTGGTCAGCTGGCTGAACCCGCTGAACGCCAGTGCGCGCCAACAGCTGATCAGCGCGGCTCGCCAAGGCGATGCGCAAAGTCTGAATATTCGTTTGGGCTGACGGTTTGAACGGCCGTCAGGGCCGGTGCGGCATGCTGATCGCCCAGGGCTTCTCCAAGACAGAGAAACCGACCTGAAACGTCATCCAGCGTCGAACGAGCCTCGGTTTCAATGAAGAACCCGTGGCCCGCCGTCGTCTTTCTCGATTTCACCTTCGGCCAAACGCCCAGCCATCTGCACGCCGACGCTCAACATGGCCTTGGCCACCTCGACGTGCTGGCCCTGCAGGAACGCCTTGGCATCTTCGGAAAAGTTAAGGGTCACCAGAGAACCTTCGTCCTCGGCCCGGCGCAGCTCGATGCGGCCGTCCGGCAGCTCGACAATTTCTAGAAAGGACGTAGGCATAGTGTCAGTTCTCCACGAAAGGCCATTATTGTATCAGTCATCAACGGCACCTCGCAGGAGAACTGAAGCGCTTTCTTTACCACTTGATGAACATCTGACAGATGGGGACTACTTTTTTCAAAGAAAAAGGCGACAAAATAATCGCCCTCTGTTCATCCATATGCCCGTTCAATCACTCAGCACTCGTTGAGCCCATCGCGAAAACGGATCGCCAGCGCCTTCAGGTTCTGCCGCCAGCTCTCCAACTCCTCACGCCCCAGATCGGGCGCCTCGTCCTCATCCAGGCTCACCGCCACGATCAACGGCTGCAACACGTCGCCCTTGACCTTCCTGGGGGCCTGGGGCGGCAGATACAGCGCGGCGTGGGCACTGATCAAGCGGGCCAGCCAGGTCTGCGGGCCATGGGCCAACTCCACCAGCTCGGCCATTTCCGGAATGGCGATCGCCTCCAGCACTTCGCGGGTCAGCAGCAACTCGGCCCGCGGCGCGGCGGCCTGGGGCAGGCGGTAGAAGCCGGCAATCTCATGGCAGAGCCCGAGCAGCGCACCGTATAGATGAAACACCGCGGCTTCGCGCTCGGCCTGGATCAGCGCCAGGGCATTCATCGCCCCGCTCGTCTCGGCCTTGCCCAGGGCTTCCAGGGCGAGGCCGGCGTAAAAAATCTTCTGGTTGGTACGGGTATAGAGTTCGTTGGCCATGACGGCGCGCTCCAGGGAAAAAGGCCACAGGCAGGTCAGTCAGTTTCAGGGATCGACCAAGTTCGCCGCAAGCCAAAAAAGACAAAGGCCGCGTGAAAACCCAAGTTTTCACGCGGCCCCGGTGCTCACACCCGATCAGCGGATCAGGTGCTCAGCTTACGAGCGCTTGTCTTCCACCGTCCATTTGCCGCCGTCGTAGAACGCCTTCCAGCCGGTCGGCTTGCCTTCCACTTCGGTCTGCACGTACTGCTCCTTGGTCTTGCGACTGTAGCGAATGACCGATGGACGACCGTCCGGGTCCTTCTGCGGAGCATCACACAGGAAGTGGTACTTGGGATCGATCTCGTCCTTGTGGGGAAGGATCTCGATCACCAGCGGCGCGCGGGTTTCACGGTTTTTCGGGAACTGGCTGGCGGCCAGGAACAGGCCGGAAGCACCGTCACGCAGGATATAGGTGTCGTTGACCTTATCGCACTTGAGTTCCGGCATCTTCACCGGGTCCATCTTCGGCGGCGCCGCGTCACCGCTCTTGAGCAGCTTGCGGGTGTTCTTGCAGGTCGCGTTGGTGCACCCGAAGAATTTGCCGAAACGGCCAGTCTTGAGTTGCATCTCGCTACCGCACTTGTCGCATTCCAGGCTCGGGCCTTCGTAGCCCTTGATGCGGTAGCTGCCTTCTTCGATCTCGTAGCCGTCGCAATCCGGGTTGTTACCGCAGATGTGCAGCTTGCGCTTCTCGTCCAGCAGGTAGGCGTCCATCGCCGTGCTGCAGATCGGGCAGCGATGCTTGCCGCGCAGCACCAGGGATTCCGATTCACCCTCGTCGTCGGCGGCGATTTCATCCCCCGGCACCAGGTTGACGGTGGCCTTGCAGCGTTCCTTGGGCGGCAGGCTGTAACCCGAGCAGCCGAGAAACACGCCGGTGGAGGCGGTGCGAATCTGCATCGGCCGGCCACAGGTCAGGCACGGGATGTCAGTCATCACCGGCTGGTTGGCGCGCATGCCGCTGTCAGGGCTTTCAGCCACTTCGAGCTTTTTCTTGAAGTCGCCGTAGAACTCGTCGAGCACGTTCTTCCAGTCACGCTCGCCCTGGGCCACGTCGTCGAGATGCTCTTCCATGCTGGCGGTAAAACCGTAGTCCATCAGGTCGGAGAAGCTTTCCGAAAGGCGCTCGGTGACGATGTCGCCCATCTTCTCGGAGTAGAAGCGACGGTTGTGCAGCGCCACATAACCACGATCCTGGATGGTCGAGATGATCGCCGCGTAGGTCGAAGGACGACCGATACCGCGCTTTTCCATTTCCTTGACCAGGCTGGCTTCGGAGTAACGGGCCGGCGGCTTGGTGAAGTGCTGGGTCGGATCGAGCTGGATCAGCTTCATCACCTCACCCTGGGCCATGTCCGGCAGCACATCGTCGTCGCCCGGCTTGCTCATCTGCGGCAAGACACGGGTGTAACCGTCGAACTTGAGGATACGGCCCTTGGCACGCAGCTCGAAGTCACCGGCGGCGACGCTGACGGTGGTCGACAGGTATTGCGCCGGCAGCATCTGGCAGGCCACGAATTGGCGCCAGATCAGCTCGTAGAGGCGCTCGGCATCACGCTCCATGCCCGACAGCTTGCTCGGGTCGGTATTCACATCCGAAGGACGGATGGCTTCGTGAGCTTCCTGGGCGCCGGCCTTGCTGCTGTAGACGTTGGCGTTTTCCGGCAGGTACTTCGCGCCGAACTCGCCTTCGATATAGGTACGCGCCATCGCCACGGCATCAGCCGAGAGGTTGGTGGAGTCGGTACGCATATAGGTGATGTAGCCCGCTTCGTACAAGCGCTGGGCCATCATCATGGTTTTCTTCACGCCGAAGCCCAGGCGGTTGCTCGCGGCCTGCTGCAGGGTGGAAGTAATGAAGGGGGCCGACGGCTTGCTGCTGGTCGGTTTGTCCTCGCGCTTGGCGATGGTGTAGGCCGACGCCTTGAGCTTCTCCAGGGCCGCCATGGCCTGGGCTTCATTCAGCGGCTTGAACGCCTCGCCCTTCTCCCGCGCCACTTCGAAGCGCACCTTGGCGCCCTTGGCGGTGCCGAGGTCGGCGTGGACTTCCCAGTACTCTTCGGGGTTGAACGCACGGATCTCGCGTTCACGCTCGACCACCAGCTTCACCGCCACCGACTGTACGCGACCGGCGGAGAGGCCACGGGCGATCTTCGACCAGAGCAACGGCGAGACCATGTAACCCACGACCCGGTCGAGGAAACGGCGGGCCTGCTGGGCATTGACGCGATCGATATCCAGCTCGCCGGGCGCCGAGAAGGCTTCCTGGATGGCTTTCTTGGTGATCTCGTTGAACACCACGCGCTTGTAGCGGCTGTCATCACCACCGATGGCTTCGCGCAGGTGCCAGGCAATGGCTTCCCCTTCGCGGTCCAAGTCGGTTGCGAGATAGATGGTGTCGGCATCCTTGGCCAGGCGGCGCAGCTCCTCGATCACCTTCTCCTTGCCGGGAAGGATCTCGTAGCGAGCTTTCCAGCCGTGATCCGGGTCGACGCCCATGCGCGAGACCAGCTGCTTGCGCGCCTTCTCCTTCGCCGTCAGCACGGGGGCTTCGCCAACCGCCGCCTTGCCGCGCTTGGCAGCGGGCTCTTTGGTGGCACTCGCCGAACCGCTGGTGGGCAGGTCTCGGATATGGCCGATACTCGACTTCACCACGTACTGGGTACCCAAGTACTTGTTGATGGTCTTGGCCTTAGCCGGGGATTCCACAATGACCAGCGATTTGCCCATGGATCAGAAAATTCCTGAATGCTAGAAGTGAGAGGCGGCCTGCGCCTGACGCGGCACCGCTATATATAGTGGCTACAAGGTGAGGTCAAGCGCAGGGTTCTGCGCGACCTCTCCTCAAGGCCTTGAAAAAAGGCTCGGTTCAGCTTGCACCAAAGCAAAGCGCGGGACCTGTTCGCCGTCAACCTCGACCGACTCCAGGAACATGCTCAAGGGACGTACCCAAAAGCCGTAATCGCCATACAGGGCTTGGTAGAACACCAGTTCCTCGTCGGTCTCGGAGTGCCGCGCAACGTTGAAAACACGGTACTGCGGCCCCTTGTAATGCTGATAGAGCCCGGGTTCCAATTTCATGTATCGGCTCCTTACAAATAAAAATAAAAAAATTCGGAAAAACAAAAGCCGGGGCACCAGGCCCCGGCTTCCTTCGACGAGACGCTTAGACGCGTTCGAAGACGGTGCTGATGCCCTGGCCGAGGCCAATGCACATGGTGGCTACCCCAAGGGTACCGCCATTCTGCTTCATCACGTTGAGCAAGGTGCCGGAAATCCGCGCACCGGAACAACCGAATGGGTGGCCCAAGGCAATCGCGCCGCCGTGCAGGTTAACCTTCTCGTTCATCTTGTCGAGCACTTTCAAATCCTTGAGCACCGGCAGGGCCTGTGCGGCGAAGGCTTCGTTGAGTTCGAAGAAGTCGATGTCGGAGATCGCCAGGCCCGCACGCTTGAGCGCTTTCTGGGTCGCCGGTACCGGACCATAGCCCATGATCGCCGGATCCACACCCGCCACGGCCATGGAACGGATCACCGCCAAAGGCTGGATCCCCAGGTCCTGGGCACGCTGGGCCGACATCACGATCATGCACGAGGCGCCGTCGGTGATCTGCGAGGAAGTCCCCGCCGTCACGGTGCCGCCCTTGGGGTTGAACGCCGGCTTCAAGGCCGCCAGGCTTTCCAGGGTGGTTTCCGGACGAATGGTTTCGTCGTAGTCGAACACCTTCAGGAAGCCGTTCTCGTCATAACCCTGCATCGGGATGATCTCGTCCTTGAACTTGCCTTCCACGGTAGCCTTGTGGGCCAACTGGTGGGAGCGCACGCCAAAGGCGTCCTGCTGCTCGCGGGTGATGCCGTGCATCTTGCCGAGCATTTCCGCGGTCAGGCCCATCATGCCCGAGGCTTTCGCCGCGTACAGCGACATGTGCGGGTTCGGATCGACACCGTGCATCATGCCGACATGGCCCATATGCTCGACGCCGCCGACGACGAAGACGTCACCGTTGCCGGTCATGATCGCCTGGGCGGCGGTGTGCAGCGCGCTCATGGACGAGCCACACAGGCGGCTGACGGTCTGGCCGGCCGCGGTGTGCGGGATCTGGGTCATCAGCGACGCCATGCGGGCGATGTTCCAGCCCTGCTCCAGGGTCTGGTTCACACAGCCCCAGATCACGTCCTCGACTTCGTTCGGGTCGACCTTGACGTTGCGTTCCAGCAGTTTGCTGATCAGGTGCGCCGACATGTCCTCGGCGCGGGTATTGCGGTGCATGCCGCCCTTGGAGCGGCCCATCGGAGTACGACCGAAGTCGACAATCACGACGTCTCTAGGATTCAAGCTCATATCGTTCACTCTCGCTCTAGTGTGGGCGCTTAACCGAAGAACCGCTGGCCGGTCTTGGCCATTTCACGCAGCTTCGCGGTCGGGTGGTACAGCGCGCCCAGGTCGGCGTACTGATCGGCCAGGGCCACGAATTCGGCGACACCGATGGAATCGATGTAGCGCAACGCACCGCCACGGAAGGGAGGGAAACCAATACCGTAGACCAGACCCATGTCGGCTTCGGCGGCGGTTTCGACAATACCGTCTTCCAGGCAACGCACGGTTTCCAGGCACAGCGGGACCATCATCCAGTTGATGATGTCCTCGTCGGTCACTTCACGCTGCTCGTAGATGATCGGCTTGAGCACTTCCAGCACCGACGAATCGGCGACTTTCTTCTGCTTGCCGCGCTTGTCGGTCTCGTAGGCGTAGAAACCCTTGCCGTTTTTCTGACCCAGGCGATTGGCTTCGTAGAGGGCATCCACCGCCGAACGGCGATCGTCCTTCATACGGTCCGGGAAACCTTCGGCCATCACGTCACGACCGTGGTGGCCGGTGTCGATGCCGACCACGTCCATCAGGTAGGCCGGGCCCATCGGCCAGCCGAACTTCTCCATGATCTTGTCGATACGGACAAAGTCCACACCGGCGCTGACCAGCTTGGCGAAACCGCCGAAGTACGGGAACAGGATACGGTTGACCAGGAAGCCCGGGCAGTCGTTGACCACGATCGGGTTCTTGCCCATTTTCTTGGCGTAGGCCACGGTGGTGGCGACCGCTTCTTCGCTGGACTTCTCGCCACGGATCACTTCCACCAGCGGCATCATGTGCACCGGGTTGAAGAAGTGCATGCCGACGAAGTTTTCCGGACGCTTGAGGGCCTTGGCCAGCAGGCTGATGGAAATGGTCGAGGTGTTGGAGGCGAGGATCGCATCTTCCTTGACCTGGGCTTCCACTTCCGCCAGTACCGCTTGCTTGACTTTAGGGTTCTCGACGACCGCTTCAACCACCAGGTCGACGTGACCGAAATCACCGTAGGACAGCGTAGGACGGATGCCGTTGAGCACTTCAGCCATCTTCGCCGCGGTCATGCGGCCTTTATCAACACGACCGACCAGCAGTTTCGCGGCTTCCGCCAGACCCTGCTCGATGCCGTGCTCGTTGATGTCCTTCATCAGGATCGGCGTGCCTTTGGAGGCCGACTGATAAGCGATACCGCCACCCATGATACCGGCGCCCAATACGGCGGCCTGTTTCACGTCCCTGGCGATTTCGTCGTAGGCCTTGGCCTTTTTCTTCAGTTCCTGGTCGTTCAGGAACAGACCGATCAGGCTTTGCGCAGCCGAGGTCTTGGCCAGTTTCACGAAGCCGGCGGCTTCGATTTCCAGGGCCTTGTCACGCCCGAAGTTGGCGGCTTTCTGGATGGTCTTGATCGCTTCGACCGGGGCCGGGTAGTTCGGACCGGCTTGACCGGCAACAAAACCCTTGGCGGTTTCGAAGGCCATCATCTGTTCGATGGCGTTGAGCTTGAGCTTGTCCAGCTTCGGCTGGCGCTTGGCCTTGTGGTCGAGCTCGCCGGAGATGGCGCGCTTGAGCAGTTCCAGAGCGGCTTCCTGGAGTTTTTCCGGAGCAACCACGGCATCGACGGCGCCGACTTTCAGGGCGTCTTCGGCACGGTTTTCCTTACCGGCGGCAATCCACTCGATGGCGTTGTCCGCACCGATCAGGCGCGGCAGACGGACGGTACCGCCAAAGCCCGGGTAGATGCCCAGCTTGACTTCCGGCAGGCCGATCTTGGCGCTGCTGGACATGACGCGGAAGTCCGCGGCCAGGCACATTTCCAGACCGCCGCCCAGGGCGATGCCATTGATCGCGGCGACAGTCGGCACGGCCAGGTCTTCGAAATCGCTGAAAATCTTGTTGGCTTCGAGGTTGGCAGCGACCAACTCGGCATCCGGCAACTTGAAGTTGTCGACAAATTCGGTGATGTCGGCGCCGACGATAAAGACGTCCTTGCCGCTGCTGACGATCACGCCCTTGACGGACGCATCAGCCTTGAGGGTGTCCACGGCCTGGCGCAATTCGCCCAGGGTTAGACGGTTGAACTTGTTGACGGACTCACCCTTGAGGTCGAACTTCAGTTCGACGATGCCACTTTCAAGAGCCTTAACCGTGATGGCTTTACCTTCGTAAATCATCAACTGATCTCCACGATATGGAAGCTGAACAGTACACGTCGGACGCGAGCGGATGGTACGGCACTGACGTTACCGTCGATGCTACGCCAAGCCGCCAGGCACACCCGCCAACGCGATAGTCGGGATTCTGTTTGGAGCCGTCTGATCAGACAAACGCTCAATTCATACGCCCGTTTGATTTGGGTGTGGACACCTTCACGGAATTCGCGGCAATTGTCAATTGCCGAAAACATTGCGAAAAAAACGACTTCCCGGTCATATTCCGGGCGTGAAAGCCCCCTGGGCGCCTGGCTTTATGGCCGCCCATTCAGCGAATCAATAGTGTAGCGGCGAGCGGCCGATCCCGCCCTGCGTCAAGCCAGGGCCTTGAGCACCGCCGCGATGGCCGGCAAGGCCTGGGCATCGCCGCGCTCGCCCCAATACACGGCGATCATCTGCTTGTCCGCCTCGATCTTGTAGGCGTTGTCTGGCAACGTGCGCAAATGCGCCAGCAGCTTGTCATCGGTCAAGATTTCCCGCCATTGGTTGGCCCAGACTCCCGGGGCGGTCTGCCAATAGCACCAGCACGGGCTATCGGCGCGCAGGCGCGGCCGATGGTATTGCGCACAGGGGCTCGGCGGCTCGTGAGGCAGCCAGTGCGGCCACTCCTGGGGCGCCAGTTGCATGCCCAGGCCGATGCGCCGCGCTTCCATGCGCACGGCCATCATCCCACTCTGGCGGCGCGATGGACGCAACCAGGCCAGGGGACTCAATACCAGCGCGAGGATTGACACCACTATCCATACCGTCATATCTAACTCTCTCGATTCTTGATGAGCGATGGGTTCGCCGCCGAACCAATCCGCTTGAAACCAGCCATACTTAAAGCTAATGCGATCCTCAGGAGTGCCTTTCATGAGCTACGAACACATTCTGGCAGCTGTCGACCTGACAGAAGAATGCGACCCGGTCATCAAGCGCGCACGCGAACTGTCGGTCAGCAGCGGAGCCAAGCTGTCCCTGGTGCATATCGTCGAGCCCATGGCCATGGCGTTCGGCGGCGACGTGCCGATGGACCTTTCGCAGTTGCAGCAACAGCAATTCGACCAGGCCAAGGAGCGCCTCGATCGGCTGATCGTCAAGTACCCGGAGGTCTCGCGGGACAACTGCCACCTGACCTACGGCCAGCCGCGCCAGGAAATCCACCATCTGGCCAAGGAACAGCATTGCGACCTGATCGTGGTCGGCAGCCATGGCCGCCACGGCCTGGCGCTGCTGCTGGGCTCCACCGCCAATGACGTCCTGCACGGTGCGCCCTGCGATGTGCTGGCGGTGCACCTGGTCAAACGCCCGACCTGATCCTGGAATACGAACCTGTAGGAGCCGGCTTGCTGGCGATAGCGGCGGTGAATGCATCGCAATCGCCAGCAAGCCGGCTCCTACAGGTTCGCGCAAGTCATAAAATATCGGCAACACCAATAAAAAGCCCGGCACCCACGCAAATGGGGCCGGGCTTTTTTGTCACTGGCCGATCATCAGGCGTCCAGCTCGGCCCAACGTTCCACCATCACTTCCAGCTCGGCCTGGAGTTTTTCCAGCCCGGCGATGACCGCGGCGGTCTCCGCCGCCGGACGCTGATAGAACCTCGACTCGGCCATTTCGGCTTCAACAGCGGCAATCTGTTGTTCCTTGGCTTCGATTTCACCCGGCAACGCTTCCAGCTCGCGCTGCAATTTGTAGCTGAGCTTTTTCTTCGCCACCGGCTGTTCGACCGCTGCCGCAGCCGCCACTACCGCGGAGTTGAGCTCGGCCTTGCCGGATTTGTTCTCGGTCACACCGAGCAAACGCGGCGAACCGCCCTGGCGCAGCCAGTCCTGGTAACCACCGACGTACTCGCGCACCTTGCCCTCGCCTTCGAAAACCAGGGTGCTGGTGACCACGTTGTCGAGGAAAGCCCGGTCGTGGCTGACCATCAGCACGGTACCGCTGAACGTCAACAACACTTCTTCCAGCAACTCGAGGGTTTCCACATCGAGGTCGTTGGTCGGTTCGTCGAGTACCAGCAGGTTGGACGGTTTGCTGAACAACTTGGCCAGCAGCAGGCGCGCGCGCTCACCACCGGACAAGGCCTTGACCGGCGTACGCGCACGCTGCGGGCTGAACAGGAAGTCGCCCAGGTAGCTCAGCACGTGACGGCTCTGGCCATCGATGTCGATAAAGTCGCGACCTTCGGCGACGTTGTCGATCACGGTCTTTTCCAGGTCCAGTTGATGGCGCAACTGGTCGAAGTAGGCCACGTCGATGCGCGTCCCCTCTTCCACCGTGCCGCTGGTCGGCTGCAGGCCATTGAGCATCAGCTTGAGCAGAGTGGTCTTGCCGGTGCCGTTGGCTCCGAGCAGGCCGATCCGGTCGCCACGTTGCAGGACCATGGAGAAATCCTTGATCAGGAACGGGCCACCCGGGTGCGCGAAGCTGACGTTTTCCAGCACCATCACCTGCTTGCCGGACTTGTCGGCGGTATCGAGCAGGATGTTCGCCTTGCCGGTGCGCTCGCGACGCTCGCTACGCTCCACACGCAGGGCTTTCAAGGCGCGCACACGGCCTTCGTTACGGGTGCGGCGGGCCTTGATGCCCTGGCGGATCCAGACTTCTTCCTGGGCCAGGCGCTTGTCGAACAGCGCATTGGCGGTTTCCTCGGCCGCCAGCGTGGCTTCCTTGTGCACCAGGAAGCTGGCGTAGTCGCCGTTCCAGTCGATCAGGCCGCCGCGATCCAGTTCGAGGATGCGGGTGGCCAGGTTCTGCAGGAAAGAACGGTCGTGGGTGATGAACAGCACCGCGCCCTGGAAATCCTTCAAGGCTTCTTCCAGCCAGGCGATCGCACCGATGTCCAGGTGGTTGGTCGGTTCGTCGAGCAGCAGCAGGTCCGGTTCCGAGACCAGTGCCTGGGCCAGCAGGACGCGCCGACGCCAGCCGCCGGACAACTCGGCGAGGGTCTTGTCGGCCGGCAGTTGCAGGCGACTCAGGGTGCTGTCGACCAGGGTCTGCAAGCGCCAGCCATCGCGGGCTTCGAGGTCGTGCTGGACATGCATGAGCTTGTCCAGGTCGGCATCGGTGACGATGTTCTGGCTCAGGTGGTGGTACTCGGCGAGCAACGCGCCGACCCCGTCCAGGCCCTCGGCAACCACATCGAACACGGTGCGATCGTCGGCCAGCGGCAACTCTTGCGGCAACTCGCCGATCTTGAGGCCGGGCGCACGCCAGACGGAGCCGTCATCGGGCTTTTGCACGCCCTTGACCAGCTTCAACATACTGGACTTGCCTGTGCCGTTGCGGCCGATGATGCACACCCGCTCACCACGGGCGATCTGCCACGACACCTTGTCCAACAACGGCATGGCGCCGAAGGCAAGGGACACATCGCTGAATTTGAGCAGGGTCATGAGCTTCTCCAAAAACCGGGCGCGCATTCTACCTGACTTGAGCCAGGAGGCGGCCGGCAATTTTATCGGCACCTCGGTTCAAGATGACAATTGGTATCAAGTTACGTACGGCAACCGGTAAAACGTTCTCCCACGGATGGCAAACAGCTAAGCTATTAGTAATCAGCCGCGGAATTTTCCACGGCTTGTCAGGTTTTATTTTCTCGGAACTCCCATGCGCAGCCGTCTGTTCAATTTTTTATCGTGTCTGCTTCTTTCTACCTGCGCTGTTCAAGCCGCCCAGGCGCTAGAGCTCTCCCAGCAACGCCAGTTTTACGATGAAGCCAAGCGCGCCCTCGCCAACGGCGACTCGGGCCCTTATTTCCGCTACCAGGACGCCCTCCAGAACTATCCGCTGGAGCCCTACCTGGCCTACGACGAGTTGACCGCGCGTCTGAAAACCGCGAGCAATGCCGAGATCGAGCAATTCCTCGCCGCCCATGGCGACCTGCCCCAGGCCAACTGGATGAAGCTGCGCTGGTTGCGCTGGCTGGCCGAACGCGGCGACTGGCAGCCCTTCGTCAAGTACTACGACCCCAAACTGAATTTCACCGAACTGGACTGCCTCTACGGCCAGTATCAGCTCAGCCATAACCTGCGCGCCGAGGGCTATGCCACGGCGGAAAAGCTCTGGATGACCGGCAAGACCCAACCGAGTGCCTGCGACGCCCTGTTCAGCAGTTGGGCCGCCGATGGCCAATTGACCGAACAGAAACGCTGGCAGCGCCTGAAACTGGCAGCCGATGCACGCAACTATGGCCTGGCCAGCAGCCTGGCCAGCGGACTGACCACCCTTGCGCCCCAGGGACGCCTGCTGATCGACGTGGCGCAGAAGCCGGAACTGTTGAGCCAATCCTCGCGCTTCCTTCCGGCGGATGAGGCCATGTCCGATGTCGTCGGCCTCGGCCTGCGTCGCCTGGCTCGCCAGGACCCGGACAAGGCCATGCCCCTGCTCGACAGCTATGCCGCGAGCATGCACTTCTCCCGTGACGAAAAGGTTGCGATCGCCCGCGAAATCGGCCTGACCCTGGCCCGCCGCTACGACAGCCGCGCACTGGAGATCATGACCCAGTACGACCCGGAGTTGCGCGACAACACCGTGACCGAATGGCGCCTGCGCCTGCTGCTGCGCCTGGGCCGCTGGGAAGACGCCTACCAACTGACACGCCGACTGCCACAGGACCTGGCGACCACCAATCGCTGGCGCTACTGGCAAGCCCGCAGCCTGGAGCTGGCGGAACCGGCAAATCCGCAAGCCCTGGTACTGCTGAAGAACGTCGCCCGCGAGCGCGACTTCTATGGTTTCCTGGCCGCGGACCGCTCGCAGACGCCTTACCAGCTGACCAACCGCCCCCTGGTGCTCAGCGCACAAGTGATGAACAAGGTCCGCAATACCCCGGGCATACTCCGCGCGCTGGAACTGCATGACCGCGGCCAGGTGGTCGACGGGCGCCGCGAGTGGTACCACGTCAGCCGTCTGTTCAGCCGTGATGAAATGGTCGCCCAGGCCAAGCTGGCCTATGACCTGAAATGGTATTTCCCAGCCATCCGTACCATCAGCCAGGCGCAATACTGGGATGACCTGGATATCCGCTTCCCCATGGCCCATCGCGACACCCTGGTGCGTGAAGCCAAGATTCGCGGGCTGCACTCGAGCTGGGTGTTTGCCATTACCCGCCAGGAAAGCGCCTTTATGGATGATGCCCGCTCAGGCGTGGGGGCCAGCGGCTTGATGCAACTGATGCCGGGGACCGCCAAGGAAACCGCGCGCAAGTTCAGCATTCCACTGGCCTCGCCGCAGCAGGTACTGGACCCGGACAAGAACGTCCAACTGGGGGCGGCCTACCTGAGCCAGGTGCACGGCCAGTTCAACGGTAACCGCGTGCTCGCGACCGCCGCCTACAACGCCGGCCCCGGCCGCGTCAGGCAGTGGCTCAAGGGCGCCAACCACCTGGGCTTCGACGTGTGGGTGGAAAGCATTCCGTTCGACGAAACCCGCCAATACGTGCAGAACGTGTTGTCATACTCGGTGATCTACGGCCAGAAGCTCAACTCACCACAGCCGTTGGTGGATTGGAACGAGCGCTATTTCGACGACCAATAATCTGGTTTTGTAGGAGCCGGCTTGCCGGCTCCTACAGTGACCGCGCCTGTAAAACCCTGCTATTCGAGCACCGTCACCGGCATCCCGACTTCCAGAACCCCCTGGCCATCATTGACCAGGTTCTGCCCGAACATCACATCGCCGCCCTGCTCGCGGTAAGTCTTGAGGGTCGTCAAGGGCTCGCGGTCGGCACTGCGCTCGCCGGTCTGCGGGTCGAGGGTGGTCAGGATGCAGCGGGAACAGGGTTTCACCACCCGAAACTCGACATCGCCGATGCGAATTCGCTTCCAGCCGTCTTCGGCAAAGGCATCGCCGCCCTCGATCACCAGGTTTGGCCGGAAGCGCAGCATTTCCAGCTTACGCCCGACCTTCTGCGACAGGTCATCCAGAGAAGCCTGGCCGATCAGCAGCAAAGGAAAACCATCGGCAAACGCCACCCGATCCTCTTCCCTGCCGTAGCCGGCCTCGGTGAGGCGGGCGCGCTCCAACGGCACATGCACCAGGCGGGTCGGCTTGCCGATAAACCCGCTCAGCCAGGCCGCCGCCTCATCGCCGGCATCCGGCACACGCAAGGTGTCGCTCCAGATGGTCACGCCACGCAAAGTGTCGTCCTTGCCGGGCAAGGCCACGTCCAGCGCCGAATGGCCGGGAGCACTCAGGGTCAGGCCGCAGGCAGAGTTCCACAGCGCCGACAACTGACTCATCTTGCCCACCGCGCGCTGGGTCAGAAAGCGTCCACTGGCCTCGTCCACCAGCATCCAGCGCCGGTCCCCGGCCAGGCCCAGCTCGTCCAGCGGACTCTGGCGCAAGGCCTCGCCCCGGGCTGATTTCAACGGATATCGATACAGCGCGCTCAGACGCAACATGTCCAGCTCCCGGAGAGACAAAACAGCGATTCTACAGGAGGGCGGGCACGACGGCATTTTTGCGCTGGAACGCGATTTTGTGGGAGCTGGCTTGCCGGCGATGACGCCCACAAAATCAATGCAAGGCTTACCGACCTCATCGCCGGCAAGCCGGCTCCTACAGGTTCAGCGGTGTTTGCAAGTCCGCGGGGATCAGGCGTTATCCAGCATCAACCGCTGACGTACCACATCCACCAACTTGTCCGGCTGGAACTTGGAGAGGAAGTTGTCGCAACCGACCTTCTTCACCATGGCATCGTTGAAGCTGCCGGACAACGAGGTATGCAGGACCACATACAGCCCGCGCAGGCGAGGGTCGTTACGAATTTCGGTGGTCAGGCGGTAACCGTCCATTTCCGGCATTTCCGCGTCGGTGAAAACCATCAGCAGCTTGTCGGTCATCACCGCACCGCCATCCGCCCAGCCCTTGAGCATGTTCAGGGCCTTCAAGCCGTCGCTGGCGATGTGCATTTTCACCCCCAGTTGCCCGAGGGTATCGCGCAACTGGGACAGGGCCACGTTCGAGTCGTCGACCAACAGCACTTCACGGCCACGGGCCTGCTCCATGATCGGGTCGTCAAGCTTTTCACGGGACACCTTGGCGTTGTACGGCACGATCTCGGCCAGGACCTTTTCCACGTCGATGATTTCCACCAACTGGTCGTCCACCTTGCTGATGGCGGTCAGGTAATGCTGGCGACCGGCGCTGGTCGGCGGCGGCAGAATGGCTTCCCAGTTCATGTTGACGATGCGGTCCACGCCACCGACCAGGAACGCCTGCACCGAACGGTTGTACTCGGTGACGATGATAGTACTGTCGGGCCCCGGCACCAGCGGACGCATGCCGATCGCCTGGGACAGGTCGATCACCGGCAGTGTCTGGCCGCGCAGGTTGACCACGCCGCAGACAAACGGGTGACGCTGGGGCATCAAGGTCAACTTGGGCAGTTGCAGCACTTCCTGGACCTTGAACACGTTGATCGCAAACAGCTGGCGCCCCGCCAGACGGAACATGAGAATTTCCAGCCGGTTCTCACCCACCAGTTGCGTACGTTGATCTACTGTGTCGAGAATGCCGGCCATTAATGACTCCTGGGCTTGCTGCTGAAAGTGACATTGAATAGGTTATCGGCGGAGAATATCGGAGCTTGACCCTCCGGCCAAATACCTGCCAAAAGCATTGATGTCACATTAGCATCATGCTTTACTCAGTTCACCCCCTCCTTGTTGCCATGCGCGACCGCAAATGGCAGTCAGAGTTCCCCATACTAGGGGAATCCCCTAGTGACAATCAGGCCCAACCTGATATTCGCGATATCCAATAGCCATTAATGTGACGCCATTCTCATTGCATGAATGGAGTCAGGCTTTTGCTTTCGATTGCAGGACCTCGGCCAGACAGCCCGGTGAACACCTTCACCCATCGTGCTCAAGCCCTCTGGACCGCCGCTTCCGGTGAATTTCTGCGGACCTGCCCGCGGCGCTTTCGGGTGCCCGCCAACTTGCACCTGAGAACGAAATGCAATAGCTGTAATTCGAAACAATCAGAAACAGACTACAGACACACGCGCCCTGTCGGCATTAACTTTAAAACCGTTCGCCCCGTGCGACCTTCTATCGCCTGCCTATGCATTCAAGGAGATAAAGCATGCTGAACGGTAAAGAACGGCAAGCCAGCCTGCCGGAGTTCCTGGTCGAGGCCCAAGCCCTGCAAACGAAAATGCAGGAGTGCTGCCAGCACCTGGAGCTGATCCGCAACGACAAGGACGCCATCGATTGCCTTCTCGTCTCGCTGCACACCCTGGCCATCTGCGCGCAAGGCCTGGGCGTACGCTCCATGGCCCGGTTCTCGCGCCAGATCCACGCCCTCCTGAGCCAGCCCCAGGACCCGCTGAACCTGCATGAAGACGCCTTGCTGGCCCTGCGCAATTGCTTGACGCTGCTGGCCTGGCAAGTCGAATTGATCGACCCGCGTACCGGTCAACTGGGCCTGGACGACGACGAAGAGTCCGAACTGATCACCGCGCTCGCCATCCAGACCGGCCAATATGGCTCCGCTATCACCGAGCCCAGGACCTTCACCCTGATCACCTTCCCCGAACGATCCGTTTGAACCGTTCGCCCTCCTCGCGCCTTCGACCCGCCCTCTTCATACCTAAAAACGACAATAACAACTCCCCTCGAACTTTCAGGTTTCAGGCGATGGTTTTTTAATGCAAAAAGAATAACTAGCGTCTACGCGATAAAGCCCCCCGGAACAGCCATCGGGCTTCAGTTGGAGTAAGCTTGCCCAAGGGTATTTTGTGGAACAAACGTACGATAAAAGTTGACCGCTCGGACATATACCGGCCGAGAGCGACTGCTCCCGAATCGCGTGCTACCATGCCGTTTATTCGCATATGTACTTGTACAGCTTAGTAATTTTGTAAATAGATATCAAAATGACATCATTGCGCAAAGTTTCTCACCCTGACACTGTTTCACCTCGAACGCACACATTAAACCGTACCCGTTTTTCAAACTTGGCCTGTCGGTTGTCCTGACGGTCTACCCGTAGCGAACATTCATCGGCTCCATACGCTATGTACGCCAGCCTCAAGTCATTCAAGCCTTGGCTCCCGTCTCGAAAAAATGCCCGCCGGCTGACAGTCGTGCTATGCGTCAGTTCGGCCATCGCCAGCCTGCTCATCTACAGCACCTGTACAGGCTTCCCGACGGGATTGTTGATCCTCAACCTGGCCGCCCTGGCCAGCGTCTGGCTCCAGCACCGCGACGCCGGCACCTCCATCCAGTTCCAGCCGCAGGAACTGGCTGATCGCCTGCTCCAGGTGCAAGAGAACGAGCGGCATCGCCTCAGCCGCGAACTGCATGATGACATCGGCCAGTTGCTCACCGCGGCCAAGCTCCAGACCCAGTGGTTGCAACGGCGCTTGCCCGACGACCTGCAAAGTCACTGCGAGACCCTGGGCAACACCCTCGACGAAACCCTGGCCAAGGTTCGCGACGTTTCAGCCATTCTCAATCCCCGCCAGTTGACCAGCCTTGGCCTGGAGGCCAGTCTGCGCGCGCATTTGCTCAAGACCCTGGAAAACACCAGCGTGCTCTGGAGCCTCGAGTGTCACCAGCGGCTGACCGGCATCCCCGAGGAGATGGCGGTGACCGCCTTCCGCGTGACCCAGGAAGCCGTCACCAACATGCTGCGCCATGCCCAGGCGCGTAACCTGCTGGTGCGTATCCAGCGCTTGCCCGAAGGCTTGTCCCTGCACATCGCCGACGACGGCCAGGGCTTTTCGCCGGCGCGCAATCCCGGCGAGGCGGGCCAGCGCGGCATGGCCGGCATGGCTGAACGCATTGAACAGGCAGGCGGAACATTGACAGTCACCAGCGGACCCGGCAAAGGTACGCAGATCGAAGCACTGCTGCCCTGGGCGCCACGCGCCCTGGAACGCGCCAGCAAGAATAAGGCTCCATGACCTGCACCCTACTCCTGGTGGATGACCACTCACTGATCCGGGCCGGTGTCCGCGCCCTGGTACTGGATATCCCGGGTTACGCCGTGATCGGCGAAGCCAGCGACGGCGCGCAGTTGCTCGATGCCGTGGAACGGCTGAACCCGGACATCATCCTGCTCGACCTGTCCATGCGCGAAACCGGTGGCCTGGATGCCCTGCGCAAGCTCAAGGCGGTGCGCCCGCAGAGCAAGGTGCTGATCCTGTCGATGCACACCGACCCGCAATTGATCATGCAGGCCCTGGAAATCGGTGCCCACGGCTACCTGCTCAAGGACACCACCGCCACCGAACTGGCCCAGGCCCTGGATGCCCTGCGCGGCAACGAGCGCTACCTGAGCCCGGCCATCGCCCATACGGTGATCAACCAGGCCCTGACCCAGGTCCAGCGCAACCTGCCGGCCGAACGGAGCGCCAACCACAACCTGACCGGGCGTCAGTTGGAGATTCTGCGGCTGATCGTGCGCGGCAAGTCGACCCGGGAAATCGCCAATGGCCTGGGCCTGAGCATCAAGACCGTGGAAACCCACCGTTCGCAGATCATGAAACGGCTGCAGATCTTCGACGTCGCCGGCCTGGTGCTGTTCGCCGTGCGTGAGCAGATCATCAGCCTCGACGACTGAGCAGCGGTGAATCCTCCGGCAGGTGCACCCGCAGGGCCGCCGGACGGACCTCGAAACGCAGGCTGTCGCTGAGCAAGGGCTCACCGTCGAGATTGAGGTACAACCCCTCGGACACCTTGATTTCGACCCAGGGCAGGCGAGCCCGGACGAACAGGTTGTCCAGCCCCCAGCCACCGGCCATCAACTCGCGCAAGGTCGTGATCATCTCCTGGGGGGCCGGCAGGATGCTGATATCGAGCATGCCGTCGTCGACCAGCGCCTCGGGGCACAGCGGGTGCCCACCTCCCGCCTGGCGACCGTTGCCGATGCCCAATGCCAGCAGATCGCCCTTCCAGTGGAAATCCGGCCCCTGCAGCTCGCCATAGGCGACATGCAACTCACTGAAACGGCTGAGGCCGGTAAACAGGTAGGCAGCGCCTCCCAGCAGTTTTTTCAGATCTTCCGAAGTATTGGCGGTGACCAGGCTGCCAAAGCCGCCGGTGGCCATGTTGAGGAATATCTGCTCGCCGACGCCGCCAAGGTCGATCGCCCGCGCCGGGACCTCCAGCAACGCCAGGGCCTGGGCCGGCTCCAGCGGCACACCGGCCGAACGGGCAAAGTCATTGGCAGTCCCCAGCGGCAGCAACACCAGGCTGGCGTCCACTTCGGCATTGGCCAGGGCCTCGGCGACATCGCGCAGAGTGCCGTCGCCGCCGCCGGCAATCAACTGCCGATAGCCCAGCGCCAGCGCTTCGCCGACCAGGCGCCGGGCATCGCCGGCCTCCCAGGTCAGGCGCACCGCCAGGTCCCAGCCCTCGGCCCGCTTGCCCTCGACAGCGGCCCGCACAGCCTCGTTGAGGGCTTGTTTGCCATGCAGAATCAACAATGCCTTGCGCTCGTTCATGAGCCTTGTCTTCCTTCAACGTGACCGTGAAAGATGTTGACCGCGGCCGAAGCAAAAAGACTCTCGATCCATTGAATTTATCTGCTATTTATGTAGTCCTAATACGAAAGAATTAGTCGGATTTTTTTTACAATAAGCCGTCATTTGGCTGTGCAGTCTGCTGTTTCATGCGCTTTACTCAAACCCATAACACCCATAGCAGGAAGCAAACACGAAGCGTCAGGTCGATGAAAATCGCAAGACGACAGTAGGAGGACTCACTTGGATTGACGCTGTTCAATCTGCAAAATGATCAACCTTCAGGGATGGGGTCAGCGCAACAAAGCCTTGGTTTTTCTACTGAAACAACTGCCACGACATTTCGTAATTACCATTCACGATGGTAAGACGGGAGGGGTGTTTATGCGCCTGCAGCCGGTTGACAGCCTGTTACTGACACGACCCAGTATGGTCGAGTACTTCCTGTTCGGCATCCGCCTGATCCATGGCGTGACCGCGATGCTGCCGGGCCTGATGCTGCTGGTATACCTGGGCGAGCAAGATCCAACCGTCATCAAGAGCTACCTCACCCTGCTGCTGTTCTTCGGTTTCATCAGCGTGCTGATCTTCCAGGCGCTGGGCGTGTATGCCGAGACCATCTTCAGCAACCTGCTGCGTTTTCAACTCACACTCTTCGCCTGGTCATCGGCGTTCTGCCTGCTGCTGTTCATGCACCATGGTTTGTCACTGTTCAACTTCCTGACCAACACCGAACTGTTTATCTGGTTTATTTCAAGCCTGATACTGTTCGGTGTCGAACGCCTGGTTCTGCTGACCCTGTTCCAGCAACTGATGCAACGGGGGTTTTTCCTGCAGCACGCGGTTATCCTCGGCGCCACTGAAAACGGCCAGCGCCTGGCCGAATACCTGGCCCAGCACCAGGACATCCGCTCCGGGGTCATCGGTTTTATCGACGACCGCATCGGCCGCCTGCCCAAGACCCTGGTCAACCAGCCGCTGCTGGGCAACTCCAATGACCTGGAACGCCTGATCCGCGAAGAAAAGGTCACCCAGGTCCTGGTCGCCCTGCCCTGGTCGGCGGAAAACCGCATGGACTACATCATCCGCGAACTACGCCGCCTGCCGGTCAATGTGCTGCTGGTGCCGGACATGGTTGCCTTCCGGCATGCCCACAACCGCATCACCGAAGTCGCCAACCTGCCGATGTTCAACGCCTCCGAGGTTCCCCTGCGCGGCTGGTCGCCGATGTTCAAGCGCCTGGAGGACATGGTCCTGTCGAGCCTCGCACTGATCCTCTTGTCGCCGATCATGCTGCTGACGGCCCTGGCGATCAAAATCGATTCGCCGGGCCCGGTGCTGTTTCGCCAGAAGCGCTACGGCTACAACAACCGCCTGATCGAAGTCTTCAAGTTCCGCTCGATGCACCAGCACCAGAGCGATGCCAACGCCGAAACCCAAACCACCCGCGGCGATCCGCGGATCACCCGGGTCGGACGTTTTATCCGCAGAACCAGCCTCGACGAGTTGCCACAGCTGTTCAATGTTTTCATCGGCAGCATGTCGATGGTCGGCCCGCGCCCCCACGCCACGGCCACCAAGGCGGCGGGCATCCTGTTCGAGGAAGCGGTCAAGGAATACACCTCGCGCCACCGGGTCAAGCCAGGCATCACCGGACTCGCCCAGATCAATGGCTACCGCGGCGAAACCGACACCCTGGAAAAAATCGAAAAACGTGTCGAGTTCGATCTGGAGTACATCGAAAACTGGTCGATCTGGTTCGACCTCTACATCCTGTTCCGCACTGTCCCGGCAGTGCTCATGACCCGCGAGGCCTTCTGAATGGGCGTACTCATCCCCTGCATCATCGCCGGTGGCGCCGGCACCCGTTTGTGGCCGGTCTCCCGCGAGGCCATGCCGAAACCCTTCATGCGCCTGCCCGACGGCGAAAGCCTGTTGCAGAAGACCTTCCGCCGGGCCGCCGAACTGCCCGGTGTCCAGCGGGTACTGACGGTGACCAACCGCGAGGTGTTCTTCCGTACCCTGGATGACTACCGCCAGTTGAACAAGGCCGACGCGGCGCTGGACTTCATCCTCGAACCCTTTGGTCGCAACACCGCCCCGGCCATCGCCGCGGCGGCCTTGTATGTGGCCAGGCTCTACGGCGACGACGCGCAACTGCTGGTTCTGCCGGCCGATCACCTGATCAAGGACCTGGACGCCTTCGCCAAGGCGGTCGACAGCGCTCGACTCCTGGCCGAGCAAGGCTGGCTGGTGACCTTCGGCCTGGTACCGATCCACCCCGAGACCGGCTTCGGCTATATCGAGAAAGGTCAGGCCCTGGGCGATGAGGCGTTCCAGGTCGCCCGCTTTGTCGAGAAGCCCAATGCGAAGACCGCGCAGCAGTACCTCAATGGCGGCCGGTACCTGTGGAACGCCGGCATGTTCTGCATGCGGGCCGACGCCGTGCTGCGCGAACTGCGCGAACATGCCCCGGACGTCCTCGAGGCCATGACCGAGTGCCTGGCCCTCAGCCACAGCCGCGAAGGCAGCCAGGAACTTCAACTGGAACTGGACGGCAAGAGCCTGGCCCGGGCGCCGGACATCTCCATCGACTACGCCCTGATGGAACGCTCGCGCAAAGTCGTGGTGGTGCCCTGCCAACTCGGCTGGAGCGATATCGGTTCGTGGCAGGCGGTGCGTGAACTGACACCGGCCGATGCCCAGGGCAACCAGTGCAACGGCGAGACCGTGCTGCATGACGTCAGCAACTGCTACATCGATTCGCCCAAGCGCCTGGTGGGCGGCGTCGGGCTCAAGGACCTGATCATCATCGACACGCCGGACGCCTTGCTGATCGCCGACGGCAAACGCAGCCAGGACGTCAGGCTGATCGCCCAGGAACTCAAGCGCCAGGGCCACGACGCCTATCGCCTGCACCGTACCGTAACCCGTCCATGGGGCACCTACACCGTGCTCGAGGAAGGCAAGCGCTTCAAGATCAAGCGCATCGTGGTCAAGCCCAATGCGTCGCTGTCGTTGCAGATGCACCACCATCGCAGCGAACACTGGATCGTGGTCAGCGGCATGGCGCGGGTCACCAACGGCGACAACGAGTTCATGCTCGATACCAATGAGTCGACCTTTATCAAGCCGGGCAAACAGCACCGGCTGGTCAACCCGGGGGTGATCGACCTGGTGATGATCGAAGTACAGAGCGGCGAATACCTCGGCGAAGACGACATCGTGCGTTTCACCGATATTTATGGACGGGTTCCCGTCGAAACCAGCAAGACCTGAGACACCTGAAACAGTAGGAGCACCCACATGCGCGGACCCGGGTCCGTCAAGGGGGGGTAACCATGCATAAAGGGAAGACTGACCAATGAACAAACTCCTGCTGATCCTCAGTGTTTTATTAATCAGCGCGTGCAGCATACCGGCCAAGGTGGCATTACCGGATAACGACGTCCTGCGCGAAGGTCACCGGGCCGGCGACGCCCTGGCCGGCAAGCCGCTGCCGGACCAGCGCATCCGCGCCGGCGACACCTTGCGTATCGTGCGCAATACCGGTGAAGCGCCGTCCATTTCCGCCTTCACCGCCAACTCGATCTACGAACTGACGCTGTTCATCGTGATGAATGACGGCAGCTTTTCCTACCCCTATGTCGGCAACGTCAAGGCCGCCGGCCTGACCCCCCAACAGCTGACCCTGATCCTCGAAGACAAGCTGAAGAATATCTACCAGGATTCGGCCCTGACGGTGAATATCTCCCAGGCCCCGAGCAACACCGTGTTCGTCGGTGGCTCGGTGCGCACCCCGGCCAGCCTGCCGGTGACCACCGTCACCACCCTGGAACAGGCCCTGATCGGTGCCGGCGGTCTGCTGCCGGTGGGCGACAGCCGCAATATCGCCTTGCTGCGCCAGGACGACGACGGTCGCTACAAGACCTACTTCTTCGACTATCGCGACACCATGCTCGCCGGCGCCAGCAACCGCGCACCGGTGCTGCTGCAACGCGGCGACGTGGTGTTCGTGCCCAAGTCCCATGTGGGCAACGGCATCGAGTGGGTCGACCTGTATCTGAACCAATTGATTCCCTTCCAGAAATCCATTGGCATCGGCGCGAACTACAACCTGAACAACTCCACCAGCACTGGCAACTGATCGTTAAGGACAACAGACATGATCAATATCCGCTCCTTCCGAGACTTGTTGCGCCTATTCTTCATCTTCAAGCGCGAAGTGAAAACCACTGTGCTAGTGACTTTCGTCGTCATCCTGCTGGGAGCCTTCCTGTTGCCCAACCGCTACGAGTCCACGGCCCTGCTGCTGGTCAAGCCGGGCCGGGACACCAGCACCTTGCCGATCGAGATCTCCGACCGCCAGGCAACTATTATCCCCAGCGCCCAGCGCGACCCGATCATCGATGAGGAACGCATCCTCACCGGGCGCCCGATCGCCCGGCTGGTAGCCGAGCAATACCTCGACGAGCTGTCCAGGGTACCGCCCCAGGAAGGCTTTATCGCCACCCTCAAGACCCTGGTCAAGAGCACGGTGCAGGGCCTGCTGGATGTCGGTCGCGGCCTGCTGCAACTGCTCGGTCTGGTGGAGAAGCAGACACCGGTCGAACGCCTCGCCGACCAGTTGACGAAGTACTTCAGCGTGACCCACGCCGTGGGCTCCTCGGTGATGGAAATCAGCTTCACCTGGAACGACCCGCAGGTCGCCCAGACCATCGTCAAGAGCTGGATCGAGCAGTATGAACAGGAACGCACCCGCACCCTGGGGCGTAAAAGCCTGTACGCCTTCTATGAAGGCGAAAGTACCGCGACCACCAAACGCATCCTCGACTACAAGAAACAGATCGAGGCCCATCTCAACGAGCTGGGAGCGGTGAGCATCGGCGAGCGCCTGAACGATATCTCGCGCAACCTCAACAACCTGCGCGGCGAGCACCTGAACACCACCCGTGCGGTGGCCTCGACCAAGAGCGGGCTGGACCGGATCAAAGCCCAGCTCGACAGCATGAAGAAAGAAATCAGCATCGGTCGGCAGATGAGCATCAACCCGGACCGCCAGGACCTGCAACAGCGGATCAACGCCAAGCAGATCGAACGCCAGGAAATGCTCCGCACCTTCAAGGAAGGCGCACCGCCGGTGAAGGCCATGGACAAGGCGATTGCCAACCTGGAAGACCTGCTCAAGTCGCAGAACGCGGTAGTCCAGCGCACCGATAACCTGGCGCCGAACCCGGTCTACACCCGCCTGCAGAACAGCTTCGCCGACCAGGAGGCCAGCCTCAGTCGCTTGCAGACCCAGGCCGCCCAGCAGGAAACCCAGCTCAACCAGTTGGAGCAGGACCGCCGTCAGGCCCTGGCCCTGGAGCCGGAAATGGCCCGCCTGCAACGTGAACTCGATGCCGCGGAAAAGAGCTTCGCCCTGTACAGCACCAGTACCGAGAAAGCGCGGATCGACCGTGAACTGGACAAGAGCCAGATCAGCAACATCGCGGTGATCGAACAGGCCACCCTCAACGAAAGCCGGGTCTTCCCGAAAAGCCTGACCATGCTCTTGCTGGCCATTCCGCTGAGCCTGGGGGTCGGCCTGCTGGCCCTGTATTTCTTCTATCTGCTGGACCAGCGCATCCACGACGGCGACAAGATCGAGTCACGCTTCGGGGTCAAGATCTGGACCAGCCTGCAAGACATCAGCAACGGCAGCATCCAGCGTCGCACCGCGTTCACTGCCAGCATGTACCGGCTCTATGGGGTCCTGCCGCTGGAACAGGTCGCCGAACACGGACTGGCCATCGGCCTGACCTCGGCCCGGCGTGGCGAAGGGGTCAGCTTCGTCATCGAGCACCTGGCCAACCTGCTGCAGGAACGCGGCCATCGGGTCCGCGTCGACGGCCAAGGCCCGGCGCATCCGGGGGAAATCCTGCTGCTCAATGCCGGCGCATTCTTCTCCAACCAGGAAGCCTTCGTGACCCTGCGCCAGGCCGACCTGATCGCGTTGATCATCGAAGCGGAAAGCACCACCGTACCGATCCTGGAAAATGCCCTGTCGACACTCAATACCGCGTTCAAGCGCGTCGACGGCATCATCCTCAATCGCCGGCGTTTCGAGATCCCCGAGCGTGTACTCAATACCCTGGCCCGCATCCGGAGCCATGCCTGATGCATATCGCCCTGATAGCGCCCCTGCCACCGGAACAGAATGGCATCGCCGACTACGCCGGGCATCTGAAAGCGGCACTGGAAAACCTCGGGGTGCGTGTCAGCACGCCCCTGGCGGGAGTGGGCAACGACCCGCAACGGGCCAGGGAGCTTGTAGCGCAGGCATCGTGGCAGGGCATCGATCTGGTCCACGCCGAAATCGGGGGCGGGCGCCTGGCCGAGTTCCATGCTTTGAAGGCCCTGCGCGCACGCTTCCCGGCGCTGCCGCTGACCGCGACCTTGCATGACCCGGAACGCCTGGTCTGGCGCCGCGAGCGCTTGCCCTGGCCGCTGTCGCTGGCCGCACGGCTGCCTTCGCCGCTACCACAGATGGCCACGGTGCTGGCCGATCCGCTGTGCCTGTACGAGGAGCGGCAACTGGCCCGCAGCCTGACCCGCCTGGTGACACTCACCCATTCGGGCGGCCATTGCCTGCGCCAGCGCATGGGGTTGCGCAACGAACAGATGGCAGTGATTGCCCACGGTAACCTGGCCATCGCGGCAAAGCCCCTGCCCGCGCTGGAGCCGCTGCGACTGCTGTACTTCGGTTTCATCTACCGCGGCAAGGGCATCGAAGACCTGCTCGACGCCCTGGCCATCACCTTCACCCAGCAACCGGCTTTGCGGACCCGCGTGCGCCTGACCCTGGCCGGGGGCAGCGAGCCGGAGATGGCCTTCGGCCCTTCGGGCAGCTATCTCGATCAACTGCGCCAGCACATCCAGAGCCTTGGCCTGCAAGACAACGTCGACTGGCAACTGGACCTGCCGGCCGCCGAGATCCCCGCCGTAATCCAGGCCCACCACGTGATGGTGCTGCCGTACCGCGAGTCGAGCAAACTCAAACTGCTGGGCAGCCTGCGCGGGACCAGCGGCGCGCTGTCCTGGGCCGTGGCCTGCGGACGCGGCGTCATCACCTCGGACGCACGTTCCTTTGCCGAGGAAGTGTCCCAGGGCAACGGCGTGATTTTCCCCCAGGGCAATGTCACGGCCCTGGCGACGGAGCTGAGCCACTTGTGCGCCAAGCCGGAACTGGCGATCAGTTGGGCCGAACAGGCCAGCGCGATCGGCGCACAGCGGGTCTGGAGCCACACCGCCGAGCGCTTCCTGCAGTTGTTCCAACAGGCCTGCGGAGGACATCAAGATGTGGCGTAGAGCCTTTTTATGGTTCCCGGCCCTGTTGCTGATGGCGCTCGCCGTCAGCCTGATCCCCTGGAGTCCCCAGGTCGCCGCCCAGACGACGCTCAAGGCGCCCCGCGCGGTGGAGTGGAAAAACTTTCTCGGGGTCAACGCCCAGTTCCAGTATTTCGATCCGGACATCTACCAGAAACAGATGACGCAGCTCGATGCACTGGGCCTGAACTGGGTGCGCCTGACCCTGCACTGGTTCATCATCGAACCCGAACAGGGGGCTTTCCAGTTCAGCGAACTCGATGCTGCCATGGCGGCGATGAAGAGCCATGGCTACAACACCGTCGCCTACCTGGTCGGCTCGCCGCCGTTCGCCAGCAGCGCCCCGGCCGGCACCCCGAGCAGCGACCAGTATCCACCGACGGACTTCAAGCTGTTCGCCTCGCGCATGGTCACCCTGGCCCAGCGTTACCCCCAGGTGAGCACCTGGCAGGTATGGAACGAACCGAACATCATCTGGCGGCCCAAGGAAGATCCCGCGGCCTACTACCAGATGCTGAGCACCACCGCCGATGTCATCCGCACCCAGGTGCCGGGCAAAGCCATCGCCACCGCCGGCGTCGCTTACTTCGGCCAGATGCACAGTACCCCCGGCTTGATGCTCGACGCCCTGTTGGGCCAGGGACTGGCCGGCCAGAACATCATCGCTGCCTATCACCCCTATACCCAATTCCCGGAAGGCGACGACGCCGCGGCCCAGGACTTCCTGCTCAGGGGCAATGCCATGAACAGCGATCTGCACGGCAAGGGCGTCACCCAGGTCTGGGCCACCGAATGGGGCTGGTCGAGCTATGACGGTCCCAAGGAAATGCAGGCACTGATCGGCGTCGACGGACAGGCCGACTACACTCTGCGACGCCTGGCCCTGATGAGCGCCATGGACTACCAACGGATCTTCCTGTTCAACCTCAGCGACCTGGATCAGCGAACCACCCCGCGCGACCAGCATTACGGCCTGCTCGACCTCAACGGCGAGCCGAAGCCGGTGTATAACGCCCTGAAGAACTTCCTCACGGTCACCGGCCCGGCCCTCCAGCCGGCCGACGCCCCGTCGTCGAGCAATGCGCCCGCCGACCTCTACAACATCACCTGGACCCGCAATGACGGCGCCCATGTCTGGATGTTCTGGAGTGCCAGCGGCCAGAGCCTGCAATTGCCCGGTGTGACCCAGGCGGCGCTGTTCGACCCGTTGACCGGCACCCAGACAACTCTGAGCGACAGCACAGCCATTACCGTGCCGCTGAAAACCAGCCTGCAGCTATTGGTGTGGACGCCATGAAAATCCTCTGGACCCTGCCCTACCTGCCCTGGCCCACCACCAGTGGCGGCAAGACCCGGCAATTTCACCTGCTGCGCAGCCTCGCCGCGCGCGGGCATCGGATTACCCTGCTGGTGCAATCGAAAACCGACGTCGACGAGGCTACCCGCCACGCCCTGGCGCCGATTGTCGAACGCCTGATCGTGGTCCCGCGACGCTCGTTACGCAGCCTGAAAACCCTGCTCGGCGTGCTGCTCGCACCCTACCCGATGCTGGCCACGATCAACGGCCTGGCGCCGCAGTTGCAGGCCCGGTTGCGCACCCTGCTGGAAGAAGACTGGGACGTGATCCAGATCGAGCACAGCTACAGTTTCCAGCCCTTCGAACAACCACTGCTCGATGCCGGCAAGCCTTTTATTCTCACCGAGCACAATATCGAGTCGGCCCTCGGCGCCGCCAGTTATGACCGCCTGCCAGGCTGGATGAAGCCCTTCACGCAATATGACCAGCGACGCTATCGGCGCTGGGAAAGCCGGGTGTTTCGCCAGGCCGCCGAACTGATCGCGGTGACCCGCGACGACGCCACGGTACTGCGCCAGCAGACCGGCAAGCCGGTGGCGGTGGTGGTCAACGGCGTCGACACTGGCCTCTATGCCGGCGTCCAACCCGACCTCCACGCCCGACGCCTGCTGTTTATCGGCAACTACGAATACAGTCCGAACCTGGACGCCGTCGAATGGGCCCTGGAGGAAATTCTCCCGGCCCTGTGGCTGCTCAATCCGGGGGTCCGTTTCGCCATTGCCGGATTCGGCTTGCCGGATGCCTGGCGCGCGCGCTGGACCGATCCGCGAATCGAATGGCAAGGTTTTGTCCCCGACCTGCGCACCCTGCAAAGCAAAGCCTCGGTGTTCTTCGCACCGCTGCGCCAGGGCGGCGGCTCCAAGCTCAAGGTGCTCGAGGCCATGGCCGCCGGCCTGCCGGTGGTCACCACCGGCCAGGGCGTGTCGGGACTGAAGGTCGAAAACGGCCAACACTATCTGGGCAGCGAAGACCCGCAAGTCCTGGCCCGGATGCTCGCCGAACTTCTCGAACACCCATCGCGCCTGCACCAGATCGCCGAAGCCGGCCGGGCCTACGTCAAGGCCGAACACGATTGGTCCGTGGCCGCCGCACAACTGGAAGCGGTCTATAACCGCCTCCCCCACCTCAAGGAAGCAGAATCCGTATGCGCATAGGTCTGGATTATCGCCCGGCAGCGGGTTACACCCACAGCGGCATCGGCCGTCAGAACCTGGCCCTTGAGCAAGCCCTGCGCGCCCATCCCGAGGTGAGCCTGCAACTGTTCGGGGTAGCTCCGGAGGATCACCCGATCCGTCGCCGCGTCCACTGTCCGAAATGGGGCTCGCCCTTGTTCGGCGTACACCGTCTGCCGATACGCCTGCGCTTCGAGGCCGGCTTCCTGCCCGGCGCGTTGCGCGAAGCCGGGATCGAGGTCTACCTCTGCAACTTCAACATGGGCCTGCCGCCAGGGCGCAAGCCCGCCGGCATGCGTTATGTGCTGCAACTCCATGACCTGTTCCAACTGACCCTGCAAAACAGCCACGGTTCGAAACTCAAGGAACGCGTCTACCGGGCCACCGACCGCCTCTCCATCGGCCATTCGGTAAAGGTCGCCGACCGGATCTGGACCCCATCGCAATACACCGCCGACGAACTGGTCAAGTTGTTTCCCGAAGCCCGCGACAAGGTCCGTGTGTTGCCCAACCTGGTCACCGGTTTCGTCGGTGAGGCCGCCGACATCAGCGACCTGCAAGTGCCTGAACGCTACTGGCTGGCCGTCGGCACCCGTGAGCCGCGCAAGAACATCCCCTGGTTCGTCAGCGCCTGGCACGCCGCCCGCCAGCAATCGCCGCAGGTACCGGAGTTGGTGCTGATCGGTGCCCCCGAGGACCTGCCCGCGTCGCTGCAACACCTGCCGGGCCTGCATTACCTGACCGGCCTCAGCGATGCACAACTGCACGGGGTGTACCAACAGGCCGAGCGTTTGTGGCAACCGTCTTATGCCGAAGGTTTCGGTCTGCCGGTGATCGAAGCCCTCAGCGTCGGCACCCCGGTGGCCGTCGCCAGCGGGTCGGCGCTGGACGAAATCACGCCACCGCACAGCCCGCGCTTCTCGCCCACTGACGGCCCGGCCCTCAGCGCGCTGATGATCGGTCTGGCCGACGCCCCCGCCGAGGACCCCGAGGCACTTCGGACCTGGGCCGCGGGTTATGGCACCGCGGCCTACCAGGAGCGCTTCAACCACCTGATCGAGGAGCTGAAATAATGCCCTTGGCGCTGCCCATCGCCCTGTTGTTCGGATTGCTGTTCGGCATCCTCGCCTGGCTGCTGCCGCCGTTCAAGGTGGCGGTCGTGCTGGTCGCCATCGGCGGCGTGGTGACCATCATCCGCCATCCGCTCTGGGGCCTGCTGCTGTTCAGCGTGCTCGCCACCTTCCTGCCCTACTCGACGATCCAGGTCGGCCTGCGTACCACGGTGTCCGAGGCCCTGATCCTGCTGGTCTGGGGCAGCGTGCTGGTACAAAGCCTGTTCAGCAACCTGCCGCAAAAAACGCCCCTGCTACGCACCGAGCGCTGGCTGGTGGCCTTGATGTTGTTTAGTGCCTTTCCGTTTATCGTCGGCCAGTTGACGATCAACGCCGAAGGTAACGGCCTGGTGAACTGGATCCGCTGGCTGCTCAACCTGTCGGTGCTGTTCCTGGTGCCCCGCCTGCTCGATCAGCAAAAGGCTCGCGAGCAGGTGGTCACCGGCCTGCTGCTCGGGACCCTGTTGCTGTTGCTGCTGTCGATCCCGGTGTTCCTCAAGAACGGTAGCGCCACCGGCATGACTCCGATCCTGGCCGCACTCGGCTATGGCAGCATCGAGGTGCTGGGGGACAGCCTGTCGGCACTGTCCAATCGCATGGGCTCGCCCTGGATGCACCCCAACGCCCTGGGTGGCGCCATGACCCTGCTGCTGCCATTGGCGTTCTGCTACGGGCTGGCCCGCCAAGGCTGGAGGCGCACGCTGGGCCTGGCGGTGGCAAGCCTGGGCGTGATCGGCCTGCTGCTCTCGGGCTCACGCGGGGCGCTGGTCAGCCTGCTGATCGTCCTGTTCTGGATGGCCCGCAAACGCGTGCCCTACGCCGGTCAGGTGATCCTCGCCGGCCTGGTGTTCGGCAGCCTGCTGCTGATGTTCTACCCGCCGTTGCAGGACCGTCTGCTGGGGCTTTTTTCCAGCAACGACGCCAGTACCAACGTGCGTTTCGACGAATACTCACACTTCCCCAACGCCATGGCCATGTTCCCCTTCGGCATCGGCTTCAAGGTCGAGCCGCCCGTGCCCGGCACCGGCCTGTGGGGTATCTCCAACCTGTGGCTGAACTTCATCTACAAACTCGGCGTGCCGGGTCTGGTCCTGTTTGCCGCGGTGATCTGGAGTTGGTGGAGAGACACCCGCTCTTCCCTGGCCGCCTTCCAGTTGAACGAAGACAACGCCATCTGGCTCGGCACTACCTGCGGCTTGATGGCGGCGCTGCTCAGCGGCTTCTTCGACCACTATTTCAGCTTTACCAATGTGCTGATCGCCCTGTTCTGGCTGATGCTGGGCCTGAACCTGCACGAAACACGGCGTCTCAAGTTCAAGGCCACCCCTCTGCCAGGAATCCACCCATGAAACACCGCATATTCCACTCGTTGAACCTGAGGCAGGCCCTGCCCGAATACGCCGAGAAGATGGGCGTAGGGCTGGAGGAACTGGAAGGCAGCTACCAGTGGATGCTGGAAAACGACGTGTGTTTCGAACAGCCGCTCAAGGGCAATATGCTGTGTTTCATCAGCTACCTGAACATCGAATCGCGAATCGAGCCGCCCCTGGCCCGGCGGTTCTATGCCTTGCTCGGCCGCGAGGTCAAGGGCGAGCTGATCCCGTTGTACGGGATCAACTGGCCGACCCTGCGCGACCGCATGCTGCGCGGCTGGGAACTGGCCTACAACATACTCATCTGCAAGATTCCCAGCCATACGCTGAGGCTGCTCTGGTTGCGCGCGGGCGGGGCGAAGATCGGCAAGGGCTCGACGGTCTGGCGCAACACCGAGGTGCTGGGGGTGAACAACCTGCGCATCGGCAACGACAGCACCGTCGGCTGGCATTGCCAACTGGATGCCCGTGGCGGCCTGATCATTGGCGACCATGTGACCATCGCCTCCCACGTGCTGATCATTGCCGGCGGCCATGACGTCCAGGCCCCGGAGTTCTGGGCGGTCGGCGGGCCGATCTATATCCGCGACTATGCCTGGATTGCCAGTCGCGCCCTGCTCTCGTTCGGTGCCGATATCGGCGAAGGCGCGGTGGTCGGTGGCCAGTGCGTGGTCTCCAAGCCGGTTCCGGCCTACGCCATCGTCGGCGGGCCGGACGCGGCGATCAAGGGCGAACGTTGCCGCGGCCTGAACTACAAGGTGGGCGGCAAAGGCCTGTTCACTTTGTTCCATTGAGCCGCGGGCATGCCTGACTCGAAACTGCTCGGTTCCACCCTGTGGCTGACCCTGGCGACCCTCACCGGCCTCGTCGCCGGGTTCGCCCGCGAGTGGCTGCTGGTCGCCGCCTGGGGCGCCGGCGGGCGCAGCGACAGTTTCCTGGTGGCGCTGTTCCTGCCCGAAGCCTTGCGCATGGCCCTGGCGGCCGGCCTGCTCAGCGCGGCGGCGCTACCGCTCTACCAACAACGCACCGCCACCGAACAAACCGCCTGGCTCGGCGCGATGGCCCCCCGGCTGCTGCTCTGCGGCCTGCTGCTGGCGCTGGTGCTGGGCGTCGGCTCACCATTATGGGTTCGGCTGATCGGACCGGGACTCGACAGCGACGGCTACGCACTGGCCGGGGCCAGTCTGCATTGGCTGGCCTGGTGCGCCCCCGGGTTTATCCTGCATGCCTTGTTCTGCGTGCCCTTGCAGGCCCGTTCACGCTTTGTCCTGGCCGGACTCGGCTCGCTGCTGTTCAACCTGCCGCCGGTGTTGTACCTGGCCTTCCTGCGCCAGGCCGCCACTCCGACCGGCCTGGCCAGTGCTTGCGTACTGGGCAGCCTGCTGATGCCGACGCTGCTGTTGCCGGCCTTGTACCGCGGCGGCTGGAAACCCTGGCAACTTGGCCACGCACCCGGCGCCGTCAAAGAACTGCTGCAACGCATCGGCCCGTTGCTCAGCAGCAACCTCGCCAGCCAGGGCCTGGCCCTGCTCGAACGCATGGTCGCGTCGTTGCTCGGCGAAGGCGCCGTGACCTGGATCAACCTGGCGCGCAAACTGATCAACCTGCCGCTGATCGCCCTGATGAGCCTGAACCAGGTGCTGCTCGGCCTGATGAGCGGCAGCCAGGGCAGCGAACGCCTGGACCTGCTGCGCAAGGGCCTGGCCAGCGCCAGCCTGCTGACCCTGCCCGCCGTGGTCGGGCTGATCGGTGCCGCCGGGGCCCTGGTCAGTCTGCTGCTGCCCCAGCAGGCCGCCGACAGCCCGCTGCCGGAACTGCTGGCCTGGTTCTCGATCCCCCTGGTCTTCGGTGCCTGGAACGCCCTGCTCGCCCGCTACGCCTACGCCGCCGGCGACACCCGCCTGCCACTCACCTGCGAACTGACCGGCAGCCTGCTCAATGCCCTGCTGCTGGCGGTACTGCCGTATTTCCTCGGATTGATCGGCATCGCCCTGGCCGCCATCTGCGGGGTGATACTCACCGGCCTGCTGCTGATCCGCCGCCAACAGTTGCAAACCTTGGTACCGTGGCGCAGCCACGCCTTGCTGGGGTTGGCAGTGATGGTCGTGGCCGCGCGAGTCCTGCATCCGCTGCACGGCATCTGGCTGCAACTGGGCCTGAGCAGCCTGTGCAGCCTGATCCTGCTGATTGCCCTGGCGGCGTGGTTGCGCCCCTGGCGCGCCCTGCCCGGCTAAACCTGGAGACCGAACAATGTCGACCCCTCAAGTGGCCGTAGTGATTCCGACCTACAACGGACGCCGCGACCTGGAACGCCTGCTCGACTCCCTGGCGCTCCAGACCGCGACCTTCGACACCCTGATTGTCGACTCCAGCTCCAGCGACGGCACCTTCGAGCTGGCCTGCGCGCGCTGCCCACGGGTGCAACGCATCGACAGCAAGGACTTCAACCATGGTGGCACCCGCCAATGGATGGTCGAACACAACCCCGGCTACGAGCTCTACGTGTTCATGACCCAGGATGCCTACCTGGACGATCCCGACGGCATTGCCAATATCGTCCGGCCGTTTGCCGACGAGCAGGTCGGCGCCGTCTGCGGCCGGCAACTGCCGCACCTGGATGCCACCCCCCTGGCCGAGCACGCCAGGTTGTTCAACTACCCGCCGGACTCCCAGGTCAAGAGCCTGGCCGACGCTCCCCGGCTGGGCATCAAGACCGCCTTCATCTCCAATTCCTTTTCCGCCTATCGGCGCCAGGCACTGATCCAGGTCGGCGGCTTCCCGCAGCATGTGATCCTGTCGGAAGACATGTACGTCGCCGCGAAAATGCTCCAGGCCGGGTGGAAGGTCGCCTACGAAGGCAGCGCCCGTTGCCGGCATTCCCATAACTACAGCCTCGGTGAAGAGTTCCGACGCTACTTCGATATCGGCGTCTTTCACGCCCGTGAGCCGTGGATCCGCCAGCAGTTCGGCGGGGCCGGCGGCGAGGGCCTGCGCTACGTGATCTCGGAGCTGAAGTTCCTCGGCCCCGCCCGTTGCCTGGCCTGGCCCGGCTCACTGTGGCGCAATGCGGTGAAACTGCTCGCCTACAAACTGAGCCAGCAAGAGCGGCATCTGCCCAGGCGGCTGAAAAAGAACCTGGGCATGTACAAGCGCTACTGGGACAGCCCGCACGCCTGATTTGGCAGACCTTCAAACGATGAGGATTTTTCCGATAACCATCAGCGAACAACCCCAATTGACCCAGAGACGAAATAAGGCGAACTTCTTCAAGCTCTTTTTATCGAGCGAATAACACTCTGGACCTGAACCATCGAGGAAGCATATTCACATGGAAGTCGAGCTACAGCACTGCGCGGCACCGCACTTGAGCGCCGCGGCCCACGAGCCGGGCCATCACGACGCCAAACCGCAACGCCCGCCCCGCCATGACAAGGCCAAGACGATCCGTACCCCTGGAGGCGATGCTATGGAACCCCGAATCACAGAGCTGGAAACCCGCTTCGAATACATCCACCGTGACCTCAATGAGGTGCGCAACGATGTGAAATCCATCAAGGGCCGACTCACCTACATAGCTGGCGCCGCGGCGGTCATCGGCGCGCCCCTGGTCTGGATTGCCAACAATCGCATGGACCAGATCCTGCTGCTGCTGACCTCCTGACCTCACCCGTTACCCGCGTCGCGCCGCCGGGGCGCGCCCGGGAACCTCGCGACCTCAAAGGTTGCGGCCAGCGCCGGGCGGGCTTACAGCGAAATCGGCTTACGTCCGGCAAACGAATGCGCCAGGGTTCCGCCGTCCACCAGCTCCAGCTCCCCACCCAGCGGCACGCCATGGGCGATACGCGAGGTGATCAGGCCTTTGTTGGCCAGCAACTGGGCGATGTAATGAGCCGTGGCTTCGCCTTCAACCGTCGGGTTGGTGGCGAGGATGATCTCGGTAAAACTGCCCTGCTCTTCGATGCGCGCCAGCAGTTGCGGGATACCGATCGCTTCCGGACCGAGGCCATCGAGGGGCGACAGATGTCCCTTGAGCACGAAATAACGGCCACGGTAGCCCGTCTGCTCCACGGCATAGACGTCCATCGGGCCTTCGACCACGCACAGCAAGCTGTCATCACGCCGAGGGTCGGCGCACTGTGGGCAGAGGTCGTCTTCGGTGAGCGTGCGGCACTGGCGACAGTGGCCGACGCCTTCCATGGCCTGGCCCAGGGCCTGGGCCAGGCGCGAGCCGCCACTGCGATCACGTTCGAGCAGTTGCAGGGCCATGCGTTGGGCGGTTTTCTGGCCGACGCCGGGGAGTACCCGCAAGGCATCGATCAGTTGGCGAATCAGGGGGCTGAAGCTCATGGCAAAGGGTCCGACAGAACACGAGACGCGGTTTATAGCCGCGCCTCCAGCCAGCGTCCGGGGATCACGCTGGAACACAATTCCTTGTAGGAGCGAAGCTTGGTCCGGCGTCGTTCCGACGAAGAAGCCCTCGGACCGCTAAAAGCTTCGCGGCGGTGCGGCGTCCCGACAAGCCACGCTCCTACAAGGTAAGGCAACTGGCGCCTTAGAACGGCATCTTGAAGCCCGGCGGCAGCTGCATGCCGGCGGTCATGCCGGACATCTTGTCCTGGCTGTTGCTTTCAATCTTGCGCGTCGCATCGTTGAACGCCGCGGCGATCAGGTCTTCCAGCACTTCCAGGTCTTCGTCCTTCAGGCTCGGGTCGATGCTGACGCGCTTGACGTCATGACGACCGGTCATCACCACGGACACCAGGCCGGCGCCGGATTGACCGGTCACTTCGGCGTTGGCCAGTTCTTCCTGCATCTTGGCCATCTTTTCCTGCATCTGCTGCGCCTGCTTCATCAGGCCGGCCATGCCACCTTTCATCATGGGAATCACCTCAAGAGTTACATGTACAAAGAGATGCAAGGCAAAGGCCTGGCATCGTTCAGTTATTAGCCCTGGACCACCGGGGCATCGACAGGTTCGATTGTATCGCCACGGATCACCGCACCGAACTGTTGCATCATCTGCCGGATAAGCGGGTCGGCATGAATCGACGCCACCGCTTCGTCCTGGCGTTCGTGGCGCCGACGGGAAGCCGCCTGGGCCGGGGTTTCCTGCTCGGGCTTGATCAGCTCGATGGTCAGCTTCAGCGCACGCCCGTGATACTGGTTCAGGGCGTCATTGAGACGGCGTTGCTGCGTGGCGTTGAACAAGGCGCTATGGGCCGGGTCCAGGTGCAGCAACCAGTCGTCACCGCTGACCGCCATCAAGGTGCAGTTGGCCGCGATGCTGCCGGTCATGCCAGAAACCGGCAGTTTCGGGAACAATTCCAGCCACTCCAGCGCCAGGCCGGTGGCCGGGGCCGCCGCGGGTTGCGGCTCGGGCTCCGGGGCCGGATCGGCGGCGTGCTCGCTGGCCAGTTCGTCGAGATAGCTGTAGGCCGAATCGATATCCGGCTCGATATAGTCTTCATCCAGCGGCGGCTCGTCGTCCAGGTCCGGACCCGGCGTCGCGGCCTCCACCTGGGCGGGCGTCGGCTCGGGCAGGGTCGCGGCGACCCACTCGGGCGCATCCGGAACCACGCTGTCCGGCGTCGGCAGCGGTATGGCCGCCAGCTCCGGCTGTTCGGCGACGGTTTCCAGCACCGGTTCGACAGCAGGCTCCTGCAGTATTTCCTCGGGCTCGACCGGATCGTTCCACGGCAGATCCACGACCTCCACCGCCGGGACAACGGGCTCGGCCGGTGGCGGCGCGGCCGCCACGACAGGGGTCACCGGCACGGCTTCGACCGGCGCAGCAACGGGCACCGGTTGCGCGGCAATCGGCGCTGCCACTTCGGCAGGCGCAGCCGCTACCACCGGCGTCTCGGCAACAGCAGCGACCACGGGTGCCACAGGGGCGGCTGGCGCGGCAACGGCTGCGCCAGCCACACTCTGTGCGGAATCAACTGTGGCCTGGCTGATCCCCACTGGCTTTAGCGGCGGTCTCGGCGGCGCCGTACTGTCGGCCGGACGGAACGCCAGCATGCGCAGCAGCACCATCTCGAAACCGCCTCGCGGGTCTGGCGCCAGCGGCAGGTCGCGCCGGCCGATCAAACCCATCTGGTAATAAAACTGCACATCTTCGGCCGGCAGGGCCTGGGCCAGCGCCAACACCCGGTCGCGGTCGCCATGGCCATTGTCGACACCCTCCGGCAACGCCTGGGCGATCGCCACGCGGTGCAGCACATTGAGGATTTCCGACAACACGCCATTCCAGTCCGGACCCTGTTCGGCCAGATGCCGCACCGCTTCGAGCAGGGCCTTGGCATCGCCGTCGATCAACGCCTGCAACACGTCGAAGACCTGGCCATGGTCGAGGGTACCGAGCATCGCCCGCACATCGGCGGCCATGACCTTGCCTTCACCGAAGGCAATGGCCTGGTCGGTCAGGCTCATGGCATCGCGCATCGAACCGTCGGCGGCGCGTCCCAGCAACCACAGGGCATCCTCTTCGAACGGGACGTTCTCGACCCCGAGCACGTGGGTCAAGTGCTCGACCACCCGTTCGGGGGTCATGTTCTTCAGGGAGAATTGCAGGCAGCGCGACAAAATCGTTGCCGGAAGTTTCTGCGGGTCCGTGGTCGCCAGGATGAACTTGACGTAGGGTGGCGGCTCTTCCAGGGTTTTCAACAGCGCGTTGAAGGAATGGCTGGAGAGCATGTGTACTTCGTCGATCAGGTAGACCTTGAAACGCCCGCGGCTCGGGGCGTACTGCACGTTGTCGAGCAGTTCGCGGGTGTCCTCGACCTTGGTCCGGCTCGCGGCGTCGATCTCGATCAGGTCGACGAAGCGCCCCTCGTCGATCTCCCGGCAGACCGAGCAGGTCCCGCAGGGGGTCGAGGTAATGCCGGTCTCGCAGTTCAGGCACTTGGCAATGATCCGCGCGATGGTGGTCTTGCCGACACCGCGGGTACCGGTGAACAGGTAGGCGTGGTGCAGCCGCTGGCTGTCCAGGGCATTGATCAGAGCCTTGAGCACATGGGTCTGGCCGACCATTTCGCGGAACGAGCGCGGACGCCATTTACGTGCAAGAACCTGATAACTCATCGATAACCATCGCGTCGGGGAAGCGGAAGACCGCTAATGCTAGCGGAGCAGGGGTAAAAATGCATCCGGCATGGGATGCTAATCTGGTTAAGCTGCACTTTGTGCATGGATTGGCGGCCTTGTGATGCTCCCGCCGGAGAGTTTGATGCGTGCAGTTTTTTACGCCCTGGCCTTGATGACCGCCCCTGCTTTCGCTGCCCCGGCGCCGTTGCGCTTCTCCGTGGCCGACAGTTGGAGCATGCCGATCATAGAGATCGAGCACGGCCAACCGACCCAAGGTATTTTGTATGACCTGATGACCAGCCTGGCCCACCAGGTCGGCAGCCCGGCCGAGTTTCATGTGCTGGCCCGCGCCCGAGTGCAGAGCGCCATGGAACGCGGTGAAATCGATGTGCGCTGCTATGCCGCGCAATCCTGGCTACCGAACCAGTCCGGCGACTATATCTGGAGCATCCCCTTCCTCACCCAGCGCAACCTGCTGGTCAGCAAGGCCAAGCCGCCCAAAGCGATGACCCTGAAAGATCTTGAGCCACAACGACTCGGCACCGTACTGGGCTACTCGTACCCGGCCATACAGGCGCAGTTCGAAAGCGGTCGGTTCATCCGCGACGAGGCGCGCAATGAGCAACAGGTCCTGCAAAAACTTGAGGTCGGCCGCTACGCCTACGCCATCAGCAGCCAATGGGCACTGGACTGGTTCAACCAGACCCGCATGCCGGACCAACAGTTGCACGCGGTGACGGTCGTGCAGGAAGACGCCGTGGGCTGCTTTGTGCGCAACGACCCGGCCCTGCCGGTACAACGCATCCTCAGGACCTTGCTGCGCATGAAAATGTCCGGGGAAATCGACCGGACCATCCACCTCTATACCGGGCATGACGACCAGAGGGACGCGCTCGAATCAGGTGACACTGCGCCATAAGGCCGGTGGCTCGAACGCCTCGACCCAGGCCGGCACCTCGTCCGCCGACATCGGCCGAGCAATGAAATAGCCCTGCGCCACCTCACACCCCAGGCTCATCAGCAACCGACCATGCTCGGCGGATTCCAGCCCCTCGGCAATCACTTCCCGGCCAAACGCACGGGCCAGGCCGATCACCGCCGTGGTCAGGGCCAGGTCATCCTGGTCATGGAGAATATCGCGCACGAACGAGCGATCGATCTTGATGGTCTGGCTGGGCAGGCGCTTGAGGTAACTCAGGGACGAGTAACCGGTGCCGAAGTCATCCAGGGAAAAACGCACCCCCAGCGTCTGGCAGTCTTGCAGGCACTGGCTGACCCGCTGGATGTTCTCGATGGCCACCGACTCGATGATCTCCAGATCGAGCATATGCGGCGGCACCTCGGCGTGGCGCATCAGCAAGGCGCGCAGACGCTCGACGAAATCGCCACGCTGGAAATGCCGGGCGGCGATATTGAGGCTGACCGGCCACTCGTGCCCCGCCTGGCGCCAGGCCTGCATCTGCGCCATGACCTGGTCCATGACCCATTCGCCGATATCGATGACCACATCGGTCTGGGCCACCAGCGGCAGGAACGCCTGGGGCTGGAGCAGACCTTCGTGCGGGTGCTGCCAGCGCATCAGCGCCTCGAACCCGACCACGCTGCCGGTGCGCATATTGACCTTGGGCTGATAGACCAGGCGGAACTCACCATTGGCCAGGGCCTGACGCATCAATGCCACGGTCTGGTGAGTGGCCTTGACCTCCTGGTCCAGGGACACGTCGAACAAATGGAAACGATTGCGCCCACCTTGCTTGGCCAGGTACATCGCCTGGTCGGCATGGCGCAACAGGGTGTCGGCGTCCTCGTCGTCGGAGGGAAACAGTGTCACGCCGATACTCGCATCCACATGGACGGTCTGGCCGAGTATCAAATAGGGTGCCGAAATGGCGCCGAGCACCCGTTGCAACGCGGCGTTCAGTTCCTCGGCGTCGTGCACATAACGCAGAATCAGCACGAACTCGTCACCTGCCAGCCGCGCCACCACATCCTCCCCGCGCATGATGCCGCGCAGGCGCTCCGCCACTTCCACCAGGAGCCGGTCGCCGCTGGCATGCCCGTAGCCATCGTTGACCGCCTTGAAACCATCCAGGTCGAGCATGCAGACCGCCAGCGGAATGGCTTCGCGTCGGGAAAAATCCAGGGCCTGGTTCAGCAGGTCCGACAGAAACGCCCGATTGGGCAGGCCGGTCAGTACATCGTGCCCCACCCGCCACTGCAGGGTATGCAGCAGACGCAGCTTTTCGCTGACATCGAAACGGATCGACACATATTTGCGGACCTGCCCGGTGGCCTCATCCAGCAGCGGCACCATGGTGCTGTCGACCCAATACAGGGAACCGTCCTTGGCGCGGTTGCAGACTTCGCCTTTCCAGACCCGGCCCTGGGCGATGGTGCGCCACATATCGACAAAAAATCCGGACGGGTGGTAGCCGGAGTTCAAGATGCGGTGATTCTGCCCCAGCAGTTCATCACGGCTATAACCGGAAATCACACAGAATGGATCATTGACGTAGGTGATCCGCCCGTTCAGGTCGGTCTCGGAGAAAATGGCGGCGACGTCCACGACCCTGCGATACGTCTCATCCATGAATCAGCTCACCTGGGCGGCTAGAGGTTGTCCCGAATTCGCAGCACAACCGCGCCTGGCGGCATCGCCTGGCCGTACTTCGACGAAGATCAACTAGGATTAAATGAAGGCCATCATTGGCTGGGACAGGTATTTTTGGCTGTCCTGAGACAATGCGTTGTTCAGGGCTTATGACCGTCACGGCATGGGCACCCAAGAAATGCCTGGATTTCCCGTTTCACAAATATTTCACCGGAAACCGGATCACCAAATACCTGTCCTAAATGCTGATTCTACGAATTACATCACATTATGCAATAGAAGGTGATGAACCATGGCGTTGTCTAATGTAAAGATTTATCGTTAAGTTCTTGATTCTAAATGGGAATTGAGCGATGGAAATTTCAAGTTTGGGTACGGCCATCAGGCGCTACCGCAAGGTAGCGGGGCTAACTCAGGCTGAACTCGGAGAGAAAACCGGTTTTGACCCTAAAACCATCAGCCGCTTCGAAACCGGCAGTTACACCCCCAGCGTCGAGGCCTTGTTCCTGTTTGCCGATGTCCTGGGGGTGAAGCTTAAAGCCTTTTTCACAGATCTGGCTGACGAAGACGAGCAGCGTGCCTACCTGTTCGGCGTCATCCACAACGCTCCCCCGAAGGACCTGGGAAAGCTGATCGCGGCGGTCGATCTAGCCTTGTCCAAGCCTTAGTCTCACGCCTGTCTGTTACCAGAATACGCTCGCCAAATGGCTACACACTGCGCTGCCCCACCCCGCTGCTGCGGGGCTGGGCGGACACCGTGGCGGGTTGCCGCCGCCCTTCCAGATTGAGCGCCAGCACACTGCCCAGGACAATCGCGCCGCCGACCATCACCAGCACTGAACCCCCTACCCCCAGGACCAGCGCCGCCAACAGCATCGCCACGGGCGGAATCAGATACAGCGCAATGGACGAACGGCTTACCAGCGAATGGCTCAGCACATAGGCCCAGGCCAGGTAGGCCAGGGCACTGGGGAAAATCCCCAGCAACAGCACCGCGACATTGACCCGCAGCGGCGCCGCCACCACCTCCTGCGCCAGCCCCGGCGCATAGATACAGAGCAACAAGGTCCCGGCCCAGACCATGTAACACACCGTGGTCAGCCCGCTGTAATGCCCGGAATAGTGTTTTTGCAAGGCGAAATAAAGACTCCAGGACAGCGCCGCGAAGAGAATCAGCAAGGCCCGGGGATCGAACGTCCCCACCCCATGATCGCCCCAGACCACCACCAGGGCACCGGCCAATCCCGACAGCACGCCGAGCCAACGGCCGAGTGACACCGACTCCTTCAGCCAGAAAAACGCGATCAAGGTGCTGAACAGCGGCGTGGACTGCGACAGCACACTCCCCGCCCCCGGACTGACCCACTGCTGACCGTAGTTGAGGCTGATGTGATGGAGGAAAATCGCGAAAAAGCTCAGCGCAAACAACCAGGGCAAATCCCTCAGGCGTGGCAGCGCGATCCCCTTCAGCAGCGCGACCAGCGCCATGAACAGCGAGGCAATCAAAAACCGCAACAGCGCCAGGTGCCCGGGGCTGTAGCTTTCCAGGCCGATATGGATTCCCACGGGCGAGTAGGCCCAGCAGAGGATGACGACAGTGGTGGCCAGAGGGACTTTAAAAGCGGACAGGGCTTTCACGAGCGTGCGATATCCAAGATGATCCGAGGTGTGCGCACAGTCTCGAGCGGCCTGTCAGCCAGAACAATTGATCAATATTGAGTCGAGAATTCACCGGGAGTGAATCATGGAACTGGCGCAACTGCGCATGGTGAAAGCGGTCGCCGAAACCGGCAGCATCGCCCAGGCGGCGCAGCGACTGCACTGCGTACCGTCGAACATCACCACGCGGGTCAAGCAGCTGGAAAGCGAACTGGGTACCGACCTGTTTATCCGCGCCGGACGCGGCCTGAGCCTGAGCCCGGCCGGCACGGTATTCCTCGACTACTGCACGAAAATCCTCGGGCTGGTGGACGAAGCCAAGCGCGCCGTCGACGCCAACACCCAACCCTCGGGCCTCCTGCGCATCGGCGCGATCGAGTCCTGCGCCACGGTGCACCTGCCCGCGCTGCTGGCCGAGTACCAGCAGGCCTATCCCGGCGTCAGCCTGGAATTGACCACCGGCAACTGGTCACAACTGCTGGAAGACGTACGGCAACGCCGCCTAGATGGCGCCCTGGTCGCCGCCGATATCCAGCACCCGAAAATCGCCAGCAACGCGCTTTACCGTGAACAGCTGGTATTGATCAGCGCCGCCGGCAGCGGTCCGATCCGAGGAGCCGCCGACCTGCACGGCAAGACCCTGATCATGTGGCCCAACGGCTGCCCTTATCGCGCGGCCCTGAAAAACTGGGTGCAGCCCCACGACCCGCATCCGGCCATTGCCAGCTACGCCAGCTGGGCCACCATCATCGGCAGCGTGCATGCCGGTGCCGGCGTGTCCCTGGTGCCCGAGGGCATCCTGCAACGTTACGAGCAGTCCGCCGGGCTTGAAACCCACCGCTTCGCTGAACTGGCGCCAGTGGAGAACTGCTTTATCTGGCACAAGGAAACCACTCGCCATCCGGCTCGCGATGCGTTTGCCCGGCTATTGCAGGAGCGCCTGGAACAGTCGGGGAAATGATTACCCCGCGAGGGTTTTATTAATCTCGGCCACGAGTATTTCCAGTTGACGCATCTCGACGACCAGATGGGCGGCATTCTCCCCGAGAAAACTGCCATGTTCCACCAACAACAGGCCAACGACCTGCGCGCCCTGCATGGCGTCCGTCGCTTCGGCCCAAGCGACCTTCTTCTCGATCTTCGCGTGAAAGCCCTCGCTGTCGGAGGGGCCCAGCTTAGCGACCACATTGCTCAACTTGTTCATTGAAAAAGGCTGGCTGAGCACCTTGCACTCGATCAGGAGGGCGACCTGCCCGGAAGGGTGCAAGGCCAACACATCGATTTCCCCGGGTACTTTCTGGCCGTTCTCGTGCGCCAGGCGAGACTCTCCCGCTTGCCAATATCCGGAATCACTGACCCCGCTGGCTTTCCAGCCGGCCTTGCGGAGCAATTGCACCGCGGCATTTTCAAAAGGCTGCGAGACATGCACGCGAAAGGACTCATCGTCCACAGGAGCCCCGCCATAGCCCACGTAGCGGAAAACAGAGTGTTCAACAAAACAATTCACGGAGTCGACTATGGTCATGACGCTTGTGGCAAATGTCCTGTCATCAATCCGCACGACAGGCCGCTCGACCAACATGTTCGAGGGATAGCTCCTCACTCGGTCCGGGTACCAGGGCTCCTGCCAAAAACAGGCTTCGAGAGACTGTTTCGCAAGCACGGGATCATCACCGAAAGCATCGGTGACAATAGGCAGATCCTCGAATAGCACCACGCCGGCCATGCGCTTCGACCCGGTCGACTTGATGTGACGCACACAGGCCAACAACACCAGCCGGGCATTGAGCCCAATCCAGAATGCCGGGTTCTTTCCGGCCAGCGCAAAGACCGTTCCGGCAAACAATTCAATCGTGGTGGAGTCACGCCCCGACAGGACGAAAGAGACGGCCTGGGAAAACCGCAAGAGGTCCTTCCAGATAACCGCTTTCGAATGTTCAAGCGTTCTCTGGTTTTCACCGTAGGGCGCTGCCATGGCGTTCCAGCGCCCCAACAGCCGCTGGTCAGCCTTGTCTGAAAACTCGAATCCATGGGGCCTGAGACCGACCGCTTGAAAGTTGAAAACCTGGCTGCTCTCGTAGAGCTCTCTCAATTGCTCCCAGGCAATCACCGCATTGACCAGATTGAGCAACTGGGCGGCGCTTCTATCAACGGCCAACGGTTCCTTGCGATTGGGCCATATGAGCGCGATCGTCGTTTTCAACGACGAGCCACACCAAGGCACCTTCTTGCGCCAGTTCTTCTGGCCGTAATAGAAATCGTCCACCGCCTCGATCAGTGCGGGAATGGCGAGTCTCGGGTCAACCCGGCGCGCCAGGGCATCCAGATCGTTCCTTGCCCATTCAATCGCCGACTGCCATTGCTCATCGCTCTGCAAGAGCCCCAGGCCTTGGGCGGCCAGGCTGTCCGACGTCCTGGAAAAGCAATGACGGCTCCCCGCGATGCTGGCTTTACGCAGCTTGTCGGCCAACTCGCGAGCCTGCTTGTAGATTCGTGAGGACGCCTGGAATGGATACCGTTCTCGTGCCATTTGCTGCCTCGCAATCCTGGCCAAAAACACGCTGTATCAATGGCACCAGAGTGCCACAAATCCATCGTCACACCACCCCAAGCCCCCTGAAAGCGACTACACGCCTTCTCTAGCGCGACCTTCGCCCCTTCAGCTATCCTGCCGACCAAATTAATTCAAAATGTAAGGGACTACGATGAAACATCATCTGCGCCAGCTATTGGCCGCAGTGGCGCTCAGCAGCCTCACTTTGCCTGCCCTGGCCGCCAGCTCTCCCGCTCCGGCGCCGACCGCCAGCACCCCGCCCCACCAAACGACTGAACAATGGCTGGCGACCCTCAAGCAGCAGCACGGCAATATCACCTTGCCCAGTGGCATTGCCACCCTGCAACTCAATGACGATTTCTACTACCTGTCGCCGGCCGACACCGAGCGTCTGCTGACTGAAGGCTGGGGCAACCCGCCCGGTCACAAGACCCTGGGCATGATCATTCCCAAGTCGACCAGCCCGCTGGCGGACAATGGCTGGGGCGTGATCGTCAGCTACAAGAACGACGGGCATATTTCCGACGATGACGCGGCCAAGATCGACTACGCCGACCTGCTCAAGCAGATGCAGGCCGATGATGAGGAAAACAACAAGGAGCGTCACAAGCAGGGTTATGCCGGCCTGTCGCTGCTGGGTTGGGCCGAGCCACCGAGCTACGACCAGGGCAGCCACAAGATGTACTGGGCCCGTGAGCTGAAGGCCGACGATGCGCAACAGACCACCCTGAACTACAGCATCCGCGTACTGGGTCGCGAGGGAGTCCTGGAGCTCAACGCGGTGGCGGCGATGGCCGATTTGCAGACCATCAAGCTGGAAACGCCGAAGATTCTGGCGTTCACCAACTTCACCGACGGCAACCGTTATGCCGACTATGACTCCAAGACCGACAAGCTGGCACCCTATGGGCTGGCGGCGTTGGTGGCGGGCGGTCTTGCGGCCAAGGCCGGGCTGTTCGCCAAGATCGGCGTGATGCTGCTGGCGCTGAAGAAATTTATCGTGGTGGGACTGGTGGTGGTTGCCGGGTTCTTCCGCAAGTTGTTCAAGCGCTAGCTCTTGTAGGAGCTGACTTGCCAGCGATAAACGTCAACGATGACGCGGAGCGCCTGACACCCCGCTCTCTTGCGACGACAATCGCGCGAGCAAGCCCGCTCCTGTAAAAAACACTCTGAGCGTTTCGGCACAATGGCCGAGCGCAACGGCACAACGACCCGTTCCGTCCCTCAATACACTTGTGTCTCCTCTCCCTATCAAGACGAGATCAGCATGAAAACCCGATTTCTCCTCACCGCCCTCACCCTCGGCCTGAGCCTCAGCGCCCAGGCTGCCGACTTCACCCTCTCCAGCCGCGACATCGCCAACGGCAAGCCGTTGAGCAGCCGCGAAGTGTTCCAGGGCTTTGGCTGCGAAGGCGGCAACACCTCGCCTGAACTGTCCTGGCAAAATGCTCCGGCCGGCACAAAAAGCTTTGCCATCACCGTCTACGATCCTGATGCTCCGACCGGCAGCGGCTGGTGGCACTGGACAGTCGTCAACCTCCCGATTTCCACCCACGAATTGCCCTCTGGCGCAGGCAACCCTACTGCCAGCCAACTGCCCGTAGGTGCCGTCCAGGGCCGCACCGACTATGGTCAATCAGGCTTCGGCGGCGCTTGCCCGCCGGCCGGCGATAAACCGCATCGCTATCAATTCACCGTCTGGGCCTTGAAGGTCGATAAACTGCCGGTCAATGAACAATCCAGCGGCGCCATGGTAGGTTACATGCTCAACGCCAACGCCTTGGGCAAAGCCACCCTCACCGCCCCCTACGGACGCTAGGAACCATGAACGCCCCCGCCGGCATCCAGCATCGCCAAAGCCGTATCGGCGCCAGTGTCATACAGGCGCGCCAGCCCCATGCACTGCAACGGGTGCCGATTTTCGTCACCACCCTGTGCCGTGTCCGCCAGGGCGAAAAGCTGATGGGCTGGGATGATCGGCAAATGCGCGTGGGTCCACGGCATCTGATCCTGATGCCGGCGGGGTGCGAAGTGGGGATCAGCAACTATCCCGGGGCACAGGGTTACTACATCGCCGATGCAGTGACCTTTCCCACGGAGTTGTTGCGGGCCTTCAGCGTTCGTTACAGCCAGCAGATCAATACTTTCCCCGGACGCGCGGCGACACAGGAGTTGTGCGTACCGCTGGATCGGCATACGACCCAGGCCTGGGAAAACCTGCTGGACTGCATCAACGCCGACTCGCCGGATGCCTTGCGCACGCATTATGCGGAAGCGGTGTTGTTGGCGTTGGCCCTGGGCGGTTGGGCCGGCCCGGTGCTACTGGACCGTCGAGATCCGCTGTGTGAGCGCGTGCAGCAGATTGTCATGAGCGATCCGGCACGGGACTGGACCGTTGCCAGTGTCGCAGAGCGCCTGAACCTTGGTGCGTCGACGTTGCGACGGCAGTTGGCGAACGAGGACGATAGCTTCAGCAATATCCTGGAGAACGTCAGGCTGGGGATGGCGTTGCAGTGGTTGCAGGTCACTCCGCGGCCCATCGGGGAAATTGCGGCAGCCAGTGGTTATGCTTCGGCTTCACGGTTTGCCGTGCGGTTTCGCAAGCATTATGGGTTGTCGCCGCGGGAGTTGCGGGCGGTACTTTAGGAACATCCGGTTATTCAAGCGTGGCGCAACACACTTAAACATTTTCGCATTCAGCTCTTGAACGCGGAAACATCTCATCATGCTTGATCACTTGTCCGCCCTCTACTCCATAAATACCATTCTCTCCATTCACAAAATACTACACACCCACTGGCGTTCTTCTTAATGCCGGGTATTTGTGCAACAACTGGAGATCATTATGAACGGCCACAACCTGACTTTTAGGAACAATCCGATATGGTATGTCGCTCAGCGAGCGATAAACAATGTGTCGTGGTTTATGAAGGACCAAGCGAACAGCACGAACCAACAGCGAAACAGGGTTCTCAATACCGTCAAATCAGGCGCCTTCGACCTACTGGGTGACGGGCAGGCGAAAGAAGTCGTACTGGCACCAACCGGCAACCCCACGCATGCCGATCCCTTGGTCACCGCCTACTGGTGCCCCTTTATTCAAGGCAACGTATTGCCTGGTTTTGTCGATATACCACGGCATAATCCACAGCATAATTTTGTATTCACTGCCGCCATGAACGGGTGCGCGCTGGTCACAACAACCTCTCCGGCCGGCAGCAACATGCTCAGAATTTATCATCACCAACATCCAGACAGCGCAACTATCAATCAACTGATCCTGGCCCAGGGACAATCCATTCTTTCCTGCATTGACGCCAGTGACTATTGCCGTAGCGACCAGAAATATCCTGCGCCCAACGCGTTCAACTTTCTGTTCTACAAAGAGGGCAAATGGAAGTATGTCGTGCAACCGCAAATTTTTAATATGCTGACCCATGAGGTCGCTTTGAATCCAGCCATGCAACCAAAGGTAGTGGATGTCTGATATCCCATTTTTCGGCCTTCCTCCTCCACTTATACATCTCTGATACCGCACAAGAGCTGTCAAACGAAGACAACAGCCTTATAGAGCGTCAGGCCAGGGACGGCGCCTAATGGATGCAGACCACTGTTTAGCATCCACAGTAGCCCGCCAGATACTCCAACGATATCGAGCGACTGAAAAACTATCTTCCATCGCGATTTTTTGTACCTTCCTTACCGGTGTACGGGTTTACATTTCCTTTCGTACTGTAGTTATTGTTCCGTGTAGCATCCGGGTTTGTGGCATGGGAGGGATGGACATAGGTCCCATTTCTCCTGGTGTACCCGCTAATCGCGTGATCCGAACGAGGGCTCTTGGAATAGCTGGAGTGGGACGATGAGTGTCCACCAAAACCGCTACCCCGAGCGTAGACGTTCCCGGAAAGGACCAGCGCAGCCAAAGCCAAAGCCAATACTCTTTTCATGCCATCTCCCTATAACATTGATTACGTGAGCATCACTGATAGCTCAACGATATCATCTTTGTAACCAATCCGATACAAAGCCAAAAATGAATGCTGGGGTGGAGATCAAGAGAACCAAGGGGTCATAGGCATAGCAACTCAGGGCGCCAAGGTCCCGGGGTCGAATCTTGAATTTCAGATGCAGAAAAACAAAGCGCTGATCTTGATCTGGCACTTTGACTGATATTCAGGGGGATAAGCTTTGATGGTGGGCGTTATGGAGGCAACCCCACCAGCCACACCCCGGCACACAATGTTCCCGCTGTGGCTGCTTCCTTCCGGATCTGACCAGGTTCACGGGTAATCGTTGCGGGGGGACCGATGGGGTCACCATAACGACGCCCGCCTGACGGCGAGCCGCGCCATTGTACCTAGATAACGAGAAGTTACAACCGCTAGGCGTCGATAAAAATTCGATGAGGGTCAAGTACTTGTCGGTGTCTGGTGTGTGGCGGTCCTCAGCGTGGATCAGGCCCGGCGGCCTGCCAGGGATGGCGGTGGTGGAATCACTGCCGTCATCGCCAGCAAGCTCGCTCCTACAGGGATAGGTCAGGCTGGTAGTGCTTGCTTGTCCAGCAGCTTATCCAGCAGCTTATCCACCCGGCTCAAGGCCAGATCGACCAGGTGCACCACGCCCAAGGCCAGCTTGCGATTGGAGCCCTGCAGGTTGTCCGCGCACTCGTAAGCCGTGACTGAGGCGGACTGGAGGATTTCGTCGATTTGAGCCAGGGCGTCTTCGGTCGTCAGCTGTTCGCGTCGACGTCGCGAGACGTTGTCCGGTGGCAGTTCGTAATGGGCGAACGCTCGCTCAATCGCCAGTTGGCTGGCAAGAGACGACAGGTCTTCGGCTGGGGGATTGGGGGTGATCTTGAACATACGGGTGCACCTCTTTCTTGCTGATTGAGAGAGGCCGTCACCGTTTGCTTGCACGCAAAGAGGGTGGCAGCTATACGCAGGTGTGCAAGACCGGGGCAAGAAGAGGCGCACTACCCGGCAGATCCCGAAGATCTCCCACGTACAGCCGCCATAACACCAAACTCCAGACATGAAGATGCCCAAAGGTAGTGGTGGCGTTGATGCGCCTTATCTCGCAGTCCGGACTTGCACGTCCGTGTCACCGATTTTGCGGTGACGGAATGCAGACTAGCCGCCGGTTCGAACAGGCGCAACGGGCTGGGATTTTCTAGGAAATTTCAGGCAAGTGAAAGGGATCTTTCTACAACATCGCACTGAGAATTGAGTGGATGCTAACGGGCACGGCTCAGTAGAGACAGCGAGCCAAACCCGGCCTCTGGCCACCTCGTATTTTTGGTGAGAATCGATGCTAAAAAGCACGCAATGCCAACAGGCTAGTAGCTGGGCTACAATGTGGCCCAACAGCCTGGAGAATCAAACCATGTCCGCAAATGCAGTAGTTCGTGCTCGTATTGATGAGCACATTAAAGAAGAGGCGACTGTCGTACTCGCCGCAATGGGATTGACCATATCCGATGCCTTCCGCATGATGCTGACCCGTGTTGCCCAAGAAAAAGCACTACCGTTCGAACCACTGGTACCGAACGCCACCACCTTGAACGCCATGAAGGAAGCCCGCCAAGGCGGCTTGAAGTCGTTCGACTCCGTAGAGGACTTGATGGCGGACCTGAATGCGGAAGATTGAGCAAACGGGGCAGTTCAAACGCGACTACAAACGAGAAACCAAAGGTCGGCATCGGGAAACGTTACAAAGGGATTTTGTGCCCATCATCACAGCATTGGCGAATGATCGACCATTGGCCGAAAAGCACCGCGATCATGCGCTTACCGGCAACTGGAAAGACTTCAGGGATTGTCACGTCAAACCAGACTTGGTGATGATTTATCGCAAACCAGATGACACGATCCTGCAACTCGTTCGACTCGGCTCACACAGCGAACTGGGCTTGTAAAAAAACCTCAGGACGCGACCTGCAACACCTCATCCGCCCGGCCACCCTCCTCCTGGATCACCAGGTGGATGAAGTGCAGCTTGGCGATGGTCGCCGGCGGTAGCACAAAGGGGTAGAAATCCGGCTGTCCCATGCTGCGGGACAGTTCGTTGAGCATGCCCGCCAGCTCGATCCAGGCGTTGACGAACGACAGGAACGCCGGCCCCTCCGGATGTTGCGGGTCGTAGAGCGCGCTCAGGGGAAACGACGGGTAGTCGAAATCCGATTCCTTGGCACTCATGCCAAAGCCCAGTGCCGTGTCCACCGCGTCCATCATGTGCAGGTAATGCGCCCAGGTCTCAGCCCAGTCTTCCCAGGGATGCATGGTCGCGTAAGCGCTGACGAAGTGTTGCGACCAGTCCTGCGGGGCACCCTGCTGGTAATGACGCTCCAGGGCGTCGGCATAGCTGGCGCGCTCGTCACCGAACAGGCCGCGAAACGGTTCCAGCCAGTGACTGTTGGCAATCAGTCGATCCCAGTAGTAATGACCTACTTCATGGCGGAAATGGCCGAGCAAGGTGCGGTACGGCTCGCGCATCTGCACGCGGACTTTTTCCCGGTGTTCGTCGTCGGCCTCCTTGATGTCGAGGGTGATCAGGCCGTTGGCGTGGCCGGTCATGGGGGCCTTGCCCTCCAGGTCGACACCGACGAAGTCAAAGGCCAGGCCGCTTTCTTCGTCCCAGGTTTTCGGGATGACTCGCAGGCCCAAGGTGATCAGCTGGGCCACCAGGCGGCGCTTGGCGGTTTCGACCTTGCGCCAACGATCCGGGTTTTCCGCGATGGACAGGTCGGGGATGGTCCGGTTGAGGGCGCACGCAGTGCACAGGGCGCTGCCGTGGGCGTAGGGAATCACCCAGTTGCAGGCGGCCGCGGTGTCGAGGTTGGCGCAGCGGCGGAACAGGCCTGCGTCGGGGTCGGTGTCCAGTTGCCAGCTCTCTGGGTAGGGGCCGGGTTGGAGGGATGACAGTACACTGCCCTGAGGCTCGTAGCCCAGGGCCGCGGAACAGGCCAGGCATTGGCTGTTGCGGAAGAATACCGATTGATCGCAACGGCAACGCCAGACCTTGCTGTTGCGCGAGGGTTCGCTGATGAAGGGCGCGGCGATGCGGGAACTGAGTTGTTCGAAGAACCGGTACATGGCGATCTCTCCAGGGGCCTGCCTAGACTAGATCATTGGGCGCGGTGGTGGGTTCCCTGATGCAGGGAAGAAACATCGGCGGTCGGAACGTGGCTCGCCGCGGAAGATTTGGTGGCCTCAAGGGCCTCTTCGCGGGCAAGCCCTGCTCCTACAGTTTCGTGTCGGATGAAAGTTGTGTGTACGACCTAGGCCTGTAGGAGCATGGCTTGCCAGCGAAGCTTTTGGCGGCCTCCAGGACGCCATCGCCAGCAAGCCGACTCCTACAGGAGATTGCGGCACTTTCGGGCTTAGACTTCGATACCACGGCCCTTCAGGAACGCCACGAACGCCTCTTCATCCAGCACCTTGAGCCCCAGTTCGTTAGCCTTCGCCAGTTTCGAGCCGGCACCCGGGCCCGCCACCACGCAGTGGGTCTTGGCCGAGACCGAGCCCGCCACCTTGGCCCCCAGGCTTTCCAGCTTGTCCTTGGCCACATCACGGCTCATCAACTCCAACGAGCCAGTCAGCACCCAGGTCTGCCCCGCCAGCGGCAAGCCTTCAACAGCCTTTTTCTCGCTCTGCCAATGCATGCCGAAATCACGCAGTTGCGCTTCAATCGCCAAGGCTCGCCGGGCATTCTCCGGCTGGGCGAAGAACTCACGCACGGCATTGGCCGGCTTTTCACTCAAGGTCTGGCGCAGATCCAGCCAGTCCGCCGCGATAACGCCTTCGACCGAACCGAACTTGGTCGCCAGCTTTTCCGCCGCCGTCGGCCCCACCGAGCTGATATCCAGCTTGGCGATCAGCCCGCCCAGGGTAGTGCTGGCGGCAAACTCGGCGCCCAGCTCCCCCTGGTCCTGCAATTCCAGCCCACGCTCCAGCAGTTCCTTGATAACCGTGCGGTTGTGCTCGTCTTCAAAGAAGCTGTGGATCTCATGGGCCACTTCCATGCCGACATCCGGCAGATAGGTCAGCACCGACGGCAGCGCCTGCATGACCCGCTCCAGCGAGCCGAGGGTACGTGCCAGGACCTTGGCCGTTTCCTCGCCCACATCGGGAATACCCAGGGCATAGATAAACCGCGCCAGGCTCGGCTTCTTGCTGTCGGCAATCGCTTCCAGCAGGTTGCGTGTCGAGAGTTCGGCAAAACCTTCCAGGTCGACGATCTGCTCGTATGCCAGGGTGTAGAGATCCGCTGGCGAGGCGATCAGCTTTTCATCCACCAACTGCTCGATAGTCTTGTCGCCCAGGCCTTCGATATCCATGGCCCGACGGGAGACAAAGTGGATGATCGCCTGCTTGAGCTGCGCGCCACAGGCCAGCCGGCCAACGCAGCGATACACCGCGCCTTCGCTGATCGTCTCGCGGCCCTTGCTGCGCTTGACCAGTTGCGTGCGTTCGACATGGGAGCCGCACACCGGGCAGCTTTCCGGGATCTGCACTGCGCGGGCATTGTCCGGGCGCCGTTCGGTCACGACCTGCACCACTTGCGGAATCACGTCGCCGGCCCGGCGAATGATCACGGTGTCGCCAATCATCAGTCCCAGACGGGCCACTTCATCCATATTGTGCAAGGTGGCGTTGGACACGGTCACGCCCGCGACCTTGACCGGTTTCAGTCGGGCCACGGGGGTGACGGCACCGGTACGACCGACCTGGAATTCCACATCGAGCAGTTCGGTAAGCTCTTCCATGGCCGGGAATTTGTGGGCAATCGCCCAGCGCGGTTCGCGGGCGCGGAAACCCAGTTCACGCTGGGACGCCAGGCTGTTGACCTTGAACACCACGCCGTCGATTTCGTACGGCAGCGCATTACGCCGCTCACCGATATCGCGGTAATAATCCAGGCACTCGCCGATACCTTTCGCCAGCTTCAGTTCACGACTGACCGGCATGCCCCAGGCCTTGAGTTGCTGGAGGTTGCCGATATGGGTGTCGGCAATCTCGGCGGACACCTGGCCCAGGCCGTAGCAGCAGAACTCCAGCGGACGGCTGGCGGTGATCTTCGAGTCCAGCTGGCGCAGGCTGCCGGCTGCAGCATTGCGCGGGTTGGCAAAGGTCTTGCCGCCGGCTTCCAGCTGCGAGGCGTTCAGGCGCTCGAAGCCGGCCTTGGACATAAAGACTTCGCCGCGCACCTCCAGGGTCGCCGGCCAGCCGCTGCCGTGAAGCTTGAGGGGGATGTTGCGCACGGTGCGCACATTGACGCTGATATCTTCGCCGGTGGTGCCGTCGCCACGGGTGGCGCCACGGACCAGGGCGCCGTCCTGGTACAGCAGGCTGACCGCCAGGCCGTCGAGCTTGGGTTCACAACTGTATTCAACTTCGGCGCCGCCACCGAACAGGTCGCCAGCCGGCAGGTCGAGGCCTTCGCTGACCCGACGATCGAACTCACGCATATCGGTTTCTTCGAAGGCGTTGCCCAAGCTGAGCATGGGGATTTCATGCCGGACCTGGGTGAAGGCCGACAGTGCCGCGCTGCCGACGCGCTGGGTCGGTGAATCGGCGCTGACCAGTTCCGGATGCTCGGCCTCCAGGGCCTTGAGTTCGTGGAACAGGCGATCGTACTCGGCGTCCGGAATGCTCGGCTCGTCGAGGACGTGGTAACGGTAGTTGTGCTGATCCAGTTCAGCGCGCAGCTCTAGAATCCGGGTGTGGGCGGCGGTCATGGAGTTCTCTCAAAAGCAAAAAGAGCAGCCGAGGCTGCTCAATATGTTAGTGCGGTAGGAGCCGGTTCGCTGGCGATGAGCGCAAAGCGCTCAGCCATTCAACGCTTCTGGGTCAAGGCGCGACGTTCGAACTCGACGATGCGCTGACGGTAGTGCTCGATGGTCTGGGCGGTCAGCACACTACGCTGGTCATCCTTCAGTTCGCCATTGAGCTCTTGTGACAATTTGCGAGCGGCGGCGACCATCACGTCGAACGCCTGCTTCGGATGACGCGGGCCCGGCAGACCGAGGAAGAAGCTCACCGCCGGGGTGGTGAAGTGGTCGATATCGTCGAGATCGAAGACACCCGGCTTCACCGCGTTGGCCATGGAGAACAGCACTTCGCCGTTACCCGCCATGCTTTCGTGGCGATGGAAAATATCCATCTCGCCGAAACGCAGGCCGCTTTCCAGAATGTTCTGCAACAGCGCCGGACCTTTGAAACCGTTGGCGTCGCGGCTGATCACGCTGATCACCAACACTTCTTCCGCTGCCGGCTGTTCCTTTTCCTGACGCGCCGCCGGCTTGTTGCCTTCCTCGGGGAAGTCATCGTCGCGGCTGCTGAAGCTCGGGCCTTCATCCAGGTCCAGGTTCAAATCGCCCTGGCTCGGCTCGCCACCACGCTTGCCGCGCTTGGACAGCTTCTCGCGGCCTTCACGCGCCGGCATGCTCACGGACGGCAGGTCATGCTCGTCCAGCTGAGGTTCCTTGTGGGTGTCCAGCACCCGGGCCGGGCCCAGCAATTCGGCGCTGGTGTCCTCGTCCGGCAGGTTCGACAGGCTCCGGTCCAAACGGAACTTGAGCTTGCCCTTGCCACCGCGCATCCGGCGCCAGCCATCAAAAAGAATACCGGCAATGACTATGATGCCGATGACGATCAGCCACTCGCGCAGACCGATTTCCATGTAATCCCGTGCCTCTAAATAAATGGTTCTATGAAGAAAGGGCTGAAACCCCTTTAAAGCGTGGCGCCAACTCTATGTTCTGACAGGCATTTTTTCCCACGCACAAGAAAACTTGACATTAAATTAACACGACACAAGGAAACTTTACACCGTCTGTCGTACAGGCTTGCATTTATAAGTCCCCAAGGATCAGTGCTAGTTCCCACAATGCCCAAGGAAATCCCCTTACGCCTCGAATATCTTTGCCTCAACGGCGGACGATTCAGGCGTCCACCAGGGCCATGGCCTCCTCCACATCCACCGCCACCAGCCGTGAGCAACCCGGCTCGTGCATGGTCACGCCCATCAGTTGATCGGCCATTTCCATGGCGATCTTGTTGTGGGTGATATAGATGAACTGCACCGTTTGTGACATCTCTTTGACAAGTCGGGCATACCGTCCAACGTTAGCGTCATCCAACGGCGCGTCAACTTCGTCGAGCATACAAAACGGTGCCGGATTCAATTTGAAAATGGCAAACACCAGGGCCAGGGCGGTCAGGGCCTTTTCGCCGCCGGAGAGCAAATGGATGGTGCTGTTCTTCTTGCCCGGGGGCCGCGCCATGATGGTGACCCCGGTGTCGAGCAGATCATCACCGGTGAGCTCCAGGTAAGCGCTGCCGCCGCCGAACACTTTTGGAAACAAAGCTTGTATGCCGGCGTTGATCTGATCGAAGGTGTCCTTGAAGCGATTGCGGGTTTCCTTGTCGATCTTGCGAATCACGTTTTCCAGGGTATCGAGGGCTTCCACCAGGTCGGCGTTCTGGGCATCCAGGTAACGTTTACGCTCGGATTGTTGCTGGTATTCGTCGATGGCCGCGAGGTTGATCGCGCCCAACCGCTGGATGCGCGCGGCGATGCGTTCGAGTTCTTCCTCGGCTTCCTTCTCGCTGGCCTCGGCCGTCAGGGTGGCGAGCACGCCGTGCAGGTCGTAGCCGTCTTCCAGCAACTGATCCTGCAAGGTCTTGCGTCGTACGTTGAGGGCCTGCCATTCCATACGCTGCTGTTCGAGCTGGCCGCGAATCAGCTGTGACTGCTGTTCGGCCTGGCTGCGGCGTTTTTCGGCGTCACGCAACTCGCGGTCGGCGTCTTCCAGGGCGATCTGCGCGGTCTTGAGTTCGACGTCGACGCTCAGGCGCTTGTCGAGCAGTTCTTCGAGCTTGAGGCGCAGCTCTTCCAGCGGCGCCTCGCCCTCCTCCAGGTTCAGGCTCAGCTGCTCGCGCTTTTCGCTCAGGCGCTCGGATTGCAGCTCCAGGCGTTCCAGGGCCTGGCGGGTGGAATCATGCTGGGCCTTGAGGGAGCCGAGGCGCACCGCCAGTTGATGGGCATGGTCCTTGTGCTGGCGGGCTTCCTGGCGAACCCGATCGAGGCGCTCGCGCAGGCTGTCGCGCTGGGCCAGCAGCAACTCGCGTTGCTCGGTGTCGACGGCCATGGTGTCGAGGGCCTCTTGCAGTTGCAGGCGGGCCTCACCGACTTCTTCGTGTTCCTGGGCACGCTGCTCGCCCAGTTCATTCTGCTCTTCATCGAGACGGGTACGGCGCAATTGCAGTTGCTCGGCCTTGGCCTTGCTGGCCGACAGCTTGGCCTTCAGCTCACCCTGCTGGCGGGCTTCGTCCTGCAGCAGACGACGCAGATGCTCACGTCCGGTTTCCTGCTGGCGCTGGGTGGCGCGCAGGGTTTGCAAACGGGTTTCGAGGCTGGCCAGGGTTTCTTCACGCTCTTCACGCTCCAGGCCCAGGCGCTGGATTTCCTGACCACGGGCAAGCACGCCGCTCTCGGCCTCGCTGGCCCGGCGCACGCGCAGGAAATGCCGCCCGACCCAGAAACCGTCGCGACTGATCAGACTTTCCCCGGCCGCCAACTGACCGCGCAGGGACAAGGCTTGCTCAAGGCTTTCAACCGGCTTGACCTGACCCAGCCAGGGCGACAGATCGATATCCGCCTCGACCTTCTCCAGCAGACTGCCCGGCACCCGGGTGCCGTCCGGCGCGGGGCTGAGCAGGCGCAGGTCGCCCTGCTGGAAACCGCCGAGGTCGAGACCGGCGAAATCATCCACCAGCACGGCCTGCAAGTCGGCGCCGAGCACGGTTTCCACCGCCAGCTCCCAACCAGCCTCGACCTTCAAGCCTTCGGCCAGGCGCGGACGCTGCGCCAACTGCTGCTCACGCAGCCACTCGGCCGTGCCGGTGCCCGGATCGAGCGCCGCCTGCTGCAAGGCTTCGAGGGAGGCCAGGCGGCCATTGAGGCGCTGCAAGTCGCCCTGGGCCTGTTGCTGATCCTGCATGGCCTGCTGCAAATCCTGGCGCAGTTGTTCCAGGCGCTCGACCTGGCCTTCTTCGCTGGCCTGCAAATCTTCCAGGGTCTGCTCGCTCTCGGCCAACTGCTCGCTGAGTTCGAGGATGGCCGCGTCTTCCGGGTCCGCCGAGAGCAAGGCGCGCTCTTCGGCCAGACGCCGCTGGCGCTCGGCCAGGCGCTCCATGCTGGTTTCCAGCTGCTGGATGCGCGACTGCTGGACTTCGGCCTGGCGCCGCGGTTCGGCCGAGCTCAGGTTGAAGTGGTCCCACTGTTCCTGCCAGCCGTGCATGGTGGTTTCCGACTCTTCCAACGCGGCGGCGGCTTCTTCGGCGGCGGCGCTGGTCAGCTCCTGCTCGGGTTCGAGCATGGCCAGCTCTTCACCGAGGGTCGCCAGCAAGGTGCGGTCGTGACCCAGGTGCGATTCGGTTTCCAGACGGGCGCGCTCGGCTTCACGCAGATCGTCCTGCAACTGGCGCAGACGCTGCTGGCCGTGCTGGATGCTCTGTTCGACCCGGGCGATATCGCCACCGACCGAATAGAAGCGCCCCTGCACCAGATTGAAGCGTTCCGACAGTTCATGGTGCCCGTCGCGCAGGCGTTCGATGCTGGCATCGGCATTGCGCTGCTCGGCCACCAGGGCTTCGAAGCTGATTTCCTGGTTGCCGATAATCGCTTCGCGCTGGCCGACCTGCTCGTTCAGTGCCTGCCAGCGCAGGGCCGACAGTTGGGCCTTGAGCTGACGCTCCTCGCCCTTGTATTCCTGATACTTCTCGGCGGCCTGGGCCTGGCGGTGCAGGCGTTCGAGCTGGCGCTCCAGCTCTTCGCGCAGGTCGGTCAGGCGCGCCAGGTTTTCATGGGTGCGACGAATACGGTTTTCGGTCTCGCGACGGCGCTCCTTGTACTTGGAGATGCCCGCCGCTTCCTCGATGAAATTGCGCAGGTCCTCGGGCTTGGCTTCGATCAGCTTGGAGATCATCCCCTGCTCGATGATCGAGTAGCTGCGCGGACCCAGGCCGGTGCCGAGGAAGATATCGGTGATGTCCCGGCGCCGGCATTTAGTGCCGTTGAGGAAGTAGCTGTTCTGGCTGTCGCGGGTGACCTTGCGGCGGATGGAGATTTCCGCGTAGGCGGCGTATTCACCAATCAGGGTGCCGTCGGAGTTGTCGAACACCAGTTCGATGCTCGCCTGGCTCACCGGCTTGCGGCTGGTGGAGCCGTTGAAGATGACGTCGGTCATCGACTCGCCGCGCAGGTTCTTCGCCGAGCTCTCGCCCATCACCCAGCGGACGGCGTCGATGATGTTCGACTTGCCGCAACCGTTGGGACCGACCACCGCCGCCATGTTACTGGGGAAGTTCACCGTGGTCGGGTCGACGAAGGATTTGAACCCCGCCAACTTGATGCACTTGAGCCGCACGCTTAGTCGACCGCCAGGGCAGACAGGACGATGTCGCAGCTACGCTGGGCGTAATTGGCCAGGACCGTGCGGATCAGCGGCAGGTCGCGGGCCATGACGGCGGCCAGCAGTTGCGCGAACAGGGTCAGGTATTCGCTCATTTCCGCCTTGCGCCGCTCCAGCGCCAGGTAATAGGCGCGGCTCATGGCCGGCTGCAGGTTCTCGACGGTTTCCTGCAGGTACGGGTTGTCGGCGAACGGAAAGGCCGCGCGCATCACATTGAAGCTGTCTTCGACGAAGGTGCGGATATCCGCGTTCTCGAAGCTGGCGCTCAGGCGCTGCTGCAGTTGCAGAAACGGCGCGAGGTCGGCCTGCTCCTTCCAGCGTTGGGCGACGGCATTGCCCAGCAGGATGTACAACTCGCTCATCAGGGTGCACAGGCTCTGCACCTTGTGGGCGGTGAGCTCGGTGACATGGGCACCGCGCCGGGGCAGGATGGCAATCAGATGGCGGCGCTCGAGAATCAGCAGCGCTTCGCGTACGGAGCCACGGCTGACATTGAGCGCCAGCGTAACCTTCTGTTCCTGGATGCGCTCCCCGGGTTTGAGGTCGCCGCGAATGATGCGTTCGGCGAGGTGGTGAGCAATTTGCTCGGCGAGGCTGTCCGGCGCCTTGAACGTCATGGTTTTCCTTCAAAATCTTCGATCAGTGCAAGCGGCGCAGTGTAGCGCACTTGATACCGGGTGGCGCAGGGCTCCTGAGGCGGAATTTGGCACGAATCCCGCAATTATTTCAGCAGCTAGACTGGGAGAAAGCGCTCCATGCTTTCAATCGCGAGATTTTCCTGACCCTAAGGTCAGATATTTGTTGACCGAAAAGTCAGATATCACTAGATTCTGCCCATCGGTCAACAACAATAATGAGTCTGCGAGGCCTTCCGTGATCCAGTTTTTACTCAACCAGGAACTCCGCCGCGAGCACGCCCTGGACCCGAATCTGACGGTGCTCGAGTATTTGCGCGAGCACCTGGGCAAACCCGGCACCAAGGAAGGCTGCGCCAGCGGCGATTGCGGCGCCTGCACCGTGGTGGTCGGCGAGCTGCATTGCGACGCTTCGGGCCAGGAGCAGATCCGTTATCGCAGCCTCAATTCCTGCCTGACCTTTGTCTCGTCGCTGCACGGCAAGCAACTGATCAGCGTTGAAGACCTCAAGCATCAGGGCCAACTGCACAGCGTGCAACAAGCCATGGTCGACTGCCATGGCTCGCAGTGCGGCTTCTGCACGCCGGGCTTCGTGATGTCGCTGTTCGCCCTGCAAAAGAACAGCGATGCCCCGGACAGCCACAAGGCCCATGAAGCCCTGGCCGGCAACCTCTGCCGCTGCACCGGCTACCGGCCGATCCTGGCCGCCGCCGAGCGCGCCTGCTGCAACAAGCCGGCCGACCAGTTCGATGCCCGCGAAGCCGAAACCATCGCCCGCCTCAAGGCCATCGCGCCGACCGAAACCGCGGAACTGAACAGCGGCGACAAGCGCTGCCTGGTGCCCTTGACGGTCGCCGACCTGGCCGCGCTCTACGACGCTTATCCGCAAGCCCGACTGCTGGCCGGCGGTACCGACCTGGCGCTGGAAGTCACCCAGTTCCACCGTACCCTGCCGGTGATGATCTATGTCGGCAATGTGGCCGAACTCAAGCGCATCGAGACCTTTGAAGATCACCTGGAAATCGGCGCCGCGACCCCACTCTCCGATTGCTACGCCGCCCTCAAGGCCGAGTACCCGGACTTCGGCGAACTGCTGCAACGCTTCGCCTCCCTGCAGATCCGCAACCAGGGCACCCTGGGCGGCAATATCGGCAATGCCTCGCCGATTGGTGATTCACCACCGCTGTTGATCGCGCTGAACGCACAACTGCGGCTGCGCAAGGGCGACAGCACGCGCACCCTCGCGCTGGAAGACTATTTCATCGATTACCGGGTCACCGCGCGCCAGGACAGCGAGTTTATCGAAAGCATCATTGTGCCCCGGGCCGATGCCGCATGGCAGTTCCGTGCCTACAAGGTTTCCAAGCGCCTGGACGACGATATCTCAGCCGTCTGTGCAGCCTTCAATCTGCGCCTCGAAAACGGCGTCGTGGCCGAGGCGCGGATCGCTTTCGGCGGCATGGCGGCGATTCCCAAACGGGCCCGTGCCTGCGAACGCGCCCTGGTCGGCCAGCCCTGGAACCAGGACAACCTGGAACGTGCCTGCGCGGCGCTGGGGGAGGATTTCACTCCACTGTCGGACTTCCGCGCCAGCAAGGAATATCGCCTGCTCAGTGCTCGCAACCTGTTGCACAAGTACTTTATCGAGCTGCAAACACCGCACATCGAGACTCGGGTGACCGCTTATGTCTAACCCTCACGCCGTGGAAAAAACCCAGGCCGAGATGGCCGAACTGTTCGCCCGGGACCTGAGCACCGGCGTCGGTCGCAGCGTCAAGCACGACAGCGCCGACAAACACGTGGCCGGCGAGGCGGTGTATATCGACGACCGCCTGGAATTCCCCAACCAGTTGCACGTCTATGCGCGGATGTCCGATCGCGCCCATGCGCGCATTCTCAGCATCGATACCGCGCCGTGCTATGCCTTCGAGGGTGTGCGCATTGCCATTACCCATGAAGACATTCCCGGCCTCAAGGACATCGGCCCGCTGCTGCCGGGCGACCCGCTGCTGGCCATCGATATCGTCGAATTCGTCGGCCAACCGGTGCTCGCCGTCGCCGCCCGCGACCTGGATACCGCACGCCAGGCGGCCATGGCCGCGGTGATCGAGTACGAAGACCTGGAGCCGGTGCTGGATGTGGTCGAGGCCCTGCGCAAACGCCATTTCGTGCTCGACAGCCATACCCATAAACGCGGTGATTCGGCCGCCGCCCTGGCCACTGCCGAACAACGTATCCAGGGCAACCTGCATATCGGCGGGCAGGAACACTTCTACCTGGAAACCCAGATCTCCTCGGTCATGCCCACCGAAGATGGCGGGATGATTGTCTATTGCTCGACCCAGAACCCCACCGAAGTGCAGAAGCTGGTGGCCGAGGTGCTGGACGTGTCGATGAACAAGATCGTGGTCGATATGCGGCGCATGGGTGGCGGTTTCGGCGGCAAGGAAACCCAGGCCGCCAGCCCCGCCTGCCTCTGTGCGGTAGTGGCGCGCCTGACCGGGCAACCGACCAAGATGCGCCTGCCCCGGGTCGAAGACATGCTGATGACCGGCAAGCGCCACCCCTTCTATATCGAGTACGACGTCGGCTTCGACAGCAGCGGGCGCCTGCACGGGATCAACCTGGAACTGGCAGGCAACTGCGGTTGTTCGCCAGACCTGTCGGCATCGATTGTCGACCGGGCGATGTTCCATGCCGACAATGCCTATTACCTGGGCGACGTCACCGTCAACGGCCATCGCTGCAAGACCAACATCGCTTCCAACACCGCCTATCGCGGCTTCGGCGGTCCGCAAGGCATGGTCGCCATCGAAGAGGTGATGGACAGCATCGCCCGGCACCTGGGCCTCGATCCGCTGGCGGTGCGCAAGGCCAACTATTACGGCAAGACCGAACGCAACGTCACCCATTATTACCAGACCGTCGAGCACAATATGCTCGAGGAAATGACCGCCGAACTGGAAGCCAGCAGCCAGTACGTCGAACGGCGGGAAACCATTCGCCGCTACAACGCCCACAGCCCGGTGCTGAAAAAAGGCCTGGCGCTGACGCCGGTGAAATTCGGTATCTCGTTCACCGCCAGTTTCCTCAACCAGGCCGGGGCGCTGGTGCACATCTACACCGACGGTAGCATCCACCTGAACCACGGCGGCACGGAGATGGGCCAGGGCTTGAACACCAAGGTCGCGCAGGTGGTGGCCGAGGTGTTCCAGGTGGAAATCGATCGGGTGCAGATCACCGCCACCAACACCGACAAGGTGCCCAATACCTCGCCCACCGCCGCCTCCAGCGGTGCCGATCTGAACGGCAAGGCGGCGCAGAACGCCGCCGAGATCATCAAGCAGCGATTGGTGGAGTTTGCCGCGCGGCACTACAAGGTCAGCGAGGCGGACGTGGAATTCCGCAACGGCCACGTGCGGGTACGCGACCAGATCCTGACCTTCGAGACGTTGATCCAGCAGGCGTATTTCGCCCAGGTGTCGCTGTCGAGCACCGGCTTCTACAAGACGCCGAAGATCTACTACGACCGCAGCCAGGCCCGGGGCCGGCCGTTCTATTACTTCGCTTATGGCGCGGCCTGCGCCGAGGTCATCGTCGATACCCTGACCGGCGAGTACAAGATGCTGCGCACCGACATCCTGCATGATGTCGGCGCCTCGCTGAACCCGGCCATCGATATCGGCCAGGTGGAAGGCGGCTTTGTCCAGGGCATGGGCTGGCTGACCATGGAAGAACTGGTGTGGAACGCCAAGGGCAAGTTGATGACCAACGGCCCGGCCAGCTACAAGATCCCGGCGGTGGCCGATATGCCGCTGGACCTGCGGGTCAAGCTGGTGGAGAACCGCAAGAACCCGGAAGACACGGTGTTCCATTCCAAGGCCGTGGGCGAACCGCCCTTTATGCTGGGGATTGCGGTGTGGTGTGCGCTCAAGGATGCGGTGGCGAGCTTGGCGGATTATCGGGTTCAACCGAAAATCGATGCCCCGGCGACGCCGGAGCGGGTGTTATGGGGCTGCGAGCAGATGCGTCAGGTCAAGGCGGAACAGGTCGCGGTTGTCGAACAGACGACAGAGAGGTGTCTATGAACTACTGGATCAGCGCCCTCGCCGACCTGCAGAACCAGGGCGAGCCCTGCGTGCTGGTGACCATCATCGAAGAGCTCGGTTCGACGCCGCGCAATGCCGGTTCGAAAATGGTCGTCAGTGCCGCCGGCGCCTTCGACACCATCGGCGGTGGTCACCTGGAATACAAGGCCATGCAGATCGCCCGGGACATGCTCGCCCGCGGCCAGCAGAACACCCATCTCGAGCGTTTCAGCCTGGGCGCCAGCCTCGGCCAGTGCTGCGGCGGCGCCACCGTGCTGCTGTTCGAGCCCATGGGCCAGGTCCAGGCAGAAATCGCGGTGTTCGGCGCCGGCCATGTCGGCCGCGCCCTGGTGCCCTTGCTCGCCAGCCTGCCCTGCCGGGTACGTTGGATCGACTCCCGCGAACAGGAGTTTCCGGCGCAACTACCCAGCGGTGTGCGCAAGATCGTCAGCGAGGAACCGGTGGATGAGATCGACAACCTGCCCGCGGGCAGCTACTGCATCGTCATGACCCATAATCACCCGCTCGATCTGGAACTCACCGCCGCGATCCTCAAGCGCAACGACTTCGCCTATTTCGGCCTGATCGGCTCGAAGACCAAACGGGTCAAGTTCGAACACCGCCTGCGTGAGCGCGGCTTCGACGCCAGCGTGCTGCAACGCATGCGCTGCCCGCTGGGCTTGGCCGAAGTCAAAGGCAAGTTGCCGGTGGAAATCGCCATCTCCATCGCCGGCGAGATCATCGCCACCTATAACGCGAATTTCGGCCAGCACAGCGCGAGCGCCGAACCTATTGCCAAACTGCTGCCGGCTTCGCGCCGCAGCCAGGTCACACACTGAGAAAGACCATGCCTTCGACCCGTACCGCCTACCGCGCCGCCCTCCTGCACAGCCTCGCCGATCCGGCCGAGGTCGGCATCGAGGCCTCCTATGAATATTTCGAAGACGGCCTGCTGGTGGTCGAGAACGGCCGCATCATCGCCCTCGGCGCCGCCAGCGAGCTGCTGCCGAGCCTGCCCGCCGATGTTGAAGTCATCCAGCACACCGACGCGCTGATCACCCCGGGCTTTATCGACACCCATATCCACCTGCCGCAAACCGGCATGGTCGGCGCCTATGGCGAGCAACTGCTGGACTGGCTGAACACCTACACCTTCCCTTGCGAAAGCCAGTTCGCCGACCGCGCCCATGCCGAGGAAGTCGCGGATATCTTCATCAAGGAGTTGCTGCGCAACGGCACCACCACCGCCCTGGTCTTCGGCAGCGTGCACCCGCAATCGGTGGATGCTTTCTTCGAGGTCGCGGAGAAACTCGACCTGCGGATGATCGCCGGCAAGGTGATGATGGACCGCAACGCGCCGGACTACCTGACCGACACCGCCGAATCCGGCTACCTGGAGAGCAAGGCGCTGATCGAGCGCTGGCATGGCAAGGGTCGCCTGCACTACGCGGTGACACCACGTTTCGCGCCGACTTCAACGCCGGAGCAATTGACCCTGGCCGGCCAACTGCTGGGGGAATACCCGGACCTGTACATGCAGACCCACATCAGTGAGAACCTGCAGGAAGTGCAGTGGGTCAAGGAGCTGTTCCCGGAGCGCAAGGGTTATCTGGACGTCTACGACCACTATCAACTGCTCGGCGAGCGCTCGGTGTTCGCCCATGGTGTGCACCTGTGTGACGATGAGTGTGCACGCCTGGCGCAGACCGGCTCGGCGGTGGCGTTCTGTCCGACCTCGAACTTCTTCCTCGGCAGCGGCTTGTTCAACCTGCCGATGGCGGAGAAACACAAGTTGAATGTTGGCGTGGGCACGGACGTGGGCGGCGGCACCAGCTTCTCGATCCTGCACACGCTGAACGAGGCCTACAAGGTGATGCAGCTGCAAGGGGCACGGTTGAGTCCGTTCAAATCGCTGTACCTGGCGACTCTCGGCGGCGCCCGGGCGCTGCGCCTGGAGGACAGGATCGGCAGCCTGCAACCGGGCAGCGACGCCGACTTCCTGGTGCTGGATTATCACGCCACGCCACTGCTCAGTTATCGCCTGAAGCAGGCCAGGAATATTGCCGAGATATTGTTCGTCCTGATGACCCTGGGGGATGACCGGACGGTGAAGCAGACCTATGCGGCGGGGAACCTGGTGCATCAGCGCTGAGCGCACCCAGTCTCATCGACAACACATAACCTGTAGGAGCAGGGCTTGCCCGCGAAGCTTTTAGCGATCTCAAGGCCGCCTTCGCGGGCAAGCCCTGCTCCTACAAGGTTCGTATCGGTACACAGTATTGTGGCAAGGCAGAACCGGGCAATTGCCTACAGCTTTGCCCCGGACCGCCCCGGCTTCTTGGCCAGCAACAAGTGCGAGAACACCGCATGCAGGTCATCCGACGCACTCTCTTCATCGAGGTTGAGCTTGCTGTCGATATGGTCCATGTGGTGCATCATCAAGTCCACTGCCAGCACCGCATCCCGGGCCTCGATGGCATCGATCAACTGGGTGTGTTCATCGTAGGAACAGTGCGAACGATTGCCGCTTTCGTATTGGGCGATAATCAATGAAGTCTGCGACACCAGGCTGCGCTGGAAGCTGATCAGCGGGGCATTCTTCGCCGCTTCCGCCAGCTTGAGGTGGAACTCGCCGGAAAGGCGGATCCCCGCCCCACGATCGCCACGGGAAAAACTGTCGCGTTCATCGTTGACCATCTGCCGCAACAGCGCCAATTCCTCAGCCGTGGCGTGCAAGACCGCAAGCTCGGTAATCGCCTTCTCCACCATGCGCCGGGCCAGGAACACCTGGCGGGCTTCCTCGACACTGGGACTCGCCACCACCGCGCCACGGTTCGGGCGCAACAACACCACGCCTTCATGGGCCAGGCGCGACAAGGCACGGCGAATGATGGTGCGACTGACCCCGAAAATTTCCCCCAGCGCTTCTTCGCTCAACTTGGTCCCAGGCGCCAGCCGTTGTTCGAGAATGGCCTCGAAGATATGCGCGTAGACGATATCGTCCTGGGTCCCGGTGCGACCGGCCTTGCCGGCACGCGGTTGTTTCTTGAGGGGTTGCAACTGTTCGTTCATGGTCACTCGGATCGGAGACGGCGGCGAATGGACCCCGACTGGCGAACGGCACAGCGGGTCACTGACAAGTAGCGCGTAAAAACATGGCACATTGTACACAAAGCCGGGTGCCAACACGACTGTACGGCTGTTTGCCGCGCCGGCTGTATTGCAATCAGCCCGCACCTTTACGTTTAGTCTACCCAGACTGTTACCGCTTGTTTCCCTGTACAAGGAATGCCGTCCCATGACCGACCTCACCCAGGCACGCCTGCGCCCCTTGGCCGACACCTCACCTTCCGCCGTGGTCGCCGGTTTTATCGCGATGATGACCGGCTACACCAGTTCCCTGGTGCTGATGTTCCAGGCCGGGCAAGCCGCGGGACTGACCACCGGACAGATCTCCTCGTGGATCTGGGCGCTGTCGATCGGCATGGCGATTTGCAGCATCGGCCTGTCCTTGCGTTATCGCACGCCGATCACCATCGCCTGGTCGACACCCGGCGCGGCCCTGCTGATCACCAGCCTGTCCGGGGTGACCTACGGCGAGGCGATCGGTGCCTATATCACCTGCGCGCTGCTGGTGACGATCTGCGGCCTGACCGGCAGTTTCGAGAAGCTGGTCAAGCGCCTGCCTTCGTCACTGGCGGCGGCGCTGCTGGCGGGCATCCTGTTCAAGATCGGCAGCGAGATCTTCGTCGCCGCGCAGCATCGCACCGGGCTGGTGCTGGGGATGTTCTTCAGCTACCTGATCATCAAGCGCCTGTCGCCACGCTATGCCGTGCTTGCCGCGCTGCTGGTCGGCACAGCCGTCTCGGGCCTGTTGGGCTTGCTGGACTTCAGCGGCTTCAACCTGGAGGTGGCGACGCCGGTGTGGACCACGCCCTCGTTCTCCCTGGCGGCAACCATCAGCATCGGCATTCCATTGTTCGTGGTGGCCATGACCTCGCAGAACATGCCCGGTATCGCCGTGCTGCGCGCCGACGGCTACAACGTGCCGGCCTCACCGTTGATCAGCGTGACCGGGATCGCCTCGCTGCTGCTGGCGCCTTTCGGCTCCCACGGGATCAACCTGGCGGCCATCAGCGCGGCCATCTGCACCGGGGCCCATGCCCATGAGGACAAGAACAAGCGCTACACGGCCGCCGTCTGGTGCGGGATTTTCTACGGGATTGCCGGGACCTTCGGGGCGACACTCGCGGCACTGTTCGCCGCGCTGCCCAAGGAGCTGGTGCTGTCGATCGCGGCGCTGGCGCTGTTCGGTTCGATCATGAATGGGTTGAGCCTGGCCATGAACGAGCCCAAGGAGCGGGAAGCCGCGCTGATCACCTTTATGGTGACGGCGTCGGGGTTCACGCTGTTTTCGGTGGGCTCGGCCTTCTGGGGGATCGTCGCGGGGGTGCTGACACTGCTGATCCTCAATTGGCGCAAGGCCTAGATCCCGAAGCCCCACAAAACCTGTAGGAGCCCGGCTTGCCGGCGATGAGGCCAGCAAGTCTTGCGTCGATCTTGCGGACGCCATCGCCGGCAAGCCGGGCTCCTACAGGGAACGCATTCAACCGGGCCTGAAGGATCAGATCCGGAAATGCCCGACCATCCCCTTCAATTCCATCCCCAGCTGTGCCAACTCGATGCTTGACGCCGCGTTGCCCTGCATCGCCAGCGCCGACTGATCGGCACTGGCGCGGATGCTGGTCACGCTGCGGTTGATCTCTTCGGCCACCGAGCTCTGCTCCTCGGCCGCCGCTGCAATCTGCTGGTTCATCTGCTGGATCAGCGACACCGCCGCGGCGATGCTGCCCAGCGCGCTCTCGGTCTGCAACGCATCGCTGACCGCCAGCTTGACCAACTCGCCACTGCTCTGAATCTGATGCACCGAGGCCTGCGCGGCCGTGCGCAGGGCACTGACCAGGCGTTCGATCTCTTCGGTGGACTGCTGGGTACGCTTGGCCAGGGCCCGGACTTCATCGGCCACCACGGCAAAACCACGGCCCTGCTCACCGGCCCTGGCCGCCTCGATGGCCGCGTTGAGGGCCAGCAGGTTGGTCTGCTCGGCCACGCTCTTGATCACCCCGAGCACCGTGCCGATATTCTGGATTTCCGCGCTGAGGCTTTCGATACTCTGGCTCGCCGAACTGGCCGAATCCGCCAGTTGCTCGATCCGCTGCATGCTCTGGCGCACCACCTGCTGGCCGCTGTCGACCTTGTCGTCGGCGGTCTGCGCCGCCTGGGCGGCCTCTTCGGCATTGCGTGCGACATCGTGCACCGTGGCCGTCATCTGGTTCATCGCGGTGGCGACCTGCTCGGTTTCTTCCTTCTGGCTGCTGACTTCCAGATTGGTCTGCTCGGTAACCGCCGACAATGAATGCGCCGAGGTCGCCAGTTGCTCGATCCCGGCCTGCAGGCCGCTGACGATGCCGCTCAAGCCCGCGCCCATCTGCTGCATGGCCTGCATCAGTTGACCGATTTCGTCGCGACGCCGGACCTCCACCTTACCGGTCAGGTCACCGGCGGCAATCTGCTGAGCTACCAGGATCACACTGCGCAACGGCGCAACGATCAGACGGGTAATCACCAGCGCCGCCACCAGCCCGACCAGCAAGGCCAGGGCCGACGAGCCGATGATCAGCAGCGAGTTTTTCTTCAGTTCGGCCTGCATCGACTGGTCTTCGGCGGCATAGGCCTGGTTGACCCGCTCGACCACCTGGGCCGCGCGCTCATGCAACTGTTGGTAAACCTTTTTTTCCTGCTCCAGCAGGCCGGTGTATTCGGTGAGCTTGTCACTGAAGCTGGCGATATGGCCACTGACCTCGGTCAGCACCGTCTGATAGCCCGGGTCCTTGACCGAGGTCTTGAGTTCCTCCACTTGGGCCAGGGCCTGGTCGGCCTGCTCGATCTTGCCCTTGCTCTGGTTCTCTTCATTGCCTTTGCGGCTCTGGTCGAGGCGCACCCGGGCCTCGTTCATCGCCTGCAACATCAACTGCGAGACATGGCTGACCTGGCCGGCCTGCTCGACAAAATCCTTGCCGTCCTTGCCCTGGGAATCCTTGAGAGCATAGGTACCGTCATCGGACAAACCGGCCTGGAGCACATCCAGGTTGTTGGCCACGCTGGACACCGACCAACTGGCCATTTCCAGCGCCAGGTCCTTGGTCTGGGTCAGTTCGACGAATTCGTCGAACGCCTTGCGGTAGGCACCCAGGGCCTGCTCGACGTCGGTCATGACCGGCACGTTGGCCGCCGATTGCGCCTTGAGGACCTGCGCCTGCGCCAACAGGCCGTCAACGCCCTGATGCAGGGCATCGACGGTCTTGGGATCCGAACGCAGCGCATATTCCTGCTCCAGCAAACGCACCCGGAGCAATTGGCTGTTGAGCGAAGACATCTGCTTGAGCCCATCGAAGCGCAAGCTGATGGTTTGCAAGGACCAGACACCGATCGCCGCCACCAGACCGGTCAGCAGCAATACCAAGGCAAACCCGATACCCAATTTCTTGGCCATACCGAGATTGGCGAAACGTCCTTGCACGGCAGAAATCATGGCGCTTAATCCCCGATTAGAATGCTGAAGGTGCACACGCCCATTCAAGATTCATGCAGATTCGCAATCGGGACGGGTAAAGCACAAGCCTTTGGCGCCGGAATAATGGCCAAAAGCTACATCCGCGTCGCTTTCAGGATGGTCGAGGTCGATTCGGCGCCGCCCAACAGACGGAAGAACTTCTGCGCGCGCAGATCCGAAGCATAGGCCACATTTATCCTCAGCCAGTCACTGTTTGTACCCTGCGGCATAAAGGCGTCGCCCGGAGCCAGCAGCACCCCCAGCTTGCGCGCCCGGGCCAGGACTTGCGTCAAAGGATAGCCCGGGCTGCGGGCCCAGATGAACATGCCGCCAGTGGGTTCGGCGAAGACTTCCCAGCCCGCCCTCTCCAAGGTATCCAGGGTGGTGACCCGCTCCACGCTCAGTCGCTGGCGCAGTCGCTGCACCAGCTTGCGATAGGTGCCATTGGCCAGCAGCATGGCAACCACACACTCGGCAAAACGCGAGGCGCCGAGGCTGGTGATCATCTTCACTTGCGCCAGGCGCTGGATCAGTTCGCTTCGGGCACGGACGAATCCGACCCGCAATGAACTGCTCAGGGTTTTCGAAAAACCGCCCACGTAGATCACCCGCTGGGCACTGTCCAACGCGGCCAGTTGTACGCCGGGCCCGCTTTGCAGATCGCTGTAGATAGCGTCTTCGACAATCAGGAAGTCATGGGCCTGGGCCAACTGCAACAACTGCGTGGCCACCGCCAGGGTCAGGCTGGTACCCGTCGGATTATGGTAGAGGCTGTTGATAAACAGGCAACGCGGTCGGTACTGCTGCAACAGCCTGGATAACTGCTCCATGTCCGGACCGGACTGCGTACGCTCCACCTCCAACAACTTGACTCCTTGCAGCGCCAGCAGTTTGTACAGATTGGCGTAGCCCGGTGTTTCCACCAGGACGCAGTCACCCGGCTTGAGCAGGTGACGCACCAGCAGGTCCAGCGCCTGGGTGACGCCATGGGTTGTCAGTATCTGCTCGGGTGCGCAGGCGATGCCCTTTTGCGTCAGGCGCTTCTGGATCTGTTGACGCAACGCCAGCAGCCCCTGGGGCGTGCTGTAGCTGAACATCCCGTGCATCTGCGTACGACTGACCTGGCGAATGGCATAGGCGATATCATCGCTCTCGCGCCAGCTTTCGGGCACCCAACCGCAGCCCAGTTTCAACTCGCCCAGAGGGTGCTCGCTGAAGGCCCCCCACTCCGCCTCCAAGCCTTCGTACCACTGCCGCTCGCCGTTGTCGCCGGCATCACCGTGGGCATCCGAGACAATAAAGGCCGAGCCATTGCGCGGTGTCAGCACGCCCTGCGCCACCAGGCGCTGGCAGGCTTCGAGGACATTCGCCTGGCTGAGGGAGTTGTCCTTGGCCAACTGCCGAACCGATGGCAGGCGAGTCCCGGGGCCTGCGCGCTGGCAGCGGATCCACTCGATCACGGCGTTGACGATTTGCTGCACGACGGGGACCAGCGCCTGCCGATCAATTTCCAAATCCATTCTGTTTGACGCTCCAACCCATTGTTATTTCTCGTTAAACAGTTAAACACAAAAGCCCGGGGGTCTTGCTTGCACAAAAAGCCTCTTCCCCCCGCCCTGGAAGGCCCGCCCGCCGGGCCCTGAAGACACCGACTGACGCGCGAGGGCGAATGTACCGACCGGATTTCCAACACCGGCGGACATAAAAAAACCCGCCATTAGGCGGGTTCCTTGCAAAGGGGCTACGAACCGGGGCGAAGCGAGCGACAACTCAAATCGCGGTGGCTCCGCCGTCCACGGCCAGGGCGTGACCGGTGGTAAAGGCGGCACCGTCGCTGCACAGATAAAGCACCGCGCTGGCGATCTCCTCGACCTTGCCGATGCGCCCGACCGGATGCATGGCCGCGGCGAACTCGGCTTTCTTCGGATCGGCCTCATAGGCACGACGGAACATATCGGTATCGATCACTGCCGGGCAGACGGCATTGACGCGGATTTTCTTCTTCGCGTACTCGATGGCCGCCGACTTGGTCAGGCCGATGACGGCGTGCTTGGAGGCCGCGTAGATGCTCATCTTCGGTGCCGCGCCCAGGCCCGCCACCGAGGCGGTGTTGACGATCACGCCACCACCCTGGGCCAGCATCAGCGGCAACTGGTACTTCATGCACAACCAGACGCCTTTGACATTGACGCCCATGATCGCGTCGAACTCATCCAGGGTGCCGTCGGCCAGCTTGCCTTTCTCGATCTCGATACCGGCATTATTGAAGGCGTAGTCAACCCGCCCATAGGCGTTCACCGCTTGAGCCATGAGGTTTTGCACATCGGCTTCCTGGGTGACATTGCAACGCACGAACACGGCATCGCCGCCCGCGGCGCGGATCAGCTCGACCGTGCCCTCACCGCCGGTAACGTCGAGGTCGGCAACGACCACCTTCAGGCCTTCGGCGGCAAACGCCTGGGCGGTCGCACGGCCAATGCCGGCCGCTGCGCCGGTCACCAGGGCTACCTGGCCGGAAAACGTCATGCTCATGGTTATGTCCTCAATGCAATACGAAAGGGCTGCTGTGCTCTCAGTCTAGCCAGCGCGGCAACCGCCGCGGCAGCACTATCAGAAGCCCGGTTAATGGCTTATGCGTTGCAGTGATAAGGTTATGGGGACTTTCATCATTGAAGTGGATCACGCCCTATTCGCCTTGCCTGCAAAACTTGCTGTCTGCGCGATGAGGGTCTATCAACAAGACTTCATTGATCTTCGAGTGCCTGCCATGACCACCCAGAACAATCGCCAATTCCTGCTGGCCAAGCGCCCGGTCGGCCCTGCGACCCGCGAGACCTTCACCTACCAGCAAGTGCCGGTGGGCGAGCCGGGAGCGGGCCAGATCCTGGTCAAGAACGAATACCTGTCCCTGGACCCGGCCATGCGCGGCTGGATGAACGAGGGCAAGTCCTACATCCCGCCGGTGGGTATCGGCGAAGTGATGCGCGCCCTGGGTGTCGGCAAAGTCGTGGCGTCCAACCACCCGGGCTTTGCCGTCGGCGACCATGTCAACGGCGCCCTGGGGGTGCAGGATTATTTCCTCGGTGAGCCGAAGGGCTTCTACAAGGTCGACCCGACACTGGCGCCGCTGCCGCGCTACCTGTCCGCCCTGGGCATGACCGGCATGACCGCCTATTTCGCCCTGCTGGATGTCGGCGCGCCGAAAGACGGCGAAACCGTGGTGATCTCCGGTGCGGCCGGCGCGGTCGGCAGCATTGCCGGGCAGATTGCCAAGCTCAAGGGTTGCCGGGTGGTGGGGATTGCCGGCGGCGCCGAGAAGTGCCGGTTCCTGATCGACGAACTGGGCTTCGACGGGGCCATCGACTACAAGAGCGAGGATGTGGGCGCCGGCCTGAAACGTGAATGTCCGAAAGGCGTGGACGTGTATTTCGACAACGTCGGCGGCGATATTCTCGACACAGTGCTCACTCGCCTGAACTTCAAGGCGCGCGTGGTGATCTGCGGCGCCATCAGCCAGTACAACAACAAGGAAGCGGTGAAAGGCCCGGCCAATTATCTGGCGCTGCTGGTCAATCGCGCCCGCATGGAAGGCTTCGTGGTGATGGACTACGCCAGTCGTTTCGCCGCGGCCGGACAGGAAATGGCCGGCTGGATCGCCAAGGGCCAGCTCAAGAGCAAGGAAGATATCGTCGAAGGCCTGGAGACCTTTCCGGAAACGCTGATGAAGCTGTTCAGCGGGGAGAATTTCGGCAAGCTGGTGTTGAAGGTTTAAAGCCGGGCCGTCTCAGGTAGAACGCATCGCGAGCAATCGGGCATGCGCCGGTTGCTCGCGATAAGACCTTATCAGGCCAGTTCGGCCACTACCGCCGCCAACGCCTGGGCCGGATCGGCCGCCTGGCTGATCGGGCGACCGATCACCAGATAATCGGAACCGGCATCCAGGGCCTGACGTGGGGTCAGGATACGACGCTGATCGTCCTGGGCGCTGCCCGCAGGACGAATCCCCGGAGTCACCAGTTGCAAGCCCGGATGGGCACTCTTGAGCGCCGTGGCTTCCAGGGCCGAGCACACCAGGCCATCCATCCCGGCCTTTTCCGCCAACGCCGCCAGACGCAATACCTGCACCTGCGGATCGACATCCAGGCCGATACCGGCCAGGTCCTCGCGCTCCATGCTCGTCAGCACGGTCACGCCGATCAGCAACGGCTGCGGGCCGCTGCGCTGATCCAGCACCTCACGGCACGCCGCCATCATGCGCAGGCCGCCGGAGCAATGCACATTGACCATCCACACGCCCATCTCCGCCGCTGCCTTGACCGCCATGGCCGTGGTGTTGGGGATATCGTGGAATTTCAGGTCGAGGAACACCTCGAAGCCCTTGTCACGCAGGGTGCCGACAATTTCCGCCGCGCAACTGGTGAACAGCTCCTTGCCGACCTTGACCCGGCACAGTTTCGGGTCCAGTTGATCGGCCAGCTTCAGGGCGGCGTCACGGGAGGGGAAATCCAGGGCGACGATAATAGGCGTCTGGCAGGCGGACATGGGCGGGCTCTCTGGCAAGTCGAAATCGGCGCGCATTGTAGCGGAACCCGGGGCGGACCGGGACCCGGTGATCGGTAAATCTAGTCCCGATGCGCCATAAATGCCCGAGCTCGCACCAAAGCAAGTCGTAACCTTGGCGAACATCGGCGAAACGTCCTCGATACGACAGCTTTTCGCGGATAACGACGCGATCCTGGCGACTGGCACGCCCACTGCACTTACCCGCCCCGAGCAGTATCCAAACCGTTCAGGGAGAAAACGTATGAACACACAACTCAAGCCCACGCTGGGCACACTGCACCTGTGGGGCATCGCGGTCGGACTGGTGATCTCCGGGGAGTATTTTGGCTGGAGCTATGGTTGGGGGACCGCCGGCACCCTGGGCTTTCTCATCACCACCTTGCTGGTGGCGACCATGTACACCTGCTTCATCTTCAGCTTCACCGAACTGACCACCGCGATTCCCCATGCCGGCGGGCCTTTTGCCTACAGCCGCCGGGCCTTCGGTGAACGTGGTGGACTGATCGCCGGGATCGCCACCCTGATCGAATTCGTCTTCGCCCCGCCGGCCATTGCCATGGCCATCGGCGCCTACCTCAACGTCCAGTACCCGGACCTCGACCCACGTCTCGCCGCCGTCGGCGCCTATGTGGTGTTCATGGGCCTGAATATCCTCGGCGTCAGCATCGCCGCCACCTTCGAACTGGTGGTGACGGTGCTCGCGGTGGCCGAGTTGCTGGTGTTCATGGGCGTGGTCGCGCCGGGCTTCAGCTTCAGCAATTTCGTGCTCAACGGCTGGTCCGGCTCGAGCAGTTTCAGCATCGACTCGATCCCCGGCATCTTCGCCGCGATCCCCTTTGCGATCTGGTTCTTCCTCGCCATCGAAGGCGCGGCCATGGCCGCCGAAGAAGCCAAGGACCCCAAGCGCACCATTCCCAAAGCCTACGTCGGCGGTATCCTGACCCTGGTGTTCCTGGCCCTCGGCGTGATGGTGATGGCCGGCGGCGTCGGCGACTGGCGCCAGTTGTCGAACATCAACGACCCGTTGCCCCAGGCGATGAAAGCGGTGGTGGGCAGTAACTCCAGCTGGATGCACATGCTGGTGTGGATCGGCCTGTTCGGCCTGGTGGCGAGCTTCCACGGGATCATCCTCGGCTACTCGCGGCAGTTCTTTGCCCTGGCCCGGGGCGGTTACCTGCCCGCCTACCTGGCCAAGCTGTCACGCTTCCAGACCCCGCACCGGGCCATCATTGCCGGCGGCCTGATCGGCATCGCGGCGATCTACAGCGACGGCCTGATCAACCTGCAGGGCATGAGTCTGACGGCCGCGATGATCACCATGTCGGTATTCGGCGCCATCGTGATGTACATCATCAGCATGCTCAGTCTGTTCAAACTGCGTAAAACCGAACCCAATCTGGAACGCAGCTTCCGCGCACCGGGTTATCCGATCGTCCCGGGGATCGCACTGGTCCTGGCGGTGGTGTGCCTGATCGCGATGGCCTGGTTCAACACCCTGATCGGCCTGATTTTCCTCGGTTTCATGGCCGCGGGCTTCCTCTACTTCCTGTTGACCGGGCAATCGCGTGCCGCGGCGCCGGCCGATGCGATGCTGACCGGGCTTTAAGGGCTATTCGGACCGATCGGGCTTACAATGGAACCACCGAGAAATCTTTTGACTCGAAGTGGTAAGGGCCGACCTTGCGGATGAAATGCTCATCCGCAAACGGCCCATCTGGGAGAACCTTATGCCTTGGTATGCCTGGCTGATCATCGTCGTCGCCATCGGCTCCATCGTCGGTGGACTGATGATGTTGCGCGACACCGCAAACAAAGTGGAACTGACTGACGAACAGCGTCGGCGCGTCCAGGAACGAAACGCAGAGATGGACGCCCAGGACGCCAAGGATCGCTGATCGTCCATTCCCTCTGGTTATTTCTCCCAGTCCGCCTTGGCGATATGCAAGCCATGCAGGCCTTTATAGGCGGCTCGCTCAGGCGAACTCCAACCTTCGAGCAGTGACGGCTCCAACCGATAGACCTCCACCCCCAACGGGCGACAGACGCTGAGCGGGTCCTGGGCTTCAGGGCCCCACATCGGCAGCGAAAGATCACCGCCCGGGCAGGTGGACAGCGCACACAGCAGATCGATTTCAGCGAAAAACTCCAGGTAATCGCCCTTCTGCGCCGGGCAGGCCTTCATGAAATACATGTCGTCGTGATTGAGCCCCGTGCACTGGAAGATATTCAGTACATCGTGGACATCGAATTCGGTCAGGCCATACGGCAGGACGGCGCGGGTCAGGTTCGAGTGACAGTGATGATGGAAGTCTTCCCCTGTCAGCATCTTGTTCACATAAGGATCACAGCGCGTCCCCAGAAGATCATGCATACGTCCGCCATGCTCGTCGATCCCGTAGCCGGCCAAGCTATCGTCGGTAATGGTAACCAGCGGACGGAGGAACGGCAGGTTCGACCAGAGCCGGTCATGGGTGCTGACATGGGCGCCTTGCAACTGACGGGTGCGGGCCGCCCAGAGACGCTCACGCGGGTCGTTGGCATTCCAGACGTTGAAGTCACCGACCTGTGGGCCAACCGGCGTGGTCACCCGGAACACGTGGCCGGCCGGCACCTTCCAGGCCCGCCCGGTACGAATTGGCACCTCGAACTGCTCGATCAGCGTACGAGCGCTCTTTTCCTCGCGAATGCGCTGGTAAAACGCGGTATCCACCTGCAAGGCCGAGCCTTTGCTGACCTGATAGGCGGCGGGATAGTCTTTGTACATGCTCAAGATCCTCGATCAGTGATGGGAAGGACGGCTTAAAAAGTCGAGCAGCATCTGCTCGGAATCGTCGAGGTACAGGCTCATCGCCTCCCCGGCGGCGTGCTTGTCACCTTCGGCAAGCAGGTCGTGGATATAACGGTCACGCGCCAGCCAGGGCGCTTGGAAACGCTGCTCATCGGGCGCCGAACAAAACACCAGGCGCAACTGCGCAACGATATTGGTAAAGAACTCGTCGAACAGCGGACTGCGCATCAAGCCGACGATATGTTGATGAAACGCCAGGCTGTGGGTGCCCAGGGCCCGCCAATCCTCGCGCTCGCGAGCCAACTCGGCGGCCTCGATGGACTCGAGCATGCGGTCGGACTGGTATTCGCGCAGGGGTTTGCTCAGGGCGATGGCCTGCAGCTCCAGGGTGCGGCGCACCTGGAACAGATCGCGCACCTCCTCGACGCCGAGGCGGCGCACCATCACGCCCTTGTTCCGGACGTAACGTGCCAGGCCTTCCTGGCCGAGCCGATGGAGCGCCTCGCGAATCGTGTTGCGCGAGGCGTTGTAGGTATTGACCAGATCGTTCTCGACCAGCGGCATACCCGGTAGCAGGCGACCGCCGATGATGTCGGCGCGCAGCTCCAGGGTAATCTGGTCCGCCAGGGACAGTTGTGTACTCATGATCATCGCCTTGGATTGTTCAACAATCGTAGAGCAATGGGTAATCACTATTCATGCCAGATCCTTGGTTTCGACTTTTCCCCATTAGCGGTATGCGCCCTTGAAAAAACATGACAAATCGCCTACATGTCACGGTTATCATGGCTTAACGATTCGGAGAGCCCGCCATGCGGTATTCACAAGACCACAAAGCCCAGACCCACGAACGCATCATCCGGGAGGCCGCCGCACGCTTCCGACGTGACGGTATTGGCGCGACCGGCCTGCAACCCCTGATGAAAGCGCTGGGGCTGACCCATGGTGGCTTCTACGCGCATTTCAAATCCAAGGATGAGTTGGTGGAAAAGGCACTGCAGGAAGCCGCGGCCGAACTGGATGTGCATTGCGATACGCTGTTCAGCCAGGACAAACCGTTGCAGGCCTTTATCGACAGCTATCTGTCCGAGTGGCACCTGACCACCCCCGATCACGGCTGCCCGCTGCCGACCATGTGCCTGGAGTTGGGGCAGCGAGGGGAGCCGAGCCCGACGACGGATACAGTGATCGAGTCGCGGCTCAAGCAGGTCGAAGACGCACTGGGGTCAGGGCCGGACGCGCAGGATCAGAGCATTGTCATGCTGGCGACGCTGGTGGGAGCCCTGGTGTTATCCCGAAGTGCCGAGGACGAGACCCTGGCGCAAAAAATACTGGCGGTGACGAAAGCGCACTTGAAGGATCAGGTGGAGTAAAACGCCGCTTTACGCCCTGAGAAGAGGCCGATCACTGAAAAGGCCTCTTCTCCCGCCGGAGCGTATTCAGTTGATATCGAGCTTGTCGCGATTTTTGTCGAGCAGCGACTTGCCGATGCCTTTGACTTCGAGCAACTCATCCACTGACGAGAAAGGACCATTCGCTTCACGATAGGCGACAATGGCCTGGGCTTTGGCTTCGCCTATGCCAGAGAGTTCGTGCTGGATGGTTTGGGCATCGGCGGTGTTGAGGTTGAGCTTGCCGGACGTGGCGCTTGCCGCCGGGCTTGAGGCGGCAACAGACGAATCGGTCTTGGCGGGCGCGGTCGGCGCCGCATTGACCACGCCGGTGATACCCAGCAGCAGGGTGAACGCGAGGGAAGAGAGAAAGCTTGTACGCATAAGTGACACTCCATGACATCGTAAGAGGAAAGCAGCTTTTCCGAAGCTGCTTTCCAAACCTAGATGATGGGTCTCTCCTGTCAAAAATCACGTCATTACCAAGTGTGTAACGATCAGGGATCCATACGGCGCTGCTGGTAAATCCAGTCGACAATCTCACCGTCGGGGGCGTAACCGCTTACGGTATCGCGCAACACTTGCCGTACACGAACGTAATCATCGCCCTCAACGGCGGCCATCAATTCATACAGCCTGGACTTGAGTGCATCCCATGAAAGCATATCTTCATGGGCACTCATGATCATCGGATGCTCGGTCGCAGCGACGTTGTCACCGATCAGCAACTCCTCGTAAAGCTTTTCACCAGGCCGCAACCCGGTGAACTCTATCGCGATATCACCATGAGGACTCTTGTCCGTGCGCACACTCAAGCCGGAGAGATGGATCATCTTTTCAGCCAGTTCGACAATCCTCACAGGCTCGCCCATATCCAGAACAAAGACGTCGCCGCCCTGCCCCATGGAGCCGGCCTGAATAACCAACTGGGCCGCCTCTGGAATAGTCATGAAGTAACGCGTGATCTTCGGGTGAGTAACGGTCAGCGGCCCGCCTGCTTTTATTTGCTTGTGGAAGAGCGGAATAACAGAACCCGAGGACCCGAGCACATTGCCAAAGCGGACCATGGTGAAGCGGGTCTTGTTCACCCGCGATACATTGGCTTGATCGCCAAACAGTACCGGGGCGAGCTCACGACTGAGGGCCTGGAGCGTCATTTCAGCCAGGCGCTTGGTACTGCCCATCACATTGGTTGGACGCACCGCCTTGTCGGTGGAAATCAGCACGAAGTTGGCAACACCCGACTGCAAGGCGGCTTGTGCGGTGTTCAAGGTACCGATCACGTTGTTCAGTACGCCTTCGGCGATATTGTGCTCAACCATCGGAACGTGCTTGTAGGCCGCCGCATGGTAGACCGTCTCGACATGCCAGGTTTTCATAACCGAAAGGAGCTTGTCCTGGTTACGCACGGAACCCAGGATCGGTAGCAAACGCACCGACAACGACTCTCGAACAACCCGCTGCTCAAGCTCGGAGAGGATGCTGTAGAGATTGAACTCGCTGTGCTCGTAAAGCAGAAGCGTGGTAGGACGAAGCGTCAGAATCTGTCGGCAAAGCTCGGAACCGATTGAACCGCCAGCCCCCGTCACCAACACCGAACGCCCCCTGATGCAGCGCTCGAGCAAATCTTCCTGAGCGGGAACCGTATCGCGCCCGAGCAAATCCGCGATATCGACTTCCTGGATATCGTCGACCTTGACCCGCCCACTGGCAAGGTCCATGAAGCCCGGCACGCTTCGCACATGGAGCGGATAACCTTCCAACAGCGCCAGTATTTCACGACGACGGCCACGCGAAGACGACGGGATCGCCAGGAGTATTTCCTGCGCCCCCGTGGCATCAATCATCTGCTGGATATGCTTGGGCTTGTAGACCTGCAAACCGGCGATATTGCGATCGGCAATACCGCTGTCGTCATCGATAAAAGCAACAGGCCGCATGGCACGACCCATGCGCAACGCGGCAACCAGTTGATTGCCCGCCGAGCCGGCGCCATAAATGGCAACCTTGGGCAAGCCATCATCACGATTAGTGAACGGCATATGCTGCGCGGTACCAAACCAGTCACCCAGGAAGTACTGGCGCATCGCAAGACGCAGACCACCCACCATGACCAGGCTCAGCCACCAATAGTTGAAGATGATCGAACGCGGAACAACCACCTGGTGGTTACTGTAGATGTAGACGACCACCCCCAGAATCAACGACGAAAGACTCACCGCCTTGACAATGGTGATCAACGCGTCATTGCCGAAATAACGCATCACCGCCCGATAAAGGCCGAATCGAATGAAAAGAGGAATGGCGACAAGCGGAGCGGCAATAAATAGCCAGCGGTGCTGGGCAAATGGATTGATCAGGTCACCCACCCCCAAACGCACGACAAACGCCATCCACAGCGCTGCCCAGACCATGACGATATCGGTGAGCACCTGCAGAACGCGCTTCTTTCGACGCGGAAGACCTACCAAATAGGCTCGTATCTTATCCATAACCCCTCTATAGCTTGCCTGCAAAATACCATCGTATTGGATCGACAATTACCCAACCCGGTTCCAGACCACAACAGATTAACCAACCTTCTCCAGCTCACCTGCATGAAATCTGACCGCGATAAACACCAAAGGAGCATAAGCCAACAACACACCGGTGAGACCGTCCACCACAGACAAGCCGACACACAAGCCGATGGGCAACAACCAGACGATATTGATCCCGAGTACAGCCAGGGTCACGGGTAAATGACGCCCGACCTGACGCGAGGCAAATTGATAGGCGTGGCTGCGATGGGCCTCATACACCTTGTCTCCACGGAGCAGTCGACGTCCCAGCGTAAACGTCGCATCGACGATAAATACGCCCAGCAAAATCAACCATACCCACAGCAAATGAGGCGAATGCCAAGCGGCCTGGAGAGAAAGCCCTCCCAGCATGATGCCTAGAAAACCGCTGCCTGCATCGCCCATGAAAATACGTGCGGGTGGAAAGTTCCAATAAAGAAAACCGGCCACGGCCAGTGCCAGGCACAGAGGAGCCCAGACCAGGCCCTCATACCCGCCCAATTCATAGACAAGACAAGCACCGAGGCAAACAAAAATAGCCTCGACACTGGCAATCCCGTCAATGCCGTCCATGAAATTATAGAGATTAAGCATCCACACCAGGTAAAAGGCCGCGAGAATGTGCCCCAACCAGCCCAAATTGAACACTGCCCCGAACAGATTGAAGGCCGGCGCCCCCCCCAGACAAAGCAGGATCCAAAAAGAGGCGCCAAAATGAGCCAATAGGCGCCAACGAGCAGCTATATGCCCATGATCATCGAGAAATCCCACTATGGCGACAACGGCGCCGGCCGCAAAAAGTGCCAAGAATATCGCCACTGGCATCATGCCCATCCAGGCTAGAGCCGACAATGCGATCAGGAAACCGAGCACGATCGCCACACCACCACCCCGCGGCGTGGCAACAGAATGGGAACTACGCCCATTGGGAACATCCATCAAACTGCGAGCCAACGCATATCGGCGTAACGCACCGGTCAACAATAATGAGGAGACCAATACGAACGCGCACAGCAGCAAAATCATCATCTAGTTCAAAATTCCTGAAACATTGGCCACAAACAAGCCAAGGCAAAGAGCGAAGCTCGCGAATTCAATCCACCATTCTACGCAACATCGTAATCGCACGTCAGGCTCTGCCTACCGGCAAAAGACATCGGAAGCTCGCGGATGGTGTCGATTCGTCAGAACAGCCAGATGATGGGGCCAGAAAGCGATCGGTCGTGAGGGGTGGTACAGAGCCTCAAGGCAAGTCTGTATCGCTCAGCTCAAAGGGACGGGGTATGAAACCGAATTGGTATTGAGCCTCGGAATGATCAAACACCAGATCCTCGATCATTCGTGAAACCATGGCGGGGGACAGATGCCGATAACGAGGCAGACAACGCGCCATTGAAATGGCCAAGTGCAGAAAAACCACCGGGATGCTGATAATACGCACAGGCAATCGCTGCGCCTCGAATATACGGATCACCATCTCCCGATAGGAAAGCACTTCACCTCCGGAGAGGTTGTAGCCTCCTGCCACCACCGCGGGCGCGGTCAAGGCCCGCAGACAGACCTGAATCAGGTCGTCGGCATGAATGGGTTGACGCAACCCCGTACCACCGCCCGCCAACGGAAAAAAACCAAATCGCAGGATGAATCGGGCGACTTCAGAGACATTTTTATCCCGGCCCAGGCCATAGATCAGGGTGGGACGCAACACCACCCATTCGACCCCATGATCCCCGGCCCAACGTTCCAGGAGCGACTCGCTCGTCGCCAGACGATCAGCCAGCGCCCGCTCGGCAAGGTCCGACGACTCGCGCTTGGTATATCGACTGGTTGAGGAAAGCGCAACGATACGCCTGACCTTGCTTAAGGCAAGGCGCTCCAGATACTCGGGAAGGACCCAGATCGGCGCCAGGCAGACACAGGCGCCGAACTCCAGGCGTGGCCAATCGTCAACGTGCTGCCACGCCACAGTGGAGGAAGGCAGCCGGGCGCGATCACGCGTAAAGGAGATCACCTCAAAACCGGACTGCCGCAACACCGGGACCAGCCGCTCTCCGAGAAAGCTCGCTCCACCCAGGATCGCAACACGCATCTTATGCACCTTTTTTCTGTTTAAAAAATGCGAGCAACCCCATGAGCAGATGGCGAGCAACAACCAAGCTGAAGCGTAGCCAGACGCCAATCACCACACTCACCCACAAAACCCCGGGGTATTGGCGCCGGAAGAACTTCTGATAAAACCGCAACATTCCACGGTGCTTGTGCCACTCCACGAAATAGGGGCGACCACGACTACAGACCCCAAACTGATGACTTACTTTGGCACCCGGCACATACAAGACATCCCAACCCGCCTGACGAAAACGCATGCACCAATCCAGATCCTCGCAGTGGAGAAAATAACCCTCATCCCACAGCCCAACCGACTCAATGGCTTCACGCCGGACAAGCATGCAGGCACCGGAAATGGCTTCCACAACCATGGGCTCACGTGGCAACGGTTGTTCGTGCAACAAGAAGTCGGAGAATGAAGCCGGCAGGAACTTCGAAAACCGAGAGAGCCCGAATGCCCGCAACAAAGCCCTCTTGGGCGTCGGAAAAACGCGCCGGCCACCGGGCTGCTCCGTACCATCAGGGTTGCAGAGGAAGCCCCCTACCATCCCTGAACGCGGATAACTCACCAACGCCTGAATCATGCCATTCAACGCATCGGCAGCCAGCACACAATCCGGGTTGAGAAATAACACATAAGGGGCTGATGTATGGTGGGTACCGATATTGCAAGCGGCAGAAAACCCGAGATTGGAAGCATTGTGCACAACGTGTAACGCCCCCCCCTGCGCCGGCATCAAGCTGTCTAGACTGCCATCCTTTGAGGCGTTGTCCACCACAATCACGCGGGAAGCGCCTGCCCGCCATGCGGACAAGACACTTTCAGAGAGAAACTCGCCTGCATTGTAGTTGACAATAATGACATCGCAACTATTATCTAACAGTGCAGGCGACATTTCTGAAGAGCCCGACTCAAATGAAGCCAGCTCACGGCGGGTCAATAGAAAGTTCAAAACAGTTCAAATCCATATTCCACAAAGTAACAATTCTGATACCCACCTGTTACCTACTGCTAAAATCGTCGGCGCGACGGTCAATGCGAATACTTCCCTGCAACCATAGTCCAATATATAGTAGCCGCAGGCTTTTAAAATAGCTAATGGTCGATAGATAAAGCGTACCAATACTAAAATGACGCCATCAAAATGGCACCACAGAAAAAATAATCATTTCAACATCGACCCATAAACACATCACTCATGAGTCGACGCTTGATCACGCGAGGCACCAGTCTGATGCAGTCGTTCAACTCATCCCCCCTCTCAATGCTGCGCAGCATTTTGAACAACAAGAGTCTGATACGAGCGCTCATTTTCCGAGAGGTCACAGGGCGCTATAAAGGTTCAATATTCGGCCTTTTCTGGCCTTTCGCCACCCCATTATTCATGTTATTGATTTATACATTTTTTTTCAGTGTGGTGTTCAAGACCCGCTGGTCAGGCGGAAGCGACTCGAAGAGCGAGTTTGCCTTGGTACTGTTTGCCGGATTGTTGATCTTCAATCTGTTCTCCGAGTGTGTAAACCGTGCACCCGGCCTGATTCTGAGCAACTCCAATTACGTCAAGAAAATTGTCTTCCCCCTGGAAATCCTCCCGATCGTATCGCTCGGCGCCGCGTTGTTTCACAGCGCTATCAGTCTTCTGGTCTGGCTGCTTTTTTATGTTGTGCTGTTTGGCGCTCCACCGGTGACCGCCCTTTCACTACCGCTGATCGTTCTCCCGCTGACTTTATTGATACTTGGGGTCAGTTGGTTTCTCGCGGCCCTGAGCGTCTACCTGCGTGACCTCAGTCAGTTGATCGGTATTCTGACCACCGCCCTGTTGTTTATGTCACCTGTTTTTTATCCTGTATCAGCACTCCCTGAAAGTTATCGTTTTTTTCTCAAGTCCAATCCTCTGACCCTTCCGATAGAAATGGCCCGCAATGCTCTATTCTGGGGATCCTGGCCACACTGGGAGGGGCTGACTATCTATTATGCCTTCACTTTCCTGGTGGCCTGGCTTGGCTTCATCTGGTTTCAAAAAACACGCAAGGGCTTCGCTGATGTCATCTGAAATGGCGATCCATATTGAGAAGCTGTCAAAGCACTATCATCACTATGAAAAGCACTTTCAGCACTTGCTTAAAATGCTTACCGATCGACGCAAGCAGTATTTCAACGCTCACCCTGTCCTGAAAGATATTAACTTTCAAATAAAAAATAGCGAAACCGTCGACATCATCGGCCGTAGCGGAAGTGGCAGGCCCACCTCGTTGCAACTCATTTGCGGCCTGCTCAATCCCAGCGGCGACAGCATCAAACCCCATGGCCGCATCGATGATTGTCTGTCAACGCACGCGCCCGAGTTGGGGCGGTTGACTGGGCAAATGGAGCACAGCCAACAACCAGATACAAGCAGTATCGCAGAAACCCAGGGAAGCAGAGAAACGGCTTCAAGCACAAAAATCTGAAGTCCAGGCACTGTCAGAGCAAGTCGCCAGCCCGCATCACCAGCTTGCGTCAAAACAAACCGAACTACTGAGTCTCTCAGACTAGGCAATCACCATGGACCGTACACCGCTGCGCCATCTACTACAAAAAATTCTGTTCAACTCGGCTCGCTATGTGTACATCCACCTCCCCCTTGACCCCAGCAAGAAGAGCAAATGGGCCCATAGGGTTCGTCTCTGGCTGAAAGGCAGTGCCGCGTCCATAACGCAAAACCAGCCGTTTTCAACGCTGATGAAGATACCCCAGAAGGGTCCCGAAGCAGCAGCGCCTTACGAAAAGCAGACGGCCGCCTTTATCTTTGGGGTCATTGACTGGCATTTTCGTATCCAGCGTCCACAGAACCTGGCCAAAGAGCTGGCACGAACCGGCCAGGTGACGTTCTACATTTCCAACCACTTCATTGATAACGACCGCCCCGGGTTTGAAGTTGAACCCCTTGAGAGCATAAGTGGTTTATTCCAGATCAGACTGAACGTACTCGGCGCACCAGCCATCTATCACGCCCCTCCCAGCAGCGCCGCGACCAAACAACTGCGCCTGAGCCTGGCGGAGTTGATGCAATGGGCAAAGATCGGAAAGGTGAACTGCATTGTCCAGCACGCCTATTGGTTTCCACTCGCCAGATGCGTTCCCAACTCCACCCTGATCTATGACTGCATGGACCATCACGAGGGGTTTGGCAATGTCGCCCGGGAGCTGCTGGACCTGGAAAAAGCATTGATGCGTCGAGCGGACCTGCTGGTTGCCACGTCAACCTGGATCGAACAGCATGGCAAACGTGAGAACCAGAACGTCAGCGTGATACGCAATGCCGCGGAATACAGCGCGTTCTGCCAAGCACCGCAGCAAGTCTATCGGGATACCCAAAACAGAAAAATCATCGGTTACTACGGCGCGATCGCGGAGTGGTTTGATCTTCAACTCGTCAAGCAGCTTGCCCAGGCCTTTCCCCAGCACCTGGTATTGCTCATAGGCAATGATACGGTCAATGCCAAAAAAACCTTCAAGGGCTGCCCGAACGTTGTCATGCATGGCGAGGTTCCCTACGCTTCCCTGCCGCACTATCTCCATGCAATGGACGTGTGCCTGCTGCCGTTCAAGGTCATTCCCCTGACACTGGCGACCAACCCGGTGAAAGTGTACGAGTACCTGAGCGCCGGCAAGCCCGTGGTATCGGTCAAGCTGCCTGAACTGGATCAATTCGGTCACCTGGTCAATACCGCTGAAAACCCAATGGAGTTTATCGCCGCCGTTCAAAACGTTCTGGAACAGCTCCCCGAACCCTACTCAGCACGCCTGGATCGCCAGCAGTTCGCGCAAACCCAGACCTGGGAACATCGAGCCATTGCCCTGCGCCAGGCGATCGACAGCTTGCCGTCGCCAAGAGTCAGCGTCGTGGTGCTGACCTATAACAACCTGGAGTTGACCCAGGCCTGCCTCAATAGCCTGGTCAACGAAAGCCACTACGAAAACCTTGAGATTATCGTCGTTGACAACAATTCCACCGACGAGACACCGGCGTTTCTGGCCGAGTGGGCCAAGGCCGACCCAGACCGCATCATCATTCTCAACCAGGACAATAAAGGCTTCGCGGCCGGCAACAACCAGGGATTGGCAGCCGCTAGCGGCGACTACCTGGTCATACTGAACAATGACACGATTGTCACGGCCGGCTGGATCAAGGGCCTGATGCGTCATCTGATAGACAATAATGACATCGGCATTATCGGCCCTGTCACCAACAATATTGGCAATGAGGCGCGTATCACCACGCGCTATACCCATCTGAGCGAAATGCACGCCGAGTCCGCGCGCATCACCCGTCAGCACATGGGGCAGTGGTTCGAGATCAATACACTGGCGTTTTTCTGCGTGATGCTGCCACGCTCATCCTATGAACAGATCGGCGGCTTATGCGAAGACTATGGATTGGGCTTTTTCGAAGACGATGACTACTGCCGTCGTATTCAACATCAGGGGATACGCGCCGCCTGTGCCGAAGACGTGTTTGTACACCATCACTTGTCAGCGTCCTTCAACAAGCTCGGCGCAGAAAAAAAGCAGGCGCTTTTTGAAAAAAACAAAGCCATTTATGAAAGCAAGTGGGGGGCCTGGACTCCCCATCGATACCGTGACGCATGAAACATGCAGATAACAGGATCTATAAAGGAATGACCCAGAAGGTACTCTGCATTATACGTCCCAACCAGTCCCTGGCGACCTTGACCGCACGCCTGTTGGAAGGGCTCGATGAGGTACTGCTTGCCGAAAAACCTGATGTCGTCCTGGCTCAAGGCGATACCACGACGGTCATGGCCGCGGCACTGGCTTGCTTTTACCAACGTATTCCATTTGGACATATTGAGGCAGGACTGCGCACCGCGGACCTGTACAACCCGTTCCCCGAGGAGGCGAACCGGGTCATCGTCGGCAGGCTGGCACGCTGGCATTTTGCGCCAACCCAGGGCGCCATGGAAAACCTGTTACAGGAAGGTATTGCCACGACGGCGATCACCATGACCGGAAATACCGTCGTCGATGCACTCTTGATGGCGGCAGCCAGACCGCTTGCCCTTGATATGCAACTGGATGAGAGCAAACGCCTGGTGTTGGTGACCTCCCACCGTCGCGAGAACTTCGGCGCCCCCTTCCGCTCGATATGCCAGGCACTCAGGATGATCGCCGAAAGCAATGCCGATGTGCAGATACTCTATCCTGTACACCCCAACCCCAACGTCAAGGATGTCGCCCACGAAATACTGGGCCAGACGACCAACATCATGCTTTGCGCCCCCCTGGACTATCCACAGTTCGTCGCGGCCATGAAGCGCTCTTATTTGATCATCAGTGACTCCGGCGGTGTTCAGGAAGAAGCTCCGGCCCTTGGTAAACCCGTACTGGTGCTGAGGGAGGGAACCGAGCGCCCCGAAGCCGTCGAGCTTGGAGTGGTAAAGCTGGTCGGTGCGGATCAGGCCACCATCATCGGACAAACTCAGCGATTGCTTGACGATCCCGCGGCCTATAAAGCCATGGCACGGGGTGTCTCTCCTTATGGCGATGGCCTGGCAGCCGGGCGTATCGTCGAAGTTCTGGTACGACATTTTCAAACATGCGAATGATCTATCTGTCCCCGGTCCCCTGGACTAGCTTCAGCCAGCGCTCACATCATTTCGTGGCCTGGTATCACGAACAGACACAGGCGCAGGTGCTATGGATAGATCCATACCCCACAAGACTGCCGAGACAATCCGATTTCAAGCGCAAAACCGCTGCTCCAGCTCCAGCCACCAAAGAGGAGTTGTCCCTTGAGTGGCTACAGGTGGTCAAGCCCAAGGTTTTGCCCATCGAGCCCATTCCGGGCTCGGGTCTGCTTCAAACCTTGCTCTGGCGCGAGATCATCAACAAAGCCCATGCTTTCGCCGCGGAACACCCCTGCATGATTTGCGTCGGTAAACCTTCGGAGCTTGCGCTGCAGCTAATTGAGCGCATGCCCGAAAGCTATGCGGTTTACGATGCCATGGACGATTTTCCGGCCTTCTACAAGGGGATTTCTCGTCGCTCCATGGCCACTCGCGAGCGCTTGCTCGTGGAGCGAGTATCGAAAATCCTGGTCTCCTCCACCGCCATCGGTAAAACGCTGGGCGCCATGGGAGACAAGGTGGAGTTGGCCCTGAATGCTTGCGACATCCAGAAACTGGCTCCCCTCGAATCGCTGGTGCTGGATACCAAGCAGCAGTTGCTGGGTTATGTGGGAACGATTGGTAGCTGGTTCGACTGGGAACTGGTCATTGCGCTGGCAAAGGCCAACCCCGAAAACCGGATTCAACTGATCGGCCCGATCTTTGCCCCCCCGCCCTGCCTGCTACCAGGGAATATCGAGCTATTACCCGAGCGCCCTCATGCCGAGGCCATTGCCGCCATGGCGACGTTCTCGGTTGGCCTGATCCCATTCAAGCTCAATCGTCTGACAGACTCCGTCGATCCGATCAAATACTATGAATACCGCTCGCTTGGCCTGCCGGTGATCTCCACTCGTTTTGGTGAGATGGCCTTGCGTGATGAAGAGGCCGCGGTATGGCTGATCGATGAAAACAGCGATCTACGCCTGACAAGCCGGCAGGCGCTTGACTATCGCTGCAATTTTTCAAGGGTCCAGGCGTTCCGCCAGGACAATCTGTGGGCAACACGCTTTTCAGCAACTCGCTTGCTCTCGGATGCCCGCGCAGGCGCGCCCTCTCGCCCTGGTCGCTGACGATTGCAGTCTCGCGCCGTCCGGCTGATATCAACTTTTATAACGTATTCAGGACCACCCCTCTATGACCGACGCACAACCTCCACTCGTGATGTGGCATGCCAGTCAGGTGACACCGGAAGACCGCCAGGGCTTGCTGAGTCAGAAACCGATCACCGTCTGGTTGACAGGTTTGAGCGCCTCCGGAAAGTCGACCCTGGCCTTTGCGCTGGAACGACGTCTGTTGGACAAGGGGCAACTGTCTTTCGTACTCGATGGCGATAATGTTCGCCATGGGCTCAATAGCAATCTGGGCTTCAGCACCGAGGATCGGGCGGAAAATATCCGCCGCGTGGCAGAAGTGGCGAAATTGATGAACGAGGCCGGGCTCATCGTCATCGCGGCCTTTATTTCCCCCTTCACCCAGGATCGCGCACTGGCCCGGACCATCATCGGAGCCGAGCACTTCCGCGAAGTTCATGTCAGTACCTCATTGGGGGTCTGTGAATCCCGTGATCCGAAAGGTATGTACAACAAAGCCAGATCGGGCAGCTTGCCGAATTTTACCGGAATTTCCTCCCCTTACGAAGCCCCCGAACAGCCCCACTTGAGGATCGACACGCAAAACGTGGGTCTGGACGCCGGGGTGGATCAATTACTCGCCCTGATCAACGGTCCTCATTAATCAGCTCTACCGCTACCTGAACAAGGACGTGTATGTAAACACTGTCGTTCGCGATCACTTTAGGAATCCAGAAGTGCTCGATGACTGCATTTTCGTTATTTTTGGTTGCAGGTGCAGGAGCACATACCCTACCTCTTTGATCATCTACTGGTTTCCTCGCCCAATTGAGGTGGGCTTTCATTTATTCATCGGACTAGGTATTCCGGCTGGACATGATCGACCCCACGGGTATCAGCCTCAGCGGGACAACCCTGCGAAGGGGGTTGCAACCTCAGGGCCTGGTGCTTTATAAAACCACGGCACAGAGCAATATGATGATCCTCATATTCATGACATTCATGATGTTCTGATCGCAGCCCCACTTCCTCTACGCCGTGGGGACCGGCGCCAATAAACTTCTGCAGCTGAATGAAAATGTAAAGGAAATTCGTCTCTGAACACTCGCCGGTGAAAATAGCTTCAAACACCTCAACTACTTGGTACTCTGGAACCAACGTATCGTATTTTGTTTCTTTGGTGATTTCACCGATCATCGCCAGTATAAGGGCAAGACTAGCAAGCAGGCTTTATCCAGTATCTACTCAGCGGCAAACGTCGTATCAGCGGCCTCTCGCAAACACACAGACTGTTGGCCATGGGCGAGCACTTGTTACTGTGCCAAATCCGACACCAAAGAGTTACATGAATATGACAGCAGCGGCATGCTTTTGCGGAGGAAAATTCTGGGCTGTTACACCCGTGGCATTTTTGTAAAAAATGACAATATTTATATAGGTCCGAGCTGTTCGCGAAATATTGACTGCGGATTCCACAGCCATCCGCCCCCCCTTAAGGCAGGCAGCGACGCAGGATTAATTCACTACCATCGACCTCTTTTTTCGAAGCAGAGAGGCCGTCGTGGAGCGGTTATCCATGCGTAAGATTCGAGAAGTACTGCGTCTCAAATTTGAGGTCGGTCTATCTGCCCGCCAGTTTGTCCACCGGCATCTGGCTGGTTACCAGCGTCGAGCGATGCCCGTAGCGGTCGTCCAGCAGCTCCAGTATGTCGCGCCGTTGCGCGGCGGTAAACGGCGCCAGGCCCCAGTCGTCCAGGATCAGCAGGTCGGTCTTGGCGTAGCCGGCCATCATTAGTTTGGCGAAGCGTCCATCGCCATGGGCCAGGCCCAGCCCCTCCATCAAGCGCGGCAGGCGCAGGTAACGGACGCTGTAGCCGTCCCGGCACGCAAACGAGCCAGGTTTTGCCCACGCTGGTTGGGCCGCCGATGATCAGGTTCAGGCCGCCGCGCAACCATTGGCCGCTGCCCAGTTGCAGGATCAGGGATTTATCCAAGTCGCGCAGGCTGCGGTAATCGATATCTTCCAGACAAGCGTTGTGACGCAGTCGGGCGGCTTTGAGTCGAGTGGTCAGGCGGGCGTCTTCGCGCTCGGTCGACCATCAGGCCGAGTCGTTCATCAAAGCTTAGGTCGTTGATATCGGGCGTTGCGTGTTGCTCGCTCAGCGCTTTGATCATCCCGTGCAGTCGTAGGGTTTGCAGCTTGTCGAGTGTCGGATTGGGCAGCATGTTCGTGCTCCTTTTTCAGTCAGTGGTAGTAGCCGGGGCCACGCAGGTTGATGTGCTCGTCGGGCAGCAGCGACAGGTTTTGCTGGGCCAGTGGCAGTCGTTCCAGCCCTTGGCGCAGGATCGATTCGAGGCTTTTGTAACTGCATGCGCCCAGTGCCAGCGCACGCTGGCAAGCGGCTTCCAGCCGCTCTTCGCCGTGCTGTTTGCTCAGGCGCAGGATGCCCAGACAGGCACGGAAGCCGTGCTGCGGATGGATTCGTCGTTCAAGGATGCAGGCGATGACACCAGCTGTGTTGGGCCCCGAATGCTCGGCCCAGCGGATCAGCCGTTGCGGTGTCCATTCGGCATGTTCGCGGTGGCTCTTAGGCATGTGTCCGGTCGGTGTGGTGTGACGGCCTTTGTGTGGCGAGCGCAGGTGGCTGGCCACACGCTGGTTGGCGTGGAAGCACTCGACCGTCTTCGCGGTCAGGCGTACTTCGAGCTGGTGCTTCACCAACTGATACGGCACCGAGTAGTAATGGCCGTCGACTTCGACGTGGTAGTCGATGTGGACTCGTACTTTTTTCCATTCGGCATAGACGTACGGATGTTCCGGCAGCAGTTGCAGTGCTGGTTGATCGATGGCCTCGAAGGTCGAGCGGCGCGAGCCGGGCAACTTCTTGAAAGGCCTTTGGTTGATACGTTCGAGCAGCACGCTGATCGCTGTGTTGAGTTCGCCCAAGGAGAAAAACTGGCGGTTGCGCAGCGCCGCCAGGATCCAGCGTTCGGCCACCTGCACGCCGACTTCGACCTTGGCCTTGTCCCTGGGTTTACGCGAGCGAGCGGGCAGCACGGCAACCCCGTAGTGCTCGTGTAGCTGGAGGCGCCGAGCACGGCAACGAAAATCTGGGTCTGACGGATTTCCCCGGCCTGCCGGTCGATGACCGTTACGGTCTGGCCGGCGTAGTCGACGAACAGCTTCTCGCCGGCGCGATGTTCCTGGCGCGTGACCTCATCGACCTTGGCGTCCCAGAGCCGGTAGTGCTCGCAGAACCAACTGTACTGAAAGCCTTGTGGGTGGCTGAGTCGGTACTCCTGCCAGAGCAGGGCCAAGGTGACACCGGGGCGGCGCAGCTCGGCGTGAGCCCATGCCCAGTCAGGCATTGGGCGTTGCTCTCTGGGAACCGTCGGCGCTGGCGGGAACAGAGATCGTTCCAGTTCAACGTCCGACAATGCCGAGGGCCAAGTCAGCCCGTTGGCAGCAAAGCGATTGAGGTAATCACCGACAGTGGCTCGCTCGACTTGCAAGCTGACCGCAATCTGGCGGGCAGATAGACCGACCTCAAATTTGAGACACAGTACTTCTCGAATCTTACGCATGGATAACCGCTCCACGACGGCCTCTCTGCTTCGAAAAAAGAGGTCGATGGTAGTGAATTAATCCTGCGTCGCTGCCTGCCTTAAGGGGGACCGGATGGCTGTGGAATGGGTGACCGGATGGCCGTGGAATCCGCATCCAGAAGGCTGGCCGGTGTTTGCCGCTGGATATTCCAGCGGCGAGTTTGCTGGCGTATTCGTTTCAAAGCCTCGGTACTGTCAGCAGGCTAGAAGCTGGTGAACCGGCGTCCATTATTACCCTGTGCCTCTCGTGGCCGAAAGGTGAATCCTAGAAACGTGAACTGCGTACCCCCGGTGTCAGCGGCTTACCGATCCCGGCTTGCCCCAGTTGCTCCGATTCATACTGTTGGACCCAGCGTCGAACGGCCGAATCGACCAGATTGAGATCCCGGCAGACCTGTGAAACGGCCAACCCCTGGTCTGTGATCATTTTCACGACTTGCAGCTTGAAGCTGTCGTCGAATGTCCTGCGCTTGTCGGTCATGAAAAACTCCTCGATAGATGCATTTTCCACCTATCGGGGTGTCCGGGGAAATTAAACCACCACACCTAAACGGGGCAACATGACGGAAAGCTGGCCACCTTAATGCCCAAACCGCCCGGCTCATAAAAAATTGATTCATAAAGCCTATTAAAGAAAGATGACTCACTGGCAGTCTTCAGACTAAAATGCTTTTTTCTATTGGTCGCGCGGGTGGCATATGAATGTGCATAACCCTGACGTCAACATTGTAAGTAAACGAGTGTCTAGTGCAGATAATTATTCCAATGTCAGGTTTCGGCGAGCGCTTCCGCCGGGCGGGCTACACGGTCCCAAAACCCCTTATTGAAATTGACGGCAAACCAATCATCGCCCATGTCATCGACATGTTTCCAGGCGAAACGGATTTTATTTTTATTTGCAATCAGGATCATCTGGATGATCCTGATTACCGTATGGCGCCCATTCTGCAATGTTATTGTCCCACAGGTCAGATAATCGGTATCCCTGCGCACAAGCTCGGCCCGATCCATGCCGTTCGTCAGATTGAACACCTGATCGACGCCAATCGCCCAATTATCGTCAACTATTGCGATTTCAGCTGCTACTGGGATTGGCAGCACTTCAAGCATTTCGTCAAAGCCACCGCATGCGTAGGTGCGATCCCGGCTTACAAAGGTTTCCACCCGCATACCCTGGGCAGCACCAACTACGCCTATATTCGCGAGACACATGGCTGGGTCGACGACATTCAAGAGAAGCAGCCTTACACCGACAATCGCATGGAGGAGTTCGCCTCCAGCGGGACCTACTATTTCGACTCGGGCAAGACCATGAGCGAAGCGTTCCGCGACACCATGGACCAACAACTCAATGTAGGTGGCGAATACTACGTCAGCCTAGCCTACAAGCCGCTGCTGGCAAACAAGCAGCCTGTCGCGGTCTATTCCCTGCAGCACTTCATGCAGTGGGGCACTCCGGACGACGTGCGGGAGTACAATGGCTGGTCGGCGGCTTTCGAGACAATGAGTCGTCAGACACAAGGTGCCGAGACCAAACCCATCGGCGCCTTGGTAATCCCGATGGCAGGTATGGGACAACGATTCGTCAACGAAGGTTACACACTGACCAAACCACTGATCCCCGTGTCCGGCAAACCAATGGTTACTCAGGCCACAGAGGACTTGCCCAAGGCCGAGCACCATGCATTCGTTCTACGCAAGAACATGCCCGGCTATGCAGAGATTGCCAGGGAACTAGAGCAAGCATTCCCCCGCACCGTGATCGAAACCGTTGCGCAAGTCACTCAAGGCCAGGCCTGTACCGCACTACTCGGCCTGGAAGCTCTGGAACGTGCCATCGCCGATGTCCACGGCCCGATCACCTTCGGGGCTTGTGATAATGGTGCCCTTTATGACGAGAAGGCTTTCCAGACCCTCATCGAGACCCCAGATGTGGACATCATCATCTGGGGAGTACGAGGGCATGCGAATGCCATCCGTCATCCACAGATGTTCGGCTGGATCGATGCAACGAATGGCCGAATTCATAGGATCTCGGTGAAGACTCCGCTGGAGTCTCCAGCAACAGACCCAATCGTATTAGGCACCTTCACGTTCCGCCGCGCCGAAGATTTTCGCAAGGTAGTCTCACGATTGATTGAACGTGACGGCCGTATCAATGGCGAGTTTTATATTGACTCAACCATTAACGACGCTATCGAATTGGGCTTGCGCTGTGAACTGTTCGAAGTAGACAGTTTCTTGTCATGGGGTACTCCGAACGACCTGCGCACATTCGAATATTGGCAGTCCTGCTTCCACAAATGGCCAGGGCACTCCTATCGCCTGCAGAACGATGGTCGGATACCCTCCGACGCCGTCGCCGAACTTGAAGCACGCTATCAAACGACCGTGCCAGCAATGCCAGGCGCCCAGGCATGATCAAGCGTGAGCTTGCCGTATTTCTGGTCGTAGGCTCATTGACCGTGCTGATCGACTTCCTGACCTATCGCGGCCTGGTCTGGAGCGCATGGATGGATGTCGACCTGGCAAAGGCCGCGGGCTTTCTGACGGGCACCCTGTTTGCGTACTTCGCAAACAGGGTGTGGACATTTGGCCAGCAGGCGCACGCCCCCGGCAGTGTCTGGCGATTCGCCTTGCTCTATGCGATAACACTGAGCGCCAACGTGCTGGTCAACGCCGGCTGTCTGTCGTTGTTCAGTTCAGTGTCCATTACAGTACAACTGGCGTTTCTGATTGCAACGGGTGTATCGGCCGTCCTCAACTTCCTGGGAATGAAGTTGTTTGTATTCAAGGCCAGCGCATCGACGGAGAAATCATGAAGTTTTCGCTCATTATCCCTTGCTACAACGAATCGGCAAACCTGCCTTTGCTGCTGGAGCGCTGCAAAGGCCTGGCCGAACGCCCTGGTGTGGAGGTCATTCTGGTCGACAATGGCTCCACTGATGACAGCCCACAGGTGCTGCAGCGTCTCCTGCCGGCCTATCCAGGCTGCAGAAGCGTGAGGGTAGAAGTCAATCAGGGCTATGGTTTCGGCATCCTTTCCGGCCTGCGTGCCGCCGAAGGCGAAATTCTCGGCTGGACTCATGCAGACCTGCAAACCGATCCCATGGACGCCTTGCGTGGTCTGGAGTTTTTTGATCACCATGGCCCGAATATCTTTGTTAAAGGTCGTCGCTTCGGCCGCCCCTTGGCCGACGTTGCGTTCACGTTCGGTATGAGCGTTTTCGAAACGGTACTGCTGGGCAAACCCATGTGGGACATCAACGCGCAGCCGACGATGTTCTCCAAGACTTTTTTTCAACGCTGGCAAGCCGCGCCATCCGATTTTGCGCTCGACCTGTATGCGTACTACCAGGCTCATGTACAGGGCCTTAAGATTTATCGATTTGCCGTGCGTTTTGGTGAGCGCGCCCATGGTGTTTCTCACTGGAACGTCAACTGGGCTGCCAAACGAAAATTCATCCGCAGAACTGTCGATTTCAGTTTGCAACTTAAGAAGAGTCTAAGGACATGAAGCTCATATCGCATCGGCGTAATACCCGCCAGGAACTCAATGCCACAGAGGGGAAATATGGCATTGAGGTCGACATTCGCAGCTACGGCAACGATCTGATCATTCATCATGACCCGTGTGTACAAGGTGAGTCGTTTGATGAGTGGATTGCCGACTATCGGCACGGGACCCTGATTCTGAACGTCAAGGAAGAAGGTCTGGAAGCACGCTTGATTACAGTGATGAAGGAAAAGGGCATCGAAGACTACTTCTTCCTCGATCAATCCTTTCCGTTCCTCATCAAATGGTCCAAAGCTGGCGAACGCCGTTGCGCCGTGCGGGTATCCGAGTTCGAGTCGATTGAAACCGCGATGACACTGGCAGGCAAGGTGGAGTGGGTGTGGGTCGACTGCTTCAACCAGTTCCCACTCACTCATGAAGATGCCAAGCGACTCCAGGAGGCAGGCTTCAAACTGTGTCTGGTCTCCCCCGAGCTTCAGGGCCGCGATGCCGAAACCGAAATCCCCCGGCTGGCGAAACTCTTGACTGATCGCAATATTGTCGCCGAAGCGGTTTGCACCAAACGACCTGACATCTGGGAAACGTTGGCTGCGTACGCATGAACATAAAGGTTTTCTACCAGCCGGCCTTTCTGGTCGGGCTGGTGCTTCGACTGGTACTTGTACTTTGGGTTGCTCCTGCCCCTGTCACTGAATGGTACCTTCCATTCCTTGATAGCAGCACCAGCACGCTGACACTTGATCCCTGGAGTACGTGGCTGAATCAGGGAGGCATCATTACCGCGTTCCCGTATGGCTACGTGATGTGGGTGGCCTTCCTGCCAGCGATCCTCCTGTGCAAAACACTCTCGCTGCCCTTGATACTCGGCTACGGCCTGACACTGTTATGCGCAGATTTCTTGCTACTGGTCGTGCTCAGAAAAATAGTGCCCAGTCGCGACCGTTTGCTGGTTTGGGTGTACTGGCTATCACCAATCGTGATCGTCGGCAGCTATGTACTCGGGTTCAACGATTTGATCCCGGTACTGCTACTAGCGTGGTCGCTGTATTTTTTCAAGCGTGTTCGCTTGATACTCACGGGCGCGGTCTTTGTCACAGCCATTTCGGCAAAGCTGAGCATGGTGCTGGCACTGCCCTTCTTTCTGATCTACCTGCAGCATAACCGGCCTCTGCGCCAACATCTGCCACGCCTTCTGATCGGACTTATCGTGGGCATGGTGGCAACTCTGGTGCCGTTTCTACTGTCCAGTGCCGGTGTCAGTATGCTGATCAACAACCCGGAAATTGACAAGATATACCGGTTGGCATTCAGTATCGGGGACAGCACTCATCTATATGTCGTACCGCTAGCCTACCTACTAATGATCTATGCAGCCTGGCGGATAAAACGTCCAAACTTCGAGCTTTTCCATGCCATGCTCGGCATCGTGTTCTTGCTTGTCGTACTGATGACACCTGCCTCTCCGGGGTGGTTTATCTGGGCCATCCCCCCACTGGTAGCTTACCAGGCAGCCAGCAATCGTGTAGCCATTGCCATTACCGGGATTTTTTCGCTGCTCTATGTGGCGAGCGCGCTACTGATCACCCCGGATGCCAAGCTGCTTGTGGACCAGACTAACTGGTTGCCACAGGGGAGCAGTCAATGGCTCTTTGGTGGCAAGCTATCATCGTTGGTGCATACCGCCATGGTTGCTGCGGGCATCGTCCTGGCCATCCGAATCTGGCGCGAGTCGGTCAGCCGTAACGATTACTTCCGCCTGAGCCGCAAGCCATTCGTGATTGGTGTCGCGGGTGATTCGGGCGCAGGCAAGGATACTTTTTCGGACGCCATCAAAGGACTGTTTGGCGGCCACTCAGTCACGACCCTTTCCGGTGACGACTACCACCTGTGGGATCGCCAGAAACCGATGTGGCAGGTGATGACACACCTGAACCCCATGGCCAACGACCTGGAAGGCTTTGCCAGCGACCTGGTGAAACTGACTGACTCCAAACACATCCAGTCACGGCACTACGATCATCAAACTGGCCGCATGAGCCGCCCCTTCATGATCAAGAGCAACGACTTCGTAATTGCAAGTGGCCTGCATACCCTTTACATGCCGATCCTCCGTGAGTGCTACAACCTGAGCGTCTACCTGGACATCGACGAAGGTTTACGGCGCCACTTCAAGCTTCAACGCGACGTGCACCAGCGTGGCCACACCGTAGAGAAAGTGCTTGCCTCCTTCGAGCGCAGAGAACCGGACTCAGCACGGTTCATTCGCCCGCAAGCCGCACATGCGGATCTGGTGCTGTCCCTGCAACCGATACATCCTCGCATTCTGGAAGGTGTCGGCAAGCCCCCCCCCCTGCACTTCAAGATCGTTGCACGCTCGCGCAACGGCCTGAATGAACTATCACTCACACGGGTACTGGTTGGGGTTTGCGGTCTGCATGTCGACATGTGCAACCGCAATGACACCACAGAAGTTGAATTGACGATCGAAGGCGAAACATCTGCCCAGGACATCGAAATGGCCGCGCGAATGATCTGCCCGCGCATCTTCGAATTCCTCGACATCAAGCCACAGTGGCAAGACGGCGTCATGGGGTTAATGCAGCTGATTACCCTATCCCATATCAACCAAGCACTGACAAAACGGTTCATATAGTGAAGATTTTTGCACCTGAGCGGTTCAATCGCCTCCCTGACGCTATACTGTTCGACACCGATAACACGCTTTACCCTTATGACCCAGCACATGCTGCGGCGCAACAGGCCGTCCGAGATAAAGTAGTCACTACCTTCTCGATCAAACCGGAAGTGTTTGACGTAGCCTTCAAGGAAGCCCGCGAACAGGTCAAGACTCGCCTTAAACATACGGCGTCTTCACATAGCCGCCTTCTGTACCTTCAGCGCATGCTCGAAATCATGGGCCTAGGCTCGCAGGTCCTTTTGGCGCTGGACTTTGAACAGACCTATTGGCGTACCTTCCTCAGCAACGCCGTGCTGTTCGACGAGGTGAAGGACTTGTTGGACGACCTGCGCTTGCTCGGCATTCCAACCGCGATCGTGACCGACCTGACAGCTCAGATTCAATTTCGCAAGGTGGTCTACTTTGGGCTCGATCAATACTTCGACTACATCGTGACCAGCGAAGAAGCCGGGTTCGACAAACCTCATGCGGCACCTTTTGAAATCGCTCTGGAAAAAATGCGACCCAAAGGCAATAGCATCTGGATGATCGGCGACAACCCGATCAACGATATCCGCGGCGGTCGCGAGCAGATCAATGCCATAACCCTGCAAAAGATCCATACCGGTACACCGCTAGGCATTGAGGAAAACGCTCCAGATGCCGCCTTCACCGAGTTTCGTGACCTGCGTCGCCTGATTGCCAGGCTTGGAGAGAAAAATGAACTTGCATGATTCGGTTCGCCAATTTTGCTCTGAAATTGGTAAAGATCCGCTGCTGGTCCAAGGCGCCGGTGGGAACGTCTCCTGGAAGGAGAACGATGCCCTCTGGATCAAGGCATCCGGCACTTGGCTGGCAGATGCCAGTGAAAAAGACATCTTTGTACCGGTAAAACTGGGCCAACTGACTACAGCCCTTGAAAACCGGGACTTTGCCGTGGTGCCGCAAACCGTCGAGCCTCATCCGCTGAAACCTTCGATCGAAACACTGCTGCATGCCCTGATGCCTCAGCGCATCGTGGTCCACCTGCACGCCATCGAGGTGCTCACGCACCTAGTTCGCAAAGACTTCGATCTGGCCAATTACCCGGACCTGGACACGTTGCTCAACGCGCGTAGCGTTGAATACTGCAAGCCTGGTGCTGAACTCGCAGAAGCCGTCGCCAAGCAGCTCGACAGTACCAACAGTACGCGCGTGGTCTTCCTGAAGAACCATGGCGTGATTATTGGTGGCGACAACATAGCCGAGATTGGCGAAATACTCGGCTACCTGACTCGTTTTTTTGCCACGCCTGCGGTCAACCAACCGATCATCGCACCCCGTCAGTCGCTGAGCCTGATCAATGGCGTCGAATTTTCCCCCATTGCGCTTGAACAGCTTCATGAGATCGCTACCGCGCCCGCTTTGGTTGACCGGCTAAACGACAGTTGGGCGCTGTATCCAGACCATATTGTTTTTCTCGGTCCATATCCACGCCTGTTCGCAACGCCTGAAGAAGCAAAGGCCAGCCTGGAAAAAGAAGCCGAACTGCCCGATGTCATCTTCGTGCGCGGCCTGGGCACGTTTACCCGCGACAAGATGAACAAAGCGAAAGTCGCACAACTGCTTTGCTATTACGATGTAATGACGAAATTGAATGACGGAGCCAAACTGTCGACGCTGAGCGATACGCAGATTTCCGAGTTGATTGACTGGGATGCCGAGAAGTACAGAAGAGGTTTGAATGACGTTAAGTAAGCGCTTCATCAACCGGCAGTACCTGTCCATCTTGGCTTGCGTGTTACTGACCGCCATGGTGAGTATCTACACTATGGTGACCTATGTTAAAGGCCCCCTCAATGGTAACTTTGATCATTACCTGATGCAGGCTGATCGCTGGGGCATCCCCGAAGCCGTCAAGGCGCACGGCGTTACCCCGCTCTACTTGGACGAATGGAATTCGGGCTGGGACGGTCAGTTCTACTACTACATTGCAAACGATTTGCTCGCGCAGAAAGATACTTCCAGCCACATCGACGCCGATGCCTACCGCTACCAAAGAGTCGGTATCCCCGTGCTGTCCAAGCTCCTATCGCTTATTCTATTTCAGGATTGGGTTAGCCCTTTCATCTACTACCTCACACACTTTGTACTGATACTACTTGGCACGGCTGTCGCAGCACAGTTTTTTATCAAAAAAGGTGTACCGGTCTACTGGATCATTCCTTGGTCCATTAGTATGGGTACTCAGATAACGCTGCTGAACGGGCTTCCCGATGGAGCCGCGGATGCGCTGCTCATTGTCAGTATGGTGGCTGCTTATCAAAAGAAATTTTGGATATACTCCGTCACTATTACCTTTGCTTGCCTGTCGAGAGAAGCGTATGTGGCGTTCCCGGCGATCCTCTTCGGTACCCAACTCCTTGAGCGCCTGATCAAGCAAAAATCGATCAGACCCTACTCAGATTTATTCTTTCTGCTTTGCCCTCTGATCATTTTCATTGCCTGGCAGTCTTTCATCCGAATACATTTTACAATGACACCGGCGGAACAAAGCGCTTTAGTTCTTGGCTTTCCGCTAAAAAGCCTAATAATGCATCTCATTGCGGGACTACAGGGACATTACCCCAATATGGGTAGTGGCTGGGACTCGTACATGGCAGGCACAGGCTTGGCACTGTTCTCTGTTTTATTAGCTTGGACATTCTGGGCTATTGCGAAAACATCACCTGTAAAATCGATTCTTAAGGGAGATATTATAAGAAACACCACTGGGGCATTTACGCTCACGCTATGTCTGCTGTACCTTTGCTTTGGTGACACCGTCATCTGGAACTTTACTGGTTACATGAAGGCAGGCGGCTTATTCCTGTTTTGTATTCCTTTCATGGCAGCGATCACACACCGCATATTGCATCAGTCTACCTTTGTGCTGGCAATGATCATCACTGTATTTTTCTGCTGGCAAGGTTGGATACTGAGAGTTCATCAACCCCCTATCAAATACAAATTCGACGCTAATTGCCATCACCTGAAAATTGATATCCATGGTACTTGCCTTGAGCATTTTGTATGGCAAGGTGATGAACTAGCAGGTCTGGTAGGCTCACCAAAAGACGGAAAGCGTATAGCTCTGCAGGGCCAAACGCGTACGGGGTTTATGTCCTATGGACCTTACATCGAGTTGCCCAAAGGAAAGTACCGGGTGGAACTATCCATTTCAGGTGACGGCACAGACTTGGGTTACACGGATATCATTGGAGTAGACGCGACCAATAAGGCGGTCACACTCGCGAAAAAAACACTCCGGGCGGGCAGCGAAGTCAAGCTCGAGACCGAGCTTGATGTGGCAGATAGCTTTGTGAGAAACCTTGAGGTTCGAACCTGGTATCAATCAGGTAACCTTTCGGTAGAGTCACTAACCATAGAAAGATTGGTCGACGAGGAAAAATAAGCCTTTGACGTTCATGCGCCGGAAACGCGGATTCCAAGACATCCAACCCACCAACATCCGGGCAGGTAGTGGAGCGCATAACGACCATCGACCTCCACAAAATAGTCGATGTGTCCTCACATTTTTTTCATTCGACGTAAAAGTATGGATGTTCTGTGTGCGGTCCATGAATCCAACTCCCCAAAGGTGGGTTAGCGATTTACTTTGGCATTTCCGGCGAGCAGTTCCACGGCAGTAAGGCTTCGTAGCCCTCATGGTAACCGCTTCAGCACATGACGTAGCCACGTATAGAACGCTTTTTTTCGGTAGGTCGGATTTATGAACCGCTTACCTTCGTCCTGATATCGGGCGATGTTTTAAATCGCACAGACTCCAGGCGCTTGTGCCAAAGGCAGAAGCCGCTGCGCGCCCAATACAAAATTTTCACGCGATTGCGCGGCTTATTTAGGAAGACGAAAAGCACCGGGTCGAACACGGCTATCTTAATGTCCAGCTCGACCAGCGCAGCCAGGCCATCAATGGATTTTCGAAAGTCGACGGGCCTGGAGCACAGATACACTTTTTCGACTTTGACGTCGGGTCACATCACGGCGAGCTGGGCCCAGAGGGGAAATTGGGAACACAGCATCCGGGGTCACCGCTAAGCGCTTTGAATGCGAGGCTCATGGAGCGCTTACAAAAAATTTGATAACCGGGCAGTTGGCCACCCTACCCTCGACTTATAAATATTAAATCCCTTCGCTTTTGCAACGTACGATTGGCATAATACGCCAATTACAACAGCTAAAACCTAGACTAGGAATTAAACACATGGGTGCTTTCCGCCTACTACTGGCGATGCTGGTAGCAATCTCTCACATGGGTATATCAATAGCAGGGCATAATCCCGGTGTATTTGCAGTCATCTCATTCTTAATAATAAGCGGACTCGTGATGACCTCTCTAATAAAGAAAAACTATTCTACGATAGATAGAGTCCCCGCTTTTTATCTAGATAGAGCACTAAGACTTTACCCTCAATTTTTATTTTACTTTTTACTTGCTTGCATCATCATCGGCACAATGCTTCCAAACTCGCCGACTGCAGAAGGCATCAGCGCAGCCAACATCATCCCTAGTCTAGGAATTTTACCGCTTGACTTATACATGTTTGGTATTACCTCTACAGATATCATACCCCCTGCATGGTCATTAGGCCTTGAAGCCTTTTTCTATCTTGCGATTCCATTTATACTCATCTGGAAGCTGAGAACATTCATGTTTACTGCATCTCTGATGATAGCAATCACTGCAATCACCGGAGTTATAAACACAGATATATACGGCTATCGATTATTGCCCGGAGTGCTTTTCATATTCCTTTGCGGAAGCTATATATTTTTTAGCGAAAAATGGGGGAAAATTCTGATTTTTACAGCATGGACCGTTCAGCTTATTCTTTTCATAGCCATACAAGTAGGCACAGTCAAGGAGGCGCCATCTAACACAGAAGTGACTGCAGGCATTATCTTTGGAATCCCGGCAATTTATTTCCTATCCAAGTTTGGCTACCACAAAATTGACGAATTCTTTGGAAACATAAGCTACGGAGTATTTCTTAACCATTTTATATTTATATATATATTTCATAGTTTTGGCGCAAGCAACCTCTATAATTCGCCGTCACTGGCAACAGCCCTACTTGCATGCTCCTTTATTGCAAGCCTAGCATCCTATTATTTTATTGAAAAGCCGATTCTACGCTATAGGCATATCTTGCGCAAAAAAAGCCGACCTAACCTCTAGCTTTACCCGGTTGCATCTGGATGCACTTTCCAAATGCAGCCGCTCTTGAGGAAAAAAGCTTAGACAAATAAATAAAATCAATATTCACGCTGACACGCAATTTAATTTTTCTGACTCTCTAGCTTCCTACTGACCCAATATCCTACATTCCGGCTCGGCAATTCTAACCAACGAAAAGAAGCAGCAGACAGCCCCCAGACCAACAAAAAAAGAAGGCTATTAAAGAAAAATATCGCTATCCAACCTGAGTACCCCTCATATAGACGCCCCACAAACCATATCAACGGCACATGCACTAAATAGATAGAAAATGAAAATTTTCCAGCACTCTCGAATAGACGGGCAGCACGCTGAGGCATCAAACACCCCTTATCTGGCAATGATATGACCAGCAAAAAAACACAGCTCAGCACTATGAGCACGTATGCTTTACCAAAAAAATTTGCCGTCGCATACATACAGACCAAAAGCAACACCGGCACCACACACCAAAAGAATTTTATATACGACCTACTGGATATCCACTGGATTAGCGGCACACGAAAATAATAAACAAGAATACCGCACAACATTGGCTCAATACGAAACACCCCCCACAATGGCCACCCCTGAAACGCCAAATAAAAAAGAGCCACCAACAACAAACTTATCACAATACAGACAGCACGTCCTTTGATCACTATAAAGAACAACGGAAGCAAAAGATAAAACCACTCTTCAAGAGACAGAGACCAGTAGTACCCAAACAAACCACAACCGTCGCCCTTCACACACTCGACATAAAGAAAAATGTGGGCCCACTGAAACACCGCTGAAACAGCATGATGAAAGTTATTGGAAAATATACCAAAATAGGGCGTCACAAAAGATAGAAGCGTCCATATTACAACCCACACAATAGCCGGCAAGATAGTCCTAAACCAACGACGAGCAAAGTACACTCGCAGCACTGAAGTTATGCCTTGCATCCTTGCATTTAACGCACGCGCCAACGAAGAACTAACCAAAAATCCGCTGATCACAAAAAAAAGATCTACACCGAAAGACCCGTTAAATATCGCCAAGAGAAATTTAATTGACTCAGGAAGATAAGAAACGGCAGCCATGTGATAGGACACAACCAACACAATTGCTAAACCGCGCAGTACGTCGACATCCCTATTATGCCTTCCCTCCTCCATACCCCCCCCACAATAAATAAGCAACACCCCCCACAGAATCATCAATCCTCATGGTGAGCTAAACCCGCGCTAACGCGGAACTGATCCACTATTTAAATCAATCGACGGTAGATCTCGGCATAAGTAGCGACCATCACATCCGCCGTAAACACCTTTTCAAACCGCCCGGCAGCATTTCGCCCCATCTGCGCGGCCCTCTCAGGCTGATCCCAAAGCGTTTGCATCGCCGACGCCAACGCATCTACATCCGCAGGAGGCACCACCAACCCCGTCTCGCCAGCAATATTAATATAAGACATGCCAGAGCCAATCTCACAGGAAATCATCGGTTTCCCGTACATCGCCCCCTCCAGCAAAGAGATGCCAAACGACTCAGAACGCAAGTGGGAAGGAAAAACCAATGCATAGCAAAGATTGAGCAAGGCGGCTTTATCAACATCCGGCAACTTGCCAACGAAATACACATTATCCAGAGCAGAGGCTTGAGCTTTGGCTTTCAGCTCCTCTTCCAGCATTCCACCACCGACAATGACCACAGGAAGACGCGTCTTCTCTGCCGCCGCCAGTAGAAAGTGAATGCCCTTGTAATAACGCAGTGCACCTACAAATAGGAAAAACTTCTCGCCCACCTGTTTTTTCCATTCCTCAAGCTTTTCAACCGAGGGTTCTGGATAGGTTGCCCGATCCAGACCATAGGGAACGATGCTGACCTTTTCCTTGAAGCCTGTCAGCACCCTGCTGCTCTGTGCATAGTTTGGCGAGGACGCGACAATACAATCAACGCTGGAGAGGAAGCGGTACATTAGCGGTTTGTAGAGCTTGAGCAGGGTCTTCTGCTTGACGATATCCGAGTGGTAGCTGACAACGGTGGGCTTACGCAAGCGCGTGGCAAAATGGACCAAATCCATATAAGGCCACGGGAAATGGAAATGGATGATATCCGCGCCCTTAGCCAGCTCCGCGAAATCCCCGAACGCCGAAAACGAAAAACCGGTCGAGGCCACATGCAAATCAAGCTTGGAGCGGTGGGCCACATGGGTACCCACGGTCTCGTTACGAGCTGCGCCACGAGAGCTCAAGGAAAGAACTTCAGCCTGAATTCCATACCTGGCCGAACCTTCGGCCAGTTGGAAAATCACCTGCTCGATACCGCCCATGGTTTCCGGGTAGTACGTCTTGAAAAAATGCAGAACCTTGATCATCAACTTTCCATAACTTTCTGGTACACCTGCAGCGTTTCGTCGGCACAGCGCTGCCAGGTAAATGCCGAACAGTGCAGCAGCCCCTCAGTAATGGCCTGAGCACGCCAGGCCTCATCCTCGAGGCCTTTCTGCAGGAGCTCGGTCAGTTTTTCGACATCCAGAGCCTCGCACATCAGCGCGGCATTGCCGGCAACCTCAGGCAACGAAGAACTGTTGGAGCACACCACCGGCACACCAGAACTCATGGCTTCCAACACCGGCAGGCCGAACCCCTCATACAACGATGGGAACGTGAACAACCGCGCTCCGGCAAACAACAGAGGTAGATCTTCGCTCGGCACAAAGCCCAGGTAGCGTGCCCAACCCTCTCGTCGTGCCGTCTCCAGACGCAGGTGAATCTCATCATTGCGCCAGCCGTGGTAACCGGTGAGGACTAATGGCCAACGGGCTCTCAAAGCCAACGGCAGTCGCGCATAGGCGCTCAGCAAGGTTTCAATGTTCTTGCGAGGCTCGATCGTACCGACAAAAAGACTGTATTCCCCGGGCACAAGGCCGTGCTTGGCGAGCGAGATCTGCAGCATTTCGTAATCGCGCGGATGGAACTCTTCGGAGCTGGCCAGCGGAACGGTATGGATACGCTCGATTGGCCATGAGAAATACTCGGCCAATTCTCGACGGATGTACTCTGAGTCAGTAATCAGCGCATCAGCCCGTTCCAGGGTCTTCTTCAACTCTTTTTGCAGATAGCGAACTAACTGCGGGGCGTGACAATGGGCCCAGGTAAACGGAGAAAGGTCGTGGAACGTTGCAACCCTCTTCCCGCCAAATGGAGGGAGATAATAGTTTGGACTGTGGTACAGAAAGTCCGAGTACTTTTTCAGCGCCTGTGCTCGAAGGATCGGCATCAGCAACCGATATGCCTCCACCGCCAAAAAATTCTTCTGGACAGTTCTCTTCAAACCGTATCCGCCGCCGGAGGCATCAGAGGCGGTAGGCAGACGGGGTAAAAAGCGGCGACCTGCAAAAAACTGGAGATCCGTAATCTCCTTGCTTGTCTGTAGTCTCAAGGCTAGTTCGTAGGTATAACGACCTATGCCGGTCAGTGGAAAACGGACCGGCTCTACGGATAACACTAACTTCATTTATTCGGCCGCCAACATCCAGTTCAAGGTTTCTTCGAGTGGGGGGGCTTGCCACCCTGCCACCAGTGACTTGAGGCGGCTATTGTCGCCACACAAGGTCTTCACCTCGTTTTCCCGCACAAACGCCGGATTAACCTCAACTACGATCTTTCGACCCGACAACCTCTCGCACATGGCAATGACTTCGCGCAACGAGTGGACATTGCCAGAGCTGACATTGACTGTGTGGCCAATGGGCTTGGCTTCCAAAAGCCCACGATAGGCTTTGACCAGCGCTCGTACGTCGCTGAAATCGCGCCACACATCAAGGTTACCCAGCTCGATTCTCTCGGCCTTACGGCGGAAGTGAGAAACAATCTTGGGTAATAGGAAATTTTCTGCCTGACCGACACCGGTGTAATTGAAGGGGCGAGCAATGACCAGAGGCAATCGATCGCGCCATAAGTTAGCCATGTACTCCATGGCCAACTTGCTGACTGCATAATCATTAGCCGGGGCCGGGACAGTGGTTTCATCCAGCAAACCGGATGAGGTATTGCCGTACACATTGGCGCTACTGGCCAGCAGAACGCAACTCGGTGTTTTGCCGCAATTGGCGATGGCGTCGAGCAGGTTCCGGGTGCCTATCAGATTGACCTGATAAAACGCCTCCGGCGTACCATGCCCAACAAATGCCAACGCAGCAAGATGCACTACGAAGTCCGGCTGAAGCGTTGCCAGCAAAGCGTGTAGACCTAGCCCATCAGCCAGATCGATCTGATGGTATCCAGCTTCATCGGAGGGCTGACTGCCCAACCCGCTGACCTCGTAACCGTAAGCTTTGAGTTCAGCAGCCATGTAACGCCCGGTGAACCCCTGAATACCTGTTATCAGTGCACGCTTGCCAGCAGTGGTCATCAGAACGAAAATCCTTGTGCATTGCGACGAAGATCCGCCTCAACCATCATGCGGCACAGCTCTTCGAGATTGACCTTGGACTCCCAACCAAGTATTTCCTTTGCTTTGGCCGGGTTGCCGATCAACAACTCGACTTCAGTAGGACGGTAGAACTTGGGATTGATACTCACCAGCACTTTACCGGTGTCCGCATCAGTGCCCTGCTCTGCTTCAGCCTCACCGGTCCAGTTGATGGCGATGTCCACTGCCTTGAACGCCATCGACACGAAGTCGCGGACAGTTTCGGTGCGGTTTGTGGCCAGGACGAAGGTGTCCGGCTCCTTGGCTTGCAGCATGCGCCACATGCCTTCTACGTATTCCTTGGCGAAGCCCCAGTCACGTTTGGCATCCAGGTTGCCCAGCTCCATTGCCTCCAGCAAGCCCAGCTTGATCTTGGCCACGGAGTCGGTGATTTTTCGGGTCACAAACTCCCGACCGCGCAGTGGTGATTCGTGATTAAACAGAATACCGCTGGTTGCAAAAATACCGTACGACTCACGGTAGTTGATAGTCATCCAGTGGGCGTACAGCTTGGCCACACCGTAAGGGCTGCGAGGGTAGAAAGGTGTACTTTCAACTTGCGGAATAGCCTGGACTTTGCCGAACATTTCGGAAGTCGAGGCTTGGTAGAAGCGAACCTTCGGGTTAACAATACGAATGGCTTCCAGCAGGTTGACCGCACCCAGACCGGTGATTTCAGCAGTGGTCAATGGCTGCTCGAAGGAGACGCCCACGAAACTCTGCGCCGCTAGGTTGTAGACCTCGGTGGCTTCAGTAGTCTGAAGCAGACGAATACTGGCAGACAGGTCGGTCAGGTCGTATTCAACCAGATGCAGATTAGGGTGCTGGTGAATGCCCAGCTCCTCAATGCGCCAGAAATTGACAGAGCTGGTACGGCGGTAGGTGCCATACACAGTGTAACCCTTTTCCAGCAACAGCTCCGCCAGGTAGGCGCCGTCCTGACCAGTAATGCCGGTAACGATAGCTTTCATTCGAATCCTCTGAACCCCATACAAATATTTTCAAAAACGAGGAGCCCATACCTGAGCCCCAGATGCATGCCTAGGCATTTAGCGTAGTGCAGATCATACAGACTGCTGCCATTCATGACGACAGCGCAGAGGCCAGCTAATATGCCACTGGTACTGCTTCAACCGACCTTGCAAATTTTCCCGATCATGTCGACACACATCATGTCGGCATGATCAGGCGAAGCCTTAGGACTAATTTAAATCGGCGCGCGCAAGCAGCTCGGTAAAAATCGTGCCTTGTTCGTAACTATCTTGTTCACTATTTACAGAGAAAAAGCCAACGCCTTGATGGCGCAACGCCTCCAACCCTTCCTGCATTGAGTCACGATGTGCGGATCCACCTTCCAACATGATCAGCCGATCACCCATTCGATAAGAAACCTTCTCATCATGTAATACATCCGAAGGGCAGCCTAGAATCGATAGAGTAAATGCTCTCGCATAGCGATAGACCTGTTCCTCGCGATCGGCGAACACCGGCTCAAATCGCACACCGGCAGGAACACGCGCCAACCAGTCACCAATCAACGCTCCTGCTTTGTCTCGTGGCATTTGCCCATCGATGAATGGTGTCACATCGAACAATAATTGTGAGCGCTCCAGTGCTGCCGGCAAAGAACGATCGATCGCATCCGCAACAGCCATGAGGTCTTCGTCGGTAACAGACAATTCGGGCGTCACAGGGAGCGTGCCGACAGCAAGAATCAACTCTGACACACCCGCTTTGCTGCGTGCAGCGAAATCTTCGATAGCCGTCTTGTACTGGGCAGCACAAGCGCTTGGAGCATGATTGCCGTGAACAATTGCCTGCGCACGCGCGCCTATTACCTTGCGCGCCTGAACGTCAGTCCAGAGCTGATTGAGCGCAGCGATCAATTGAGCATCGGTAAACTCATCCGGCAGTTTGACGACCCCATCATCGTCCAAGTCTGCCATACTACCGTTGGCATTGACGACGGTTGCCAGGCCGTAATTCATGCAATCGAGCACTGCCGCAGAAGTCTCACCTCTCGAATGGGTACGCAGTTGGACACCGACGTCGGCCACGGAGAGATAATCACAGAATGTTTTGCTGGAGGCCCACCCGGTGATCATAATGCGCGAAGCCACACCGGCCTGGTTGATACGCTGCTGGAGCTGGTCGCCGTAGCTACCTGGATCGTTTTGCCCGACAAACACCAGAACACAGGCTGCATCATTGGCCATCGGCGAGCTCAACCAAGCGTCCAGAAGCCTGTGATTCAATTTACTCGGGCCCAGCAAGCCAAAACTACAGACGACAAAATCTTCAGCCTTGAGCGTCAACTTACTGCGGATGTTTTCATTCCCTTCAGAAGGTAACTCTGCAGGAACTCTCAACAACGGAATATTGACCCAATCTCTCCCTGCCTGCGAGCCATACCATTGAGCCGCAAGTTTTCGTGAGTTTTCAGAGTGGATAATCACTCCCTGCGCCGCTTTCAGGACGGCTAGGTTTACTGGATACTTCCAGATAGTGTCAACCAACTCTTTTGTATGGAAGCGGTCAATGACAGCCGAATAACCATGGCTCTCATAGAGTGCATCGGTCCAGACACCTGGAGCCGGAGTATTCAATTCCATGTGCGCGAGAATGCCCGAAAGGAAAAAGTCGTGCAATACCACGACACCTGGAATGACGTTCACAAGCTCGAACATGTGTTCGTGAAATGTCGAGTTGCCAAAATGGTAGAGCACATGGTCAAAAGACGCCGCGTTATCGACAAACCATTCGACTGAGCGAATTTGGCACTTTTCGTTTATCCAAGCCGGCTCGACCACGCTCTGTTTTACGACCAGATCAACATTGAAGTAACGCATCAGCTCGGGCAACAGCTCGGCGCTGTAGTCACTGATACCACTGCGCTCCGCTGGCAACGGTGACACATACGCCAGACGCGGAAGGCCCTGACGGGGTTCAACAGGGGCAACTGACAATGAGCGTTCCTGATGAAAAGCTTCCAGTGCAGCAATGGTGCGCTGAGCAGTAATGTCCCAAGAGAATTGCTTGGCCTGCTCAAGACCATGCAGCTCCAACTCGCGACGGAACGCATCATCCATCAAAACTTCACGTAGTTTTTGTGTGATCGACGCGTCATCCAGAGGATCAAACATTGCCCGCTCATTGTTGATCACTTCCGGCAGACTGGATGTATTTGCCGCGATCACCGCACGACCGCAGGACATAGCCTCCAATGCTGGGAGTCCAAAGCCTTCGTGCCAGGAAGGAAAGACGAAAGCCTGGCACAAGTTATACAATGCAAGCAGATCGTTTTCCGACACAAACCCGGTCATGACGAACTCGTCGTGATCAAGCCCGTGTTCCTTGGCCAGGGCTTCCAGACGCACGCGATCATCCGGCCTTACCGAGCAGACGACCGCCAGTTGATGCAGTTCGCGGACACTGGCGGGCAGCAATGCATAAGAGCGGATCAGACCTTCGATATTCTTGCGGTGGTCAATACCCCCCGTGTACATCACATATGCACGATTCAATCCGAAGCGTGTGAGCACCTCAGTTTTTTGCGTATCGCTGTACGATTGCACTTTGAAGTGAGCATCTGCTGCGGTCGAGATATTCACTGCATGGAGAGCATCGACCCCCAAGTACCGGATGGCTTCCTGACGAGAAGACTCCGAGATGGCCAACAGCAGATCAGCTGACTTCAGATAGCGGACTTTACTGTCATACCACTTCGAGATGAGCGGGTTCTTCAAGTAAATGTCGCGATTGATGAGCGGGATCAGGTCGTACAGAACCACCGCAGTCGGCAGCCTGTTGGTAAAGCACCCGATACTGGTGACAGAGTCATCTTCAACACCTTCGAAAAGGCTGCTCACCAGCACGACATCTGGCTCAAGCGAAGCCAGGAAAGACTCGCGAACCCGTTCCGCAGCATCACGCCGCCAGGCATTTCCTGCATCGATATGACTAACAGCCTCCGGGGTATGCCAGACGACTATATTTTCCTGAGGGATCAAACCCTGGAAGATATTGCGAAGGCTGTCCACGGACTCAGGAAATGCTCCGTTCAAGGCGAGTAGAATTTCATGATCGGCGCTATTACGCGCAATACCTTGGGCCAAGGACAGCGCATAGCGACCAATACCGCGGTTACGCGAGCCAGTGGATTGAGCACCTTGCAGATCGATTACTATACGCATTATTGGCGTCCACCACGTTGTTCGGCAGCCTTTTTGAGCCGTAGGTACAGATCACGTCCGCGGCCGGTAAGGTGCTGTTCACTTAGTGGTGCTATGGCCCGCTTGGCAGCAGCGCTTTTGGCAAGACGATTGAATAACTTACGGGCGACATCGTAAAGCCTCGCACTCCTCAGCACACTGATGCACCGTGCTCGCAATTGAGGTCGCGCCACAAAAAACAGGCTTGTTTTGCAAAGCGAGAATTTCAGGATTTTTTTCACGAAAGTTTTCAAACGAACCGTAAAACCCAGCTCTTTGGCCAAACGGCTTTGAAAGACCAGCCAACGCAACGGCCGTGTCAAGCGCCAGGAAGTGCTCGCGTACAAAGCAGCCAATTGATCTTCTAGCGACGCTCGCAACAACTCCTGACGTCTAGTCTCTGCCTCTGCTTGGGAGACGTGATTTTGAATGAGTTGATAAAAGGAGTGCGAAGCTTTGCCGCCCAGCACAAAACGGTCAAAAACATTGGGAGGCCGGTTAAACGACTCAAACAGTTCGGGGTGCGATTCATGTACATAAAAACGGTTAAGTCCATCGAAGTAAGCAAAGCGATAACCCTTCGCCAGAATCAAGTGCTCCCAGTCACCATGACTCTGCTCTTGACTTAACGGCAATGTACTCTCGATGACCAAAATCCAGGGGCGAATTGCCGATTCGACCCAGCTTTCGATAACGTTTTTCTCAAGGCCCTCAACATCGATTTTCATCCAGTTGACGTCACGGTCCCGATATTTTTCCAACAAGGCATCGAGTGGCATAACAGGGACCACACGGCGAATAGCCTTATATCCCGATTCAATATGTAGCTTGGCGATTGAGTCATCGGACGTCGAAAGACCTGTATCCGAGAACTCATAAAACTCTAGCGTTTGCGCACCCGAACCGATAGCGACCTGTTCGATCACTTCATCAGGCCGAGCGAGCTTCAGCTTCGTGGAGTACTGCTCGGTTGGTTCAACATGCACACCACGCCAATCATGCTCATAGAACGCCAGGCTGACAGAGTCGCTAACCGGGTCCTGGGCTCCGATGTCGATGTAGAAACCTTTACCGACGTGACTCAAAGCCCTCCACAACATGACGTCTTCAAAATTTTGAGCGTAGGAAACAAAACTCATCAGTGCTTTACCGAGTAAATATAATTAATAAATTCGCCATCTTGCGTATACGAATCAATTAGTAACCCTGCTTGCTCGGCGAGCACTTGACGGGAACGCCCAAGGTAGAAAAACAAATGAAAACGGGTAAATTCGTAGCGGTACTCGAAGCAAGGAGTAGTGTGAGACATCTTCCCTCCTGGCTTGAGGTGTTTGGCCATCGAGCGCATTTCGGTCAACGGATGACGAAAGTGCTCCAATACATTATTGGAGAAAATGCCGTCAAATTCGATGGCATCAAGATCACGCTCACTGGAAATGACATACGGTTCATTGGCTGTCGCACCAGAGTGATGTGGCTCATAGGCCATCACGTTCCACCCCTGCTCACGTAATAGCTGAACAGATTTCGACCATCCGCCTGCACCGTAGTTCAGATAAACCCCTTCTTTGTTTGGGTTAAGTGCGTGGAAGGTACGAACCTCCAAGTCAGTCGAGTCACCTTCCTGATAGACGCTATAGTGAACGGCATAGTCTTGTGAGAGTTCCGCAGCGCTCAACACCATCATTTTAGACGGACCGAAAACAGCATCACAATCCGGACACTGGTGACGAAGCAGTCGCCCTCCTCCGAATACACAGTGCGACTCCATGGCCTTGTACGCCGACGTAGCGTGTACCGCGCCACAAAGCTCGCACGCCAAGGTCAAAGGAGAAGGCAACAACCTTTCGACATGATCGATAACTCTCCATTGGCTTGCAATCCGCCCTCGGACAGTGTCTTGGTGAAAGGCCGCCAAGTGATCCACAATGGCGTTTTGAGCCGATGTATTCGCATCAGTTTGAGCAGGAACATGTAGTGCCGCTTGCGACAGTCGAGTCAAACTTGACCTACGCGTAACGGCCACGTCAAAAGCGGATAAAAGTTTGTTGACTATTCTGATGATCATCATTCAACCATTTCTTTCTCAATAGTGACAACTGGATTCAGCCACAGGCTGCCAGTGAACACATCACAATTGACGTTCAACATCTCGAAAACCAACGCCAGATCGCGCCACTCATAGTTTTCAGAAAGGTGATTTTCAGACCCTGTCAATGCAACAGCAACTGAGTAACTGCCTGGACCCAAGTTTGCGTTAAAAGCAAATCTGAAATCTACACATTCACCGGCGCGCAAGTCACTCAAGGTCTGCCGCATGTGGTGCGTATTAGTACCGAAAACGGGTTGCCCCAAGCGATCCTTGATCATGAAACCAAGTACCATCTTGTCGATGCCCTGGTTGACTTTTGCTCGAACACGCAACGTGACCGATGCACCGACCTCAACGACCTTCAAGGAGTCGCCATGCTCATCGAGGACACTGACATCCAGGATGGATGCTTCGCCGGAACCCGACACCGTCTGAACTCGCCCTTCTTCGGCCACCAACTGGTGTACCGTCTGGTTTTCTCTTTCGGCTAGGATCGCATTGTAATAATCCATCACTTCTTCAGGTTTTCCTTCCATCGCTAGCTTGCCGCTTTTGAGTAGGATGGCACGATCACAAACGGACTGAATCGCCGCTTTGTCGTGCGAAACAATCAGCAAGGTTGTCCCCGCCTTGCGGTACTCGCGAATTCGTTCAAAGCTCTTGTGCTGAAAATACGCATCGCCCACCGACAGTGCCTCGTCGACAATCAAGACGTCAGGCCGACGCGCAGTCGCGACGCTGAAGGCCAAGCGCATTTGCATTCCACTGGAATAGAGCCGCACCGGCTGCTCGAGGTAATCACCAATTTCGGCGAACGCTTCAATTTCAGGCATCAGCTCGTTGACCTCAGCCACGCTAAGCCCTAGCAACTGGCCAGCCATAATCGCGTTCTGACGACCGGTGAAGTCCGGATGAAAACCCATGCCCAATTCGAGCAATGCAGCCACTCGGCCACTGATCTCCACGCTGCCGACGGTAGGCTGGGTGGTGCCAGTGATCATTTTCAACAACGTACTTTTACCTGCCCCGTTGACACCAATGATTCCGACCGCCTCACCTGAACGAACATGAAAGGTGAGCCCTTCCAGCACCCATTTCAATTTATGACGTGGCTTGCTCCATGGGATGACCCACTCAGCAAGTCGGGAGACACGGCTCGGATACTGCTTGTAAGCCTTGCCCAGGCCATTAACATTAATCGTGCCCATCAGAGTTCATCCACCAGCTCACCTGAATGCTTTTTGAATAAACGAAGCCCCAAAAAGCATATGAACAGGCTGAGCAACGCAATAGGAATAAGGGCAATCCAATCGGGCATTAAGCCGTGAACCATGACGCCTTGATAGGTGCCAATCAACGTAGCCATCGGGTTGAGCGCCATCACCCCCTGCAGCCAGGCAGGCAGGATATTGAGTGGGTAAACAATCGGCGTAAACCAGAACCAGAATTGCAGCACCACACCAAAGAGCTGGCCAACATCGCGAAAGAATACGTTCAGCACGCCCAAGGTGATCCCCAGGCCGATGGCAAACAGAACCTGGATCAACAGGACCGGAATAATGGTGAAAAAAACCCATCCTGGGAAATTTCCTGTCACCAGCATAAAGATGATGAACAGCGAGAATATAATGCCAAAATTGACGGATGCGTTCAGCACCAGTGTCACTGGCAGACACAAACGCGGAAAACTCAACTTTTTGATCAGATTCGCGTTATCAATAAAGATGCTTTGAGCCCGACCTACGATCTCGGCGAAGTACCCCCAGCCGATGACCCCGACACAGAGGTAGATACTGTAGCCGAAGACCCCTTCCACACCCGGCAATTTTGCCCGCATCAATTGCGAGAAAATCACCGTGTACACGAAGATCATGGTCAGCGGCTGGATCACCGTCCAGGCAACACCCAACATCGAGTTGGTGTATTTTGACTGAAACTCTCGCTTGACGCTGCCCAGGATAAAACCTCGATAATTCCATAGAGCCTTCAGTGCCGGATTAATCATTGAGCCGCACCAATCAATGCTTCAATTTCCTTTAGGTGAACCCACATCAATTCGCTATTACCATTGGACTCAACGTTCAAGCGCAACAATGGTTCAGTGTTGGAGCCCCGCAGGTTGAAGCGCCAATCCTCGAAAGCCACGCTGATACCGTCAGTCCTGTCCAAGGCAGGTAATTGAGCCTGGTAGTGAGCCAACACCTTTTCAATGGTCTTGGCGACATCGGCCACCTTGTAGTTGATTTCACCGGTACAAGGGAACGCTGCGATGCGCTCATCAACGTGCTCGGACAACGGCTTGCCAGTGCCCGACATCAACGCCGCCACCAACAACCAAGGAATCATTCCACTGTCGCAATACGCAAAATCCCGGAAATAATGGTGTGCACTCATCTCGCCGCCATACACCGCATCTTCCTCGCGCATACGCTCCTTGATGAACGCATGCCCGGTCTTGCTCTGTACGGCGATACCGCCAGCCTGCTCGACCTGCTCGATGGTGTTCCAGGTCAAGCGCGGGTCGTGGATGATCTTGCTACCGGGGTGTTGCTTGAGCAGCATCTCGGCCAGCAAACCGACCAAGTAGTAGCCCTCGATGAAGCGACCGTCGGCATCAAAGAAGAAGCAGCGGTCGAAGTCGCCGTCCCAAGCCAGCCCCATGTCACACTGGCTGGCCAATAGCGCCTGACGGGTCAGCTCGCGGTTTTCCGGCAGCAGCGGGTTGGGTACGCCGTTGGGGAAGTTGCCGTCGAGCTCTTCGTTGATGAACACCCATTGTAGCGGCAAGCGTGCGGCCAGTGCCTTGAGCACAGGACCGGCGGCGCCATTGCCCGGGTCAGCGAGGATCTTCAGGGGCTTGAGGGCCTTGACATCTACGTAGGTAAGCAGGTGTTCTATGTAGGCAGTCTTGTCAAAGACCTCACGCACTTCACCTTTGACGACTGCTTCGTCACCCAAGTCGCCCTGCTCGACGCGCAGACGAATAGCGTCCAGGCCGGTGTCGCCGCTGATGGGGCGCGATTCGGCCTTCACCAACTTCATGCCGTTATAACCCTTGGGGTTGTGGCTGGCGGTGATCATCACGCCGCCGTCGACCTTGTAGTGACTGGTGGCGAAGTAGACTTCCTCGGTGCCGCACAGGCCGATATCGATCACGCTGGCGCCGGCATCGCTGATGCCGCGCATCAGTGCAACTGCCAAGGCTGGGCTTTCCAGGCGCATGTCCTGGCCGACCACAAAGATTTGCCCCTGCAACTCGACGACGAGCGCACGGCCTATGCGGTAGGCAATGTCTTCGTTGAGTTGAGCGGGGACCTGGCCACGGATGTCATAGGCTTTGAAGCATTGGGTCACAATAGGAGGATACATTCTGCTCACTCACTGAATGCGCAATGCCACCCTGGGGTGGCAACGCCGAAAATGGACCGCCAGGGTCTGATGCCACTGGCGCGCGGCCCGGCTTGACGCAAGGCTCGCAACGGGCTCAGTGTGGTTACTTGTCGACGCGACCGTAGTTGTCTTCGAAACGCACGATGTCATCTTCACCCAGATAATCACCGCTCTGCACTTCAATCAGCACCAGATCGATCACGCCCGGGTTTTTCAGACGGTGCTTGTGACCCGCGCGAATGAAGGTGGATTCGTTGGTGTTGAGCATCAGCTCCTGGCTATCGTTGATGACCACAGCCATACCGCTGACGACAATCCAGTGCTCGCTGCGGTGGTGGTGCATCTGCAGTGATAGCGAGGCACCCGGCTTGACCACGATACGCTTGATCTTGAAGCGCTCGCCGTTTTCCAGGGTGGTGTAGGTACCCCAGGGGCGGTGCACGGTGCGGTGCAGCAGGTGCAGGTGGTGCCCCTTGGCCTTGAGTTGACCGACGATGTGTTTCACATCCTGAGCATGATCCTTGTGAGCAATCAGCACGGCGTCCGGGGTGTCGACTACCAGCAGGTCTTCGACACCAACCAGGGCGGTCAGGCGGTCCTCACTGTTGACGTAGTTGTTGCGCGAATCGTAGGAGAACACTTCGCCTTCGAAACGATTGCCCTGCTCGTCAGGCGCAGTGAGGTCGCTCACGGCGTTCCAGGAACCGATGTCGCTCCAACCGATGTCGCACGGGATGGTGGCGACCTTGGTCGAGCGCTCCATCAGCGCGTAATCGATGGAGATATCGGGCACGTTGGCGAAAGTGTCGGCGTCCAGCGCCAGGCAGCTATAACCGGTGGCGGTGGTACGGCGCGATTGCTCCAAGGTACGGGCAACGGCAGCCACCACGTCGGGGGCGTGCTTTTCCAGCTCTTCGAGCACGGTGCCGACGCGGAAGCAGAACATTCCCGAGTTCCAGAAGTAGTTACCGGCAGCAACATAGGACTCGGCAGTTTTCAGATCTGGCTTTTCAACAAAACGCTCGACCTGCAGGCCACCCTCGAGCACGGTACCTTTAGCGGCCTCGATGTAACCGAAACCGGTCTCTGGATACTGCGGCTGAATGCCAAAGGTCACCAGCCAGCCTTGGGCAGCCAAGCTCACGGCTTTTGCAACAGCACTGGCGAAAGCGGCTTCGTCCTGGATCAAATGGTCGGCAGCCAGCACCAACATGTACGCCTCGGCACCATGGACCGCCTTGAGCTGCAGGGCGGCAGCTGCGACGGCCGCGGCAGTGTTGCGACCAAACGGCTCGAGAATATAGCCCTGTGCCAGACCACTGGTGTTGATGGTGCGGTATTCATCTTCGGTCTTAAACAGAAGCTCGCGATTGGTAACGGTAAGCACTTCCACCACACCTTCGAGCTTCGACGCACGCAGGAAGGTTTTCTTAATCAGATTCTGCCCGTCGGGCAGGGTCATGAAAGGCTTTGGATGCGCCTCGCGGGAAGCAGGCCACAACCGGCTACCCACACCACCAGATAGAATTACCGGGATCAATCCCATTTTTTAGATCCTTTACTGCCACTCGAAAGCGTTAGATTCAAGTTGGCTGCTGTCGTATTTTTCAGCACGAAAATGGCACAAAACCGTTGTTTCAGCCGAGCAAAAATTTTAGATGCTGCTTTACCGTCATTTCATGGGACCGCACCAACGCCAATCGGGCTACAAGAATATCAGAAAGTATTGACCGAGGCTTGCGCAGCAAGAGCATATGCGAAGAGATCGCAATGGCCGGTATCTACACACGGGGCGCCAATAATATCAAAAAAGCATCATCTTTAATTGGTTAATACTCGATTGTGTGCCGCAGCCCGGGCCATGATTAAGCGCGCGACTACCTGCACCGCCAGCCGGGCCTTATCCTGCGGCTTGCTCGGCCGCGCCGGGAGCATAATGGCGCCGTAGTACCGGCGCACACTTCAGTGCCGCACGCCTCAGGTCCGGCTTGTAACGGCCGGGCAACCAGAGCGCACGGGCTATCCGGAGCGATCATTTCAGAGACGCCACCGAAATAGCTGAGGGCCCGGCTCAACGCCATCACCCAGTCCACCTGGGGCTCGCCCGGCGTGGCGCAGGCATGGGTGTAGTTCGAGGCACCGAGGAAGATGTGCGCCTGCTGGAGAACTCTTGTGACCCGCAACGAAAATCAATGGCCAGCCAGCGACCAATGACTAGCCGCCAATCGTGACACCTCTTGGAGCCACTGGACCGAGATCCTGTTTCAACCCGCCCGTTGCGCTAGAAAATCCTCGGTCGTCTTGCGCAACGCTTCATCGACACTGATCAATGGACTCCAACTCAGAAGCTCGCGAGTCTTGCGGATGTCGACCTGTAACGACCCACATAAACGCTGAGCAAGCGCTCGCTTGCCTAATATTATGGCACCGGCCTCCAGCAACCAGCATGGTACTGGTATCAAACGTGCCGGCTTATTTAACATGCCACCTATTCTCTGCAACAGATCAGTCGTCGAAAGATCTTCACCATCACTTACCAGAAAAACCTGATTTGCCGCTGCTGGGTGAACCAGGCAAGTCATAATCAGATCAACCAGGTTGTCCAATGCCACCAAACTGCGCCGATTGTTATCAATTGCACCAAATGGCATCGGCACCCCCTTGTATAACCAGTTCATCATGGCAAAGAAATTTGCCCTCACACCCGGACCATAAACAAGAACAGGACGAATAATGACCACCTCCATGCCTGTCCTGGCCGCCAGGGCTTGCAGAGCTTGTTCGGCTTCCATCTTTGACACCCCATAAGGATCCAGAGGCGCCGCCGCCATATCAGCAGTGTAAGGCTTTCCGAGAGAGGTGGACTCTCCATTAACCTTGATCGAACTGACAAAAATAAACCGTTTAACTCCAGCCTCAGCCGCCTGCCGAGCCAGACTCAGCGTTCCCTCCACATTGACCTTGCGATATTCAGCAAGAGGATCAGATGAAGTATCCCCCATGACATGTACTCGTGCAGCGAGTTGAACGACAACGTCTTGCCCCGCCAGCAGCGGTCGCCACTCCTGATCGGCAGAAAGCCCCTCCACCCAACATTGCCTGATACGCGGATCCAGGCTGGCTTGCTTTCTGCGTACTGCAGAAGTGACCTCATGCCCTCGCTCCAGTAGCACAGTAATCAAGCCACGACCGATAAAACCGTTGCCTCCCGTCAGAACAACACGCATTATCAGGATCCTTTCACGATAGAGACAATGTCTTTCGACATTTCACGCATAATGCTTAATCGAGAAAAACACTCGATAAATTCATCGCGCGGGGCCGTAACAGCGTTCAATTTTTGAAAAGCACTCACAGCACCCGACACATCACATGGAGTAAATACCGCAGCATTGTCTATATTTTCAGAAACAAAATTCGCCGCATAACCGGCAACCCCCGCCCAAATCGGCTTGCCCAGCGCCGCATATTCAAAGAGTTTTGAGGGTAAAACTTTACGGAACGCATTGTGATCATTGAGATGCAGAAACAATATATCCGCAGCTTGATAAATCCTGATCAGCTCATTACGCCTGACAGGTTTCAAGAGTTCAACATTGGTGCAGCCCACTGCGCTAATTGCAGACTTCAGGATCTCAAGTCGCCCGCCATCGCCAATCAGCTTGAATACAAGCCTACCTTCAAATTGCTTGGCCAACTGCGGAATAATATGATGCAGACCCTGCCCCTCGCCCATATTACCGGCATATACCACTTCCAGGATTTTATTTGAGCTGGCTTCAGCCGCCACTGGACCCGCGCTCAAAAACTCATCATCAATCCCATTGGTGAACAGAGAATAGATCTGCTCAGGATAAGCACGTTCAAAATAAGGAAGGAAGCCCGCAGACACAAGATTGACTTTCTTTGCAGACCGAATAGTAAATTTTTCGAGTAATGAAAATAGAGGGGTCAGAAGCCATGACTGTGTTTTCGGCAACACATCCTTGATGGTATCGACAAAAATATCGCGAATATCAAGGTAAAGGGGCGCGTTTTGACGTCTTGCTATGCAGGCCCCCAACGAGGCGGTCATCAGTCGCGAAGAAGTCGCATAGATTAAATTATAGTGCTTGCCCAGAGTCAGGTTACGCACACGGCGCGCGTAGACTAAAAACGCCCGGGCCTGATCCAGCATCCCACTTTTATGGGCAGGTAACGCGATACGGCGAATAGTGAGGCGTGAATGCTCTTCGTGCTCAGGGGCCTCACTATTAAATGAGCTGTAGCGATTGGGCAACGTCGTAATCAGCTCAATACTGGCGTACGTGGGCAAGTCTTCCAGCAGCGCCTGCACAAGCGCGCTGGTACGAAACGAACCGGCAGATAGATCAGGGCGATAATAAAAACTGAGTATTAGAATTTTCAAATAAACCTCACCAGGTTATGGTGGTCATCAGTATCTCCGAGGAAAGCTCAGCAATAATACACTGATTGGGGATGGACTTCCCGAACTCCGGATGCCATGTTGAATCAACAACGTTGATGTTGACAGCACCTCGAAAGCAGACATGCACGACTCCCCCCAGGGGCAGCACCACGCTCACATTTCTCCCATCACGCAAGACAGTCGCATCGGGATGAACGAAAAACCTTGAAAGCGCGCAATCAAACGCCCCTGTAATGCTGTCAATAATCTGCAGCTCGCCAGCTGTCGCCCGCCACTCGCGCCGGTGCATGTTGCGGCCCCTCAAACGAATATAGCCGTCATGGTTGCATGCTATACGCGCACTGTCGTCGACGCTCTCAAACGCCTCAAGTTCAGCTCTTGCACGTCGCGCGACCCTGAACCCGGCCCACACCTCAGATGAATTCTCCCCGTTCACTTCAACAGTATTGTGGGCGGCAGTGCTGCGCTGGCGGTGACGCTCACGATCCTCACCATACCGCGAGGTTCCCGAGTTGACGAAAACCCGTTGACCAAAGAGGCTGAGTTCAAAACTCAAGGTATCCGCATGGGCGTGCCCTGGCTGATAATCGGGGGCTATCTGCGCAAAGCTCATCAACGCCTTGCCACCTTCGTCCAAATCAATAACACCATAACCGCTGTCCTTGTAGCATCTGGCTGCCACGCCCCCCGCCACGAATTGCATTGGCGGTGGCAAACAACCCAATAACTGCGCATAGGCTTCAATATCTCGCAAGCGTGGTGCGATCCCAAATGCCGAGTCGTTGAAAAAAGGAATATCACCATCTGGGTGCTGAATATCACGCAGCCAGATGATGCCTTGCCTGACAACCGCCTTCCACTTTTCAAGACGCTCTGCTAGCGGTGCCCACCGTGTGTGTGCGGCGAGGTTGACCAAGTCGCACATATCCCATATTAGGGAGGCGTGATACATGGGTGACAACTCATAGTGTGCTCCATCGGATAAAAACTGCTCATCAATCTCGCGATCGAGTATTTTTAAACCGAGATGCCGCCAATACTCGACATGCAGACCGTCCAGAAAACAGCCAGCCATGAGCAATGCTTTGCCATTAACAAATAGATGATTGGCGAGAATATGGTATTCAACTTGTTTGGACAGTGCGAATGTCTGAAGAGCCAGGCTATCCAACCAATCCTGCTTCAAATCCGAGCGACCGCGAAACCACTTCAGCAAATTCACAATGCGCAACGAAAGCGTGTAAGGCTCCCAAGCACACCCTGAATAGGGTGGATTTTCCTCGATCCAGCGATTGACGATATAACTGTCAAGGGCGTCAGATGTAACGTCAACGCTTGTCAAGCAATCTAGATAATGCAGATTGTAAAGCCAGATTTTTGGAAGCGTCGAACTATTCCATTGCACTGGCTGCTTGATTCCCATGAACTCAAATTGCTTATCCGAGGTCAGTCTCGACGCACTCCAGGCGGGAATCTGTCCGAGACCAAACGATGTGCTCTTTTTGTACCCCGAGACCACAAATGGCCCAACCTTTACAAAACGGTAATATATTCTGTAAACAATCTGCTTCAATCGTAAGGTTTTGACTGTGTGATAGAGCTTCAAAAACCGAGACATCAGCACATCGCCCATAAAAGTTTAAATAATAAATGAGTTGGGACCTATGCGAAACATTCCCATCGTATAAGACCCTTTTCATAACATTTCAGAAAGCGTAAACCTAGAGTAATATCACTGCTCACGCAACATCTGTGCGACCTCGATGCTGGCCCGGGCAACCTCAAAAATCTCCGCTGCGGAAATCGGGGTCTCGCCGCCGCTCTCAACTGCAGCCAGGAACGCACGGGCACACTCATTCTGCCCCTTGTTCTGCTTCCAGAGGTTGAGCTTTTTGAAGCCCGGCCAACCAAACCCCCTCAATTTACGGAAATTATCCAGTTGCAGTACTCGACCAGCAGTAAAAACCTCAACTCGCTCCTTGGGAAAGCTCGAAGAACCATTTGCCAGATAATGGACTGTTCCAAATGAACCATCCTCGAACCCAAGTGTGATCGCCGCCTTGTCCTCGGTAATGGTAACGCCATCGACTCCGCCCATTCGTCGTGCCTGAATGGAAACAATCCGACTTCCTGCGAGGAAACGCATGAGATCTATAAAATGACAGGCCTCTCCGATAATACGTCCTCCCCCCACTGCTATATCCTGTGTCCAATGATCAGCAGGAATAGCACCGGCGTTCATCGTCATGATAAAGGACTTCGGCTCTTTGACACTTTGTAACAGTGCCTTCATTTTTTGAATCTGTGGAGAAAAACGACGGTTGAACCCGACCATCAAATGAAGCTTGGCCCCACGGGCGTAAGCGTCATGGTAGGCCCTCTCCACATCCAGCAACTCCTGTGCCTCAATAGCCAGCGGCTTTTCGACAAAAACATGCTTACCGGCATCCAAGACCTGTGTAACAAAACGCGCATGATTGTCATGCCGAGTAACAACGGCAACCGTGTTGACCCTCGCGTCCTCAAGCAATCCTGTTACATCGGTCGAGGCCTCGGCGAAACCGGCCTTGCTCCCATGTATGACGCCGCTCAGCCCCCCGGCGGTAACGATGGTGTGAAGTTGAGCGCCCGCCGCCTTGAAAGCAGGGATCAACATCCGCGAAGCATAGTTACCCGCACCGATAAAACCAACGACCGGTTTGATGGAGTTGAAATGAGATGGCGCAAGCGTGTTCAAGACGACCTTTTTAATATTCCTTTCCGTCTCACTCGAGGAATATTGCAAAATAATACCAAGGCTTGAGGTGCCCGTCGTCAGCACCTGATAAGCGTCACCCGCCTGCTCAAAGGCAAATCGATGGGAGATCAGCGATTCGACCTCGAGCTGACCACTGGCCATCATATCCAGAACAGCTTCGAAATTGCGCTGTTCCGTCCAACGAACAAATCCTATCGGAAAATCATTTCCGCGCTCTTCATAATCAGGATCGTATCGCCCGGGACCATAAGAGCAAGAAACCTGGAAAGTAAGTTCCTTCTCATAAAAGTCGGAGCGATTCAACTCCAGCCCCGTGACGCCCACGAGAACGATACGTCCCCGCTTACGGGACATGTTTGCTGCTTGAGTGACAGGATCGGATGATTTGGTCGAGGCGGTTATGATCACGCCGTCCACACCACGACCTCTGCTGAAAGCAATACCTGCAGCGACAGGGTCCTCCCCTTTGCCCGGATTGCAGGTTTCAGCACCGTAGCGACGCGCCATTGCAAGTTTCTGCTCGTCGTAATCAATGGCCAGTACGCGACATCCCTGTGCCCGTAAAAGCTGCACGGTCATGAGGCCGATCAACCCAACGCCAGTGACAACAAAGGTCTCACCCAACGTAGGCGAGGCCAAACGAATACCTTGCAAACCAATACTGGCAAGCACAGTGAACGACGCCGCTTCATCACTGACGACGTCAGGAATCCGGGCGCAAAGGTTTTTCGGAACAACGACAATATCAGCATGGGGACCGTTCGAAACGACGCGATCCCCTGCTTTAAATCCAGAAACGCCCTTACCGATCTCGGTAACAACCCCGACATTGCAGTAGCCAAGGGGAAGCGGTTGGGCCAACTTTGATCGAACCGCATCGACAGTAGTCATCAAACCGTCCGTTTGAACTTTCTGCAATACCATGCGGACTTTATCCGGCTGCTGGCGCGCCTTCTCAAACCAATTGGCGCGACCAAACCCCACGAGCATGCGTTCCGTACCGGCAGATATCAACGTATTGGTCGTTGCCATTTTCAAGGCACCGCTGCGTACCGCCGGCGCAGGGGCATCAACCAAAGACGTTTCACCGCTAGACATATTTTGAACAACCTGCTTCATGCATAAATACCAGTAAAGTTGAAATTCTGTTTATCGTACGGAGGCCCATCTTATCCAACGTCAGTCGAGAGCAAAATGCCCATCGAGATATTGCTTGCACCATAGCTCCATGCAAACGATACCAAACAAGGTGTAAGCCGCATCGATTCGACCCGCGCGATCTGCCTTGATCAAACTGGCAACAGCCTCCGGATCGAAAATCCCCCTGGACGCGAGCGAAACGGGTGACAGCACCTCATCGACCAGCGGCTTCAAACGCCCCTGCAGCCAATGGCGAAGCGGCACGCCAAAACCGGTTTTAGGGCGATAAATAACATCATGCGGGAGATAAGGCTCCATGGCCTTTCTGAAAATCCACTTGCCCTCCCGACCCTTTTGCTTGAGCCCCGAAGGCAAGCTACCTGCCAGCTTGACAAGTTCCAGGTCCAACAAGGGAACACGAACTTCAACCCCCGTCGCCATCCCCATCTTGTCCGTGTAATTAAGATTGTGGTCTGCCAGGAAATGCTTGCACTCCAAAGTCAGCATCTTGTCCAGCGGCGTAGCGTCGTTCGGAAGACGAGCCAACGACTCACGCATTGGAGCGAACAGGTCGTCGATCGATAACTCCCGACGCAAGTCAGGTGCCAGCAGGCCAAAAGCCATGTCCGGGGCCAGCCAAAAGAAGTAGCTGATCAGCCGATCGTCCTGTGGCAACTCCGCATAGCGGAAAGCCTTGCCCACGCGCCGCGACAAGGGTGAAGACGCAGGCAGTAGTGCAGCACTCCCCGCTAGCCCTTTACGAATAACAGCAGGCAGATGCCCCCACCAACGCTCCTGCGCCAGGGCGAAATGACGTCGGTATCCGGTAAAAATATCATCGCCACCAGCCCCGGACAGCAGCACCTTAATGCCGTTTTGGCTGGCCATCTCCGAGATAAACAACGCGTTCAGCGCTGCCGGATCCGCCGTGGGCTCGTCGAGGAGATAGACCACATCAGGTAGGCGGTCCATCATTTCGTCACCGACAGTGACTACCTGCAGGTCCACATCCAGATGTTTTGCCACTTTTTCCGCGTATGGCAAATCCTCGGCAAATCCCTCGCCGGCAGCGGAAGCACTGTCAATCTTGATGCTAAAACATTGCAGACGCTCCTTGCCTCGTATCTCCTCAGCAGCGAATGCAACGATGGCACTGGAGTCCAGGCCTCCCGAAAGAAACGAGCCCAACGGTACATCCGACACCAGCTGTCGCTTGACAGCCGTGCGAACCGCTGCCGCCAACTCCCGGGTCGTTTCCTCGACAGGTTGAAGCTGTGAAGCCTCCAACATGGGTAGCTCATAATAGAACCACGCCTTCTCGACCTGACCATTGACAATACACATGGCCTGCCCGGGCAACACCTTCTTGATACCCCGGACGATTGTCTTTTCCCCGGGCGACCACAAATACCCCAAATGGGCCAATACCGCCTGAGGGTCAATGTCCGGTTTGGTAAATCCGCCTCGCAGCAAACCTTTCATCTCACTCGAAAAAGCAAAGCGATCATGCCCAGCGTGTATATAAAGGGGTTTGACACCCAATTGATCACGGGCAACCCAGAGTTTCTGAGTGTCACGTTCCCAAAAGACAACCGAAAAAATACCGTTTAAGCGCGACAGGCAATCGATGCCATAACGGCAAAACAAGGCAAGCAGAACCTCGGAGTCGGACTGGCTGAAAAACGTATCCCCGGCTTTCTCCAAGTGAACTCGAAGTTCGCGAAAATTATAGATTTCCCCATTAAAAACCATGACCACCCGACCATCGGCCGAAATCATGGGTTGGTGGCCTGCCGAAGAAGTGTCGAGAATGGACAGGCGTACTTGACCTAACCAGACGCCAGCGTTTGTATCCGACCAAACGCCCTGGTCATCAGGACCACGACGGCGAATAAAAGAAAGCGCCGCCGAAAAATCGATCGTTTCTTTTTCACCGCGATGAACATACCCCATGATACCGCACATAGAACGTCTCTCAATGTGTTTAAAATATCGTTTGCTTCTTCATTTAAAAAGCAAAAGACTATCCAGTCGAAACCGCAGTTTTTTCAGGAGGTGCAGACCGACTGCCAACAACGGAGTAATAGCGAATGGGTACAAGCAGCGCCAAGACAACCAGCCAAGGTACGATCCTTATCCAGCCAACGGCAAAATTGAAAAACTCCTGCTCAAAGAGCAGGAAGTAGTAGGACAGCATAATGACCACCAGCAGTGTTCGCCCACTGCGTCCATGCATCAGCAGGCGCGTGATAAGCCCCAGGAAAACACCATGAACAAGGCCCGCCAAAATAAAACCAACCGGACCGAAATTGCCGTACGCATCCGTTAGTCCACAGCTCTGATAATCAACAGCGGACAAGCTGGTGTACTCCCCTATCATGAAAGCCTTGGCGGTCGTCATCCCCATCGCCTTCAGTGTGATCGCGTCAGTTGAGCCTACCAGCGGACCAAACAAGCTGATGAATGGACTATACCAAGCTTCTCCCAAAGGAAACCCACGTTCTTGCAGCACAGGACTGATGATACTGATCAAATCAAAGCAATTGACCCGATCCAACCACTCATGGGCACTAATCTGAGAGCCCCCCGTGCTTATCATAAAGGGATTCAATATAGCAAGGTAGTCGACCCCTCCCGCATCAACACTGGTGCGAAAGTTGACCAGTACGATCATGAGATAGAGAAAAACGGGAGACAGGGCCAGCATTCGAAGCGCAAACTTCTTCAACTCAAGCCCCGTCCACAACATCATGACTCCAACGGACACAAAAATAAAAACCAATGCGATCCGTGAGTTGACAACGGCAAATATCAATACATCAACAGCCAATATGACTCCGATAATTTTCATCCACAACGGAGACCACTGCTGACGTAAGATCACGATCAGCATGAAAAAAATGGGCGGAACCGCCATATCATGAAATTTTATCAACAGCAGGTCTAATCCGCTCAAACTGGAAAAAAGCTGTGCGGCCTCCGCCGAACCAATTCTCCGAAAAAAATAACCAAGCGATAACGCGCGAAAACAATAAATGCCGAGCAACAGAATAGAAAGAATTGAAAACGCGGTAATCGCGAACCGAGATCGATAAACGACAACCACCTTTTCAATCCCGGGAAGACGCCACACCAACAATCCATAGGCGACAAACAGGACGGGGAAGTAAAAAACCAATATCCCTATCCAGAACCCCGAGTAGCCTGACACGTCGGCCCCATCATTCAGAAAGTAGACACCCATCGGGGACGCGATCAGGTAAACAATTGCCTGAAAGCAAAAAAAAATAAAAAACGCATCGCGCCTGACATCAAAGCGTGCAAACAGCCCAACAAGGCGGCAATAGGCGATGCTGAGAAAACCAATAAAAGCCACTAAAGCAAGTTCCATAAGACCCCCTATCATCTATCGACCATCCGAGGCCTTTACATTTTCAAAAGCTGTCCTTCTTTCGCTCACAACTCTGCCAAGCGCTGCCGTAAAAAATAAAACAACAAACCGGCAGAACAGGCCGCCCCAACTAAAGACGCCAGAACCCCCGCCCATCCGCCGATCAGTGGAACGCCACTGAAAAGTGTAAGTAAAACCACACAACCCTCGACAATATTTATTTTCAAACTGAGTCCAAAGACCCGAAGGACCAGCAGCATTGTACCACAGCAGAGTGCCATCGCTTTCATGGGTAACGACAGTGCCAATACCAGAGAATAGAGTGCTGTCAACTCATAGGCCCCTTTCGAAAAAAACAGCCATATCAGAGAAGCCAGTATCAACAGCACGGCAGTCAAGGACGACACTTTCAGCATAGTACTGACAAATAATGCGTAATTTTTTCGAAATATTTCCTTGTCCTCAAACGCCGAGACCAGCTCAGGAAGTGCCCGCTGGGCGATTATCGTCACGGGCAATATCCCGGCAACAAGGCCGAGCATGGCAACACCAAAATAACCGACTTGGTCGATGGGCAAGGTAAAATAATTCAACAGCAATATCGGCAAGCTATCAACAATCAGGCGGACAAAAAGACTCGCATTGACCAACGCACCGGAGCGCGCCATAACGATCAGCTTTTGCCAACTGAAATGACGCCTATCACAGGCCGAGGTGACATACGCCCTCAACTTCCATCCCACCACAAGCAAACACAACCCCTCACCAAAGTAGCGAGCGAGCACCCAGCCGTGAACCCCATAAATTCGCGTCAACAAAACGTGCACCAATACCCCGGCAGTGGTTGCCAGCATCAATGCAAAATATATTTCCCTGATCGCTTTCACACCCTGCGCAAACGCGGTGGAAGCACGAATCAAATTAGTCAGAAAGACCAGACCACAGGCCTGTAAAACATAACCACCAATGATCGACACCGGAAGAAGGCCGTAGCCAATACAAACACCCAGCACCGTCACAAAAGACGTCAGGCCGATCAGCATATAAACACGCTGCAGTACCTCTCCCTGAAGCAGCAGACCATCAACCTCCGAAGACTCTCGAACCGCGATGCTCTGCATACCCAGGCTGCCAGCCAGCACGATCAGGGCAATGATGGTTTCCACGGAGCGAATCGTCCCCACCTCCGCGGGGCTGATCCAGGGGAAAACCAGGAACTGGCTGACGATGACACCACCTTGAATACAAGCAGTGATAATAAAAAGCTGAAAAAGCCGTGAACCTTCCAGCAAGGCGATTAGGCGCGCTAGCACTCCACACCGCCATTCATAGCGATTGCCCTTGAACACCCCATACATTCACACCCGCTTTTTTTGTGCCAGTGAATCTATAACCGCCTTTAGAACATCCCGACGCGCGGCAATAGAAAACTTCGACACAATCCAATTATGCCGAACCGCCGCGCCATCGCCGACTTCTGCTTGAAGTACGGAGCTCATGGCGGCCGCGATTTCGTCAACACTCTCGGGCTGAACCCAATAGGCATGATCGCCGGCTACTTCTGGCACTGCGCCCCGCGGCGAAGTAATGACACGAGCCCCGCAGGCCAAGGCCTCGCCAATGGCATGCCCAAACCCTTCATAAAGCGTCGGCTGGACGTAGGCCAGGCAGTTGCGATAATGAGTACGCTTTTCTTCATCGGAGATCATTCCGATAAACTCGACCTGATCGCTTACCCCAAGCCTTGCAGTCAACGCCTTCAGTTCGGACAAATAATCGCCATTTTTCCCGGCTATAACGAGACGAAGATCTTTCGCACGCTCAGCCAACCGGGCAAACGCTTCAATAGTAGGAATAAGCCCCTTGCGAATAACGTTGGTCCGACTTGTCCAACTTACGGTAAAAAAATAATCACCAGGCGTCGCGGCTTGATCACCAGGAGAGTAAAAGTCGGTATCAATTGCCAGCGTCGCCTCGACCGGGTTTTTCACCGAAAGATTCGAGGTCACTTCCTCACGCTCGAAATGAGAGATGAACAGATTCCTGTCAGCCAACAGCAACGAGGCGCGTAATACAACTCTCTGCCACCACGGGCGATCCAGATAACACATACCGGGAATTTCTTTCCGGCACGTTGAATAATCGAATGCCCCCGTCACGATCACCGGTTTTCGGCGCAATTTTCCGGCCAACAGCGGGAGCGGCGAATGCCCCCACCACCAGCAAAAATACAAATCAGCCTTCCAGTCCAGCGTCGCAGGCGTACCTGAAACTATGACTTCGTGACCCAATTCCTTGAGGATACGAATATCGACCCGGTAGAACTCGACCTTGTCAAACATTTCACGCCAGTTTTCATGAGCTGACATGTTAGCAAAAAAACAGATACGCACAGTGCACCAACCTGAAACTGGCCGTTAAGCTTTGACGGTAACCTTATGCTCGTACATAGACAGTAATGTCTCGCGCAAACCAGGTATGGAAATATCACCGACAGCAGAAAAGAGCCTTGAAGGATCCCCATAGAGGCTCTTGACCTCGTCCTGCCTGACAAACGCAGGATCAACGGAAACTTTTGGCATGTAGCCTGCGATCAGTGCCTTCTCATCGATCACGTTTTCCAAGGAAATACTGCGCCCAGAGCAGATATTAAAAAACTCGCTGCGAGCATCGCAAAGCAATAACCTGGCATACGCCTCAACCACTAAACGCACATCGGAAAGATCCCGGGAAACATCGATATTTCCCAGCCTCAATTCCGGTTCGCTTCTCGCAAAAGCGCCCACGATTTTTGAAAAAACAAAAGACTCGGACTGACCAGGCCCCGTGTAGTTGAATGGCCTGACAACCACTATTGAAATACGACTGAACCATTTCTGAACCAGCGCCTCCATCGCCAGCTTACTGAGCGCGTAGTGATTCATCGGCTGCGGGCTTGCGCTTTCGGCAATCGGTGAGGACAGCGAGTTGCCATAGATATTCGCACTACTAGCAACAATCAGCGTATTAACGCTGGAATCGATAATGACATCACCGCGTATGGCGCTTTCCTGCGCGTCCTTATCCTGCGAGCGCCAAACCGCAACCCAGGCCCCCAGCTCGGACAAATGGGAAGCCGCTTGCTGAAAGAGGGTTTCTCTGCCTGACATTGCCAGAAACTGCTTGGGGTACAGGGTCCTGCTCAAGGGCCAAAGACGGGTGCCAGCCCCTCCGGACATGATGACAGGAAGAACTTTCATGGCAGCCAGATTCCACGGGTATCGACTATCTTACGACCCTGCAATGTGGCGGCGGGAACAGCCTTGAACTCTTTATGATCAACCAACAATAACAAAACATCCGCTCGAGCAATCGCTTCCTCGATGCTGGTAATTTCCGTTGTCGCTTTCAGCGCCTCAGGCAAACCTTCGATATTCGGCTCAACGACAAGCACCTTGCCGGAATGACGCTTCGAAATATCCTTTGCGATCTCGAGCGCCGGACTCTCGCGGAGGTCATCGATGTCGGGCTTGAAGGCCAGGCCGAAACAGGCGATAACGACGTCTTTTTCAAGCTTCCCTGGATTGCCTGACAGATGCTCGGCGATAGCCCTGTCGACCTTCTCCATGACCCAATCAGGCTTGGAATCATTGACTTCGCGAGCGGTGCGAATCAGCCGCGCCTGCCCTTCGGCCTGACTGACAATAAACCAAGGGTCAACGGCGATACAGTGCCCACCGACGCCCGGGCCCGGTTGAAGAATATTGACTCGCGGATGACGGTTGGCGAGTTTTATCAACTCCCAGACATCGACATCAAACGAATCGCAGATCATTGAAAGTTCATTGGCAAAGGCAATATTGACATCACGAAAACTATTTTCTGTCAGCTTACACATTTCAGCTGTTCGCGCGTTGGTCACAATACATTCACCCAGGACAAAAATCTTGTACAGGCTGGTCGCAAGCGCCGAACATTTCGGTGTCATCCCGCCGATAACGCGATCATTCTGGACCAACTCACGCAATACGTGCCCTGGCAGAACACGCTCTGGACAATGAGCGATTCTGATATCCGACGCTTCGCCACATGTATGGGGAAAGCTCAAGTCCGGACGCGCTTCAGCCAACCAGGCAGCCATCTGCTCAGTCGCACCGACTGGCGATGTGGACTCGAGAATAACCAGGTCACCCTTTTTCAGAACGGGAGCAATCGACTTACTCGCCGACTCGATATAACTCAGGTCTGGCGCATGGTTTTCCTTGAACGGCGTAGGCACCGCGATCAGAAAAGCGTCGGCCGGCTCGGGCTGGGTACTGGCCCGAAGAAAACCTTCAGTAACCGCGGCATGGACGACCATATCCAGATCCGGTTCGACGATATGGATCTGACCGCGATTGATCGTATCGACCGCCGCCTGGTTGACGTCGACACCGAGCACTTTTATCTTTCGCGCCGCAAAAACAGCGGCTGTTGGCAGGCCGATATAACCTAAACCAATAACTGAAATGGTTGAAAAATTCATGAATGAACCTTATTTCTGAAGCGTTGCCAGGACAGCTACAATACGCATGCAAGCTTTGCCATCGCCATAAGGGTTATGGGCAACACTCATTTTTTCGTAGGCTGCGTAGCTTCGAAGAAGCGCCTGCAGGTTACTGATGATTGCATCTTCAGAAGTCCCCACGAGCCTGACTGTACCCGCCTCGACAGCCTCCGGCCGCTCCGTAGTGTCCCGCATCACCAGCACGGGCTTGCCCAGGGACGGCGCCTCCTCTTGCACACCTCCCGAGTCTGTCAGAATCAGGTGGGAGCGATTCATCAGGTACACAAACGGCAAATAATCCAAAGGTTCGATCAGATGGATATTTTTAACGCCACCCAGCAGTCGATTGACCGGCTCACGCACATTAGGGTTCAAGTGTACCGGATAGACAATTTCAACATCATCAAACTCCTTGGCAATGGAAACCAGGGCGTGACATATCCGCTCAAAACCGTCACCAAAGCTTTCACGGCGATGGCCGGTCACCAATACCAGGCGGCGGTCTTTTGACAAAAAACCAAACTGTTCGGCGAACTGAGCCTGCAACGCCTCGCTGGATTCCAGTTTTTTTACGACTTCGAGTAACGCATCAATTACCGTGTTGCCCGTGACATGAATGGATGCCGCATCCACGCCCTCTTGAAGCAGGTTTTGCTGCGAGCGCTCGGTCGGGGCGAAGTGAACGGCTGCCAATGCCCCCGTCAACTTTCGATTCGCCTCCTCGGGCCAGGGAGAATAGAGATTACCGGTACGCAGTCCAGCCTCGACGTGAGCCACTGGAATCTGGTGATAGTAGGCCGCCAGGGTAGTTGCGAAGGTGGTCGCAGTGTCACCGTGCACAAGAATAACGTCAGGCCGATAGTCGACAAATATGTCTTTCATGCCCTGAAGAATCGCCGTGGTAACATCTGTGAGCGTTTGAGCAGGTCTCATGATATTCAAATCAAAATCTGGCTCGAGTTCGAATAGCTCCAACACCTGATCCAACATTTGACGGTGTTGTCCCGTAACGCAGATCTTCGCATTAAAACGCTCATCCGCGGCAAGAAGCAGCGCCAATGGTGCCATTTTGATAGCTTCAGGACGTGTGCCAAACACACTCAAAACCTTTAAAGTCATTCGATTACCAATGCCGTCATATTCATAATATTGAACAGTTCAGTCTTGAAAAATCGGCAGCTGCGCCCGAATCTCAGATCATCGCAGCACTCCAAACTCCTCGGGTGCTGACCCGTTACGAGCGCACTACCGAGGAAATAGGCCAGGTGCGGCGACTGCTGACAGCGATCTCAGCACTCCCTCACATCCAAAACCAGTCAAGGCAAGTCTTGACAGATGCAAAAAACCATAAACACCAATAACAACCATTCTCAAAAAAACAACAAATTACGGCATCAAGCTATCACCCCCCCCCTTTCAAAACTGCCTTTCCTATTCGCATCAAGGCCGGATGCATCGGGCCAAAAATCACCCTACGTGCACTTCTGTCGCGGACACTGCTCTACTGACCGCCCATTATACGACTAATAGCTCCTATCCCGACAGCCACAGCAGCCATCACCGGCAGCGGAGACTGTCTCAAAAAAACAAAAGGGAGCATCGCGCCCCCTTCCTCTCTACACCGTCCTTCTCAGGATCAATGGCTAGAATTTTCCCTGCCGCCATCGCAATACGTCGAAGAAAAATTTCCCTGCGATCATCAATCCGGCAAAAGCCCCGCCGAGCAAAGCGCTCAAAAAGAAGTAGACGATGATTTTTTTACCGGGCGCTATATTTTCAACCTGTAAAAAACCATCTGATCGATAGACCCCCACCCCTTCAGCACCAACCTTCAGATCACGAAAATAGTTGCGCTTAACTTCCCAGGCCCGAATCCTCGAGGCAGAGGCCCCATCATTCGCAGCGCTACGCTCTACCTCGATCTGATGGTCATAGCTGCGCGCCAGCACCATCGCATCACGATTTACCTGCTCGACAACCTCAGCCACTGCCGCATCACTTGCAAATTTGACAAACGCCTGGAGCCATTGTTTAACCTGCTCGGCATTACTGTCACGCATGACAACCAGATAGCTATTGAGCGGAAAACGCTTATCGAAATTTTCATCTGGATAGATCTTGAGTGGCATCTCGGCAATGACAAGCTTCTTGGCAAAACGGGCGTAGGAAGCCTCCTCCGAACCGCGAACCTCAACAGGTAGCGAAGGTAGATAGATCTTTGTATAAAAGTCATGTCGCACATCCAACGACTTCAGTTCACGGGCGAACACAGCATAAACTTCTCTGGTCGTCAGGTATCCCAAGCCAAAGTCTTTACCACGACCATAATTCAGCGCTGACACTTCACTTGCCGCAGGGGGGCCCAAAACAACGTTAAATTCATAGACTGGCACCGCCCAAAAAGCATAACCTGCTCCAGCCCCGCCACTGACCAACATAACAAAAAGCAGCAAGAACCTTTGCTGCCAAAAAAGCCGAAAAAAATCGATCAAACCCAGCGCCCGTGGAGCCTCAACTCCATTACTACCTAAAACATCAACCATTCCTAACGCCCTATCCGTACTATCCGCACTTTTTCAATATAAAAATTCTCTCGACCGATTCCATACATGACATTTTTTCCGAATATTCTTACCTTCAGATTTCTTGAGCAACTATCCGGAAGATCTAGCAAGGCATTACCCAGGATGCCATTTCACGCACCATCCATTTAGGCTTCTCCTGCTGATGAGTCACCAGAATAAAGTATCTTCATGGCAACGCGGATCAAAAGTCCGACAAGAATATAATTATACAACTATAACCACAGGACATCCCTCTGGGGGCATGAGCTTGGCTTCACCCCAGCGTTCCTTCCCGGAAAACCGCCCCATAGGGCAACTGGCAAGCCGGAAATGGCGTTACCGCCAATTCATCCAATCAATCCTCTTCCTCCTCATTCACCCGATCCCTCAACTCTTTCCCCGGCTTGAAATGCGGTACGAACTTCCCATCCAGGCTTACCGACTGCCCGGTCTTTGGATTTCGTCCAACCCGCGGAGCGCGGTAATGCAGCGAAAAACTCCCAAACCCGCGGATCTCGATGCGGTCGCCGGTTGCCAGGCATTGGGACATTTGCTCAAGCATGGTCTTGATGGCCAGCTCCACATCCTTGGATGAAAGCAGCCCCTGATGGGTGACAATTCGTTCGATCAGCTCCGACTTCGTCATATTTTTCCCTTCTTTTTCAAGCAGCTAGGAAAGCACTTCGAAGGTTTTAGCATGAGCGGAAGGTTTTGAACAGCCCATCTATTGACTTATCTGCATGCAGAAGAAACAAGGAACAGGATCGTCTAATTACAAATCACCAGCATGGTGCGAGTGACGGCGCCGGCCGGATTCCAGCCGAAAAGATAGCCATCCCCTTCATCCTTTGCATCGCTGGACCGGGTGACGACCTTATAGCCCTGAGCCTTGCACTCAAGGGCAGCCCGCGTGTAACACTTGTCCCAGTCCGACCCAAGTCCCGAACAGTCGATCTCGACACCGCTCACGCCCCGCCTGACGTGAGTCGTCGCCTGGGTGACGCACCCCGCAAGTAACAGCAACGCGAGGACAACCATTAGCTTGCTCATTCCTTTCCTTACTGACGCGCTCCCCGAACCGCTCACGAAGCACAAATCTACGATCCTGACGACAAACGTTTTTACACTGATAAATAAGACCGTCGCCACCCTGAATTCGTTTCAGATTTTGAACGTCAAATCGTGGGCACAAAAAAGGGCGACCGAAGTCGCCCTTTTTCTATGGTCCGACAGAACTTAGTTCTGTTTTTCCATCTGAGCACGCAGCAGAGCACCGAGAGTGGTGTCGACTGGAGCATCCGAAGCAGCTGGCTTGTCGCGCAGGCTCTGGATGGCTTCTTTTTCGTCTTCAACGTCTTTCGACTTGATCGACAGCTGGATCACGCGGCTCTTGCGGTCAACGCTGATGATCTTGGCTTCTACTTCTTCGCCTTCTTTCAGAACGTTGCGCGCGTCTTCAACGCGGTCACGGCTGATTTCGGAGGCTTTCAGAGTCGCTTCGATATCGTCGGCCAGAACGATGATGGCGCCTTTGGCGTCAACTTCTTTCACGATGCCTTTAACGATGGCGCCTTTGTCGTTAACCGAGACGTACTCGGAGAACGGGTCGCTTTCCAGTTGCTTGATACCCAGGGAGATGCGCTCGCGCTCTGGGTCAACCGACAGGATAACGGTGTCCAGCTCGTCGCCCTTCTTGAAACGACGAACGGCTTCTTCGCCCACTTCGTTCCAGGAGATGTCGGACAGGTGAACCAGACCGTCGATGCCACCGTCCAGACCAATGAAGATACCGAAATCGGTGATCGACTTGATGGTGCCGGAGATTTTATCGCCCTTGTTGAACTGGCCAGAGAAATCTTCCCATGGGTTAGATTTGCACTGCTTGATGCCGAGGGAGATACGACGACGCTCTTCGTCGATGTCCAGAACCATGACTTCCACTTCGTCGCCGACTTGTACGACTTTCGAAGGGTGGATGTTCTTGTTGGTCCAGTCCATTTCGGAAACGTGTACCAGGCCTTCAACGCCTTCTTCCAGCTCAGCGAAGCAGCCGTAGTCGGTCAAGTTGGTAACACGAGCGGTGACGCGAGTGCTTTCTGGGTAACGGGCTTTGATAGCAACCCATGGATCTTCGCCCAGTTGCTTGAGGCCCAGGGAAACACGATTGCGTTCGCGATCGTACTTCAGAACCTTGACATCGATCTCGTCGCCAACGTTGACGATTTCCGATGGGTGCTTGATGCGCTTCCAAGCCATGTCGGTGATGTGCAGCAGGCCATCGACGCCACCCAGATCGACGAATGCGCCGTAATCGGTGAGGTTCTTGACGATACCCTTGACTTGCTGACCTTCCTGCAAGGATTCCAGCAGAGCTTCACGCTCGGCGGAGTTCTCGGCTTCCAGGACGCTGCGACGGGAAACAACAACGTTGTTGCGTTTCTGGTCGAGCTTGATGACCTTGAACTCGAGCTCTTTGCCTTCCAGGTGCGTGGTGTCGCGCACTGGACGGACGTCAACCAGAGAACCTGGCAGGAACGCACGGATGCCGTTAACGTCGACAGTGAAGCCGCCTTTAACCTTACCGTTGATAACGCCCTTGACCACTTCTTCGGCTGCGAAGGCTGCTTCCAGAACGATCCAGCATTCAGCGCGCTTGGCTTTTTCACGGGACAGCTTGGTTTCACCAAAGCCGTCTTCAACCGAATCCAGCGCCACGTGAACTTCGTCACCGACGTTGATGTTCAGCTCGCCAGCATCGTTGTAGAACTGTTCCAGCGGGATCAGAGCTTCAGACTTCAGACCGGCGTGGACAGTGACCCAACGAGCTTGGTAATCGATATCAACGATAACACCGGTGATGATCGAACCAGCCTGAAGATTAAGGGTCTTCAAGCTCTCTTCAAAGAGTTCCGCAAAGCTTTCGCTCATTTTAATTCCTGTTGATAAGGGCGAAGAATACGCCCATCTGCCACACCCCAGACGGTGTGGGTTACGTTCATATGAAAGAAGCCGCGCAGGACTATGACTGGTCCCCTGCACACCTCTTGGTCACCCGGCGATATCGCGAATGGCGATCTCGCTCATGATGCGTTCCAGCACCTGCTCGATGGACAATTCCGTGGAATCCAGCTGTATGGCGTCAGCCGCCGGCTTGAGCGGGGCTACCGCTCGCTGGGTGTCACGCTCATCGCGTGCACGTATCTCATCTAGCAGACTCGACAGACTAACATCATCGCCCTTGGCCTTCAACTGCAAGTACCGGCGACGAGCCCGCTCCTCGGAGCTGGCGGTCAGAAAAATCTTCAGCGGCGCATCGGGAAACACCACCGTGCCCATGTCCCGGCCATCGGCCACCAGGCCTGGCGGCTCCTGGAACGCCCGCTGGCGTTGCAGCAAAGCCTCGCGCACCGCCGGCAACGCCGCGACCTGGGAAGCCCAGGCGCCGACCTGCTCGTTGCGGATATCTTCGGTGACGTCGTCGCCCTCGAGGATGATCCGCGCCGTACGATCACTGGTCGCACCGACGAACTGTACATCCAGATGAGCGGCCAGGGCCTTGAGCAGTTCCTCGTTGGTCAGGTCGACCCCATGGTTGCGCGCGGCGAATGCCAGCAACCGATAGAGGGCGCCGGAATCCAGCAGGCACCAGTTCAGGCGCTTGGCCAGGATCCCGGCGACCGTGCCCTTGCCCGAACCGCTCGGCCCGTCAATGGTGATAACTGGAGCTTGAATATTCACGACCGTGCCTCTTTGTGATCATCATTGGCGTTCAAGGTGCCCTTGCGGGCCCGGCGGGCCAGGATTCTGCCGAAATGCTCGCGCGCCGCTTGCGCACGCTGGAATACCTCCAGCAACTGAGGCCCATCCCCGGCATCGACCGCATCGCGCAAGACGTCCAGGTCACCGCGAAAACTGTCCAGCGCACGCAGCACAGCGTCCCGGTTGGCCAGGAAGATATCGTGCCACATCACCGGATCGCTGCCAGCAATCCGCGTGAAATCGCGGAATCCACCGGCGGCGTAGCGAAAAATCTCCAGGTTCTCGTTGCGCTTGGCCAACGAGTCCACCAGGCCGAAGGCCAGCAGGTGCGGTAAATGACTGGTCGCCGCCAGCACTTCGTCGTGACGCTCGACCTGCATGTGCTCGACATCCGCCCCCAGGGCCCGCCAGAGCGCATCGACCGTCGCCAGCGCCGACGGATCGGTCTCGGCCAACGGCGTCAGGATCACCTTGTGCCGACGGAACAGCGCACTGTTGGAGGCCTGCACGCCACTCTGTTCGGACCCGGCAATCGGGTGCCCCGGGACAAAACGCGGCGGCATGGTGCCAAAGGCCCGACCGGCGGCACGCACGACATTGCCCTTGGCACTGCCGACATCCGTGAGGATCGCCTGCCCCAGGTCCATGCCCGCCAGCAAGCCGAGCATTTTCTCCATGGCCAGGATCGGCACCGCCAGCTGAATCACATCGGCGCCCTGGCAAGCCGTCGCCAGATCAGCCTCACAACGATCGACCACGCCCAACTCGACCGCGAGCTCACGGGATTGCGGGTCGAGATCGACACCCACCACTTCCCGGCACAGGCCGCTTTCCCGCAGCCCCTTGGCAAAGGAGCCGCCGATCAAACCCAGGCCGACCACCACAAGGCGGCCGATCATAGGCTTCACAGATTGCATCGACATGACATCAACCACGGGCCAGGACCTTGGCCAGCGCCTCCAGCAAACGACTGTTCTCACTGGCCAGGCCAATGCTGACCCGCAGGTGCTTCGGCAGGCCGTAACCGGCCACCGGACGCACGATCACCCCTTCACGCAGCAGACCCTGGTACACCGGGCCAGCCTCACGACCGACATCGACAGCAATGAAATTGGCCTTCGAGGGAATCCAGCTCAGCCCCAACTGGCGAAAACCTTCTTCCAGTTGCTGCATGCCGGCTTCGTTCAAGCTTCGGCTACCGGCGACATACTCGACATCGTCAAGTGCCGCACGGGCCGCGACCAGCGCCAGGCTGTTGACATTGAACGGTTGGCGAACGCGATTGAGGATATCCGCCACGGCGGGCGACGACAGCGCATAACCGACACGCAAGGCCGCCAGGCCGTAGGCCTTGGAGAAAGTTCGAGAAACCAGCAGGTTCGGATAGCTTGCCAGGTAGTTCAGGCCATCCGGCAGGTCGACACCTTCGGCATATTCGATATAGGCCTCGTCCAGGACCACCAGGACATCCCGTGGCACAGCGGCGAGAAACGTCTCCAGCGCCCGCGGGCCGAACCAGGTACCGGTCGGGTTGTTCGGGTTGGCGACAAACACCACACGGGTATTTTCGTCGATGGCCGCGAGCATCGCCGCCAGGTCATGCCCGAAGTCCTTGGCCGGAGCCACACGGGCCTCGGCATTCACCGCCTGGGTCACGATGGGGTAGATCGCAAAGGCATGTTCGCTGAACACCGCGTTCAGCCCCGGCGCCAGATAGGCACGGGCGACCAGTTCGAGAATATCGTTGGAACCATTGCCCAGGGTCACCTGGCTGGCCTGCACCCGGCACAGCTCGGACAGACGCTGCTTGAGCTCGAAACCATTGCCGTCCGGATAACGGGTCAAATCCGCCAGGGCATCGTGAATCGCCGCCAGGGCCTTGGGACTCGCCCCAAGGGGATTCTCGTTACTCGCCAGCTTGATGATCCGCGCCGGATCAATATCCAGCTCACGGGCCAGTTCATCCACGGGCTTGCCCGGAACGTAAGGCGACAGTTGTTGCACGCCCGGCTGAGCCAGGGCGAGGAAGTTACCGCTCATGATCAACGCCTTTACAGAACCGCTTTCGGGTAGGAGCCCAGCACCTTGAGGGCGACGGCTTCCTGACTGATCTTCTCCAGCACACCCTTGACCAGCGGATCACGGTGATGGCCGACGAAGTCGATAAAGAACACATACGTCCATTTACCACTGCGCGAAGGTCGGGTCTCGATACGCGTCAGGTCAATCCCGTTGTCGTGGAACGGCACCAGCAGCTCGTGGAGCGCGCCAGGCTTGTTGCTCATGGAAACAATGATCGAGGTCTTGTCGTCGCCGGTGGGCGGCACTTCCTGGCTACCGATCATCAGGAACCGCGTGGAGTTGTCCGGACGGTCCTCGATTTTCTCCGCCAGGCGGGTCAAGCCATACAGGCCGGCCGCCATGTCGCCGGCAATCGCCGCCGAGTTCCACTCGCCCTTGACCCGCTTCGCCGCTTCGGCGTTGCTGGAAACCGCCACGCGCTCGACGTTCGGGTAATGGGCGTCCAGCCACTTGCGGCACTGGGCCAGGGACTGGGCGTGGGAGTAGATGCGACTGATGCTGTCGGTCTTGGTGTTTTCGCCCACCAGCAGGTGGTGGTGAATGCGCAGCTCGACTTCACCGCAAATCACCATGTCGTGCTCGAGGAAACTGTCGAGGGTGTGGTTGACCGCACCCTCGGTGGAGTTTTCCACCGGCACCACACCAAAATTCACCGCGCCGGCCGCCACTTCACGGAAGACTTCGTCGATCGCCGCCATCGGCTTGCTGATCACGGCATGGCCGAAATGCTTCATGGCCGCAGCCTGGGTGAAGGTACCTTCAGGACCCAGGTAAGCCACTTTCAGCGGCTGCTCCAGGGCCAGGCAGGAAGACATGATCTCGCGGAACAGCCGCGCCATTTCTTCGTTGCCCAGCGGTCCCTGGTTGCGCTCCATGACCCGCTTGAGCACCTGGGCTTCACGCTCCGGACGATAGAACACCGGCACTTCGCCCTCGGCCAGCGAGGCCATTTTTACCCGCGCGACTTCCTGGGCGCAGCGTGCGCGCTCGCTGATCAGTTCGAGAACTTTCTCATCGAGGCTGTCGATACGCAGGCGCAGTGCCTTGAGTTCTTGCTCGGACATTAGCCGTGTTCCTTCTCGAACGCTGCCATGTACGCCACCAGCGCGTTCACCGCGTTGATGTCGACGGCGTTGTAAATGGAGGCGCGCATGCCACCCACCGAACGGTGGCCCTTGAGATTCAACAGGCCCTGCTCTTCGGCGCCGGCCAGGAACGGCTTGTCCAGGCGATCGTCGGCCAGGCGGAACGGCACGTTCATCCAGGAGCGGTTGGTCTTGTTGATCGGGTTGCTGTACAGGCCGCTGGCGTCGATGAAGTCATACAGCGTGCGCTGCTTGATTTCATTGAGCTTGCCGATGGCTTCGACGCCACCCTGCTCCTTGAGCCACTCGAAAACCAGGCCCGACAGGTACCAGGCCAGGGTCGGCGGGGTGTTGTACATGGAGCCGTTGTCGGCCGCGACCTTGTAGTCGAGCATGGTCGGGCAGATCGAACGGGCGCGACCCAGCAGGTCTTCACGGACAATATTGACGACGATGCCGCTCGGGCCGATGTTCTTCTGCGCACCGGCATAGATCATGCCGAAGCGGGAAATATCCACCGGACGCGAAAGGATGTCCGAGGACATGTCGGTGACCAGCGGCACATCACCGGTTTCCGGAATCCAGTCGAACTCCAGGCCGCCGATGGTTTCGTTCGACACATAGTGAACATAGGCCGCGTCTTTCGACAGCTTCCACTCGTTCTGGCCGGGAATGGCGAAATAGTCATAGGGCTTGGCGCTGGCGGCGACATTGACGTTGCCGAAACGCGAAGCTTCCTCGATGGCTTTCTTCGACCAGATACCGGTCTCGATGTAGTCGGCCTTGCCGCTTTCGGGCAGCAGGTTCAGCGCGACCTGGGCAAATTGCTGGCTGGCGCCGCCCTGCAGGAACAGCACCTTGTAGTTCGAGGGAATATCCAGCAGGTCACGCAGATCCTGCTCGGCCTTGGTGGCGATGGACACGAACTCATCGCTGCGATGGCTCATTTCCATGACCGACAGGCCCTTGCCGTGCCAGTCGAGCAGCTCGGACTGGGCACGCAAAAGGACAGCTTCAGGCAGCGCAGCAGGACCCGCGCAGAAGTTATAGGCTCGTTTGCTCACATCCACTCTCGCTATGCTTTTCAATACACACCGGCCTGCGCCCTACTCCAGACCGGCTACGCCTACGGTGGAGAGTAGAGCAGACAGGCGCTTTTAGTCCTGCGGTTGCGCCTCGTCGGTCGCTGCATCCAGCGCCTGGTCGTCGGCCGCGTCATCGATCAGCACTTCGCCGTCGAACTCGACACCGTCTTCCAGTTCTTCACCTTCGACTTCCGAAGGTTCCTGGACACGCTCCAGGCCCACCAGCGTTTCATCGCTGGCCAGCTTGATCAACGTCACACCCTGGGTATTACGACCCAGGCTGGAGACTTCATCGACACGGGTACGTACCAGCGTGCCCTGGTCGGAAATCAGCATGATCTCCTCACCGTCGAGCACCTGTACCGCACCGACCAGACGGCCGTTACGCTCGTTGCTGACCATGGCGATTACACCCTGGCCGCCGCGCTTGTACTCGGGGAACTCGCTGATCGCGGTGCGCTTGCCGAAGCCGCGCTCGGAAGCCGTGAGAATCTGGCTGCCTTCTTCCGGGATAATCATGGAGATCAGCTTCTGCCCTTCGTTCAGGCGCATGCCGCGCACACCGCGGGCCGTACGACCCATGGCACGGACGTCGGACTCCTTGAAGCGAGTGACCTTGCCGGCGTCGGAGAACAGCATGACCTCACGCTCGCCATCGGTGATCGCGGCGCTGATCAGCACGTCGCCTTCATCCAGCTCCAGGGCGATCAGGCCAACGCTACGCTGACGGCTGAAGGCTTCCAGCGGGGTCTTCTTCACGGTACCGTCGGCGGTCGCCATGAAGATGAAATGACCTTCGGTGTATTCCTCCACCGGCAGCATGGTGGTGATGTATTCACCCTCATCCAGCGGCAACAGGTTCACCAGCGGACGGCCACGGGCGGCACGGGACGCTTCGGGAATTTCGTAGGTCTTGAGCCAGTACACCTTGCCCTTGCTGGAAAACAGCAGCAGCGTGGTGTGACTGTTGGCAACCAGCAGGTGGGCAATGTAGTCCTCGTCCTTGACGCCGGTCGCCGACTTGCCTTTGCCTCCGCGGCGCTGGGCCTGGTAGGCCGCCAACGGCTGCGTCTTGGCGTAGCCGCCGTGGGAGATGGTCACCACGCGCTCTTCTTCCGGGATCATGTCGCCCAGGGTCAGGTCGAGACGGGCATCGAGGATCTCGGTACGGCGCACGTCGCCGTACTCGGCACGAATCACTTCCAGCTCTTCGCGGATCACTTCCATCAGGCGCGTGGCGCTGTTGAGGATGCGGATCAGCTCGCCGATCTGGTTGAGGATCTCCTGGTACTCGGCCAGCAGCTTCTCGTGTTCCAGGCCGGTCAGGCGGTGCAGACGCAGTTCGAGGATGGCCTGCGCCTGTTCCGGCGACAGGAAGTACTTGCCGTCGCGCAGACCATACTGCGGGTCCAGGGTCTCCGGACGGCACGAGTCGGCACCGGCACGCTCGACCATCGCCACGACCGCGGACGATTCCCAAGGCATGCTGATCAGCGCTTCCTTGGCCTCCGACGGCGTCGGCGAGGCCTTGATCAGCGCGATCACCGGGTCGATGTTGGACAGCGCAACGGCCTGGCCTTCGAGGATATGACCACGCTCGCGAGCCTTGCGCAGCTCGAACACGGTACGCCGGGTCACGACTTCGCGACGGTGACGGACGAAGGCTTCCAGCAGGTCCTTGAGGTTGAGGATCCGCGGGCGACCGTCGATCAGCGCAACGATGTTGATACCGAATACGCTTTGCAGCTGGGTCTGGGCATAGAGGTTGTTGAGAATCACCTCTGGCACTTCGCCACGGCGCAACTCGATGACCACGCGCATACCGTCCTTGTCGGACTCGTCGCGCAGCTCGGTGATGCCTTCGAGCTTCTTCTCTTTAACCAGCTCGGCGATCTTCTCGATCAGCCGGGCCTTGTTCAGTTGGTACGGCAGCTCGGTGATGACGATCTGCTGGCGACCACCGACCTTGTCGATGTCTTCGATGGTCGAACGGGCGCGCATGTAGATGCGCCCACGACCGGTGCGATAGGCCTCGATGATACCGGCACGACCGTTGATGATCGCGGCGGTCGGGAAGTCCGGGCCCGGGATGTACTGCATCAGGTCATCGACGGTCAGCTCGGGGTTGTCGATGAGCGCCAGGCAACCGTCGATGACTTCACCGAGGTTGTGCGGCGGGATGTTGGTCGCCATGCCCACGGCGATACCGCTGGAGCCGTTGACCAGCAGGTTGGGGATACGGGTCGGCATGACCGCCGGGATCTGTTCGGTGCCGTCATAGTTCGGCACCCAGTCCACGGTTTCCTTATGCAGGTCGGCCAGCAGCTCGTGCGCCAGCTTGGTCATGCGCACTTCGGTGTATCGCATGGCCGCGGCGTTGTCGCCGTCCACCGAACCGAAGTTGCCCTGGCCGTCGACCAGCAGGTAGCGCAGGGAGAATGGCTGCGCCATCCGAACAATGGTGTCGTAGACAGCGGTATCACCGTGCGGGTGATACTTACCGATCACGTCACCGACCACACGGGCAGATTTCTTGTACGGCTTGTTCCAGTCATTACCCAGTTCGCTCATCGCGAACAGCACACGCCGGTGCACGGGCTTCAAGCCATCGCGCGCATCAGGCAGTGCCCGCCCGACAATCACGCTCATCGCGTAGTCGAGGTAGGACTGTTTCAGCTCGTCTTCGATATTGACCGGGAGGATTTCTTTGGCCAGTTCGCCCATGAGAAGCCTGATTCCTTTTTCTGGTGAAACTTCGTCACATCCATTTGGGACGAACGAAGCTCGCCGCCGCGGGCCTGATGCCCTGCAACGACTTACGACAAATCAACGAGTTATGCCTTGGATCTGCGCAGTGAAGGCAGCCGGTTCGGGCTGCCCTGGAAACCGTCGGATGTTATCACAATCGCCGCCACGCACCTACCCCGACAGAGGCAAGGAAGTAGACGGGCGGCCGCTGCAACCGACCGGGAGCGCGCCGAGAGGGGCTTAGAGGCAAAATGACTGCCTTCTGGACCCACAAAACACCCCATGGCCGGGGACAAAAGCCGGTCAATGCAGGCGTTTGCGACACATCAATTGTGCCATCTTCGCGGTGTCCGGACGCTCGACGATGCCTTTTTCGGTCACGATGACATCGATCAGGTCCGCAGGCGTCACGTCGAAGACCGGATTAAAGGCCTCGACCTCGGCCCCGACCCGATGACCGCCAACACTCAACAGCTCGCTGCCGTCGCGCTCCTCGATCGGGATATCGTCGCCACTGGCCAGGTCCATGTCGATGGTCGAGCTCGGCGCCACCACCATGAAACGCACGCCGTGGTGCATCGCGCAGACCGCAAGCTGATAGGTGCCGATCTTGTTGGCCACATCGCCATTGGCGGTAATGCGGTCGGCCCCGACTATCACCCAGGTCACACCCTTGGTCTTCATGATGTGCGCGGCGGCCGAGTCGGCGTTCAGGGTCACCGGAATGCCTTCGTTGGCCAGCTCCCAGGCGGTCAGGCGCGAGCCTTGCAGCCAGGGTCGGGTTTCATCGGCATAGACCTGCTCGACCATCCCTTCCAGAAAGGCCCCGCGAATCACTCCCAGGGCCGTACCGAAGCCGCCGGTGGCCAGGGCGCCGGTATTGCAGTGGGTGAGAATCGCCTGGGCATTGCCCTGGTGCTTGCGGATCAGGTCGACCCCCAGTTGCGCCATGGTCAGGTTGGCCTCGCGATCACTCTCATGGATCGCCATTGCCTCGGCCTCCAGGGCCGCCAGCGGATCGGCGCCATCCTTGACCCGCTCCAGACGCTCACGCATGCGGTCCAGGGCCCAGAACAGATTGACCGCGGTCGGGCGCGAGTTCGCCAGCAGGGCGAAATCGACTTCCATCGCCGCCAGCCAGTCGCCGCCCTCGGCGATTCGCGACCGTGCCGCCAACACCACGCCATAAGCGGCGCTGATGCCAATGGCCGGTGCACCGCGCACCACCATCGAACGAATCGCCTCGGCGACCCCCGCCGCACTGTCGTAGGCCAGCCAGGTTTCCTCGAACGGCAAAATGCGCTGATCGAGCAGATACAAGGCACCATCACGCCAATCGATGGCCTTCACTTTTTCCGCAGCCAATAGCCGATCGCGCATGATTCACCCCACACTCCGGAACAAAAGCCGCCGATTATAGCGATCCCCCCATGGGGACGCTCGGGTATACTTCGCCATTATTTCAGATAAAGCCTGGAAGCCGTCCACGATGCCGAATACCGCCGCCCCGCTCGATCTTCTCCTGCTGCCGACCTGGCTGGTCCCGGTCGAGCCCGCCGGCGTGGTACTCAAGGAGCATGGCCTGGGCATTCGTGACGGACGCATCGCCTTTATCGGCACTCGGGCCGAGGCCTTGAAACTCGGTGCCAGGGAGGTCCGCGAACTGCCGGAAACCCTGCTCGCCCCCGGCCTGGTCAACGCCCACGGGCATGCCGCCATGACCCTGTTTCGCGGTCTGGCCGACGACCTGCCGCTGATGACCTGGCTGGAGCAGCATATCTGGCCCGCCGAAGCCCAATGGGTCGACGAAGCCTTCGTCCGTGATGGCACCGACCTGGCCATCGCCGAGCAACTCAAGGGTGGCATCACCTGTTTCTCGGACATGTACTTCTTCCCTAAAATCGCCAGCGAACGCGTGCACAACAGCGGCATGCGCGCGCAGATCGCCATTCCGATCCTCGATTTCCCGATCCCCGGCGCCGCCAGCGTCGATGAGTCGCTGCGCCAGGCCATCGAGCTGTTCGGCGACCTGAAGCATCACCCACGGATCAAGATCGCCTTCGGTCCCCATGCACCCTACACCGTTGGCGACGAAAACCTGGAAAAAGTCCGGGTCATCGCCGAAGAGCTCGATGCCGCGATCCACATGCACGTGCATGAGACCGCCTTTGAAGTGCAGCAGTCCGTGGAACAACGCGGCGAGCGTCCGCTGGCGCGCCTGGGCCGCCTCGGCTTGCTTGGCCCACGCTTCCAGGCCGTGCACATGACCCAGATCAGCGATGACGACCTGGCATTGCTGGTAGAAAGCAACAGCAGCGTGATCCACTGCCCGGAATCGAACCTGAAACTGGCCAGCGGTTTCTGCCCGGTGGAGCGCCTGTGGCAAGCCGGCGTGAACGTGGCCGTGGGCACCGATGGCGCGGCGAGCAACAACGACCTCGACCTGCTCGGCGAAACCCGTACCGCCGCTTTGTTGGCAAAGGCCGTCGCCGGTTCCGCCACGGCCCTGGACGCACACCGCGCACTGCGCATGGCGACCCTCAATGGCGCCCGGGCCCTGGGCCTGGAGCAGGAGATCGGTTCGCTGGAAGTCGGCAAGGCCGCGGATATGGTCGCCTTCGACTTGTCAGGCCTGGCCCAGCAGCCGATCTACGACCCGGTGTCGCAACTGATCTACGCCAGCGGCCGCGACTGCGTGCAACATGTCTGGGTCGGCGGCAAGCCGCTGCTCGAAGACCGCCGCCTGACTCGCCTGGACGAACAGCAGTTAGGCGCCACGGCCCGGGCCTGGGGCCAGCGCATCGGCGCCCAGAAGCATTGATTGACGCGCCATAGAGTGCATGATTTGAAGATGACGCAACGCCCGGCGGGCGACATCAACCTGATTTCCAAGCTTTAGAGGATAGTCCATGAGCAACGTCGACCACGCTGAAATCGCCAAGTTCGAAGCCCTCGCCCATCGCTGGTGGGACCGCGAAAGCGAGTTCAAGCCGCTTCACGACATCAACCCGCTGCGGGTCAACTGGATCGACGAGCGGGTCAAGCTGGCCGGCAAGAAGGTCCTCGACGTCGGCTGCGGCGGCGGCATTCTCAGCGAGGCCATGGCCCAGCGCGGTGCCACCGTGATGGGCATCGACATGGGTGAAGCGCCCCTGGCCGTGGCCCAGCTGCACCAGTTGGAGTCCGGTGTCAGCGTCGAGTATCGGCAGATCACCGCCGAAGCCCTGGCCGAGGAAATGCCCGAGCAGTTCGACGTGGTGACCTGTCTGGAAATGCTCGAGCACGTTCCCGACCCGTCCTCGGTGATCCGCGCCTGCTTCCGTATGGTCAAGCCCGGCGGCCAGGTGTTCTTCTCCACCATCAACCGCAATCCCAAGGCCTATCTGTTCGCCATCGTCGGCGCGGAATACATCATGGGCCTGCTGCCGCGCGGCACCCATGACTTCAAGAAATTCATCCGCCCCTCCGAGCTCGGTGCCTGGAGCCGCGAAGCGGGCCTGGCGGTCAAGGACATCATCGGCCTGACCTACAACCCCCTGACCAAGCATTACAAGCTGGCGGCGGACGTCGACGTCAACTACATGATCCAGACCCTGCGCGAGGAGTAACCGATGCGTTTGAGAGCGGTTCTCTTCGACATGGACGGTACCTTGCTCGACACTGCGCCGGACTTCATTGCCATCTGCCAGGCCATGCTCGCCGAGCGCGGCCTGCCGCCAATTGCCGATCGGTCGATTCGCGACGAGATCTCCGGCGGTGCCCGTGCCATGGTCGCCGTGACCTTTATGATGGACCCCGAGTCGCCGGGCTTCGAAGACTTGCGCCAGGAGTTCCTCGAGCGCTACCTCAAGGCCTGCGCCATCCATAGCCGCCTGTTCGACGGCATGGCCGAGCTGTTGGTCGACATCGAGAAGGCCAATCTGCTCTGGGGCGTGGTCACCAACAAGCCGCTGCGCTTCGCCGAGCCGATCATGCAACAGCTGGGGCTGGCAGAGCGCTCGGCGCTGCTGATCTGCCCGGACCATGTGACGAACAGCAAGCCCCACCCGGAGCCGCTGATCCTCGCGTGCAAGATGCTTGATCTCGACCCGGCCAGCGTCTTGTTCGTCGGTGACGACCTGCGCGATATCGAGTCCGGTCGCGACGCCGGTACCCGTACCGCCGCCGTGCGCTACGGTTACATCCACCCGGACGACAACCCCGATCACTGGGGCGCCGATGTGGTGGTCGACCATCCGCTGGAGCTGCGCAAGGTATTGGATAACGCGCTGTGCAGCTGTTGAGCCTGCCAGCTGTTTTACATTTGTAGAGGTTTAGCCATGTTCGATTACTCCGCCCGCCCGGACCTGCTCAAGGACCGCGTCATCCTGGTCACCGGTGCCGGCCGTGGCATCGGCGCCGCCGCCGCCAAGACCTACGCCGCCCACGGTGCCACCGTGCTGTTGCTGGGCAAGACCGAAGCCAACCTGAGCCAGGTCTACGACGAGATCGAAGCCGCCGGCCACCCGCAACCGGCCGTGATCCCGTTCAACCTGGAAACCGCCCTGCCGCACCAGTACGACGAACTGGCGGCCATGATCGAAACCGAATTCGGCCACCTCGACGGCCTGCTGCACAACGCCTCGATCATCGGCCCGCGTACCCCGCTGGAACAGCTCTCCGGCGAAAACTTCATGCGTGTCATGCACGTCAACGTCAACGCCATGTTCATGCTGACCAGCACCTTGCTGCCGCTGCTCAAGCTGTCCCGGGACGGTTCGGTGATCTTCACCTCCAGCAGTGTCGGCCGCAAAGGCCGCGCCTATTGGGGGGCCTATGGCGTGTCCAAGTTCGCTACCGAAGGCCTGATGCAGACCCTGGCCGACGAGCTCGATACCGTGGCCCCGGTGCGCGCCAACAGCATCAACCCCGGCGCCACCCGCACCAGCATGCGCGCCCAGGCATATCCCGGCGAAAACCCGGAAAACAACCCGACACCGCAACAGATCATGCCGGTCTACCTGTACCTGATGGGGCCCGACAGCAGCGGCGTCAACGGCCAGGCCTTCGACGCGCAGTAAACCCTCGCCCCACCGCGCCGCGTGTGCCGGAATACCGGCGCGCGGCGATCTGCCCCCCAAAAGCCATCAGTGCAAGTCAAACAATTGCCGCCCTTGCCGGCCGACGACACTGCCCCTAAAAATCAAATCCCTGAATTCAAACGACTTTTATTCGATTGAACCGATTGGCACGACTTTCGCTCTAACTTCTTCAACACGCAGCGTAAGAGTCGTTTCCAAACCGCTCTTTCGCCCACCCTGTAAGACCGTATTCTGTGCTTAGGGGCTTGCCACCATGAAAACGCCGACCCAGACCAACGCAATTGATTTTGATCGCGCCAGATTGCAACGTCTGGGCTTTGGCCAGCTTCCCCCCGCCCAGCAACGCCCCATCAACCTGGCCCAACTGCGCCATCAACTGACCCTGCAGCTGCAGGTCAGCCTGGAGCCGGAGCGCATCCTGGACATCTTCTTCCGCGAGATCCAGCGCGTGGTGCCACTGGATGCCTTGAGCTACCTGCACCCGGCCAGCGACTTGCGCCTGGAGTTCGGCCAACGCGGCCATCACTTGATCAGCTATAGCCTCAGCCATGAAGGCGAGCAACTGGGCGAGTTGATATTTCGCCGTGGCACCCGCTTCAACGAAGAGGAACTGGGCAATCTGGAATCGGTGCTGGCGAGCCTGCTGTACCCGATGCGCAACGCCCTGCTCTACCGCGCCGCTACCCGCTGCGCACTGCGCGACCCGCTGACCGGAACCGGCAACCGCATCGCCATGGAGCAGGCCCTGCAGCGGGAATTCGAAATGGCGCGCCGCCATGGCCAGCCGATCTCGGTGCTGATGCTGGATATCGACCACTTCAAGCGGATCAATGACAGCCATGGACACAGCGCTGGCGACCAGGTGCTGAAAATCGTTGCGGCGTCGATCAAGGACCAGTTGCGCAACGTCGACCGGGTGTTCCGTTATGGCGGCGAGGAGTTTCTGATCCTGCTGTCCAATACCCACCGCGAGGCCGCGGCCATGGTTGGCGAACGCCTGCGTTATGCGGCCCAAGACCAGGACTACGCCTGCGACGGCCAGTTGATCAACCTGACAGTGAGCCTCGGTTGCGCCACGCTGTTGCCAGGCGAGTCCACCGAAAGCCTGCTACGCCGCGCGGACAATGCCCTGTATGTGGCCAAGCGCGAAGGGCGCAACCGCCTGGCCATGGCAGGTTGAACGCGCGACACAAACCGGAAATTCAAGACTGCACGCAACCCCTGTAGGAGCCAGCTTGCTGGCGATGAGGCCTGTGAGCCTTGCATCGCCTGATCGGCCGCTATCGCCGGCAAGCCGGCTCCCACAGTGACTGCATCGAACTCAGGATCGAGGTGCCACCAGTCAACCCTCGGCGAGAGCGGCCTGGCGCTCGCGGGCGACCGGAGCCTTTTCCCCATGTTCCAACTGCATGCAACGTTCAAGGAACAGATACATGTAGTCATAGCTCTTGCAGATCGCCTGCCGCAGCTCGACCTGCAGTGCCTTGGCGGGATTGTTGCCGGCCAGGGTACAGATGATTTCCAGCGCTTCCCACGGATGGGCATCATCGTACTGGGCATGCATCTTCAACCATTTCATCGCACGCTTGCGGTCTTCCTCCGGGAAAGCCGCGGCATAGACCCCCGTCGAACAGACCAGCGCCGACCACTCGCCGGTGGCCCCTTCAATGGCGTAGTTGGTCGCGGCAATCCCGACGATCAGCGCATCGGCCGAACTGGTATGCCAGCACCAATGACTCAGCGCGTGCAGCTCGGGCGCGACCTGTTGTGCCTGCAGGTCCTCAAGGGTCACGCCGTGGGCGCGGCTCCAATGCAGCCAATAGTCGGCGTGGTTCAGTTCCACGCGGATATTGCGCATCAGCCAACGCCGCGCCATGTCCTCGCCGGGATGGCGGGCAAAACGGGTCTTGGTGAGGTTCTGTGCCATGTATAACGCAAACTGTTCAACCACCGGCCAGCCGCCAATCAGATAGTGGCGCATGGTTTTCGCGCTCAACCTGTTGTCGCGCATCCGCTGGTAAAGTTCGTGTTCGACAACCCGGCGCTTGCTCTCGCTACAGTCCTGAATGAGCTGCTGCGCCCACGCGGGGTAGCTGGAGGCCTCCATAAGTGGGCCGGTTCTGCTGAAAGTGTCGATCACTGTCGGGCTCCTTCTGAGTGGTGATTTAAGCAGATCAGCAAAGGTTTCAGCGGAATGTACCAGGCGCCTTGAACAGGAGAGGCCGGGGTCGAGCGGGCCGACACAACAGGCTGTCACAGGTGAACAACTGCGGCCGCTCGACAATATAGCCTTGAGCATAGTCGACACCGATCTCGAGCAGGGCCTGCTCGATCTGCGGTGTTTCAACGAATTCTGCAATCGTTCGCTTCCCCATGACATGGCCGATGTGATTGATCACCTCGACCATGGCGCGGTTAATCGGGTCGTCCAGCATATCCTTTACGAAACTTCCATCGATCTTCAGGAAGTCTACAGGCAAATGTTTGAGATAGGCGAATGAAGACATTCCCGCGCAAAAGTCGTCCAACGAGAACCGACAGCCCAAGTTCTTGAGTTCATTGATAAATCGTATGGCGCTGCCGAGATTGGAAATGGCGCTGGTTTCAGTTATTTCGAAACAAATCATATCCGGCGGAATGCCATGCAGCTTGAACTGCTCATGCAGGAAGCCGAGGAAGCCGTCGTCGCCAATGGTGGTACCCGACAGATTGATCGCGCACATCGCCATCGCGCCCCCGCGCTTCTGGGCGATGCATTCGGCAATGACCTTGAAGACGTTCTGCACCACCCAGCGATCCAGTTGGGTCATCAGGCCATAACGCTCGGCGGCCGGGATAAAGCTGTCGGGCAGGATCATACGCCCGGCCTCGTCGTGCAAACGCAGGAGGATTTCCACATGCCCACCGGTGTGATCGGTGTGTCCCAGGGCGGCAATTTCCTGGGCATACAGGCAGAACCGGTTTTCCTCCAGGGCCATGTGCAAACGCTGGACCCAGGCCATCTCGCCGAAACGCAAGGACAACTCCGAATCGTCCGCGTGATACACCTGGACCCGGTTGCGACCCTTCTCCTTGGCCATGTAGCAGGCCATGTCCGCCGCCCGCAGCGAAGCCTCCAGGGTGGCCGGTGCCTGGGCAATGTGCACCAGGCCGATACTGACCGTGGTCACGAACGGCCGCCCTTTCCAGACGAAATGCAGGTTCTGCACGGTCTGCCGCAGGCCTTCGGCGATCTTTTCCGCGGCCTCCGACGGGCAGTTCTCCAGCAGGATGCCGAACTCGTCACCGCCCAGACGGGCCAGGGTATCGCCCTCGCGCAAGCCGGATTGCAGCAAGGCACAGATGTGCCGGAGCAATTCATCGCCGGCGGCATGACCGCAGGTGTCATTGACCAGCTTGAACTGGTCCAGGTCGAGGAACATCAAGGAGTGGCGTGCCGGTTGGCGGCTCAGGTTGTACAGCGCCTGTTCCAGGCGATACTCGAATTCACGCCGGTTGGCCAGGCCCGTCAAGGCGTCATGGGTGGCCTGCCAGGACAGGTTGGCAATGTACTGGCGCTCCTGGGTCATATCGTGCAGCACCAGCACCGTCCCACTGACTTTGCCGGCGTTGCGGATCGGCGCGCCCACCAGGGTCACCGACACGGTGCTGCCGTCCAGGCGCTGGATCAGCTTGGAATGCTCGCTGCCACCGCTCAGCCGGCCGCTGAGAATATGTTCGATCAGGGTAAAACCTTCCTCCTGGGCATTTTCGTCGAGCAGGTTGAACAGTGCCGCCAGGGGCAGGCCATGGGCCTGTCCGGCCTTCCAGTGGGTCAGGTGCTCGGCGGCCGGATTCATATAGGCGATGGCGCCTTCCACATCGGTGGTGATGACCCCGTCACCGATCGACTCAAGGGTAATCTGCGCCCGCTCTTTTTCCAGTTGCAAGGCATCGGCAAAGGCATGGCGCTGGGCCAGCAACTTGTGCGTGCGCAGCAAGGCCAGGGCGATCAGGCCCAGGGCGGTGGCCAGGTTGGTGATCAGCAACAAGCGCAGAATGACCCGCGAACCTTCGCCCAGGGCATCGCTGAAGGCTTTAGCAGCCGGTGTCACGCCATCATTGATGGCAAAGATCTGGCTCTTCCAGCGCCGGATATCGTTGTTACTCTCCTGGTTGACCGAGATCGCCCGGTGCATCTGCTGGGCGACAGTGTCCAGTTGCAACAGATAACTGTCGCCCACCGCCCATTTTTCAATGGCTCGTTCCAGGTAACTGAAGTGCCGGAAGTTCAGGTATAACCAGATGATGCTGGAGGCATCGTCGGGGTGGTTGCCGCCTTGCAGTATCCCACGCCGGGCGGCCGCCAGGTCCGGGGTCGGCGAATCCAGGGCGACCCGCAGGTCGTGTCCGCCCTGGGGCACGGCGATCGCTTCCTGGTATTTACGGAAGATCGTTTCGTCGCGACTATCGGCGTACAGGTTGAGGTAGTAGATGGCGTCCTTCTGGCCCTTGGACCAGAGACTCTCGCCCGCCACATAACCGCGCACGGCGGACAGCACATACAGGCTCAGGCAGCCCAGCAGGGCCTGAAACAGGACAACAGCAATAAATGGCCAGACGATGCCCAACAGCCGTGGCGTTCCGAGAGTCCGCGTTTGCTTCATGAGATCCCTTGCATCAGCACTGCCAGATGAGCACTCGAGAGAAATCCACTTCTGATAGCACAGCCTAGGCTAATTTCCATGACACCGAAGGGATCAACCTCCCCCCTTCCAGGTCACCGGAACTCATCCATCGTTCGCACACACAGAGAAAAAAGTCTTTCCTTCAGTCAATTCAACCACTAAGCACAGAAAACCCGATAAAACTCAAGCGCGTCAAATTTTTTGCAGGTGCCCGTACAACTTCGCGTAGAGGCCACCTTCGGCAATAAGCTGCTGATGGTCGCCGTCCTCGGCGATGCGCCCACCGTCGAATACCAGCACCCGATCCGCCTGTTTCACCGCAGACAGCCGGTGGGCAATGATCAGGGTCGTGCGACCGCTGAGAAACCGGCTCAGGGCCTGATGCAGGTTGTATTCGGTGGCTGCGTCGAGGGCCGAGGTCGCTTCATCGAGAATCACCACTTTGGGTTCGGCCAGGACCATCCGGGCAATCGCCAGACGCTGACGCTGACCACCGGACAAACGCACCCCGGAGCGCCCGACAATACTGTCCAGGCCTTGTGGCAATAGGTTGATCGTAGCGTCGAGCTGGGCAATTTCCAGTGCCCGCCAGCAAGCTTCATCGCTGCGCTCGCGGCCCATGGTCAGATTGGCGCGCACGGTATCGTTGAACAACGCCGGGTGCTGTAACACCACCGCGACGTTCTCGCGCACGGTGTCCAGGCCGATCTCGGCCTGGGACGCGCCGCCAAAGCGAATGGTCCCGGACTGGGGCGTGTAAAGACCCAGCAGCAGTTGCACCAGGGTGCTTTTACCGCCGCCGCTGGCGCCGACAATCGCGACTTTTTCGCCAGGGGCGATGGACAGGTCCAACTGATCGAGCACCGGTTCCTCGCCATAGGCAAAACTCAGGCCCTGTACCTCGATACCCACGGTGTCGCGCCCAATGAAAGGATCGACGCCACCGGGGTACTGCGGTTCATCGGCACGTGCCAGCAGTTCGTTGATCCGCTCGAGCGCACCGCCGGCGGCGTAGAAGGCATATTGCAGGTTCAGCAACTGCTCCACCGGCCCGATCATGAACCAGAGATAACTGAACACCGCGAGCATCTGGCCGATGGACAGGTCCGAGAACAGCACCGTGAGCATCGCCGCCGCACGGAAGATATCGATGCCGAACTGGAACAGCAGCCCCGTGGCCCGGCTCGAGGCATCGCTTTTCCATTGCGACGCCACGGCGTAATCCCGTACTTCCCGGGCGCGGGTCCCCAGACGGCCGAGGAAAAAGCCCTGGCGATTGCCGGCGCGCACTTCCTGGATCGCGTCGAGGGTCTCGGTCAGGGCCTGGGTAAAACGCGAGGTGCTGTCGTTTTCCAGCTTCTTCAGATGCTTGACCCGCTTGCCCAACTGCACCGTGGCATAGATCACCAGCGGGTTGAACAGCAGGATCAGCAGCGCCAGCTTCCAGTGCATCCAGACCAGGATGGCCGAGGTACCCACCAGCGTCAGCATCGCCACCAGAAAGCGGCTCAGGGTTTCACCGACGAACTTGTCCAGGGTGTCCAGGTCGGTCACCAGGTGCGTGGTCACGGTGCCACTGCCGAGGCTTTCGTACTCGCCCAGGGAAATACGCTTCAAACGCTCGATCAACCGGGTGCGGATGCGGTAGACGATGTCCTTGGCCAGCCCGGCGAACAGCCGCGCCTGGACCACGTTGAACACCAGGGCCGCACAACGCAGGGTCAGGGTCACCAGCAGCATCAGGCCGATATAACCGACGGCGCGCTGCCAGGGATCGGGCAGCAGGTGGTTCATCACCTTGAGCGCGGCATCGCCGTGCCCCAGCAGGACCTCGTCCACCAGCAATGGCAACAGCAGGGGAATCGGCACACTGCACAAGGTCGCCAACACGGCCACCAGGTTGGCGATCCACAGCGCTTTCTTATGGTGCAGGGCCAGACGCCGGATTTCGGCCCAGCTCAAGCGGTCCACAGGGGGTTTGACGGGTTCGGGATCGGGCTGTTCAAGCACTGGCCGCGCGCTCCAGCCATCGGCCGAGCAGCGGGGCAAGTTCAGCCAGCGGCTGGTAGCCATTGGTCAGCAGCGCCAACTGGCCATTACGTTCGGCCAGCAGGGTCGGGAAACCGGCAATCCCCAGGTCCTGGACCCAGGTGAAATCGGCCGCGGTGGCCGCGTGTTGCTCGGCCGTGTCGAAGGCGCCGGCAAACTCGATGCGCGGCAAACCGGCTTGCTCCGCCAACTCCACCAGCACGCTGGCTTGGGTGACATCCCGGCCCTCGACATAGAAGGCCCGCTGGATCAGCCCCACCAGCGTCCACGCACAGTCCGGCGCCAGGCTACGCGCGGTGATCACGGCGCGGCAGGCAGGCTCGGTGTCGTAGATGAAACCGTCAGGCAAGGCGCCGTCGAGCTTGAACGGCTGGCCGGTGGTCTCGGTAACCGCCTGCCAGTGCTCCATGATATAGCGCCGGGTGGTCGGCTCCAGTGCGGCGCCGCTACCGGTGCGCAGGCCGCCCATCACCAGGTGCAGTTCGACCCCCGCCGCCTGGGCCTGCTTGACCAGTGCCTCGGCCACCGGGGCAAACCCCCAGCACCAGGAGCACATCGGGTCCATTACATAGAGCAGGCGCGCGGACATGGTTCAGCCCTCGGAAGATTGACGGTAGTTGTAACCGATCGGATGCGGCTGGTTGCGCGCCTTGGCCAGTTCGATCTGCTTCTGGCGGTCAATGGCGCTACGACGGGTTTTCTCGCTCAAGGTGTCCCAGCAATGCGGGCAACTGATCCCGGCCACGTAATACTCCGAGGCCCGTTCCTCGACGCTGATCGGCGTACGGCAGGCATGACATTGATCGTAGTCGCCTTCGCTCAGGTCATGGCGCACGGTCACCCGATTGTCGAAGACAAAACAGTCGCCCTGCCACTTGCTCTGCTCCTGGGGCACCTCTTCGAGGTACTTGAGGATCCCGCCCTTGAGGTGATAGACCTCGTCGAACCCCTGGCTGAGCATGTAGCTGGAGGCCTTCTCGCAGCGAATGCCGCCGGTGCAGAACATTGCGACCTTCTTGTGTTTGGCCGGGTCGAAATGGGCTTTGATGTAGTCGGGGAATTCGCGAAAACTGGTGGTTTTCGGGTCGATGGCGCCTTCGAAGGTACCGATCGAAACTTCATAATCGTTGCGGGTGTCGATCAGCAACACTTCCGGGTCGGCAATCAACGCATTCCAGTTCTGTGGATCGACATAGGTGCCGACCTGCTTGTTCGGGTCCACGCCCTCGACCCCCAGGGTGACGATTTCCTTCTTCAGCTTGACCTTGGTCCGATAGAACGGCTGGTCGTCGCAATAGGATTCCTTGTGGTCGATATCGACCATCCGCGGATCCAGCTTGAGCCAGGCGAGCAGGCCGTCGATGCCTTCGCGGCTACCGGAAACCGTACCGTTGATGCCTTCTTCGGCGATCAGCAGGGTGCCTTTGATACCGTTGTCGACCATCGCCTGCAGCAGTGGCTCGCGCAGGGCAACGTAATCTTCCAGGGTGACGAACTTATAAAGTGCCGCCACGACTATGGGTTGAGTCATGGGTGATTCTCTCCAGGTGGCTGCCCTCGCAAAGGGCGAACCGGATGCAAAAAAAACGCGCCGACAGTGCGGCGCGTTGCGGATTCTAGCAAAAAAACACCGGTCAAAAAACCAGCATCAATGCCCTCCGCCGGCGCAGACCGGCGATGCCGGGGCCACGCCGATTTTCACCCACTCTTCAGGGGTGTAGGTATGCAGGGCCAACGCATGGAATTCACTCATCAGGTCACCCAGGGCGGCATAGACCTTCTGGTGGCGCTTGACGCTGTTCAACCCGGCAAACTGTGCGCTGACCAGCACCGCCTTGAAGTGGGTCTGCAACCCACGGCTGTGCATATGGCTCTCGTCCAGGACTTGCAGGTGCTCGGGTTGCAGGGCGCCCAGTGCGGTTTCGATACGTTGCTGCATGCTCATTCCAGGCTCCGCTTACGGCTTTTTCTTGACCGCGGGTGCCGGTGCCTTGGGCGTCAGCTCGTTGGTCATGTCTTCCAGCAGCTTGTTCACCACCGGTACTGCGCTTTCCAGTTTGGCCTGGGTCATCTGGGCCGATTGCTGGGTCAGTTGCGGCATTTTTTCCAGGACTTTCTTGCCCAGTGGCGACTGGTAGAACGCGACCAGGTCCTTGAGTTCGGATTCGCTGAAGTTGTCGGTGTAGAGTTTGAGCATGTCAGGCTTGAGCTTGTTCCAGCCGATGGCCTGGTCCAGGGCGGCGTTGGCCTTGGCCTGGTAGGTGTCGAGCAACGGCTTTTTCGAGGCCGGTGCCTGGGTCTGCTCGAAGCGCTGGGCAAACATTTGCTGTACTTGCGCGTAGACCGGGGTGCCCAGCTTGTCGGCGTGGGCCAACGTCAGGAAAGCCTCGGCACTGGCGTTGTGGCTGGCGGTATCGGCGAAAACCTGGCCGCTGGCGCATACCAGAGCAACCGCGGTACAGATGGCACGAAGACGGGTCATCGAGTTTCCTTTCTAAACAGGCGAGGTAAAACCCCAAGGGCATCCATTCTGCGCCTAACAAAGTGTGTCACTCAACCCCGTGGCCAATGCTCGGGTGTCCGATGGTCGCGAAGAGAGTAAAACCTGGAAGGGAACCCACGCGTTCGATCAGGACCTAAACTGCGCTAACCCGCCATCAGGAGTGAAACCGAATGAGTCGCATCGAAACCGACAGCCTTGGCCAGGTAAACGTACCGGAAGAGGCCTACTGGGGCGCCCAGACCCAGCGTTCGCTGATCAACTTCGCCATCGGCACGGAAAAAATGCCCCTGGCGGTCATGCACGCCCTGGCGCTGATCAAGAAGGCCGCGGCCCGGGTCAACAACCGCAATGGCGACCTGCCCGCCGATATCGCCCGGCTGATCGAGCAGGCCGCCGACGAAGTGCTCGCCGGCGAACATGACGATCAGTTCCCGCTGGCGGTCTGGCAGACCGGCAGCGGCACCCAGAGCAATATGAACGCCAACGAAGTGATTGCCGGGCGGGCCAATGAGCTGGCCGGCAAGGGCCGCGGCGGCAAGTTGCCAGTACACCCCAACGATCACGTCAATCGCTCCCAGAGCTCCAACGACTGCTTCCCCACCGCCATGCATATCGCCGCCGTCCAGGCGGTGTACCAGCAGTTGCTGCCGGCGATTGTCGAGTTGTCCGGCGGGCTGGCGGAACTGGCGGCACGCCATATGAAGCTGGTGAAGACCGGGCGCACCCATATGATGGATGCCACGCCGATCACCTTCGGCCAGGAGGTCTCGGCCTATATCGCGCAACTGAACTACGCCGAGCGGGCGATTCGCGCGGCCTTGCCGGCGGTCTGCGAACTGGCCCAGGGCGGCACAGCAGTCGGCACCGGGCTGAATGCGCCCCATGGTTTTGCCGAGGCGGTTGCCGCCGAACTCGCGGCGTTGTCCGGCTTGCCATTTATCAGCGCGCCGAACAAATTCGCCGCCCTGGCCGGCCATGAGCCCCTGACCACCCTCTCCGGCGCCCTGAAAACCCTCGCCGTGGCCCTGATGAAAATTGCCAACGACCTGCGCCTGCTGGGTTCCGGGCCGCGTGCCGGATTTGCCGAGGTGAAGTTGCCGGCCAACGAACCGGGCAGTTCGATCATGCCCGGCAAGGTCAACCCGACCCAGTGCGAGGCGCTATCGATGCTGGCCTGCCAGGTCATGGGCAATGACGTGACGATCGGCTTTGCCGCCAGCCAGGGTCACTTGCAGTTGAATGTGTTCAAGCCGGTGATCATCCATAACCTGCTGCAGTCGATCCGACTGCTCGGCGATGGTTGCAGCAACTTCCAGCAGCATTGCATCGCCGGGCTGGAACCCGACCCGGTGCAGATGGCCGCGCACCTGGAGCGTGGCCTGATGCTGGTGACGGCGCTGAATCCGCATATCGGCTACGACAAGTCGGCCCAGATCGCCAAGAAGGCCTACAGCGAAAACCTCACCTTGCGTGAAGCGGCGCTGGCCCTCGGCTACCTGACCGACGCCGAGTTCGACGCCTGGGTCCGGCCGGAAAACATGCTTGAATCCGGCAAGAACGGCTGACGTCGAGCGTTAATTTGCCATCAAACGCACCCGCCGGGCCTTGAGCCCGGCCATCAGCGACGGCCCCAACGCCACCAGCGCCGAGCCCAGCACCACCAGCAACGCGCCGCCATACCCCAGGCCATTGATATCTTCGGGCTGTACGAAGCCGGGCCACAGCCAGGCCGCCAGGGCCACCGCGGCAAAGGTCACCAGCGGCGTGATCGCCAGGGTCGCACTGACCCGCGAGGCTTCCCAGTGTGCCAGGGCCTCGGCAAAGGCACCGTAGGCCACCAGGGTATTGAGGCAACAACCGAGCAACAACCAGCCTTGCAACGGACTCAGTTGCAGGACTTCGCTCGGGTGCACCCAGGGCGTGAGCAACAAGGCACAAAACAGGTAGATCACCATCATCACCTGCAACGAATTCCATACCGTCAGCAATTGCTTCTGGCTCAAGGCATAGAAGGTCCAGACCGTGGACGCCAGCAACACCATCAATATCCCGGCGGTGTAAGTCCCCAGGGAGGTCAGCAACTCTTCCAGACGCTGATTGAAAAACAGCCCGAAGCCGAACAGCAGCACCAGCAAGCCGAGCCCCTGCCCCAGGCTGAAGCGCTCCTTGAACACGAACAGGCTGGCGATCAGCAGGAAAATCGGCCCCATCTGCACCACCAACTGCGCGGTGCCCGGACTGAGGCGGTTCAAGCCCATGAGGTAAAGCACGTAGTTGCCCACCAGGCCGAGCACCGCCATCAGCACCAGCCAGCCGCCTCGTGGCCCGAGGACATGCCGGCTCGGCAACCGCCGGGTCGCCGCCAGGTACACGAACAGAAAGCCCCCCGACACAATCAACCGGCACCAGGTCACGGTCACCGGGTCCATCACCTGCAATACCTGCTTGAGCTTGATCGGCAAAATGCCCCAGAGCACGGCGGTCAACAGCGCCAGGAACAGGCCATAGCCCCAGCGACCGGATGAGATATGCATGAAGAGTCCTGCGGACGTGTGGGGGAAGTCGCCATTCTAGGCCTTGCCAGGTCGGCAACACAGCCGGGGAAGACAGCCCGATACGACCTTGAGCATGCCAGAAACGCCGCCAATAAACTGGCCATGACCATTGATCGGAGGATCAGGTGAGCTATCCTCATAAGTTTTATGCTAGATTTCTGACAGCTACGCTCACCAGCGAGATTTCGCCATGTTCGGCAAACGCGCACAAGACAACACCGAGGCCATACATTTTCGCAGTGGCCGAGTGACGACCATCAACGGATTGTTTTTTTTCAGCACTCGGGAAAACACACTGGAAGGGCCGTTCTTTACTCGCACCGATGCCGAGCGCGAAACCCAGCTGTATGTAAAACGCATGCAGCGGGCCAATGCCATCCAGGCCAGCCAGACCCTGTAGCAACAGGGTCTGGTCCAGGTTCAGAGCAACGCTTCGAACAACCCCGTCGCACCCATCCCACCGCCCACGCACATGGTGACGATGCCATAACGCAACTTGCGTCGTTGCAGCTCACGCACCAGGTGCCCGACCTGGCGCGAGCCGGTCATGCCGAAGGGATGGCCGATGGAAATCGAACCGCCGTTGACGTTGTACTTGTCGTTGTCGATACCCAACCGATCACGGCTGTACAGGCACTGCGAGGCGAACGCTTCGTTCAACTCCCACAGATCGATATCCGCCACGCTCAGGCCCCTGGCCTTGAGCAGCCGCGGCACCGAGAACACCGGGCCGATGCCCATTTCGTCCGGTTCACAACCGGCCACGGCAAAACCACGGAACAAGGCCTTGGGCGTCAGCCCCAGTTCCAGGGCTTTTTCCAGGCTCATCACCAGGGTCATCGAAGCGCCGTCGGACAGTTGTGACGAGTTGCCCGCGGTCACCGAACCGTCTTCGGCAAACACCGGCTTCAAACCGGCCAGGCTTTGCAATGTGGTGTCCGGGCGATTGCAGTCATCACGCTCCACCACGCCTTGCAGATGCTGGATCTGCCCGCTGGCCTTGTCTTCAACCGCATAGGTTACGGCCATGGGCACGATTTCATCGTCGAACAAACCGGCGGCCTGGGCGGCGGCCGTGCGCTGCTGGCTTTGCAACGCATACTGATCCTGCTGCTCACGACTGACACCGTAGCGTCGGGCGACGATCTCGGCGGTCTGGCCCATGGGGAAATAGATCCCCTGCACCTGCTCCTTGAGCAGCGGGTTGATCAGGTTCTCGGTGTTGACACTTTTCATCGTCAGGCTGATGGACTCGACGCCACCGGCAACGATGATCTCACTGCAACCGGATGCGATCTGGTTGGCGGCAATGGCAATCGCCTGCAAACCCGAGGAGCAGAAACGATTGAGGGTCATGCCGGCGGTGCCGGTGCCCAGTTTCGACAACACCGCGACATTACGCCCGATGTTGTAGCCCTGGGCCCCCTCGTTGGAGCCGGCGCCGACGATGCAATCCTCGACGCTGGCCGGGTCGATGCCGTTGCGACTGAGCAAGGCGTTGACGCAATGGGCCGCCATGTCATCCGGCCGGGTCTGGTTGAATTTGCCGCGAAAGGACTTGGCCAGGCCAGTCCGTACGCTGTCGACGATCACCACTTCACGCATGACCCACCTCGTTGATTGTTGTTGTCGGTTGGAAGGATCGAGCGAGCATAAGCCCACCCGATTCCCGACTGCGACAATCATTCATCCGGCGTATGCGCGGCCATCGTCCTACTTCGACTTACCCTTCTTCCCATCTGCGTCGAAGGCGTCCTCGATGGCCCGGTTGATCGTGCGCAGCACCTTGACCCGGGCCCAGCGCTTGTCATTGGCTTCCACCAGCGTCCAGGGCGACACTTCGGTGCTGGTACGGTCGACCATATCGCCGATGGCATCGCGGTACAGCTCCCATTTCTCGCGGTTGCGCCAATCGTCTTCGGTGATCTTGAAGCGCTTGAACGGAATTTCTTCGCGAGCCTGGAAACGCTCCAATTGGGTTTGTTTATCGATGGCCAGCCAGAACTTCACCACGATCACTCCGGCCTCGCTCAGTTGCTCCTCGAAATCGTTGATTTCACTGTAGGCACGCATCCAGTCGGCCTGGCTGCAGAAGCCTTCAATCCGTTCTACCAATACACGGCCATACCAGGAACGGTCGAACACGGTGAACTTGCCACGCGGCGGGATATGCCGCCAGAACCGCCAGAGGTACGGCTGGGCACGTTCGTCCTCGGTCGGCGCGGCGATGGGGACGATACGGTACTGCCGTGGATCGAGCGCCGCGGCGACCCGGCGGATCGCTCCGCCCTTGCCCGCCGCATCATTGCCTTCGAACACTGCCACCAGCGCGTGCCGACGCATGCGCTTGTCCCGCAGCAGACCGGCCAGCCGCGCCTGTTCGGTAATCAGTTGTTCTTCATAGTCGTCCTTGTCCAGGTGCTGACTCAGGTCAAGGCTGTCCAGCAGACTGAGTTCGTCCACCCCCGACTGCAGCGGTGCGGCATTGGTCGGGCGCGGCTTGGCGTCCTTGGTCTTGAGCGCCGTCTGCAAGCCTTCGAGCAGGATCTTGCCCACGGTCAGGCTGCGGTAATGCGGATCGACACCTTCGATCACATGCCAGGGTGCGTAGTCGTTGCTGGTGCGGCGCAGCACCCGCTCACCGAAATGCACGAACTTGTCGTAAGTCTCCGACTGCTGCCAGTCCAGCGGGCTGATGCGCCAGCTGTGCAGGGGATCATCCTGGAGAGATTTGAGGCGGGCCTTCATCTGTTTCTTGGACAGGTGGAACCAGAACTTGAAGATCAGCGCACCTTCGTCGCAGAGCATGCGCTCCAGGCGCTCGGCGCCATTGATCGCCTGGTCCAGCACCGCGTCCTTGAAATGGCCGTGCACCCGTCCCTGCAGCATCTGGCTGTACCAGTTGCCGAAGAACACCCCCATGCGCCCCTTGGCCGGCAACTGCCGCCAATAGCGCCAGGCCGGTGGCCGGGCCAGTTCTTCATCGGTCTGCTGGTCGAAGGTACGGACCTCGATCAGACGCGGGTCCATCCACTCGTTGAGCAACTTGACCGTCTCGCCCTTGCCCGCCCCTTCAATGCCATTGATCAGCACAATGACCGGAAAGCGCTTTTGCTGCTGGAGTTCGAACTGCGCCTCCAGCAAGGCTTCACGCAGGGCCGGGACTTCGGCGTCGTAGGTTTCTTTGTCGATGGCGTGACCGATTTCGGCGGATTCAAACATGGGCGACTCCCTTCCAAGATAGAGCAAGACTAACGGATCGGACCACGCTGTGTGGCGGGAAATCCCCAGGCCTTGCCATGGATCAATCCAGCGCCCGGCAATGGGCTAGAATAGCCGCCTTGTTGCCGTCGAGTGCCCCCATGACCCGCGTATCGCCCACTCCTCCCAGCCACGCCCAGATCGACTGGGATGATCAAGGTCGCCCGCACTCTAGGGTCTTCGACGACGTCTATTTCTCCGACCAGTCGGGCCTGGACGAAACCCGCTACGTCTTTATCGAGCAAAATCGTCTGAAAGAGCGTTTCGAGGCCCTCGGGCCGAACGAGCGGCTGGTGATCGGCGAAACCGGCTTCGGCACCGGACTGAATTTCCTCTGCGCCTGGCAGTTGTTCGAAACCTGTGCGGTAGCGGGCGCCCGACTGCATTTCGTCAGCGTGGAAAAGTACCCACTGAGCCGCGCCGACCTGCAACGCGCCCTCAGCCTCTGGCCCGAACTGGCGACGTTCAGCGCGCAATTGCTCGGGCAGTATGTCGCCATTCACCAGGGCTTCCAGCGCCTGCTGCTGGACAATGGCCGGGTGACCCTGACACTGCTGGTCGGCGATGCCCTGGAACAGTTGCCGCAACTGGATGCCCGGATCGACGCCTGGTTCCTCGATGGCTTTGCCCCGGCGAAAAATCCCGAGATGTGGACACCCGAGCTGTTCGCCGAACTGGCGCGACTGGCGGCCCCCGGCGCGACCCTGAGCACCTTCACCAGCACCGGCTGGGTCCGTCGCTCGTTGAATGCCGCGGGCTTCAAGATGCGCCGCACGCCGGGCATCGGCCATAAATGGGAAATCCTGCGGGGCGAATTTATCGGCTGGCCCGAAGACACCGCCGAACCGCCGCCGGCCAAGCCCTGGTTCTCCCGCCCACGACCGCCCGGCGGCGAACGCCGGGCCCTGGTGATCGGCGGCGGCCTGGCCGGTTGTGCCAGCGCGGCGAGCCTCGCCGCCCGTGGCTGGCAGGTCTGCCTGCTGGAGCGCCACGATGCCCTGGCCCGGGAAGCCTCGGGCAACCCGCAAGGCGTCCTCTACCTCAAGCTGTCGGCCCATGGCACCGCGCTGTCGCAACTGATCCTCAGCGGTTTCGGGCATACCCGGCGCTTGCTCGAGCAGTTGCACAAAGGCCTCGACTGGGACGACTGCGGCGTCTTGCAACTGGCCTTCGATGAGAAAGAGGCCGAGCGCCAGGCCCAATTGGCCAAGGCCTTCAGCCCCGAGTTGCTGCAGGTCCTCGATCAAGCCCAGGCCCAGGCCCGCGCCGGCGTGGCCCTCGAGCACGGCGGACTGTTCTTCCCGGAGGGCGGCTGGGTCCATCCGCCGGCCTTGTGCCAGTGGCAGGCTCATCACCCGAATATTGAAATACGCCCCCATAGCGACGCCGTCGAACTGCGCAAGGTCGACAACCAATGGCAGGCGTGGGACGCCGACACCCTGCTGGGCAGCGCCCCGGTGGTGATACTTGCCGGCGCCGCCGAAGTGAAACGCTTCACCGCCAGCGCCGCGTTGCCGCTCAAGCGCATTCGCGGGCAGATCACTCGCCTGGCGCAGACCGCCGGCAGCGCCGCCTTGCACACCGTGGTCTGCGCCGAAGGTTATGTCGCGCCGGCACGCCTGGGTGAACATACCCTGGGAGCCAGCTTCGATTTCAAGAGCGAAGACCTGACTCCCACCACGGCGGAGCATATCGGCAACCTGGCATTGCTACAGGACATCTCGCCCGACCTGGCCCTGCGCTTGAACGCCGCGGGCTTGGCTCCAGAACAACTGCAAGGCCGGGCCGCCTTTCGCTGCACCAGCGCCGATTACCTGCCGATCGTCGGGCCGCTGGCGGACCCGCAAGCGTTCGCCGAGGCCTACGGCATCCTGGCCCGGGATGCCCGGCAGGTGCCACAGGTCCCCTGCCCCTGGCTCGAGGGCCTGTATATCAACAGCGGCCACGGCTCCCGTGGTCTGATCAGCGCACCGCTTTCGGGTGAGCTGCTGGCGGCGTGGCTGGAGAACGAACCGTTGCCGCTGCCCCGCAGCATTGCCGAGGCCTGTCATCCGAATCGTTTCGCCTTGCGCGCCCTGATTCGCGGCACGGTCAAGCCTCGGACGAACGCCTGAACCGGCGCCCCGACCAGACATCAGAGCGGGGCGGGATGCTCATCCAGTTCGTACTGGGTCAGCCCTTCGAGAAAACGTTGCTCCTCGGCGAGGCGGCTCTCCATCAACATCGACAAACTTCGGGAATACCTGTCGCTGAGCATCTCCGGGGAATTGTTCAGCAGTTGTTCCTCCTGCTCATGAAACGGCCTGTTGAAGAGGGCGAAATCCCGTGGATACTTCTTCCTCAGGTAGTCGATCCAGAAATCGCGCGAAGCAATAAAGGTCTTCATGGCCGCTGTCGCCTCAGCCTGCCGTATGCGACCGCGGGCTTCCAGGATCTGCTCTTCGCTGACACCGGCAATGGATCTGAAGAACATCTCCTTCGGCTGCCCGGGCAAATACAGCGAACGTCCCAGGCCGACCCGATAGGCCAGATTCACTTCGATCTCATCCACCATACCGGCTGAAGGCCGCTCGGGCTGCTCGTACAGCGCCTTGACATGCTCCCGGGCAATCTCATCGATACGTTCCAGGCGAAACAGGCCCCGCGCCAACTTCAGCAACTCCGTCGGCTCACTACTCCTGAGCGCCAGAAACCGGGCCCTGGCCAGCAACATCCGGACTTCCAGGTGACTGAAGTTGCGTGCGGCGCTGTCCACACAGGTCAGCGGATCGGCCGCCAGGTCGAACAGCTCACGCCGCAACGTGGTGTTCTCGGCGGCTTCCGCCAGCACCTCCCAGACGCGTCGCGTCAAGTCGGCGCGAGTCTTCTGATATTCCGCGCTGCTGCCCAGGCGTCCCAACAACGCGAACAGTTCCCCGGAGCCCTCCTCTTGCCGCAAGTCATGCCACAGGTCGCGCAGGTTGTCGCGGCGCTCGCCCTCCTCGATATCGGCCAGCCAACGCTGACGCGCACTGTAGTCATCCAACGCCAACTCGGTATCGGGAATGCCGAAGGTAATGCCGGTGCGCGCCCGATAGGCGGCCAACAGGTTCTGGTGATACTCCGACAAGGGGTTGTTACGCAGAATGATCCGCCGATTGATCGGCGAAGGTGCCGTGTAGATCGCGTTCGGCACAACCTGAATCCGGTTGTCACGCAGATCCGCCTCGTACAGGCGAACCCGCGTCAACAGGCCCACTGGCAAACCGTCGATACCTGTCCCGCGCAGATGCAGGCGGCGTAAACGCGGCATCTGGCCAACATCCAGCAAGCTGACATCGAAGTTGCCGTTCAGGTTCAGGGTTTCAAGATCGTGCAAACCCGACAGCACACCGACGGCGTTCGGCGTCAGGGTGATCTGGTTGTCCTGCAGATACAGCTCCCTGAGCCGGCTCATATCGGCAATCGCATTCGGCAGGTACTCCAGCCGATTGTTATTCAACTCCAGCAGGCGCAGGTTGGGAAAACGCTCGAGAAAACCTTCTGGGATCCGACTGATTCTCATGTTCTTCAGCGAAAGCTCGGTGACATGATCAAAACTGATACCGGTGGGCAAACTTGGCAGGCTGTCGACGCGCAAGCCCGCCAGGCTCAGGCTGTGACCGATGGCCGCGCCATTTTCGTTGTAGGTAGCCGGTGTCTGCCGTCGCCAGCAACGCTCGATGATCTCGGCCGCCTGTTCACGGCTCTCGGCCATGCCTCCCAACCAGGCATGCGCCCTCACCGTCTGCCCTCCTCGCCAATCGGCCAGGGTCGAGCGCAGTTGCCGGAGCTCCTCTTCGAGCGCCTGGAGCCGAGCTCTGACCTCAAGAGGATCATCGCCAAAAGAAAAATAGAGATTGCGCGCCTCCGCCTCGCAGAGGTCTGGATACAGCCGGGTCAACCGGCGTAACCCGCGTCGCGAGCCATGGACAATGCCACGCCTGACACGCAGGCAACCGCCCATATAGCTGTCGCGCCATGTCGGCGAACGCGTTCCTGGCTTGCGTGGCGGCAGGCCGAGTGTCTCTTCGAGCTCAGCCCGTGGACGCAGCAGGATCTTGGACATCAGCAACTGGTGCAGCAAGTCGGCCTCGCCCAGCTTGACCCCCATCGCCTCGCGCTCGCTCACCCGCAAGCCGCTCAATACCGCCGAGCTCAGGGCCTGGGGCCCATTGACCAGCGGCCCCAGGCTCAGGCCCTCATTATCAAAGGCTTGATAGCTCTGTGCAGTCCTGACCAGAACCCGGCGCCGGGGCAAGTCGTCATCGCCCATCTTGAACAACAGGCGTCCCTCGAAGCGCTCCTGGCGAATCTCCCAGCGCACATCCGCCGGCCACCCAACCATCATTTTCAGGAGGGGCAACTGCAACCTGGCGCCATCCAGATCGCCCGTTTTTTTGAGAAAACCACCGTCCAGCGCGTGATTGACTCGAATCTCACGCCTGCTTTCGCCGGCCTTTTCAATCAATTCCAAGGGCAGACGCCCGCCAAGGCTCAAGCGCCCTTTCAGTACGTCGTCCGTCTGTCCCAGGATTTCACGCAAGACCCCGTCCGGTAAATCGGCAAAGCCTTGCCTGAGGCTCATCGGCAAGCCGACATTGGTCACGCAGCACAAACGGTAGAGGCGCTGGAACACCGTGGGGCGCTGTTCGCGTACATGGGTGCGCAGCAGCCCTTCCAGAAGCGCCGACGTCTGGTCGGGATCCGCCCCCGGACCGAGCAGCATCCGCTGCTCCTGGAGTGTCAGTTTGTCCAGGACCATCGCCAATCCATCCGCCTCGATGTCCCTGGAGCGGAGCATGAGCCGCATCGGTTGCGTTGTCAGATCCGCCCCGTACTCCTTGAGCGGCTTGCCTGCATCGTCCAGCAACATGAGCGTGCGATTCCGGGGCCAGCTCTCGAGGCTGGGCAGAATCTGCAGCTTCAGGTCGAGCACACGTGCCGCGGCCGATCTCGGCGCGGTGGACGGCACCAGCAGCCAGCTCAATTCATTGTCCAACCTGAAGCGCTGTATCGAGTCCATCAGGGAAGCCGGGAGCTTGGCATTATTCATATGCAGGCGACGCAATAGCGATTCGTCGAGTCGATGAATCGACAGGATCTCCTCGAGGTTTTTATCACTCAAAAACCGCACGTCAGGCCCCAGGCGACGCAGCAGGTGAACCGGATCGTGCCACTGCAAAGGCCATTCGTGAGCCAGCCTCCAGGCCCCGGCGCCATTGTGCTCAAGCCAGGGTTCGTAAGCCGACCCACGGTTCGGATGGCACAGACGCCAGGCCCCGGAAGCCTTATCCCGGTAGGCCCGGTAAGGCTCGCCGGCGATATCCAGATAACGGTGTCCATCGCCAGCATCGTCCCCCAGGTAAAAACCTTCAGGGTCCAGCCCCCTTTCCTCCAGTTCGGGGACATCATGGCGATAGGCGCGCAGGTCGGCCTGCCACAGCCGGTAGCGACCATCGCTCGACTTGATCGGCAGCAGGCTGTCAAAAAAGTCCGAGGGCCGCTGAAAAAAACCTTTGAGGGCCTTGCTCCCCCAGTGCATGACCACACCCAGGGCCACCATCGTCGCAATGTCCTCGGCCACCGACATCATGTGCGAGATCGCTTCGTCACGCTCACCGCGCCGCCAATCCTCATAGCCCTCATAGGTCTCCGCCAACAGTTGCCCGACCGCCACCCCCATCATCAGCAAACCCAGCCAGGGGTTGGCGAAGGCGGCCAGGTTGAGCAAGGTCATGCCCAGACCCAACAGCGACTGCCTCCTGGCCTCGCGGGCAGCCTCGTCAACATCTTCGGTCGGGACCGCCACGACCCGCCCATCGTCCTGAAGCCGCAGGATCTGTTGTCGATAGAGGTGAAAAAACAACTCGCCGCTCAGCAACTCCAGCTTCAACGATAAATCGGCAGACGGATTCAGGGACTTCGTGATGTTTCCATAGGCATCCCGGGTCTCAAGGGTCAGGCGCAGCCTCAACTGCGACAGGAACCTCGGCAGATCGCGCTGGCTGACAAAACCACAGAAGAACGCTTCATACGAGGGCTGCCAAAGACGGCTACGCAGTTCGGCGTGGAACGCCGCGAGCGAGGCATAGAGTTTGAAGCGGGTGAGTGGATCATTGGGAATATGCACCAGTACCCGATCCTTCATCGCGGCCGTTTCGCTCGCTGGCACATTCTGCAGCGTGAACAGACAAATACCCGGTAACGAAACACCCAGCACTTTCAATCCATTGACCACCATCCTTGAGCCATCCGGGGCAACGGCGATATTCCATTCGATCAACTTGCAGATCTGTTGATGGGCAATCTGATCGATGTCTTTTTTCATGTAGGCGATATAGGCATCCACCAGCATATCGGCTTTCTTTTGCTGGACGATGGCGGACTCAATGCGAAACTCGTCGTCATCCGCCGACTCCCCCTCACTTCCCTGGAGATGAAAAGCCTGGCACAGGTGATGCTGATAGACCCGGCCCAGATCAAGCTGGCGCACCAGTTCGACGAAATCCTCCAGGCTGACTTTTGGCACCCGCTTCGGGTCGCCACTCAGGCTTATATGGGATTTTGGAGGGAGGCGTTCGTCCGCCTCGAAGTTCTGCAACGCGGCCTCCAGCAAACTGCGGCTGGTATAGGTCATCGGAAAGACTTGAGACGACTCGATGGGATAGCGCAGTGACGGCCATCGATCGGCAATTTTCACGTGGTCCCGGTAGATATCCAGGCCCGGCCCGAATCGACTCAGCAACGCGTGCTCCAGAACCGGCGCGCAAAACTCCCGGACGGGTTTCAGGTCCTTGAACCGCTCGGACAGTTCCTCCTTGAAAAAAAGACTGCGCCGCAGGTGCTCGCGCAGGCGCGCGATATCTTCGGGGCGGGCCGCCAACAACCAGGGCGGAGCATGGGCATTGATCACATCTTCGTTTTCGCTTTGCTCGTCCAGGGCAGACGGCACAAAACTGGGAATAGCTGACATTTCAAATATCCTTTTTTAAAAGCCCGCCGCCGCGACTGATCAGGGCAGACAAAGGCCCCAGGCAGTTATCCGCCAAGGCCTGGGCCACTCGCGCTCCGGCAAATTGCGCCAGGGGCTGACAATGCTCGAGTGCCGCGTCCATTTCCATCGAGGGTATCAGTCTGCCGAAGCTTGAAACGCTCAAAAAATCTATTATTTATCAGCAAGTTAAATCAAAAATAAAAATCCTTTCGGATAGTCGGATAACACCTCTGCACGCAACACGCCGCGCCACCGGGGCTCAGCCCTGGTCGCAGTCGCGTGGCCGGGGCCAGGTACGCGCGGGTTTCTGCGCCTTGACCTCGTCGCTCGCTTCGATGCCGACGGTGTCACTCCCCAGCAAGGCCTCCAGTTCCGCGATGCTGCGGATGTAGCGGTCCAGCGGCTCAAGCTTCGCCTGGTTGGGGATGTACCAACCGATGGCCTGGGTCTTGCCATCCGCATCGGTGGTCAAGATGGTTTTCCAGAAGGCATCAGGTGTGCGGATGCCATGGGACTCGAGGAAGAAGTCATTCGCCGGGTTATCGTGGATCACCCCACCGTAGACCTGTACCGGCGCCAGGTCGCGATAGCATTCCGAAACCTCCTCCGTTTGCACCCAGATCCCCTGGTTGAAGCACGCGGCCTGGGGCACGATATTGCTCATGTAATGGGCCTGGCGAATCGCCAGGCTGCTGTGGTCCATTTGATTGGAGGGCACCAGATGCCCCCGGTCCCAGCCGGGTACCGCGCTGTATCCTCGGGAGGAAAATTGCGTCGGGCAGCCGGCGGGCAGATCGGGGTCCAGTTCAAAGCCCCTGGGCCGCTTGGCATTGCCCTTGTCGGCGGTCAACTGATACGCGTACCTGAGCGCCGTGCGATTTTCACAGTCATAGGTCAGGGTAAAGCCCTCGCGGACCAGGGTGATCTGCCCGGGAGGCGGCGCCAGATCCGGCAATGGCGAGACACAGCCGCCAAGGCCCAGCAACAGCCCCCCCAGGAGCGCTCGGCGGCCGGCACTGGTAAACGCCGCGTACGAAACCGGCCTGATGGGGTGTACTGCATTGTTCATTTTGATGTTCCTCATCAATAACGATCTGCCCTTGGCAGTCCGTCAGGAAGAGAACATTCTTTTGTTGCCTATGTCTGTCAGAACGGGACGAAATGAGCGAGGGGCCTGTCATTACACCTTGGCGTTATAGCCCGACAGGCCCTGGCACAGTAGCATCAGGCCCCTTAGCCGCCAGAGACGATTCCATGCTGATTCCCTACGACCAACTCGAACCCGACACCCTCACCCGCCTGATCGAAGACTTCGTCAGCCGCGACGGTACCGACAACGGTGACGACACGCCCCAGGAAACCCGCGTGCTGCGGGTACGCCATGCATTGAGCAAGGGCCAGGCGGTGATTCTCTTCGATCTCGAAAGCGAGCAATGTCAGTTGCTGCCCAGGCACGCGGTGCCGAAAGAGTTTTTCGACTGATCGTCAGACCACGGAGTCGCGGACAGGCTCCGGCTCCCCCAGTTGGGTCAGGATCCGACGGTAGATTTCCGCACGGTGCACATTGACGTTCTTCGGTGCCTCGACACCGAAACGAACGTGGTTACCGTTAATGGCGAGAATTCTCACGGTGATGTTATCGCCGATGGAAATCATCTCGCCGACGACGCGGCTCAGTACAAGCATGGCACTCAATCCTCAAGGGTTTATGAGCGCCCAAGACTGCCCGGCCCGATGAGCGCCTTCAATGCAGGCACGGCAAATCAGCCGGCCCTGACCGACAGGGTCGACTCGCCCTACAGAATCAGATTACTTACCGGGCAGAGTCGGAGAACTTACCGAGGAGAGTTGTATTCAGGACGGTGAAAAGCGCGGTCCCAACAGAATGATGCTTGCACCGAGGACACAGAGCGCGGCGCCCAACCAGTCGGAACCGAGGGGCCGGATACGCTCGATCAGGCCCAACCAGGCAATCGAAGCAATGATGTAGATACCGCCGTAGGCCGCGTAGGCCCGACCGGCGTAGGTTGCCTCGACCTTGGTCAGCAGCAGCGCAAACAGCGTCAGGCTCAACAGCGCCGGGGCGACCCACCAGGCGCTCTTGCCCAAGCGCAGCCACATCCAGAAGGCATAACATCCGGCAATTTCAAACAGTGCCGCGAGAAAGAACCACAGGTAGTTGATCACAATAAACGCTCGTCAGGATTGCCCATTGCCGGCAACCCTAACCAGCCGTCGATCCGTGGGCAAGCTCAATGCGGGACTTGTTTGGCCTTGGCCCGCATCTTGTCGGCCATCACGGTCATTTCGTCATAGAGCAACTGCGGATTCTTCTGTTTGAGGGCCCAAGCCATGCGCCCTTGCTCGTGGGGCAGAATCATGAATTCGCCCAGGCCGACCCGGGTATAGATGTAGTCGGCGATGTCGCTCGCGCTGATGGGCGAGCTTTCCAGCAGCTTGCCGACCTGGGCCTTCATCGCCGGCGTAGGCCCGCGGAAAGAGTCCAGCAGATTGGTCTGGAAAAACGACGGGCAGACCACGTGCACGCCGACTTCCTGCTGCGCCAGTTCGATCAACAGGCTTTCCGACAACGCCACTACGCCAGCCTTGGCCACGTTGTAGTTGCTCATGGCCGGCCCCTGCATCAGCGCCGCCATGGAGGCGATATTGATGATCTTGCCCTTGCTCTGTTCCAGCAGCGGCAGGAACGCCTTGCAGCCCTTGACCACCCCCATCAGGTTGATCGCGATCTGCCAATCCCAGTCTTCGAGAGACAACTCGCTGAAGAACCCGCCCGAGGCAACACCGGCATTGTTGACGATCACATCGATGCCGCCGAATTTGACCTCACACGCCTGGGCGAATGCCGTCAACTGGCTGTAGTCACGCACGTCGCAACGCTGGGTGAAACCATCGCCGCCAGCTTCGCGCACCAGCCTGAGGGTTTCCAGCAGGCCCGGCTCGCTGACATCCGACAGCGCCAGACGCCAGCCTTCGCGGGCCCAGCGCAGTGCGATTTCGCGGCCAAGACCGGAGCCGGCGCCAGTGATCATGATGCGATTGTGCATAGCAGATGCCTTGTGGGTTCTGAGGACGATGAGCGGCAGTGTAGCGAAGGACGCTCGAAGGCCCATGCACCATCAGATTGCTGAATGCTCCAGGCAAAGTGACGACTGAGGGGCAAGGCGCAGCTTTATTGTTCGACACCGCCAAGGTGGGAACGGTCGATCAATAAAACAATAAGACGAGGGGGCGAGAAAGGTCGGAAAAAAACTGAATTTTCTTCTCGGCGCTCAAGTCGGACTTATCAAGCAGCCTGTTATTCAACAGCTGAACGTGCGCGATAGCGTCTCGAAAAACAGAACAAGGAAAGCACCATGAGTCTTATTCTGATCGTCATCCTGATCCTGCTGCTGGTCGGCGGCCTGCCCGTTTTCCCACACTCCAGAAGCTGGGGTTATGGTCCATCGGGGGTGATCGGGACAGTCTTGATCGTACTGCTGATCCTGGTACTGCTCGGCAGGATATGAACCTGCTGGCTTGAGTCGGCTCGCGACGGTCCGGTTGACGATCATCGCGAGCCAGCGAGTGCGGTATCAGTCGTTGCTCGGTTTGTTCACGGCCTGCAACACGTATTGCGGCAAGGCAAACGCACCGAGATGGATCTCGGGATTGTAGTAGCGCGTGACAATACCGCTGCCAGCAAAGCGCTGGCGCAGGGTTTCCAGAGACAACTTGCGCGACGCGGTGTGGGTCGCGCCCCAGGCGAAGGTCATGGCACCGCCGATGTAGGTCGGTATCGCGGCCTGGTAGAAGTGCCAGTCCGGGAACAGGCTGCGCAGGCGTCCCGCGGTGGTCTGCACTTCGGCCAACTGCATGAACGGCGTACCGTTCTGGGTCACCAGGATGCCGCCTTCGTTCAGGCAGCGACGGCAGGCCTGGTAGAAATTTTCGGAAAACAGCACTTCACCGGGACCGATGGGGTCGGTGGAGTCGGAAATGATGACGTCGAACTTTTCTTCGGTGGTGGCGACGAAACGCATGCCGTCGTCGATCACCAGGTTCAGCCGCGCATCGTCGAACGCGCCCTTGGAGTGCTCCGGCAGGAACTGCTTGCACATCTCGACCACGGTGGCGTCGATCTCGACCATGGTGATGCGCTCGACGCCGCGATGCTTGGCCACTTCACGCAGCATGCCACCATCACCACCACCAATGATCAGCACGCGCTTGGCACTGCCATGGGCGAGGATAGGCACATGGGTGAGCATTTCGTGGTAGATGAACTCATCGGCCTCGGTGGTCTGGATGACACCGTCCAGGGCCATGACCCGGCCCATGCGGGCGTTTTCGAAGATCACCAGGTGCTGGTGCCCGGTGCGCACTTCGTGCAGCAGCTTGTCCATGCGAAAGCGCTGGCCGTAGCCTTCGTAGAGGGTTTCTTGGTAGTGGGTTTCAGGCGTATTGCTCATGGGAAGTGCTCCGGTGAAGGCGAGTGGCAACGGACGGTTCCCCGCCCATGGCGGGCTATCGAACAAGCAATGGGCACCAGCGGCCATAGCCTCGATAATCCGGGAAAGGCGCGCATTTTACGTTGCGAACTATGACAGGTCGAATCGTCCCGGGACAAAGGCCGCCGACTTCCACGGTCAAGGAACGAGATATTTGATCAGCAGTGCGGTGACTGTCGACACGGTACCGACAAAGCCAATGGCAATCGCGACCGGGTACCAGAACGTTTCACGGGTCATCTTCCCCGCCTCGGCATTGAGCTTGCGTTGCTCGGCGATAAGCTTGGCAATCTCGACATGGGTTTTCTCAAGCTGGGCCTGTTCCATACTCATCTCCTGCATGGGCTAATCCTTTAGCGTAGGGTTTCGGGACAGGTCCTCCCTTGAAGCCAGAGAAGAGACCTGGGGGCAAAGCTTCCAAGCTTTTTACCCTGCTCGAACCCTAGGACTTCATCCGTGTAAATACCATCAGCCCCCTACAACCAAAATCGTAGGCAATTTCCGAGACGCAACCAGAATGTGCCCCCTCTGCCAGGGTGGCACCTTGTTCAAGCGCGCATTTGACCGCCACTAGCGCAGATTGCCACGCGGCCCGGCGATGGCCCAGATGATCAGGCCGAGTACCGGCAGCAGGATGATCAGCAGGATCCAGAGGATCTTCATCCCGGTTTCGGCAGGGCTTTTCAGCACATTGAGGATGGCCCAGATATCCAGCGCCAGGATGATCAGGCCGATCAGGCCATTGAAAGTGGAACCCATGGTCTTGCTCCTAGATGAGGATCTGCCCCCATAGGATAGCCGGCCGCCGCCAGGGTTCACTTTATTGCTGCGCGTTCAACCGCGGCGACTCAGACGTGCAGCGCGACTCTCAGGGCTTCCAGGGAGGGCACGGCGGCAATCCCGACCTCTCCACACAGGGCCAGCACTCGCGGCAGGTCATTGCCGTAGACCAGCACCGCCTGCAGTTCGTCGTCGAGCAACTGGCTGAAGTTCACCAGTACGTAGCCGCCCATTTCCGGGTTCATGCTGCTCAATTGGACCTGGATACGGTTCAAGGCGGTCAAGGCCTCGACCTTGGCCAGCTGCTTGGGCTTGATATTGAAAGGCACGTCCTTGCCGAAGGACTCGACGATCCGGGCGAACAGATCCATGTAGGTGTCGGCCTGGAACAGCACGGTCTCGGGCAGGCTACCGACCACCACCCACTCGCCCAGGGGAATCGGAAAACTGTCGTCGTAGTTGATGTCCGGATTGGCCGCCAGGAAACCGACCTGGTCGGCGTAGGCCTGGGCTGCTTCATCGGCGATCTGCAGGATTTCGGCCTCGCTCATGCAGCCGGAGCTGATTTTGCTGATGAGTTCGACGAGGGCGGTTTTCATGGACAGGTCCTGCAGAGGAGAAAATGACGGCCGCGAAGAATACACCAATTCCCCCTGAAGCCGGTCCATCCGCGCCTGAATCCCTGTCGACGGGCTGGCGAACGGTATCACCATGGCACCATTTGGCATTTTTATTTTCATAAAATTGATTTATGAAATAAAACATGTCATTTATAGCCACTACAAGATCAGGCGGAGCTACCCGCCACGCCAATCCGGACGGCACCTCGCCCACACTTCACAAACAACGGGAGTCAACAATATGAACAAGACAGGACTTCTAGGTGCCCTGGCCCTCTGCGCCTTCAGCATCCTGGCCCATGCCGACGAGGACAGTCTGCGTATCGGTATCGAAGCCGCCTACCCGCCCTTCTCCTACAAGACCCCGGAAGGCAACCTCGGGGGGTTCGATTACGACATCGGCAACGCCCTGTGCGATGAAATGAAGGTCAAGTGCCAATGGGTGATCCAGGAGTTCGACGGGATGATCCCCTCGCTCAAGGTGCGCAAGATCGATGCGGTGCTGTCGTCGATGTCGATCACCGACGACCGCCTGAAATCCGTCGACTTCAGCGAAAAGTACTACCACACCCCAGGCAAGTTCGCGATGAAGGCCGGCAGCCTGATCAACGATCCGCTGGTGGATCTCAAGGGCAAGAAAGTCGGCGTGCAGCGCTCCTCCACCTACGACCGCTTCGCCACCGAACAACTGGAGAAAGCCGGCGTCGAGATCGTGCGCTATTCCTCACAGAACGAGGCCTTTCTTGACCTGGCGTCGGGTCGCCTGGACGCCACCCTCGCCGACATCGTCAACACCGACGAGAGCTTTATCAAAACCCCGGCGGGTAAAGGCTTCGCGCTGGTCGGCCGCGACATCAACGACCCGAAATACTTCGGCCGGGGCGCCGGTATCGCCCTGCGCAAGGGTGACACCGCGAACGCCGCGCGCCTGAACGCGGCCATCGATGCGATCCGCGCCAATGGCAAGTACCAGCAGATACAGGCCAAGTACTTCGCGTTCGATATCTACGGCGAGTAAACCTTCCCGTGACCTTGGCGCCGGCTTGCCGCGGGCGCCCTTCTCCCACTTGTCCCGCGCGCCCGACGGCGCTTCGGGCGAGGAGTTTCATCATGCTCCACGGTTACGGATCAAGCATCCTCGAGGGTGCCTGGCTGACCCTCAACCTGGCCCTGAGTGCGATGGCCATGGCCATTGTCCTGGGTCTGATCGGTGCCGCCTTTCGGTTATCCCCGCTCAAATGGCTGGCGATGCTGGGTGAGGGTTACACCACCCTTATCCGCGGCATCCCCGACCTGGTCCTGATTCTGCTGATTTTCTATGGCGGTCAGGATCTGGTGAATCGCCTGGCTCTTGCACTCGGCTACACCCACTACATCGACATCAACCCCTTCATGGCCGGTGTCTGCACCATGGGCTTCATTTTCGGCGCCTATCTCTCGGAAACCTTTCGCGGTGCCTTCATGGCCATTCCCGGCGGCCAGGGCGAGGCCGGGATGGCCTATGGCATGAGTGGCCTGCAGGTGTTCCGGCGGATCCTGCTGCCACAGATGATTCGCTTCGCCATTCCCGGTTTCACCAACAACTGGCTGGTGCTGACCAAGTCCACCGCGCTGATCTCGGTGATCGGCCTGCAGGACATGATGTTCAAGGCCAAGAACGCCGCCGATGCCACCCACGAACCCTTCACCTTCTTCCTCGCCGTGGCGGCGCTTTACCTGATGCTGACCAGCCTGTCGCTGCTGGTGCTGCGTTATCTGGAAAAACACTATTCGGTCGGCATCAAAGCCGTCGAGCTGTAAGTGGAGAGCCACCGATGATTCTCGATTACAACCTGATCTGGCAAAACCTGCCGCTGTATCTCGGGGGGGCCTTGCTGACCCTCAAGCTGCTGCTGATCTCCCTGGCCCTGGGCCTGATGCTGGCCATCCCCCTGGCGCTGCTGCGGGTCTCCCGCTCGCCGCTGCTCAACTTCCCGGCCTGGCTGTACACCTACGTGATCCGCGGCACACCGATGCTGGTGCAATTGTTCCTCATCTACTACGGCCTGGCGCAGTTCGAAGCAGTCCGCCAGAGCCTGCTCTGGCCCTACCTGTCGAGCGCGACCTTTTGCGCCTGCCTGGCCTTTGCAATCAACACCAGTGCCTACAGCGCAGAGTTGCTCGCCGGCAGCCTGAAGTCGACACCCGGCGGCGAAGTCGAGGCCGCCCGGGCCATGGGCATGTCGCGCATGACCCTGTACCGACGCATTCTCCTGCCCTCGGCCTTGCGCCGCGCGCTGCCGCAGTACAGCAACGAAGTGCTGATGATGCTGCAAACCACCAGCCTGGCGTCGATCGTCACCCTCGTCGATATCACCGGCGCGGCGCGCACCGTCAGCGCGCGCTTCTATTTACCCTTCGAAGCCTTTATCACCGCCGGCCTGATCTACCTGGCCATGACCTTCGCCCTCGTGCGTCTGTTCAAGTTGGCCGAGCGCCATTGGCTGGCGTATCTGGCGCCACGCAAGCACTAAGGAACCCCCATGCAGCAGATCAACTACGTCCTGCCCTGGAGCGCCACGGGCACCGAGCGCCAGCTGTCACTGTTTCGCTTCGGCAGCGGCTCGCGCAAGGCCTACATCCAGGCCTCCCTGCACGCCGACGAACTGCCCGGCATGCGCGTCGCCGTCGAGCTCAAGCGCCGCCTGCGTGAACTGGAAGACCAGGGGCGCTTGATCGGTGTGATCGAACTGGTACCCATGGCGAACCCCATCGGCATCGGGCAGATGTTCCAGGCCACCCATCAGGGTCGCTTCGAGTTCTCCAGCGGCAGCAACTTCAATCGCGACTTCCCGCAACTGACCGACGCCGTGGCCCGGCAGTTGGAAGGCCAACTGGGCGCGGACGCCGTGACCAACGTCGGACTGATTCGTCGCGCCATGCTCACGGTCATCGAGCACCTGCCCCCGGCCATCTCGGAACTTGACGGTTTGCGTCGCCAGTTGTTGCGCCATGCCTGTGATGCCGATGTGGTGCTCGACCTGCACTGCGACTTCGAGTCGATCATGCTGCTCTACGCCCTGCCGCAAAACTGGTCGCGCCTGTGTTCCCTGGCCGCGCGCCTCGGCGCCGGAGCCGCCCTGCTGGCCGAGGATGCCGGCGGCAATGCCTTTGACGAAGCCTGTGCCAGCCCTTGGGTGCAACTGGCCAAACGCTTCCCACTGGCCAATATCCCCCTCGCCTGCATAGCCACGACCGTTGAGTTGCGAGGTATGGCCGACACCGATAGCGAGCCCTGCATCGCCAGCGCCGAGCAGATCCTCGGCTACCTGGCCGAACAGGGCCTGATCAGCGGTCAATGGCCGGCCGCGCCCGCCCTCTGCTGTGAAGCCACTCCGTTCGCTGGCGCGCAATATGCCTACGCGCCACACCCCGGCGTGGTCAGTTTCCTGCAGCCGCTGGGTGCGCGAGTCAAGGTCGGCGACCCGCTGTTCGAAGTCATCGACCCCGTGACCGACCAGCACAGCGTGGTGACCGCCAGCACCGACGGCATTCTCTATGCCCGCGAACGCCTGCGTTTCGCCCAACCCGGCTTGTGGCTGGCGAAAGTCGCCGGTCGTACCCCTATTCGCCAGGGTCGCTTGCTCAGCGACTGACTTCAGCAGAGTGAACAGCATGAACAAACTTGAAATTCAGGACCTGCACAAAAGCTACGGTGCTCACGAAGTGCTCAAGGGCGTGTCGCTGGAGGCAAAAGCCGGTGATGTGATCAGCCTCATCGGTTCCAGCGGCTCCGGTAAAAGCACTTTCCTGCGCTGCATCAATTTGCTTGAACAACCCAATGCCGGTCAGATACGGCTCAATGGTGAACAGCTCAAGCTGGTGGCCAACGCCTCGGGCGGGCTCAAGGCCGCCGAGCCGAAGCAACTGCAACGCATGCGTTCGCGACTGGCCATGGTGTTTCAGCACTTCAACCTGTGGTCGCACATGAGCGCCGTTGAAAATGTCATGGAGGCCCCGGTGCAGGTCCTCGGTGTGTCCAGGAAAGAAGCCCGGGAAAAGGCCGAACACTACTTGAACAAGGTCGGCGTGGGACACCGCCTGAACGCCTATCCGGCGCACATGTCCGGCGGCGAGCAGCAGCGTGTGGCGATAGCCCGGGCCCTGGCCATGGAACCGGAAGTGATGCTCTTCGACGAACCCACTTCGGCGCTCGACCCGGAGCTGGTCGGTGAAGTGCTCAAAGTCATGCAGGACCTGGCCCTGGAAGGTCGCACCATGGTCGTGGTGACCCATGAAATGGGCTTCGCCAGGGAGGTCTCCAACCAGTTGGTATTCCTCCACAAAGGCCAGGTCGAAGAACGCGGCAACCCGCGCGAAGTGCTGCGGGAGCCCCAGTCCGAACGTCTCCGGCAATTCCTCCGCGGCAGCTTGAAATAGCCGCCGCCTGACACCCCGACCATTGCCGGCCCCGCACGTCGACGGCCGGCTTCGGATACACTGGCACCCGCCCTTCCACCCCCAGAACCTGTTGAGCCGGATATGCCGACCCCCTCGAAAAACACTACGGTCTATGCCGCACCGGTCATGCGCAAACTGGCGGAAATCGTTGCCGACCTGCAGCCCTCGCTGCGCAAGGTGGCCGACTTCATCCTGCGCCATCCGTTGAAAGCCGCGACCCTGACCATCGAGGAGATGGCGCAGGCCACCGCCACCTCGCCCGCCGCGGTCAACCGCCTGGCCAAGGCGCTGAACCTGGGTGGCTACACCGGTATGAAAGCCGAGCTGGTGGCGACCTTGCAGCAGATGGTGTCGCCGGTGGACAAACTGCGCAACGAACTGGCGCACCGCCCCGGTGGCGCCTTCGGCCTGCATGAGCAGATCGAGAGTGCCATTGGTAACCTCGGCACCACCGGCACCAACAACCACCCCGAAACCTTCGAAGCCTTTGTCACCTGCCTGACCCAGGCCCGCAAGATCTACATCCTCGGGTTTGGCAACAGCGTCTACATGGCCGGCCTCGCGGCTTCGACCCTGATGCCCTTCTGCGCCGACGCGACCGCCATCAGCATGGAGGGCGGTAACGAAAACGCCGCTTATCGACTGGCGGCCATTACCGACCAGGACATCCTCCTGGCGATCTCGCTGCCACGCTATTCCCTGGATACGTTGCAACTCTCGCGGTTTGCCCACGAGCGTGGCGCCACGGTGCTGGCCATCACCGACTCGCCGGCCTCGCCGCTGACCGGCATCGCCCAGCACGTGCTCTTTGCCCCGGCCGACCACGCCGTGTTGACCAGTTCCAACATCGCGGTACTGGCGTTGATCGAAGGCTTGGTAGCCGGGGTGATGGCGCGCAACAAGGAAGCCGTGAAACTGGCAACCGAACTCACGGAAAGCGTGATGTCCTACCTGCACATACCCGGCAGCAGCAAGCCAACGAAAAAGTGAGCATGGCCGCCGCGCGGTATTTGCAGCAGCGCGTCAGCCGAGGATTTTCTGCAACTGCGCCGCCGTGTCCTGGGCGCCCATGGTCTGTGCCGCGGCCAATGCGGTGACGCCGTTGGCGTCCTGGGCCCGGGGATCGGCGCCCTGGCTGAGCAGGTAATCGACAATCGTGGTGCGATTGAACATCGCCGCCATCATCAGCGCCGTGCGACCGTCCTTCGACGTCCCCTCGACCTGGGCCCCGCCTTCGATCAGCAACCTGACCATCTCCAGGTCGCCCTTGAACGCCGCGCCGGCAATCGGGCTCTGGCCGTTATCGTTTTGTATCTGCGGATCAGCCTTGTGCTCCAGCAACACACGCACCGCATCGGCATGCCCGTGGTAACTGGCCAACATCAGCAAAGTGTCGCCCTTGTGGTTACGCAGGTTCGGCGGCAGGCCTTTGCTCAACAGGGCCGCAAGCATCGGCGCATCGCCCTTGCGCGCCACATCGAACACCTGTTCGGCGAACTCGGCGGCTTGGTCTTCGGTCATTTGTCGGGCCTGGTCGGACATGGAGCGCTCCTTGGCGTTGCTTGGACAGGGCTGTAAAGGACTCCAGTTTCCCGAGCCTCCTGCTCGCTGTCATGCCCTATTTTTCAAGCGCTTCCATAGAGACAATCAATAAAAGCCAGCGGGAGGTCCGGCGCCAGGCCTGCGCCAAACGACCAGACATCGGCAAAATGCAGGATGCACGATGGCCTTTCTTGCAAAATGCACGACCGCGTAAAACCAACAAAAACATAACTTATTGTTTTATAAGTAATTTTTTAAAATCCCATGCTGGCACAATCACTGCACCTATGACTCCATGCCCTACATGAGCTAAAGGAGTCCATAGACATGAGCCTGATCCAGGAAAAGTTTGCTTCGGTATTTTCCAACTACAAGGTCACGACCCAAGCGCGTCCGGATGGCGGCATCCTGCTGACCCTGCAGGCCAGCGACGGCAAGCAAGTCCGGCGCTCGGTTTCCTACGCACAATTACACACCGCGGAACAACTCACCTGGGTGATCAGCGCCATTCGCCGCGACCTCGCCAGCGAGCCCGGTGAACTACCGTCGATCGCACTGTTGCAAAGCCAGAACCGCTTCGCACTGCCGACCTATCAGTAAGTCAGTAAGCAGAAAACCACAAGCACCCGTTGAAGCCTGTCGGACTCTCCCGGCAGCCCTTCCACGGGTGCCATGCAACTTGCCTGCACCCTCTCACACCAAGCCACGATTAACCGCCTCTCCCACGGCATGCGCCCGATTGCTCACACCCAGTTTGTGATAGATATTGCGCAGATGAAACTTGACCGTGGCTTCGGAAACATCGCGAATAACACTGATTTCCCAGACGGTTTTGCCTGCCCGTGCCCAGCGCAACACTTCCAGTTCCTTTTCGCTCAAGGTTTTGCTCTTTGACAACCGGCACCGGCGGGGCTTGTCCAGCGCGGGCAGGACGACAACGTGGGACGGTGTCTTGGAGGATTGAATAAAATCCTGTTTATTCCGCCCTCGCGAATCGGCAATATCGACCACCCTGCAAGAAACTCTGCGCACGACATCGGCACCCAGCATTTCGGGAACGTTCATGATTGTTTCTCCCTCTGGTTTCAATAGATCTCCCTGCCGTGACCAATGCTTCTTAGCCACAGACAAACACCCATCAAAAAACAGAGAGTTACACAGAAAGGGGATTTAACAAGCAACCACAAACACAAACAGGGATGCCCGACATTTCAACAGGCAATTTCCTACAACTTAAAACACACAAGGCCGACTCAAGTTTTAATCAAGACGACCGTCCATGCTCTGTTTAACCTAAAGAGTCGCCAGATCAATCTCGGCAAAACTGCTCACGTTCGGGTGGCCGGGCAGTTCTCCACCGTCGCGAGCCAGGCCGCAGGTCAGCATGCCGGCCTGGCGGGCGGCATCGAGTTCTTCGACGATATCCGAGAGGAACAGGATCTGGCTTGCCGGGCAACCGATGGCTTCGCTGATATATCGATAAGACTGCACTTCGCGCTTGGGTCCCGAGGTGGTATCAAAATAACCGCTGAACAAGGGCGACAGGTCACCAGCCTCGGAACAGCCGAAGATCAGCTTCTGTGCCTGGATCGAGCCCGAGGAATACACATACAGCGCCAAGCCCTGCCCGTGCCAGTCCTGCAGCGCCCGGACCGCATCCGGGTACACATGCCCCTTGAGCTGACCGGCTTCATAACCCTGCTGCCAGACCATGCCTTGCAAGGCCTTGAGCGGCGTGGCCTTGCGGTCCTCGGCAAGCCAGTCGAGGAGAATCTCGATCACCCGCTCGACATCCGCCGCCGGCTCACCGCTGTCCAGCCGCACCGCCCCCAGTTGCACCGCCACCTCCGGGCGCTCGGCGTGTTGCCGGACAAACTCCGGCAAATGCCCGGCCGCGTAGGGAAACAGCACGTCGAAGACAAAGCTCACCGCACTGGTGGTGCCTTCGATATCCGTGAGGATGGCTTTGATCGGCATGTCGGATCCTTCTGGGTGGAATGGCGGAGTCAGTCTTCGAGACGCGGGAAACGGTTGGCGATGTCCTCGCCGGTGAACTGGGCGACCCAGCCTTCGGGGTTGTTGAACAGGCGAATGGCGACGAAATGTGGGTGTTCGCCCATATCGAACCAGTGCGGCGTACCGGCCGGTACCGAAATCAGGTCGTTCTTTTCACAGAGCACGGCGTAGACATACTCGCCGATGTGCAGGGAGAACAGACCGCGACCGGCAACGAAAAAACGCACTTCGTCTTCGGCATGCCGGTGCTCGTCGAGGAACTTGGCGCGCAACTCGGCCTTCTGCGGGTGATCACTGTTCAGGCTGACGACGTCGACGGTGATGTAGCCGCGCTCGGTCATCAGACGGTCGATCTGCGCCTGGTAGGCGGCGATCACCTCTTCCTGGCTGGCACCGGGCTGAATCGGCGCGGCAGCTTGCCAACGGTCGAAACGCACCCCTTGCTCGGCCAGGGTCGAAGCGATGTCGTCGACGTGGGTCAGGACCTTGTTCGGGAGGTCCGGGCTTGAAACGTGATAAACGGACAGGCTGCTCATGGGACTCTATTCCTCGACTGGGCTCTGCGTCGACCTGCTCTGGAGGCCGGTCCGACGCGCCGGATAATCAGATAATCAACAGTTCGTGCAAAAACCGATATTCAGGAAGACCGCAGCGAACGGACTTTCAACTCACATTCAAAGAGAAACTCGAACGCTTCGATCTGGCGCAGGGCGTCGCTCATGCGCGCCCCCCAGGTGTAGAGACCGTGCCCGCGAATCAGATAACCGACGCAATCGGAATGCGCCTCGAGCCAAGGCTGCACCTTGGCCGCCAGCCGCGCAATATCCTGGTCATTATCGAAGATCGGCACCCGCACCCGGGACTCATGGGTCGTGACCCCGGAGAAAGCCTTTTGCAGCTCATAGTCTTCGAACTCGATGAACTCGCCGGGCGTCATCCGCGACAACACCGTGGCATTCACCGAATGGGTGTGCAACACCGCGCCGATCTCCCCGCGCCAGGTATAGAGCTGGGTGTGCAACAGGGTTTCGGCCGAGGGCTTCTTGCCCGGCTCCAGGCTGTTGCCCGCCAGGTCGGTGGCGAGCACATCGTCCGGGCCCAACTGCCCCTTGTGCTTGCCAGACACCGTCAGCAGCGCCTGGCTGGCCGACAGGCGGGTCGAATAGTTGCTGCTGGTGGCCGGCGACCAGCCGCGACCATACAGAAAGCGCCCGGCCTCGATGATCTCCAGGCTCAATTGTTCACGGGTCAGGTTCATGGCCGCTCCTCTTCCATGCGTGTGGCAATGATAATGGCCGCGGCCAGGGCCGCGAGGCTGGCGATGCTGAAGGTCCAGGTCGGCCCCAGGCTGTTCCAGCTATAACCGGCGTACAACGCGCCCAAAGCCCCGCCCGTACCGGCCAGTGCAGCGTATAACGCCTGCCCCTGGCCTTGCTGGCGCGCGCCGAAGCTACGTTGCACGAAATGAATGGCAGAGGCGTGAAAGCTGGCAAAGGTCGCCGCGTGCAGCACCTGGGCGAACAACAGCACCGCCAGGTGATCGGCCAACGCGCCCAGCAGCAACCAGCGCACGGCGGCCAGGAGGAAACTGGCCAGCAGCACCCGACGGACCGAAAAGCGCGCGAGGATCCGGCTCATGGCCAGGAACATCAGCACTTCCGCCACCACCCCCAGTGCCCAGAGCATGCCGATCAGCCCACGCGTGTAGCCGAGGCTTTCCAGGTGCAGGGTCAGGAAGGTGTAGTAAGGACCATGGCTCATCTGCATCAGCGCGACACAGGCATAGAACGCCAACACCCCGGGGCGGCGCAACTGTCGCAGAAAACCTTCGCCAGGCACTCTCGGGCCCTGGCTCGGCGGCTGGGCATTGGGCACCCAGGCGCTGCTCAGGACGATACCGGTCATGATCACCACAATGGCCACCGGGTAGATATCCAGGCTCAGGGCCTCGAACAGGCGTCCGAGTGCCACCACCGTGAGGATGAAACCGATGGAACCCCACAAGCGGATCTGGCTGTAACGTGCCGCCTGGCCCTGGACCTTCAGATGGGCCAGGGTGATGACTTCGAACTGTGGCAGCACCGCGTGCCAGAAAAACGCATGCAGGGCCATGACCAGCGCCAGCCAGGCGTAGCTCTTGTCGAAAAAGATCAGCGAAAACGCCAGCAAGGTGCAGACCGCGCCGAAGCGCACGATCGCCAGGCGCCGGCCCGTGTAGTCACCCAACCAGCCCCAGATATTCGGCGCCACGCAGCGCATCAGCATGGGAATCGCTACCAGTTCGCCAATCCGCGCCGGGGCAAACCCCAGATGGTGGAAGTACAGCGCCAGGAACGGCGCCGTCGCTCCCAGCAAGGCGAAGTAGAACAGGTAGAAACTGGACAACCGCCAGTAAGGGAGCGGCGCCCCCGGCATTACAGCTGGCCCAGTACCGGTGTGCCAACCCGCACATCCGCGTTCTGCCCGCGGTGACGCAGCAGGTGGTCCATCAGTACGATCGCCATCATCGCTTCGGCGATCGGGGTGGCACGGATGCCCACGCAAGGGTCATGACGGCCCTTGGTGATCACGTCCACCGGGTTGCCATGGATGTCGATGGAGCGTCCCGGCGTAGTGATGCTCGAGGTCGGTTTGAGGGCCAGGTGCGCGACAATCGGCTGGCCGGAGGAAATCCCGCCAAGGATGCCGCCGGCGTTGTTGCTGAGGAAACCTTCCGGGGTCAGTTCGTCGCGATGTTCGGTGCCGCGCTGGGCCACGCAGGCAAAACCGGCACCGATCTCGACCCCCTTGACCGCGTTGATGCTCATCAGCGCATGGGCCAGTTCCGCATCCAGGCGGTCGAAGATCGGCTCGCCCAGGCCCGGCATCACGCCTTCGGCAACCACGGTGATCTTCGCACCGACCGAATCCTGGTCGCGCCGCAACTGGTCCATATAGGCTTCAAGCTCAGGCACCTTGTCCGGATCGGGACAGAAAAAGGCATTCTGCTCCACCGAGTCCCAGGTCTTGAACGGGATTTCGATAGGGCCCAGCTGGCTCATGTAGCCACGGATAACGATGCCCTGGCTGGCCAGGAACTTCTTCGCGATGGCACCGGCCGCCACGCGCATGGCGGTTTCCCGGGCGGAACTGCGGCCGCCGCCACGATAATCGCGCTCACCGTATTTATGGTGATAGGTGTAGTCGGCGTGGGCCGGGCGGAACAGGTCCTTGATCGCCGAGTAGTCCTTGGACTTCTGGTCGGTGTTGCGGATCAGCAGGCCGATGGCGCAGCCGGTGGTACGGCCTTCGAAAACCCCGGAGAGGATCTCCACTTCGTCGGCTTCCTGGCGCTGGGTGGTGTGGCGGCTGGTGCCCGGCTTGCGGCGGTCGAGGTCGCGCTGCAGGTCGTCCAGGGACAACTCCAGGCCCGGAGGGCAGCCGTCGACAATGGCGACCAACGCCGGGCCATGGCTTTCGCCTGCGGTGGTGACAGTGAACAGCTTGCCGTAAGTATTGCCGGACATGCAGGGCGCTCCGCGAATCGAGTCTAGATCAAGCGTGGCAGTATACGCGGGCTATCCCCGTAGTTCATCCTCGAACCTTATCCTCGATGACGAGTCGAACCGACACTCTGTAGATAATGGCGTGATAATGCTGCGATTGATTCTGATGGCCCTGACCCTGTTCAGCGGTTTTGCCCAAGCCTCCGTGCTGCTACAACAACCGATCACCCTGGACACCGGCAGCGGCGAGCTGTTCGGCTCGTTGCTGCTGCCGCGCTCCGACGCACCGGTACCCGTGGTGTTGATCGTGTCCGGCTCAGGCCCCACCGATCGCGATGGCAACAATCCCGATGGCGGTCGCACCGACAGCCTCAAGCGTCTGGCCGGGGTACTGGCCAGTCACAATATTGCCAGCGTGCGCTTCGACAAGCGTGGCGTGGCCGCCAGCCTGGCGGCCGCACCCGACGAGCGAACCCTGAGTATCGAGGGATATACGGCGGATGTGGTGGCCTGGGGCGAGAAGCTCAAGGCCGACCCGCGTTTCGGGCCACTGATCCTGCTCGGCCACAGCGAGGGCGCATTGATCGCCACCCTGGCGGCGCCCAAGCTGGACGTCGCGGCGCTGATCAGCGTCGCCGGCAGCGGCCGCCCGGTCGACAGCGTGGTCCGCCAGCAACTGGCCAATAACCTGCCGCCGGCCTTGATGTTGCGGGCCAACGCTCTGCTCGACAGCCTCAAGGCCGGGCACCTGGACAACGATATCCCCGCGCCGCTGATGCCGATTTTCCGTCCCAGCGTCCAGCCCTACCTGATCAGCCTGTTTCGCCAGGACCCGGCGGCGGCTTTCGCCCGCCTGAAGATACCCGCACTGATCGTCCAGGGCCGCAACGACATCCAGGTCGGCGTCGGCGATGCCGAGGCGCTCAAGGCCGCCAAGCCGGACGCGCAGCTGGCGCTGATTGACGGCATGAACCATGTGCTGCGTATCGTCCCCGAAGATATCAAGAGCCAGCTGGCCTCCTACAAGGACCCGCAACTGCCTCTGGCCGCCGAACTGGGCAGCCGGATCCTGGCCTTTATCGACGGGCTGCCGCATCACTGAGGCCCGGCTTGAGGGCGTCAAAAGCTTCGCGGGCAAGCCCAGCTCCTACAGTTCAGTGTCGTGTGTAAAATTTGTGTTCGACACTGGACTGTAGGAGCTGGGCTTGCCCGCGAAGAGGCCCTCAAGACCGCTACAGGACCGGTGCCAGGCCCAAGGGCACTTTCTGCTCCAGTCCTGCCAAAAACGGCCGATAAGTCATTGCCGGTACCGATATTGTGACCGGCAAGCTGGATACGGACAGGATCTTGCCGAATGACTGAACCCCAAGCCTCAACCGAAAACACCGCCGAAGCCGCCGAGGCCCCGCCCGTGGAGCTGCCGTGGGCGGACGTCCAGGCCGAGCATTTCAAGCTGCTGCGCCTGGCGCCCCTGCCCACCGAGCGCAGCACCGGCGCCCGCCCCCTGCGGTTTGTCCAGTTCGGCTACGCCGAGCGCCATAGCAAGGAACGCAGCCTGCTGCGCCTGGAGATCCAGCTGCCGGGACAACGGGTGCGCAAGGAACAGAACCACCTGGACGTGTGGGTCGACCACAGCACCAAGCGCGTGCATTTCGGACCGGAAAGCGGCTTGCAGGTCGAGCCGATGAATCGCGGTATCGGACGTTTCCTGGCCGCCCAGGCGGCGATCTGGGCCCAGAAGAAGGGCTCACATTACGTGGTCGATGGCGCCACCCTGCAAAACAAGGACGCCCTGAACGAAGACACCCGCCTGCGCCGCGATCACTTCCTGAAAGTCCAGGGTTACGAAGTCGAATACGCGGATGCCCCCCTGCACCTCAAGGGCAGCTACAAGGACGTGCGGGTCGGCGACCTGCGCACGGCGTGGAACACCGAAAAACTGCAATTCGTCGAAATACTCGAAGCGGCGCAGATGCTGCAGACCGCCGAACAGAACCTGCTGGAACAGGAAGTGAAGCTGCGCCAGCAGGAAGAACGCGTGAGCAAATTCAAGCGTGAAGACACCGGCCTGCGCTTCACCATCACCTGCCTGGTGGCCTTTGCAATGTTCCAGGCCGGCTTGCTGATCTGGATCGCGACCCGTCACTGAACCTTGTGGCGCCCATCCAAGGGCGCCAGGGTCAGGCCAACGACGAAGGCTTCAACCCCGATGCAACTTGCTCATCAGTTCCGCCTCGGCCTGGGTCAGGCCGCAGGACTGCGTCAATTCATCAACGCTGGCCCCCATCCCCACCAGCCGTGCCGCCTGGGCGAAGGACAGGCTCGACGGATCACGCTGCTCCAGTTGGGCAAGCTTTTCCGGTAGCGGCGCGACGACGGCCCGCAGCTCGTGCAGGTCCTCGCCCATGCGCACGGTGCCGTTCTGGAAGTTATCCACGCGCCGCGCCAGCTCCTTGATGCGCTGGTCCCGCAACGCATCGCCCTCGGCCTGCTGCCCGGCAATCAGACGCTGGTTGCGGGCATAGACCACAAACATCCCTACGGTCCCGGCCCACAACAGGGACAGGAGAATAACGGCGACCTCAAGAATCAATCAGATGCTCTCCAGCTCGGACCATTCTTCTTCGCTCATCATTTTGTCCAGCTCAACCAGAATCAGCAGTTCGTTGTTCTTGTTGCACACGCCCTGGATGAACTTGGCCGATTCGTCGTTACCCACGTTCGGCGCGGTTTCGACTTCCGACTGACGCAGATAGACCACTTCGGCCACGCTGTCGACCATGATGCCGACCACTTGCTTGTCGGCCTCGATGATCACGATACGGGTGTTGTCGTTCACTTCGGTCGGCATCAGGCCAAAACGCTGGCGGGTGTCGATCACGGTGACCACGTTGCCGCGCAGGTTGATGATCCCCAGCACGTAGCTCGGTGCACCCGGTACCGGGGCGATCTCGGTGTAGCGCAGGACTTCCTGGACGCGCATCACGTTGATCCCATAGGACTCGTTATCCAGCTTGAAGGTTACCCATTGCAGGATCGGATCTTCGGAACTCTGTGCGGACGACGACTTATTCATACCCCTGACCCTCAATGACCGTTGATACGGTGTGTGCTCTGGCAAGCCTCGCGGGGGGACCGCTAGGACGCCGTTATTTGTTCGTTGGTTTGCTGGCTGGTTTACCGGCCGGCTTGTTCGTTTGCAGATGTTTCACCGCACCGCTGGCGATCAGTTCAGCCAGTTCGGAGACGTCGAGCAACGCACACATGTGTTCGATGACCGTGCCGGCCAGCCACGGCCGCTGTCCACGATGGGTACGCCATTTGATTTCGTTGGGGTCCAGGCGCAGGGAACGGCTGACCTGATGCACCGCCAGCCCCCATTCGTAGCCCTGGACCGAGATCACATATTGCAGCCCCTGGCGGAAATCGTCGCGATAACGGTCCGGCATCACCCAGCGCGCGGTATCCAGCACTTTCAGGTTGCCGGCCTGGCTCGGCAGGATCCCGAGGAACCATTCCGGCTGTCCGAACAATGGCGTCAGCTCGTGCCCCGCCAGCGAATAGATCGACCCCAGGCACACCAGCGGCACCGCCAGGGTCAGCCCGGCGACGTCGAACAGCAGGCATTCGAAAGGCTCGGCCGCCCAATGGGGACGCTCGTCGCCCTGCATCGGTGGCGGCGGGATATTCGCCGCGGGCGGCAGATGCACCTCGACCACCGGCTCCACCACCACGGGCGCGACCGGCACAACCTGCGGTATCGCCACCGGCGCTTCCAACGCCACTGGCACTGGCGCAGGCGCCGTCACCACGGGTGCGGCAACCACGGCTTGCGCGGCCAGGGCATCGCGGGCCTGCTCTTCGAGCACGGCGGCCTGGAACTCGTCCAGCTCGCTGGCCACGCTCGTCTCTACCAGCAGCGGTACCGCGACCGGCACCTCGACGGCGACGGCGATTTCCACCGGCAACTCTTCGGTCGCCTCCTGCAGCAGTGCATCCAGATAGGATTGCAGCGCCACTTGCGGCCGTGTGGTGATTTCGACAGGACGGATCATGTGCATGCCCATGGAGATGTCCCGTTACAGTAACCTGTAAAGGGTATCGGCTGGACAGGCAGATGACTTGAGGACTGGGACACGTCAGGCCACCTGCGGAATGAGTTGTTGGGTCAGCAAGTGCTTGAGCAAGGCCCGATAGGCCAGCACGCCCCGGCTCTTGCCGTCGAACTGCGATGGTGTGACACCCGCCCGGCTGGCATCGCGCAGGCGCGTGTCGACCGGAATGTAGCCTTCCCAGATGGTTTCCGGGAACTTGTCGCGCAGGACCCGCAGAGTCCCCATGGACGCCTGGGTCCGGCGATCGAACAAGGTCGGTACGATGGTGTAGGGCAAAGCCTGCTTGCGTGAACGGTTGATCATCGCCAGGGTGTTGACCATCCGTTCCAGTCCCTTGACCGCCAGATGTTCGGTCTGTACCGGCACCACCAGTTGCTGGCTCGCCGCCAAGGCGTTGACCATCAATACACCCAGCAGCGGCGGGCTGTCGATCACCGCGTAATCGAAGTCCTGCCACAGCTGCGCCAGACTCTTGGCGATCACCAGGCCCAGGCCGCTCTGGCCCGGCGACAAGCGCTCAAGGGTCGCCAGGGCGGTGCTGGAGGGCAACAGGGAAATCCGCTCGTCGCTGGTGGACAGCAGCAATTGCCCGGGCAAGCCCACAGGCACCGTGCCCCGGTGCTGGAACAGGTCGAAGGTGCTGTGTTCCAGGGTATCGGGGTCATAACCGAAATAGCTGGTCATCGAGCCGTGGGGGTCGAGGTCGACCACGACCACGCGCTTGCCCGCCTCGGCCAGCAATCCGGCTAAAGCGATGGAGGAAGTGGTCTTACCGACGCCACCCTTTTGATTGGCTACTGCCCAGACTCTCATTCAGTGTATTCCTCCCGCCCGGCGTCAAGCCGGCCGAGAAATAGCGCCAAGTTATAGAGCAGGTGCCGGAGATTTGACGGCCTTCTCGCGTACCGCTTGCTTTATCGCTGGCGGTGCAGTTTGTGTGCCAGCACGCTTCAAGGCCGCGTCCGGTGTTGCATTGGCCGTGCCGGTACCGGTCAGGCTGCGGCGTACGTCGAGATTACGCGACACCACCAGCACCACCCGCCGGTTGCGCGCCCGGCCTTCGGCGGTGGCATTGTTGGCCACCGGCTGGAACTCGCCATACCCCACCGATGCCAGCCGGCCGGGGTTGACCCCGTCCATGGCCATCATCCGCACGATACTCGCCGAACGGGCCGAGGACAGCTCCCAGTTGGTGGGATATTGCGCGGTACGGATCGGCTGGTCGTCGGTAAAGCCTTCGACGTGGATCGGGTTGTCGAAGGGTTTGAGGATCTTCGCCACCTTCTCGATGATGTTGAACGCCATGTCACTGGGCATTGCATCGCCGCTGCCGAACAGCAGGCTGGAGTTGAGTTCGATCTCGACCCACAGTTCGTTGCCGCGCACGGTCATCTGGTTGGAACTGATCAGGTCGCCGAACGCCGCGCTGATATCGTCGGCGATGCTCTTGAGCGGGTCCTTGGCCCCCTGGCCGATGGCGGCATCGGTCTGATCGACATCCTTGATCAGCGGGTCGGCCGGCTTGACCGTGACCGGGCGCTCGTCACCGATGGGAATCGGCTTGAGGCTGCGGTCGGCGTCGTTGAAGACCCCGACCAGCGCCTGGGAGATCACCTTGTACTTGCCTTCGTTGATCGAGGAAATCGAGTACATGACCACGAAAAAGGCGAACAGCAGCGTGATGAAGTCAGCGTAGGAAACCAACCAGCGCTCGTGATTCACATGCTCTTCGTGTTGGCGACGTCTGGCCATGTCTACTCCATCACTCCATGAAGCCTTGCAGCTTCAATTCAATGGAGCGCGGGTTCTCGCCCTCGGCAATCGACAGGATGCCCTCGAGGAGCATTTCCCGATAACGCGACTGGCGAAAGGCAATCGACTTGAGCTTGCTGGCCACCGGCAGCAGTATCAGGTTGGCACTGGCCACGCCGTAGATGGTCGCGACAAAGGCCACGGCAATCCCGCTACCCAGTTGCGAGGGGTCGCCGAGGTTGCCCATCACGTGAATCAAGCCCATCACCGCACCGATGATACCGATGGTCGGCGCATAGCCGCCCATGCTTTCGAAGACCTTGGCGGCCTCGATATCACGGCTTTCCTGGGTGTAGAAGTCCACTTCGAGAATGCTGCGGATGGCTTCCGGCTCGGCACCGTCGACCAGCAGTTGCAGGCCCTTGCGCGAGTAGGTGTCGGGCTCGGCCTCGGCGATGCTTTCCAGGCCCAACAGGCCTTCCTTGCGCGCCGTCAGACTCCAGTTGACCACGCGCTCGACGCCGGCAGGCAGATCGATACGCGGTGGAAAGAGGATCCAGATAAGAATCTGCATGGCGCGCTTGAACGCGCTCATCGGCGATTGCAGCAAGGCCGCGCCGATGGTCCCGCCCAGCACGATCAAGGCGGCCGGACCGTTGGCCAAGGCCCCCAGGTGACCACCTTCGAGGAAGTTGCCGCCGATGATGGCGACAAACGCCAGAATCATCCCGATAAGGCTCAACACATCCATCAGAGACAAGCCTCGACCAGGTGCTTGCCGATTTCATCGAGGCTGTACACCGCATCGGCCAGCTCAGCCTTGACGATGGCCATGGGCATGCCGTAGATCACGCAACTGGCTTCGTCCTGGGCCCAGATGGCACTGCCGCCCTGCTTGAGCAGGCGCGCGCCTTCACGACCATCGGCGCCCATGCCAGTGAGGACCACCGCCAGAACTTTGTCACCGTAGGACTTGGCCGCGGAACCAAAGGTGATATCCACACAAGGCTTGTAGTTCAGACGCTCATCGCCTGGCAGGATTTTCACCGCGCCACGCCCGTCGATCATCATCTGCTTGCCGCCCGGGGCGAGCAGGGCCAGCCCGGGACGCAGGATGTCGCCATCCTCGGCTTCCTTGACGCTGATCTGGCAAAGCTTGTCCAGACGTTCGGCAAAAGCCTTGGTGAAGGCCGCCGGCATATGCTGGATCAACACGATGGGCGCCGGGAAGCTGGCCGGCAACTGGGTCAGGACCCGCTGCAGGGCTACCGGACCACCGGTGGAGGTACCGATGGCAACCAGCTTGTAGGCCTTGCGCTTCGGCGCGCCGGAGGTCGAGACCGCGGCGTGTGCGGGCGCCGGAGCGCGACTGGCCACCGGGGTGGTGCGCACGGGTGCCGGAGCCGGGCTGCCGTAGCTGCTGGACGCCGGTGTCGGCGTAGGGGCCGGAGACGGCGCGGCAGCAGGCACACTGCTGAAGCGGCGGTTACTGCGCGAGATGCTGTGAACCTTCTCGCACAGCAGCTGCTTGACCTTCTCCGGGTTGCGCGAGATATCTTCGAAATTCTTCGGCAGGAAGTCCACGGCCCCGGCGTCCAGCGCATCGAGGGTGACCCGGGCGCCTTCGTGGGTGAGGGACGAGAACATCAGCACCGGCGTCGGGCAGCGCTGCATGATATGCCGCACCGCCGTGATGCCGTCCATCATCGGCATCTCGTAGTCCATGGTAATCACGTCCGGCTTGAGGGCCAGGGCCTGATCGATGGCTTCTTTACCGTTGGTCGCCGTACCGACGACCTGAATGCTTGGATCCGCCGAAAGAATTTCCGAGACGCGGCGGCGGAAAAACCCCGAATCATCCACCACCAGGACCTTGACTACCATAAACACTCCGTTAGGCACGGCGGCGGGCTTAAGCCCAGCCGCCGGGCCAGAATCAAATACGCCGTGCGGCGTAACGCTTGAGCATGCTCGGCACGTCGAGAATCAGGGCAATGCGACCGTCACCGGTAATGGTGGCGCCCGACATGCCCGGGGTCCCTTGCAGCATCTTGCCCAGCGGTTTGATGACCACTTCTTCCTGGCCGACCAACTGATCGACGACAAAGCCGATCCGCTGGGTGCCCACCGAAAGGATCACCACGTGGCCTTCACGCTGCTCTTCATGAGCGGCCGAGCTGACCAGCCAGCGCTTGAGGTAGAACAGCGGCAGGGCCTTGTCGCGGACGATCACCACTTCCTGGCCGTCGACCACGTTGGTGCGCGACAGGTCGAGGTGGAAGATCTCGTTGACGTTGACCAGCGGGAAGGCAAAAGCCTGGTTGCCGAGCATGACCATCAGGGTCGGCATGATCGCCAGGGTCAACGGGACCTTGATGACGATCTTCGAGCCCTTGCCCTTGGTCGAGTAGATGTTGATGGTACCGTTGAGCTGGGCGATCTTGGTTTTCACCACGTCCATGCCCACGCCACGCCCTGACACGTCGGAAATCTCGGTCTTGGTCGAGAAGCCCGGAGCGAAGATCAGGTTGAAGCAGTCGGTCTCGCTCAGGCGATCGGCCGCATCCTTGTCCATCAGGCCCTTCTTCACCGCGATACTGCGCAGCACGTCGGCGTCCATGCCCTTGCCGTCATCGGAGATCGACAGCAGGATGTGGTCGCCTTCCTGCTCGGCGGAGAGGATGACCCGACCGCTGCGGGACTTGCCCATGGCTTCGCGGTCGGCCGGTTCTTCGATACCGTGGTCGACCGAGTTGCGCACCAAGTGGACCAGCGGGTCGGCCAGGGCCTCCACCAGGTTCTTGTCGAGGTCGGTCTCTTCGCCCACCAGTTCCAGGTTGATCTCTTTCTTCAACTGCCGGGCCAGGTCGCGAACCAGGCGCGGGAAGCGGCCGAAGACTTTCTTGATCGGCTGCATGCGGGTTTTCATCACCGCGGTCTGCAGGTCGGCGGTCACCACGTCGAGGTTGGACACGGCCTTGGACATGGCTTCATCGCCGCTGTTCAAGCCCAGGCGCACCAGGCGGTTACGCACCAGCACCAGTTCGCCGACCATGTTCATGATCTCGTCCAGGCGCGCGGTATCAACCCGCACGGTGGTTTCCGCTTCGCTGGCGGCCGGCTTGTCGCCAGCCGCAGCGGCAGGCGCCGGGGCACGGGCCGGAGCCGGTGCGGCGGCAGGTGCCGGTGCGGCCTTGGCCGGTGCTGGCGTCGCTGGCGCCTTGGCAACAGGTGCAGGTGCAGCGGCAGCCGGTTTGGTCGCGGCCGGCGTGGCCACCGCCGTGGTCGCGGCCACTTCGGTGAACTTGCCCTTGCCATGCAGCTCGTCGAGCAGCGATTCGAATTCCTGGTCGGTGATCAGATCACCGCCTGCAGCGCCGGTTTTCTCTGCTGCCTGGGCCGCAGCCGGAGTGGTATCGAGCGCCTCGACCTTGAACGAACCCTTGCCATGCAACTGGTCGAGCAAGGCTTCGAATTCGTCGTCGGTGATATCGCTACTTTTTTCAGCCCCACCGCTGGGCGCCGCCGGTGCTGCCGGCGGAGTCGGCGCCGCCACGGCATCCGGCGCGAACTGGCCCTTGCCGTGCAACTGGTCGAGCAGGGATTCGAACTCGGCGTCGGTGATTTCATCGCCACCGGCCTCGCCTTGTACCGCCGCCACGGCCTTGGGCGCCTCGGCTTCGGCCTTGACGCTGTTCAGGGAGTCGAGCAGCATTTCGAATTCGTTATCGGTGATGTCGCCGGATTCGCTTTCAGCGACCGGTTCCGGCTCCGCCACTTCGGCCACTGGCGCGGCCACTTCCTCGGCACCCGCCGGTTCCGCCAGGCGCGCCAAGGCCGCCAGCAGCTCCGGGGTGGCCGCAGTGATCGGGCCACGTTCACGGACTTCGCTGAACATGCCGTTCACCGCATCCAGCGCTTCCAGGACCACGTCCATCAGCTCCGAGTCGACGCGTCGCTCCCCCTTGCGCAGGATATCGAACACGTTCTCGGCGATGTGACAGCACTCCACCAGCTCGTTGAGCTGGAGGAAGCCGGCGCCCCCTTTTACAGTGTGAAAACCGCGAAAGATTGCATTGAGCAGATCCGCATCATCTGGCCGGCTTTCCAGCTCGACCAGTTGTTCGGACAGTTGCTCCAGAATCTCGCCGGCCTCAACCAGAAAATCCTGAAGGATCTCTTCATCGGCGCCGAAGCTCATGTGTTTGGGTGCTCCTAGAATCCAAGACTGGAAAGCAAATCGTCGACATCGTCCTGACCGGACATAACGTCTTCACGTTTATCGGCATGAATCTGCGGACCTTCACCCTGGGCCATCTGTTTTTGTGGGTCTTTTTCGGCAAGAAGCGCATCGCGGTCATGTTCGATACCGGCAAAGCGGTCGACCTGACTGGCCATCAGCACCAATTTGAGCAGATTGCTTTCCACTTCGGTGACCATCTGGGTCACGCGCTTGATCACCTGGCCGGTAAGGTCCTGGTAATCCTGGGCCAGCAGAATATCGTTCAGCTCGCTCGAAACAGCGCGGGTTTCCTGCTCGCTGCGGGACAGGAATGTCTCGACCCGCCGCGCCAGCTCGCGAAACTCCTGGGCACCGACTTCGCGCCGCATGAAACGGCCCCAGTCGGCGCCCAGGGCCTTGGCCTCGACGTTCAGGCCAGTGATCCTCGGGGTCGCACTCTCCACCAGGTCCATGGTGCGATTGGCCGCCGCTTCGGTCAGCCTGACCACATAGGACAGGCGCTCGGTGGCGTCGGTGATCTGCGACACTTCCTCGGCCTGCGGCATATGCGGGTCGATCTGGAAGTTGACAATGGCGCTGTGCAATTCGCGGGTGAGCTTGCCGACTTCCAGGTACAGGCCACGGTCACGGGTCTGATTCAGCTCATGGATCATTTGCACCGCGTCGCCAAACCGGCCTTTTTCAAGGCTGTCGACCAGCTCGCGGGCATGTTTTTTCAGGGTTAGTTCAAAATCACCCAGTGAAGATTCGTTGTGCTCCATAGCGCCCCCGTGGTGGACTTCATCAACCGATGCGTTCGAAGATCTTCTCGATCTTCTCTTTCAACGCCTGGGCCGTGAATGGTTTGACCACATAGCCGTTTACACCGGCCTGGGCAGCTTCGATGATCTGCTCGCGCTTGGCTTCAGCGGTCACCATCAGCACCGGCAGGTGCTTGAGCTTTTCATCGGCGCGCACGTGGCGCAGCAGATCGATACCGGTCATGCCGGGCATGTTCCAGTCGGTGACCAGAAAGTCGATGCTACCGCTGTTGAGGACGGGAATCGCGGTAGTACCGTCGTCCGCCTCAACCGTGTTGGTGAACCCGAGGTCACGCAACAGGTTCTTGATGATCCGCCGCATCGTTGAAAAATCATCAACGATGAGGATTTTCATGTTCTTGTCCAATTCGACCTCCAAGCAGTCTTAAACGCGTACAGCACCTGGACGCGCTGTTCAATCAATTCGGCACAGCACTCAACGACTGCATGGAAACGCCATCCGGCCGAGTCACCCACAAGGCGTCAAACGCCTTGCCGGTCTCGTTCGCAGTGTTCCCACACTGCCCTCAGCGCGCTCGCCACTCCCCCAAACGCCCCCGCAAACGGGCCGCGCACTGGCTGTGTAACTGGCTGACTCGCGACTCGCTGACCCCCAGCACCTCACCAATTTCCTTGAGGTTCAGCTCCTCGTCGTAGTACAGCGCCAAGACCAGTCGCTCACGCTCCGGCAAATTGGCAATCGCATCCGCCAGCGCTGCCTGGAAGCGTTCATCCTCCAGGTCGCGCGACGGCTCGAGATGAGCACTTGCGCCGTCCTCGTGCAGCCCTTCATGGTCGCCGTCCTGCAACAGGTCGTCGAAACTGAACAGGCGGCTGCCCAAGGTATCGTTCAAAATCCCGTAATAATCGTCGAGACTCAATTGGAGTTCGGCTGCAACCTCGTGATCTTTAGCGTCACGGCCGGTTTTTGCTTCAATTGCGCGAATTGCGTCACTGACCATACGGGTATTGCGGTGTACCGAACGTGGTGCCCAGTCGCCCTTGCGCACTTCATCGAGCATCGCGCCGCGGATACGAATGCCGGCATAGGTCTCGAAACTGGCACCCTTGCTCGCGTCGTACTTGGTCGAGACTTCCAGCAGCCCGATCATCCCGGCCTGGATCAGATCCTCGACCTGGACACTGGCCGGCAGCCGCGCCAGCAGGTGATAGGCGATACGTTTGACCAACGGCGCGTAACGTTCGATCAATTCATATTGGCTGTCACGCGACGACTTGGAATACATGCGATAGCCACTGGCAGTCATAGCACCGGTCCCGCACTCGTTTGATGCACCAGACGCTCGACGAAAAACTCCAGATGCCCCCGTGGATTGGCGGGAAGCGGCCAGGTGTCGACCTTCTGAGCGATAGCCTTGAACGCCAAGGCACATTTCGAACGAGGGAATGCCTCGTAGACCGCACGCTGCTTTTGCACGGCCTTGCGCACACACTCGTCATAGGGAACGGCGCCGACGTATTGTAAGGCCACGTCCAGGAAACGATCCGTGACCTTGGTCAACTTGGCGAACAGGTTGCGGCCTTCCTGCGGGCTCTGGGCCATGTTGGCCAGCACGCGGAAGCGGTTCATGCCGTAGTCGCGGTTGAGCAACTTGATCAAGGCGTAGGCATCGGTGATGGAAGTCGGCTCGTCGCAGACCACCAGCAGCACTTCCTGGGCCGCGCGGACGAAGCTGACCACCGACTCACCAATGCCCGCGGCGGTGTCGATCACCAGCACGTCGAGGTTGTCGCCGATATCGCTGAATGCCTGGATCAGGCCGGCATGCTGCGCCGGGCTCAGGTGCACCATGCTCTGGGTCCCCGAGGCCGCCGGCACGATACGAATCCCGCCTGGGCCTTGCAACAGCACATCGCGCAGCTCACAGCGGCCTTCGACCACGTCGGCCAGGGTGCGTTTGGGTGTCAGGCCCAGCAGGACGTCGACATTCGCCAGCCCCAGATCCGCATCCAGCAGCATGACGCGCCGGCCAAGCTCAGCCAGGGCCAGGGATAAATTCACTGACACGTTGGTCTTCCCGACGCCACCTTTGCCGCCGGTCACCGCGATCACCTGTACGGGATGCATGCTGCCCATGTTCTCTTCTTACCTTGTCTTGCTTAGACGGAAGGCCACATAACTGGCTGCGCGTTCACTTGTCGGAACAATGCGTGGCAGACCATCGATGTAGGTAATTTGCAACGTCTGAATACTCATCTCAACCCACCCGTTTTGACGGGCTGTGGTAGATATCAGCGAACATATCGGCCATGGCTTCCTCGCTGGGTTCTTCCTGCATTTGCACACTGACCGCCCTGGACACCAATTGATGCCGGCGCGGCAGGTGTAGATCATCCGGAATGCGTGGCCCGTCGGTCAGGTAGGCCACTGGTAATTCGTGACTGATGGCCAGGCTCAGCACTTCGCCGAGGCTCGCCGTTTCATCAAGTTTAGTCAGGATGCAACCGGCCAGCCCGCAGCGCTTGTAGCTGTGGTAGGCGGCGGTCAGCACCTGTTTCTGGCTGGTGGTGGCCAGGACCAGATAATTCTTCGCCTTGATCCCGCGTCCGGCCAGGCTTTCCAGTTGCATGCGCAACGCCGGATCGCTGGCCTGCAGGCCAGCGGTATCGATCAGCACCACGCGCTTGCGCAGCAGCGGGTCGAGGGCCTGGGCCAGGGACTGGCCCGGGTCGACATGGGTCACCGAGACGTTGAGGATCCGCCCCAGGGTCTTGAGTTGCTCCTGGGCACCGATACGGAAGCTGTCCATGCTCACCAGCGCGATGTTCTGCGCGCCGTACTTGAGCACATAACGCGCCGCCAGCTTGGCCAGGGTGGTGGTCTTGCCCATGCCGGCCGGGCCGACCATGGCGATTACACCGCCTTCTTCCAGTGGCTCGATCTCGGGCGTGACGATCATCCGCGCCAGGTGCGCCAGCAGCATGCGCCAGGCCTGGCGCGGCTCCTCGATCCCGTTCACCAGTTCCAGCAGGTCCCGCGACAACGGCCCGGACAGGCCGATACGCTGCAGGCGACGCCAGAGGTTGGCCTGTTGCGGCTGACGACCTTGCAACTGGTTCCAGGCCAGGGAGCCGAGCTGGACTTCCAGCAGCTCGCGCAGGCCGTTGAGCTCCGAACGCATCGAGTCGAACACTCGCTGGTCCACCGCCGGGGCGTGTGCGACAGGCGCTGGCGCCGGGCGCCGCGGCTCTTCGAAAGTCGGTTCGATCAGCGGCTCGGCGGCGGTCAGCGGCAGGCCGGCGAACAGTTGGCGATTGGTCGTGGCGTCGGTATCGCCGTCGCTGCGCAGGCTCAGCTCGGCCTGGGCGGTAACGATACGCGACTGAGTCTTGCGCAGCTCGTCTTCGAGTTCCATGTTCGGCACCCGCGGCGACAGCGCCGAGAGCTTGTAGTCCAGGGCAGCCGTCAGCTCGACACCGCCCGCAATCCGGCGGTTGCCGATAATGGCCGCGTCGGAGCCCAGCTCATCACGAACGAGCTTCATGGCCTGACGCATATCGGCGGCGAAAAAACGCTTAACTTGCATAACCCACTACCTCAGCCGTTGGGCCCTACTGTCGCAACGATGGTCACTTGCTTGTTGTCCGGAATTTCCTGGTAGGCCAAGACATGCAGACTTGGCACCGCCAGTCGTCCAAACCGCGAAAGCATCGCGCGAACCGGTCCAGCTACCAGCAGGATCACCGGCTGCCCTTGCATTTCCTGGCGCTGGGCGGCGTCGATCAACGAACGCTGGAGTTTCTCAGCCATGCTCGGCTCCAGAAGAACGCCTTCTTCCGAGCCTTGTCCGGCCTTCTGCAGACTATTGAGCAATATCTGTTCCAACCTTGGCTCCAAGGTGATCACAGGCAGCTCGGACTCAAGCCCCACAATGCTTTGGACGATTGCGCGGGACAATCCGACGCGAACCGCGGCAACCATAGCGGCAGTATCTTGACTCTTGCTGGCATTGTTGGCGATCGCTTCGGCAATGCTGCGGATATCCCGGACCGGCACGTGTTCGGCGAGCAGGGCTTGCAGCACCTTGAGCAGATGCGACAGGGAAATGATCCCCGGCACCAGCTCTTCGGCCAGTTTCGGCGAGCCCTTGGCCAGCAACTGCATGAGTTGCTGGACTTCCTCGTGGCCGATCAGTTCGCTGGAGTGCTTGTAGAGAATCTGGTTGAGGTGCGTCGCCACCACGGTACTGGCGTCGACCACGGTATACCCCAGGGACTGCGCCTGGGACCGCTGGCTGACCTCGATCCAGACCGCTTCCAGGCCGAAGGCCGGGTCTTTGGCGGTGATCCCGTTGAGGGGACCGTAGACCTGCCCCGGGTTGATCGCCAGTTCGCGATCCGGGTAGATCTCGGCTTCGGCCAGGGTCACGCCCATCAGGGTCAGGCGGTAGGCGCTGGGTGCCAGGTCGAGGTTGTCACGAATATGCACCGTGGGCATCAGGAAGCCGAGGTCCTGGGAGAGCTTCTTGCGCACCCCCTTGATCCGCGCCAGCAACTGCCCGCCCTGGTTGCGGTCCACCAGCGGAATCAGGCGATAACCGACTTCCAGGCCGATCATGTCGATGGGGCTCACGTCATCCCAACCCAGCTCCTTGGTTTCCTGGGTTCGCGCCGGCGACGGCAGCAGCTCCTGCTGGCGCTGGACTTCGGCCAGGGCCTGGACCTTGGCGACGTTCTGTTTTTTCCAGACCAGATAGGCGATGCCACCGGCGACGGCCGCCAGGCTGATAAAGGAAAAGTGCGGCATGCCCGGCACCAGGCCCATCACCGCCATCAGGCCGGCGGCGACACCGAGGGCCTTGGGGGAGGCGAACATCTGCCGGCTGATCTGCTTGCCCATGTCTTCCGAGCCGGAAGCCCGGGTCACCATGATCGCCGCCGCTGTGGATAACAACAGTGATGGCAATTGCGCCACCAAACCGTCACCGATGGTCAGCAGGGCGTAGACCTTGCCGGCGTCGGCAAAACTCATATGGTGCTGGAAGATCCCGACCGCCATGCCGCCGATCAGGTTGATGAACAGAATCAGCAGGCCGGCGACGGCGTCACCGCGGACGAACTTGCTGGCACCGTCCATGGAACCGTAGAACTCGGCTTCCTGGGCGACTTCCAGGCGGCGCAGCTTGGCCTGTGGCTGATCGATCAGGCCGGCGTTGAGGTCGGCGTCGATCGCCATCTGCTTGCCGGGCATCGCATCGAGGGTGAAACGCGCGCTCACCTCGGAAATCCGTCCGGCGCCTTTGGTGACCACGACGAAGTTGATGATCATCAAGATCGCGAAGACCACGATACCGACCACGTAGTTGCCGCCGATCACCACCTCGCCGAAGGCCTGGATCACCTTACCGGCGGAGGCATGACCTTCCTGGCCGTGGAGCATGACCACCCGGGTCGACGCCACGTTCAGCGCCAGGCGCAGCAGCGTGGCGATCAGCAGGATGGTCGGGAATACCGCGAAATCCAGCGGTCGCAGGGCGTAGACGCAGACCAGCAGGACGACAATCGACAGGGCAATGTTGAAGGTGAAGAACACGTCCAGCAGAAACGCCGGCACCGGCAACATCATCATCGCCAGCATGATCAACAGCAGCACCGGCACACCGAGGTTGCCGCGGCCGAGGCTGCTCAGGTTGCTGCGCGCCGAGTTGAGAAGTTGAGAGCGATCCACCGGTATTCCTCGTCACCTTGAAGCAAACTTTTGACGCCGGGAGCGTCATAGGCCTGCCACTGCAAGAAGCCTTCCAACTTTTGCAGTCCAAGGTAACGAGCCGCCTCGAACCAGGGGTTCTACTGGGCGACCCGGATGTCGTTCGCGGTCAACTTGCCAAACTGCAGATCACTCCCTTTCACGTACAGGATCCCGTGATTCAACCAGGCATCCTCGACCTTGACCTGGTCTTCATGGAAATACCCCAGAACGACAATCGCCGTCGGGGCACGCGAAAGCAGGTCATGCCCCAGCATCAAATTGAGTGCCCACTGAAATTCGATGATGGGCAAATCGGCAATGACGATCCGGCGCTTGCGGTCGCTCCAGCGGAAGTCCTGCTGGACCGTGATAAAGACATCATCGTCGAAAAACTCGAAAACCGGCTTGCCGTAACGCCTCGAAAGCCCATTGGCGGACCAATCACTCATATAGTCATTCGGATTGCTGAATACCCCGCAGAGTTGCTCGAATGAACGAATACTTCCCGCATTGCCGGAAAAGTAATTGTACGAATAGTGATAGGCCAGACCGGCCAACTCGGGACGGATGGCGTTGATAGGAGCATCGAGGTAACCCGGAATATGGGTGTTGGCTGCTTCTTTGAAACGTTCAAAATCCAGTAACAACCTGAAAGTGATCGAATAGCCGATCGCACCGATTTCAGGTTTGTCCTCCAACCTGCCCGATACAAATAGCAACCCCATCCCTTCCAGCCGCTCATATTGCTCGTTGCTCATGATCGTTCGCTCCCATGATGGCCATCCCTGAGAAGAATGAAACCTCCATGGAGCCTATGAGGCGCCAGGCAAACGAACGCGGTCTACTGTCAGAATTGACAGTTTTATGCAAAAAGTACTGCCACTGGTCGTGCCGCCGAGACAAGAGCTGGCGCAGGGTGCGCAACGCAGAAGACGTGCAGCCAAAAAAACCACTCTGATAGCCTCATCCCCGCCCTATTGCCGCTTTAGTTAAAAACAATCCAATAAACCACACTCTTAGTACAACTCAACATAAAAAACTGTCAGTTCTGACAGTTCACGAGAAATCTTTCCCGCCCCTATCATCGTTATGCAACACGGAATGACAAGCACACATCGAATATCCACCATCGCGGGGGTTAGCTTGCCCCTACCCCTCCAAACTCAACGGATGCAGATTCATCCAAACAAAGAGAGACATCCTCATGAAAGGACCCACTCAAAACTTAACTGCTCCTGGAAGCATAGATAGTGAATTTGGATTTCTAGGCTCGTTCTCTGACTTCAGGGCGGGCACTCTGCTCATGAGCATCGCTGGTCTGCGCCCCCGCGGAGAAATACTCTTTGTCGGGACGCATCTGGAAAACAACCAACTGAGTTTTCAACTGGCGCAACTCACCGATCTGGGACGCCTTGATCCGTCTTTTGGCCCAGATGGCACCGGCAGCCTCCTCGGCGTATTCAAAACAGGAAGCGAGGCCACCGCCACCGGGGCTCAGATACTCAAGGATGGCAAAATACTCTTGGCCGGCCATCACCGTTCATTCGCAGGAGAGTCCCGAATTGCACTGGCACGCTTCCTGGAAAATGGGGCGCCTGACGAAAGTTTTGGCAATAAGGGCAGCGTTATTCTCCCTCGTCTCACCGACGCGCCACCCAACCTCCCCCAGGACCACCTTTCCACCCTGAGAAACCGCAGAACGCTGCTGAGCCACCCCAGGTCAAATATCGTTGTGGACCCCGATGAAAAAATTATCATCGGACAAAACGCGCTTCTGCTGAGGCTGGAAAAAAACGGAGAGATCGACCATAGCTTTAACCAGACCGGTCATCTTAATCCTAATACCGTCATCAACGCGGTTGCTGTGTCGGCCGATCGAAAAATCACCATCGCGGGAGTGGATAGCGAAGGGGCCAACTTGGCACGCTTCAATGTCGATGGATCTCCAGACCTCGACTTCGGGCACGGCGGCAGGACTTCATTCGGCGTAGGTTATCCTTCAGCCGCCATAAGCCTGTCCCTACATGATGACGGGCGTATATTCGCAACCGGTGTGTCAGACATGGATCCCGGCGATATATGGGGAGCAGGGCTCAGGGGATTGCTCGCGGCATTCACCGCCAATGGTCGCCTGGATCCGGCATTTAATAATGGCGCGCCCCTGGTGAGCGACTTTGGCATTACAGACGGCATGGGCTGGTTTGATATAGGCGGTACACCCGATGAAATAGTTGTCGTGGGTTATGCAGGTTTGCTGTCAAGGGAGAGCGGCCTTATCGCACGCTATCTGGCCAATGGTAATCTCGACACCAACTTTGGCAATGGATCAGGATACGTCAGACGATTTTTTCCAGGCTCACGCGGTGTATGGGAGTCAGTGATCGTCCAGCCGGACAAAGGCATCGTAGTTACGGGTGATACCCCGAGGAACGTCGTCTCCCGCTACCTCGGAACATAGGCCAGGCGGCCCGGAGGCTCGGTGTTTGTCGGGCCTGTTCAGGAATCGCGGCGTAAATCCGGCGGAATCGGCAGGTCGCCCTTGAGCGGGTCCGGGCGCTTGCCCTTGCCGGCACGGTACTGGCGGATCTGGAAGACGTACGCCAGCACTTGTGCCACCGCCAGGTACAGGCCCGCCGGAATCTCCTGATCCAACTCGGTGGAGTAGTAGATCGAACGCGCCAGGGCCGGCGATTCAAGCAGCAGGACGTCGTGTTCGACGGCGATCTCGCGGATCTTCAAGGCCAGGAAGTCACTGCCCTTGGCCAGCAACACCGGCGCCCCGCCCTTCTCCGCGTCGTATTTGAGCGCCACGGCATAGTGGGTCGGGTTGGTGATGACCACATCCGCCTCGGGAATCGCCGCCATCATCCGCCGCTGGGACATTTCGCGCTGCAACTGGCGAATCCGCTGCTTGACCTCCGGCCGCCCCTCCTGGTCCTTGTGTTCGTCACGTATTTCCTGCTTGGTCATCAACAGTCGCTGGCGGGCGGTATAGAGCTGCACCGGGACATCCACCGCGGCAATGATCAACAGCCCCAGGGACATCCACAAGGTACTCCAGCCCACCAGTTGCAGGCTGTGGATGACCGCCGACTCCAGCGGTTCATGGGCGATCCGTACCAGGTCGTCGATATCCGAGGACAACACCGACAGCCCGACGAACAGAATGATGGTGAACTTGCCGACCGCCTTGAGCAGCTCCATCACCGACTTGGCCGAGAACATCCGCTTGATCCCCGGGAAGGGGTTCATCCGACTGAACTTCGGTGCCAGGGTGCCGGGCGAGAACAACCACCCGCCGAGGGCGATCGGCCCGATCAGGGCGGCGGCCAGGGCGGTCAGCAGGATCGGCTGCACGGCCCAGATAGCCATTTCCCCGGAGCGCATGAGAAAAATCCCCATGTAGCGCTGGTCGAGCACCACTTCCCGGCTCAGGGTGAAATTCATGCGCATCAACTCGGCCAGATCCTGGGCCAGGGCGCCGCCGAACACCAGCAGCGCGCCGGCACCGGCCATCATCACGGCAAAGGTATTGAGTTCCTTGGAGCGGGCAACCTCACCCTTCTCCCGGGCATCTTTTTTCTTTTTGTCCGTGGGGTCTTCTGTCTTGTCCTGGCCGCTCTCGCTCTCTGCCATGGTTCAGCGCACCCGTGCCAGTCCACGTAAAAACTGCAGGGCCTCATCGGCTAGCGGTTGATACTGGTTGAGAATATCGCCCAGGCTGATCCAGAGAATGATCATCCCCAGCACCAGGATCAGCGGAAAACCAATGGAGAAGATGTTCAGCTGCGGCGCGGCACGGGTCATGATGCCGAACGCGATGTTCACCACCAGCAACGCGGTGATCGCCGGCAGCACCAGCACCAACGCCGCCCCGAGCACCCAGCCGAGCTTGCCGGAGATTTCCCACAAATCCGTGGTCGACAGCCCGCTGCCCACCGGAAAGGTGGTGAAACTCTCAGTCAGCACTTCGATGACCACCAGATGACCGTTCATGGCCAGGAACATCAGCGTCACCAGCATGGTGAAGAACTGCCCGATCACCGCCGCCGAGACACCGTTGACCGGGTCGACCATGGACGCGAAGCCCATGCCCATCTGGATCGCGATGATCTGTCCGGCCACCACGAAGGCCTGGAAAAACAACTGCAGGGAAAAACCGAGCAAGGCACCGAAAATGATCTGCTCGGCGATCAGCAGCAACCCGCTCAGGTCCAGCGGATGCACCTCGGGCATCGGCGGCAGGCCGGGGGCGATGACCACCGTGATTGCCAGGATGAAATACATGCGGATCCGGCGCGGCAACAGGGTGGTCCCGAAGACCGGCATGGTCATGATCACCGCGCCGACCCGGAACGCCGGCAGCATGAAGCTCGCGACCCAGCTGCTGATCTGCGTGTCGGTCAGCGCGAGCAGCGACATATCAGCCGATGACCTGCGGAATGCTGCCGTACAGCGACAGGATGTACTCCATGAACTTCTGCACCAGCCAAGGCCCGGCGACAATCAGGGTGACCAGCATCACCAGCATGCGCGGCAGGAAGCTCAGGGTCTGTTCGTTGATCTGGGTGGCGGCCTGGAATATCGCCACAATCAAGCCCACCACCAGGCTCGGGATCACCAGCACGGCGACCATCAGGGTGGTCAGCCAGAGGGCATCACGGAATATGTCGACTGCGACTTCAGGAGTCATTACACATCACTCGCTCTAGACACCGCCAAAACTGCTGGCCAGGGTACCGATGATCAAGGCCCAGCCATCCACCAGCACGAACAACATGATCTTGAACGGCAGGGAAATAATCAGTGGCGACAGCATCATCATCCCCATGGCCATCAGCACACTGGCCACCACCAGGTCGATGATCAGGAAGGGAATGAAGATCATGAAGCCGATCTGGAACGCGGTCTTCAATTCCGAGGTGATGAAGGCCGGCACGATAATGGTCAGCGGCGCCTGGTCGGGGGTGGCGATGTCGGTGCGCTTGGACAGGCGCATGAACAGCTCCAGGTCACTGGTGCGGATCTGCGCCAGCATGAACTCCTTGATCGGCACTTCGGCCTTGAGCACCGCATCCTGGGCCGTCATCTTGTCGGCCAGGTAGGGCTGCAGGGCGTCATGGTTCACCTTGTCGTAGACCGGCGCCATGATGAACATGGTCAGGAACAGCGCCATGCCGGTGAGGATCTGGTTCGACGGCGTCGACTGCAGGCCCAGGGCCTGGCGCAGGATCGAGAAGACAATGATGATCCGGGTGAAACTGGTCATCAGCATGACGAACGCCGGGATAAAGCTCAGCGCCGTCATGATCAGCAGGATTTGCAGGTTGACCGAGTATTCCTGCTGGCCGTTGGCCCCGGTGCCGAGGGTGATCGCCGGGATCGACAATGGATCGGCCGCCAGCGCCAGAGGCGCCGCCAGCAGCAAGGCCAACGTCAAGACAAACCGCAAAGCACCCATCACTTCTTATCCTTACCCAGCAATTCCATCAGGCGCTGAGCGAATTCAGGCGTGGCCTGTTCGCCGCTCGGCACCTGGACCGGTTCCTTGAGCACATGCAGCGGGGTGATGGTGCCCGGCGACAGCCCGAGCAGGATCTGCTCGTTGCCGACCTGCACCAGCACCAGACGGTCACGCGGCCCGAGGGCACGCGAGCCGATCAGTTCGATGACCTGCCGCCCCTTCGCCCCCGGCCCGACCTGTTGCATACGGCGCAGCAGCCAGGCGAGGACAAAGATGATCCCCAGCACCAGCAGCAAGCCGAGCACCAGTTGCGTCAGTTGCCCGGCCATGCTGCCGGGCGTACTCGGCGTGGCCGCTGTCGCCGTGGCCAGCGGTTCGGCCGCCCAGGCACTGAGCGGCGACAGCAGCAGGATGCCGAGAAGCCTGTTCATTCAGCGCAACTTCTTGATGCGTTCGCTCGGGCTGATCACGTCGGTCAGACGGATACCGAACTTTTCGTTGACCACCACCACTTCACCGTGGGCGATCAGCGTGCCATTGACCAGCACGTCCAACGGCTCGCCGGCCAGGCGATCGAGTTCGATCACCGACCCCTGGTTCAATTGCAGCAGGTTGCGGATATTGATATCGGTGCTGCCGACTTCCATGGAAATCGACACCGGAATATCGAGGATCACTTCCAGGTTCGGACCGTCCAGGGTCACCGGGTCGTTGTTCTTCGGCACGCTGCCGAACTCTTCCATGGGCAGGCGGCTGCCGCCCGACGAATTGCCGGAGTCGGCCGCCAGCAAGGCATCGATATCGGACTGGCCGGCATCGCCGGTTTCTTCCAGGGCAGCCGCCCATTCGTCGGCCAGGGCCTGGTCGTCGGCGGAAGTCATATCGTTATCATTAGCCATCAGTTGTCCTCGGCAAGCAGAAATTCAGTTAACACAGCGCATTCCTGATCGACGCCCTAGCGGCGCCCGATCGCCTCAATCACTTGCAGCGCCAGGTTGCCCTTGTGGGAACCGAGCTTGACCTTGAACGACGGCACGCCATTGGCGCGCATCACCATCTCTTCCGGCAGTTCCACCGGAATCACATCACCCGGCTGCATGTGCAGGATGTCCCGCAGGCGCAACTGGCGACGGGCGACCGTAGCGCTGAGCGGCACGGCCACATCGAGCACGTCTTCGCGCAGGGCCTTGACCCAGCGCTCGTCCTGGTCGTCCAGGTCCGATTGGAAACCGGCGTCGAGCATTTCCCGCACCGGCTCGATCATCGAGTACGGCATGGTCACGTGCAGGTCGCCGCCGCCACCGTCGAGTTCGATATGGAAGGTCGAGACCACCACCGCTTCGCTGGGACCGACGATGTTGGCCATGGCCGGGTTCACTTCCGAGTTGATGTACTCGAAATTGACTTCCATGATCGCCTGCCAGGCTTCCTTGAGGTCGATGAATGCCTGCTCCAGCACCATGCGTACCACCCGCAGTTCAGTGGGGGTGAATTCACGGCCTTCGATCTTGGCGTGGCGACCGTCGCCACCGAAAAAGTTGTCCACCAGCTTGAACACCAGCTTGGCGTCGAGAATGAACAGCGCGGTGCCGCGCAACGGCTTGATCTTCACCAGGTTGAGGCTGGTGGGAACATAGAGCGAGTGCACGTATTCGCCGAACTTCATCACCTGGACGCCGCCGACCGCCACGTCGGCGGAACGGCGCAGCATGTTGAACATGCTGATGCGGGTGTAGCGGGCGAAACGTTCGTTGATCATTTCCAGGGTCGGCATGCGTCCGCGGACGATGCGATCCTGGCTGGTCAGGTCGTAACTTTTGACACTGCCGGGCTCGGCAGCGGTTTCGGTCTGTACCAGACCGTCATCGACGCCATGCAAGAGGGCGTCGATCTCATCCTGGGACAGCAGATCCTGCACGGCCATGTCGTGATCCTACTGCAATACGTAGTTAGTGAAGAGCAGCTGTTCGACCACCACTTTGCCGACTTCCTTCTGCGCCACTTCCTGCACGCTGGCAGTGGCTTTCTGGCGCAGCAGTTCCTGACCGACCGGGGTCGCGAGGGTTTCGTAGGTCTGGCCGGAGAACAGCATCACCAGGTTGTTGCGGATCACCGGCATGTGCACCTTGAGGGCATCCAGGTCGGCCTGGTTACGCGCCAGCAAGGTGATGCTCACCTGCATGTAGCGCTGGCGGCCGCTGGCGTCCTTGAAGTTGGTGACAAAGGCCGGGGCCATGGGCTCGTAGATCGCCGGCTGTTTGCCGCTGGGGGCAGCTTCGGCCACTGCCGGTGCCGGCTTGCTCTGGGCACTGTGCATGAAATACCAGGTCGCACCCACCGACAGGCCGATGGCCAGCAGCACGCCCAGCACAATGACGATGATCAGCTTGAGTTTGCTTTTACTGCCGGGTTCTTTTACCGCTGCTTCGCTCTTCGCCATGCCAATAATCCGTCACTATTCGATTTTTCATAGTCGCACGGCAAGGCTGGAGCAAGTGTTATGCCAGATCGGGCATGAGGGAAGTACTGTCTTCGAAATACAGCGGAACCTGTAGGAGCAGGGCTTGTCGGGACGCCGTAGCGCCGCGATGAGGCCCTTGAGACCGCCAAAAGCTTCGCTGGCAAGCCATGCTCCTACAGTACCGTGTGCAGCCGAAAAATGGATGCACACCGAAAGCCCCGGGATCAGGCGTAATAGTCGACCGCGCTGGACCCCACTACCACGCTGGTGCTGGCGGCAGCGGCGGCTTCGCTGACCGCGGCAACCGACAGGTCATCCTCGCTGTCGCCACTGAGGCTAGCGCCACTGCCGCTACCTCTGTGCGCCTGCTGCTGTTGCTGCTGCGCGCCCTGGCCCTGGCCGGCCCAGCCACGGGCCTGGTCGGAAACCGTGACGTCGGCCTGCCCCAGACCTTGCTGTTGCAGCATGTCCCGCAGGCGCGGCATGTTGCCTTCAAGGGCATCGCGCACCCCGGCGTGGGCGCTGATGAAGCTGATCTGCGTCGGCTGGTCGGCGGACATGTTCACCTTGATATCCAGGCGCCCCAGTTCGGCGGGCTGCAACTGGATCTCCGCCGACTTGAGGTTGGCGCTGGAGAGGTACATGACCCGATTGACCACTTCTTCGCTCCAACCGCTCTGGTGCATCGCCAACGGCTGGTTGGCCGGCAGTGCATTCGCGGTCTTGGGCGTGGCCGCCTGGGTCAGCGCCGCCAGGCGATTGGCGAAGTCGTCGACCCGGGTATCGCTGGAGGCGCTCTTGATATCCTTGAGACCGTCATCGATCAGGGCCTTGAAGGATTTGTCGCCGCCCTGGTCGCTGCTGCCCGGATCGGTCTTCTGATCCAGCATCGTCACGACGTTATTGGCCTGGTTCTGCGCCAGCGTCGAATCGGTGGCATCGGTGTTGTCGGTGGATTTCGCAGTAGCCTGGCTGCCACTCGATACGTGACCGCCCTGCTCCATGGCCAGGCGTACCGCCGGCAGATTGTCCAACGGGTCGGCGGCCGGATCGAAATCATCGCCAGCGGCGGGGGTTGTCGCGGCAGCCGGTTTGGCCGCGGCGCTGACCGCTGCCGCCACCGGCGCCTGGACCAGGGCCGGGTCGACCGGCGTTGCCGGAGCCGGAGCCGGAGCCGGAGCCGGAGCCTGGGTCGCCGCGGCAGCGGCCGCCTGGAGCAGAGCCGGATCAACGGCCGGGTCCGGCGTCGCTACGGCGACCGGGGTATCGGTCGCCGTGGTGTCGGTACCGTCGCTGGAAGCGGTCTTGTCATCGGGCTTCGAAGTATCGCTCGATGTCGTCGTACCGTCGGCCGCGGTCTTGTCAGAGGCGCCCTTGTCATCGGCGGACGCTGTCTTGCCATCCACCTTGGTCGTTTTGTCGGCAGGCAAGGATTTGCCGCTACCGGCAACCGATGACTGCGCGGAGGCATTCGGGTTGTCGGCCTTGCTGGCCGGTGCGTCCGGCTTGGCCGGCGCCACGGGGGCCTTCTCCGCCATCGACTTGAGCGGATTGAAGGCGACCTTCACCGGATTGCTCTGGGTGTTCTGGTAGACCTGCGCAAAGCTGAAAGCATTGTCCTTGGGCGGTGCGACAACGCTCGGCGCAGGAATGACAGGGTCCGCCTGCGGCTTGACGGCAGCGTTGGCCTGGAGGAGCGAATTAGGGACGAGTGACATGGATACGGTCTCCGCTGCACAAGGATCGTAAGTACAGTGCAGGAAGCAACAGCAAGGTTCGGGCCATCTTTGCCCGACCGACTCGGATGCTCCCCTTAACGGGGCTAGGGCCGGACCGGAAAGCGCTCGCGCTCGCTTTCGTAAAAACGCCGCACCACTTCATATTCACGGTCGATCTGGTTGATCAGCTCTTCGACACCGACCCGCGGCGATTGCGCGGCCAACTGCTCCAGCTGCCGGCAAAGTTCGGCCAGGCGCAACGCGCCCATGTTGCTGCTGCTGCCCTTGAAACTGTGGGCCGCCGCGCCGAGATCCACAGCATTGCTCGCCTGGTGCAATTGCCCCAGGCGTTTGCTCGAATCCTCGAGAAAGGTATCCAGCAACAGCGGATACTCATCCTCCATGATGTCCTGCAATGCACTGAGTGCATCGCGGTCCAGATGTTCCATATCGTTGTTCACTTGATCGCTCCCTGCTCCACACACGCGAATTATGCCTGAGCCTCCCACGAAAACTCCACGTGGGCGCTGCGCCCGCCGTCCGACCAGCAGGCATTGCGGCCGAGCTGGCGCACCAGCCCCACACCACGCCCCGACAGCCGTTCGGCCCCCACGGGACGCTCCATCACACGGGTCACGTCAAAACCCTTGCCGCTGTCATCGACCTGTATGCTCAACCGACCGCCCTCGCCCTGCGGGATCACCTGCAGGCGTACACGGACGAAGCCCTCCTCCAGTTCGAGCAGTCGCCGATTGCGTTGCTCATAGTATTGCGCAAATCCCTGCACATCGCGCTTGAGGCTCGAATCCAGGCCGAGGACACCATGTTCCAGGGCGTTGGAGTAGAGCTCGGCGAGAACGCTGTAGAGCGCCCCGCTCTGGGTGCGCAGGCCATGCACCTCCATCAGCAGTTGCAGCATGTACGGCAACGGATTGAAGCGTTTGAGGGTGGCCGCGCGAAATTCGAAGCTCACCGACCAGTCCAGTGGGCAGGACTCGCCGCTGTCGGAGTAGATCATGGCGTTCGGCAACTGCTGCGTCGGTGCCGGCAAACTGACCTGGACCATGCTCACATCATCGCGGGCCTCGCCGCGAAAGCGATGCAAGGCGTCCTGGATATCCTCGAACAGGCGATCCGGCTCCCGATTGGCGGCGAAGACTTCCTGCAGGCGCTCGACGCCGAACAACTGCTCGTCGCTGTTGCAGGTATCGATCACCCCGTCGGAGAGCAGAAATACCCGATCGCCCTGGGCCATGGGGTAGACGTCGGTGCGGTGGTCGAACGACTCGGCCCCCAGCACCCCCAACGGCAGGTTCCGCGCCACCAGCGGCTGGCGCTCTCCCGTGGCGACCCGATGCAGGTAGCCGTCCGGCATGCCGCCATTCCACACCTCCACCACCTGGCGCTGCGAGCTCAGGCAGAGAAAGGTCGCGCAGCAGAACATGTCCACCGGCAGGATGCGCTTGAGCTTGGCATTCATCTCCCGCAGGGTTTCCGCCAGGCCATAGCCCTTGGCGGTCATGCCGTAGAAGACTTCCGCCAGCGGCATCGCCCCGACCGCCGCCGGCAGGCCATGGCCGGTGAAGTCGCCGAGCAGCACGTGCATGTCACCGGCCGGGGTATAGGCCGCCAGCAACAGGTCACCGTTGAACAGCGCATAAGGCGATTGCATATAGCGGATATTCGGCGCGTTCAGGCAGCCGGCGTGAGCCACCTTGTCGAACACCGCCTTGGCCACCCGCTGCTCGTTGAGCAGGTAGTCATGGTGCCGGGCAATGAGGTCGCGCTGTTGCAGAACAGTATCCTGAAGGCGCCGGAGACGGTCCATGGCCTTGATCTTGGCCCCGAGGATCACCTGGTTGTAGGGTTTTTCCAGAAAGTCGTCGCCGCCAGCCTCCAGGCAACGCACCAGCCCATCGACTTCGGTCATGGAGGTGAGGAAGATGATCGGCACCAGCGACTCGCCGGCCAGCAACTTGATCCGCCGCGCCGCTTCGAAACCGTCCATCACCGGCATCATCGCGTCCATCAGCACCAATTGCGGCCGCTGCGCCTCGAACAGGGCCACCGCCTCGGCGCCATTGCTGGCGGTCAGCACTCCGTGGCCCTGACGCCTGACGATGCTCGAGAGCAATAAACGATCGGCCGCACCATCCTCGGCGATCAGTACCGTCAGCGACTCCGCTCCCGGCTGCATGCAAGGTCAGCCGATATCGAAGAGTTTGTCGAAATTGGAGATGGCGAGGATCTTGCGCACGTCCGAGTTGCTGTTGATCACCCGTACATCGGAATGATCACCACCGGCGTGATCGCGCAACAAGAGCAACATGCCCAGCGCGGAGCTGTCCAGATAGGTCGCCTCTTTCAGATCGACCACAATGGACGACGGTTTCTTGGCAAGTCCCTCGTAAGACTCACGAAATTCCTGATGCCGGCCAAAATCGAAACGCCCCTTGATCGAGATCGTCAATTTTGCGCCATCGGGCGATACTTCTGCGACTACAGCCATGATCCTGCTTCCTTGTCAGTGGCGACGTGTACAAGGTTTAGCACCCCACCGAGGGTAGGGCAACCGTGAGCGTCAAAAATCCTGCAGATCAATACGGACTCTGCCGGGGCAAACGCTGGGACAGCTCATCCAGCAACTTCTGTTCACGCTTGTCTTCCAGATGGCGCGCCTCGTCGACATAACGTTGCACCAGCTTGCGCAAGCCTTCGACCCGGGCGTAGGCCTGCTGCCAGGCTTCGCGCGCCTTGTCGAGATTGTTCTGGTGCCAGGCCAGGCTCTGGCGCTGCTGGCCGACCGCGGTATCCAACTGGGTGAGGAACTGCTGGTAGCCCAGCAGCCACTGACCGGAGACCCCAAGGCTGCCACGCTGGATCCACTGCTCCTGGTATTCGAGACGAAAACGCTCGAGATCCTCCAGCTTGTTTTGCGCCACCCGCACCTGCCCCTGGAAATAGCCGAGACGCTGGACCGCGGTACGCTCGGTACTTTCGGCCATATCGACCACCGGGGCCAGGCGCGCGGCACGGCTCAGGGCCATGATCGATTAACCGCCGGCCACGGGAGCGAACACCGACGCCAGGTGCGCTTCGCTTTCGCCCAGGCTGATATTGGCGTTCAGACCCTGGCGCAGGTACTGGACCATCGCCGGCTGCAGGGCAATCGCCGTGTCGGTCTCGCGATCGCCGCCGGCGACATAGGCACCGACGCTGATCAGGTCGCGACTCTGCTGGTAACGCGACCAGAGCTGCTTGAAGTGCTGGGCGCGGCTCATGTGTTCAGGGCTGACCACCGCCGGCATGACCCGGCTGATGGACGCTTCGATATCGATCGCCGGGTAATGGCCTTCCTCGGCCAGGCGCCGGGACAGGACGATATGGCCGTCGAGCACGCCCCGCGCCGAGTCGGCAATCGGGTCCTGCTGGTCATCGCCTTCGGACAGCACGGTGTAGAACGCGGTGATCGAGCCGCCGCCGGCCTCGGCGTTACCGGCCCGCTCCACCAGCTTGGGCAGCTTGGCGAACACTGACGGCGGATAGCCCTTGGTCGCCGGTGGTTCGCCGATGGCCAGGGCGATTTCCCGCTGGGCCTGGGCGAAACGGGTCAGGGAATCCATGAGCAACAGGACATTCTTGCCCTTGTCGCGGAAATACTCGGCAATCCGCGTGCAGTACATGGCCGCGCGCAAACGCATCAGCGGCGCGTCATCCGCCGGCGAAGCCACCACCACCGAGCGTTTGAGGCCTTCCTCGCCGAGAATGTGCTCGATGAATTCCTTCACCTCGCGACCCCGTTCGCCGATCAGGCCGACGACGATGATGTCGGCCTCGGTGAAGCGGGTCATCATGCCCAACAGCACGCTCTTGCCCACGCCGGTACCGGCGAAGAGTCCGAGGCGCTGGCCACGGCCCACGGTCAACAAACCATTGATGCAGCGAATGCCCACGTCCAGCGGCTGGCTGATGGGATCGCGGTTGAGCGGGTTGATGGTCGGGCCGTCCATCGGCACCCAGTCCTCGGCCTTCATCCCGCCCTTGCCGTCAAGGGCACGGCCGGCGCCGTCCAGCACCCGCCCGAGCATGCTCATGCCCATCGGCAGGCGCCCGGTATCGGCCAGCGGCACCACCCTGGCACCCGGCGCAATGCCGGCCACGCTGCCCACCGGCATCAGGAAGACCTTGCCACCGGAAAACCCCATCACCTCGGCCTCGACCTGCACCGGGTGATAACTGTCGTCATTGATGACCATGCAGCGCGCGCCCATGGCGGCGCGCAAGCCCTCGGCTTCGAGGGTCAGGCCGACCATGCGCAACAGGCGTCCTTCGAGAATCGGCTGCCCAGGCAGGTCAATGGCTTCAGCGTAACCGCTCAAGCGCTTGGCGAAGCTGGTGCGTTCAAGACGCATCGGACAGGTCCGCTTCGGGAGCCGTCGTCAGCGCTTCCTCCAGCTCCAGGGCCATGTCCGGCACCGCCGGGTGCAGGGATTGCTCGTGGAGCTGATCGAACAACTGTGCGATGGCCTTGCTGATACGGGTTTCAATGGTCGCATCGATCCGACTGTGCTCGGTTTCGACCCGGCAGCCGCCGGCCAGCAGGGCCTCGTCCTCGACGATGCGCCAGCTGGCTTCGTGGCGCTCGCGCAAGGCCTTGACCTGGTCGAAGTCCTGGGGATTGATGTGCAAGCGGACATTCTCGGCGCCCAGCGGCAACAGCTTGAGGGCTTCGCGCAGGACATGCTCGATCTGGCTGGAATCGGTCTTCAGCTCACGCTGGATGACCTCGCGGACCATATGCTCGACCAGACCCACCAGGCCCTGCTCGATCTGCCGGTCCTGCTCGGCGATGGGCGCGAACAGATTGCCCATCAGCGCTTCCAGGGACTTGAGCTTGGCACTGAGGGCGACTTCGGCTTCCTGGCGGACCTTGAGCTGGGTGCTGTGAAAACCTTCGCGCTCGCCCACGGCAAAGCCTTCGTTGTAGGCTTCCTGGCGAATGCTTTCGAGTTCTTCAAGGGTCAGCGGCTGGACTTCCTCCAGCGGCACTTCTTCCATCTCGGCCGGCGGTTCTTCCACCGGCTCGGGTTCGGGCTCCTCGACATGCGGGTCGAAACTGGGCAGCGACCAGAGGTCGAAACCGCCCACGTCCCGGGCGCGGATCAGATCGGTTGGATCAGTCATGGCTTGATCCTTAGATCATCTCTTCGCCGCCCTTGCCACCGAGCACGATCTCTCCGGCTTCGGCCATACGGCGGGCGATGGTAAGGATTTCCTTCTGCGCGGTCTCCACGTCGCTGACGCGAACCGGACCCTTGGCTTCGAGGTCGTCGCGCAGCAGTTCCGCCGCACGCTTGGACATGTTCTTGAAGATCTTTTCCTTGACGCCTTCGTCGGAGCCCTTGAGCGCCAGCACCAGCACGTCCGAAGACACTTCGCGCAGCAGCGCCTGGATACCGCGGTCGTCGACGTCGGAGAGGTTGTTGAAGACGAACATGAGGTCTTCGATCTGGGTCGACAGGTCCTCGTCGACTTCGCGGATCGAGTCCATCAACTGGCCTTCGATCGAGCTGTCGAGGAAGTTCATGATGTCCGCGGCACGCTTGATACCGCCCAGGGTGGTCCGGGCCGCGTTGGAGTTACCGGAGAACTGTTTCTCGAGAATCTGGTTGAGTTCCTTGAGGGCCGCCGGCTGCACCGTGTTCAGCGACGAGACCCGCAGGATGATGTCCAGACGCACCTTGTGGTCGAAGTTGTTCAGCACTTCGCCGGCCTGATCGGGGTCGAGGTACGCCACGACGATCGCCTGGATCTGCGGGTGTTCGTAACGGATCACGTCCGCCACCGCCCGCGGCTCCATCCACTTGAGGCTGTCCAGGCCGCTGGTGTTGCCGCCCAGCAGGATCCGGTCGATCAGGCCGTTGGCCTTGTCTTCACCCAGGGCCTGGGTCAGCATCTTGCGCACGTAGTCGTCGGAGCCGACGCCCAGGCTGGTCTGGTCGCCGACGATCTCGACGAACTCGCTCATGACCTGCTCGACCTGCTCGCGGTGCACGTTGCGCATCTGCGCCATCGCCACGCCGACCCGCTGGACTTCCTTGGGGCCCATGTGGCGCAACACTTGTGCAGCATCCGTGGAGCCCAGCGACAGCAGCAGGATCGCGGCTTTGTCGACCCGGGTCAGCTTCTGGTTGACGGCGGCGTTATTACTCATCGGCGTTAATCCACTCTTTGACGACCTGTGCCACACGGCCCGGATCTTCGGCTACCAGACTCTTGATGGCGTTCAGCTGTGCGTCATAACCTTCACTCGGGCTCGGCAGCAGGATGCTCTGCGGACCGCCCAGGCTGACGCGGTCGTTGGCCAGTTCGCCATCCAGGCCGCCCATGCCACCGAGTTCGACGTCGCCGCCAAAACCGGCCAACTGCTTGCCCTTGCCACCATTGGTGATGTTGTTGAGTACCGGACGCAGCACACCGAATACCAGTACCAGGATGAACAATACGCCCAGTACCTGCTTGACCACATCCCAGAACCAGGGTTGCGAGTAGAACGGAATATCGGCGATCACTTCCCCGCGCTCGGCGGAGAACGGCACGTTGATCACGCTGACGCTGTCGCCGCGGCTGGCCTCGAAACCGACGGCATCCTGGACCAGGCGAGTGAAGCGCGCCAGTTCGTCGGCGCTCCACGGCGAACGGGTGGTCTCGCCATTGGTCGGGTTGATCTTGACCTGATCGTCAACCACCACCGCCACCGACAGACGGGTCACGCGACCTTGCTGTTGCTTGGTGTGGCTGATGGAGCGATCCAGTTCGAAGTTCTTGGTCGATTGTTGACGCTTGTCCGCCGGATACGGCGCCAGCATCGGTTGGCCGGTGGCCGGGTCCATGATCTGCTGGCCGTTGGCATCGAGCAGCGGCTGGCCAGCGGCGATGGCGCCGGAAGAAGCCGCTGCGCCGCCGGTGGTCTGCGGCGCGGTGGCCGGGCCTGGCGGTTGGTTGCTCAGGGCCCCCGGCACGCCTTGTGGGCCGCTGCTGGCGGTGCGCTGTTCGGTGGTCGACTGTTCGCTGCGTAGCGCCGGCTGGTCAGGGTTGAATTGTTCGGAGGTCGACTCGACCGCGCTGAAGTCCACGTCGGCGGAGACTTCGGCCTTGTAGCGATCGTTGCCCAGCACCGGTTGCAGGATGTTGTGCACCCGCTGGGTGAGCATGCTTTCCATGCGCCGGCTGTAATCGAACTGCTTGCCGGCCATGCTCAATTCGGAGTTTTGCGCCTGGTCGGAGAGCAGGTTGCCTTTCTGGTCGACGACGGTGACCTGCGACTTGCTGAGTTCCGGAACACTGGTGGCCACCAGGTTGATAATCGCGAGCACCTGTCCGGGCTCCAGGGTACGGCCGGAATACATCTCGACCAATACCGAAGCGCTGGGCTTGCGCTCATCGCGAACGAACACCGAGCTTTTCGGGATCGCCAGGTGCACGCGGGCGGCCTTGATGTTGTTCAGGCTGGAAATGGTCCGTGCCAGTTCGCCTTCCAGGCCGCGCCGATAACGGGTCGCCTCCATGAACTGGCTGGTGCCCAGGCCCTGGTCCTTGTCGAGAATTTCGAAACCGATGTTGCCGTCGCTCGGCGTCACGCCGGCGGCGGCCAGCTTGAGGCGGGCGCGGGACACGTCATCGGCCTTGACCAGCAGCGCGCCGGAGTTCGGCTCGACGGTGTAGGGAATATCCGCCGCCGCCAGGGTTTCCATGACCTGCTTGGCATCCATACCCGCCAGGCTGCCATACAGCGGCCGGTAGTCAGGCTGTTGGGACCACAACACCACGGCAAAACCGATCGCCACGCTGGCCGCCAGGCCGACCATCAGGCCAACCTGACGGAGCATGGTCATTTCGGAAAGATTTTCCAGAAAGGACAACCCGAACAGCGGCGGTTTACCGTCTGCGGGGCCGGACTTGGCCGGTACGTTATCGGCGAGAACTTCTGCCATGACTATTTACGTCCCTAACCCTTAGACCGGCATCTGCATGATGTCTTGATACGCCTGGACCAGCTTGTTGCGCACCTGGGTCAAGGCCTGGAACGAGACACTGGCTTTCTGCGAGGCGATCATGACGTCCGTCAGGTCGACACCGCTCTTGCCGATTTCGAACGCCGTGGACAGCTGGCCAGAGGCTTGCTGCACGTCGTTGACCTTGTTGATGGCATTGCCGAGCAAATCGGAAAAGCTGCTGCCACTGACTTCCGGCGCGGCCACAGCCGATTTGGGTTGAGCCATGGCATCCATTTGCATGGAGCGCATGTCCAGCATCAATCGATTAAATTCAACACCCTGGCTCATGAACGTCTCTCTCCGGCGGCCTGCAATTTTTTGACACTTATGCAGCTGTTAGTGAAGGGTTAGCAACAAGGGTGCCAGCTCCTTGTCGTTCTCGAACAAAATCCGATACACGACACACAAGCCCGAATCGGCCTAGCTGGCAAACAGATAGGCCTCGACATCCATTCCGGCATCGCGCATCTGCGCCAGTTTGTAGCGCAGCGTACGCGGGCTGATACCCAGTCGCTCGGCGGCCTCCTTGCGCCGCCCGCGCTCGGCGCGCAGGGTGTCGATAATCATCTGGAATTCGCGCCGACGCAGGTCGTCGCCCAGGCCACCCACCTGCTCCCCCGCTACCGCCTCGGCCAGCACCGGCTCGCCGACAGACGACCGGTTGGTCGGCGCTAGCCCTGGCAGCGGCGCCGCGCAGACCGGGCCGGCCAGGCAGAAATCCTCGGCCTGGATCAGCCCACCCTGCTGCAGGATCAGCGCCCGCTGGATCGCATTGTCCAGCTCGCGCACATTGCCCGGCCACGGATAGCCGATCAGACAAGCCTGCGCCTGGGCCGACAGTCGAACAGAGGCATGTTTCATTTTGGCGCTGTGCTTGGCAAGTAGACGTTCGGCCAACGGCAGAATATCGGCGGTACGCTCGCGCAACGGACGCCAGGCCAGCGGAAAAACCGACAGGCGATAGTAAAGGTCCTCACGGAAGCGTCCCGCCGCCACTTCTCCCACCAGGTCGCGGTTGGTGGTGGCCACCACGCGGATATCCAGGGTGATCGGTTTGCGTGCACCGACCCGCTCGACCTCGCGCTCCTGGAGCACACGCAGCAGCTTGGCCTGGAGACCCAGGGGCATTTCGGAAATCTCATCGAGCAGGATGGTCCCTCCATCGGCCTGCTCGAACTTGCCGGCCTGGGCCGCGATGGCCCCCGTGAACGAGCCTTTTTCGTGGCCGAACAGGGTGGCCTCAAGCATATTGTCGGGAATCGCCGCGCAGTTGATGGCGATAAACGGCTGGCTGGCACGGGGTGATTGCTGGTGGATATACCGCGCCAGCACCTCCTTGCCGGTGCCGGACTCGCCAGAAATCAGCACCGTCGAATCGCTGCGCGCCACCCGCGCCGCCAGCTCGAGCAACTGCGCACTGGCCGGCTCCGAGGCGATCGGCCCCTCGCTGTCTACCGCGCCCGGCTGCCCCAGGGCATGCCGCGCCACCAGATCGAGCAGGGCCTTGGGCTCGAACGGTTTGACCAAGTAATCGGCCGCGCCCTGGCGCATCGCATCCACTGCCCGCTCCACCGCCCCGTGGGCGGTCATCAGCAATACCGGCAATTGCGGCTGGCGCGCGCGCAACAGGCCGAGCAACTGATGCCCGTCCATGCCCGGCATATTAACGTCGCTGATCACCAGGCCGAACGACTCCGCGGCCACCGCCTCCAGTGCTTCCTCGGCCGAACCGACCGCGTGGAACCGATGCCCGGCCAGCAGCAAGGTATCGGCCAGCGCCTCACGCAAGGCATGATCATCCTCGACCAGCAGGACCTTGAGCAGCGGTCTCATTGTTGAGCCTCCTCCATGGCGCCAGGAATCAGCGGCAGGCAGACCATCGCACAGGTGCCACGCCCCAGCCGCGATTGTAATTGCATGTCACCCTGATGCGCCCGGGCAACGGCCTTGACCACCGCCAGGCCGAGGCCGGTGCCGGTGGTCTTGGTGGTAAAGAAGGGTTCGCCCAGGCGCAGCAGCACGGTCGGGTCGATACCCGAGCCATTGTCACTGACGCACAGGCGCAAGGTCGCGCCACGGGCGTACAGGTGCACCTTCAGGCGCACCTGGCCGGTGGTGGCCTGCTGGGCGTTTTCGATCAGGTTCAGCAGCGCGCCCACCAGGGTGTCGCGATTGCACAGCAACTCACCGACATGACTGTCGCACTGCCAGCGCACCGAGGCTCCCTGGACATGGGTCTGCGCCGCTGCCTGCAGCGCCTGCATCAAGCCATTAGGCGTCAGCCGATCGGTCAGCGGCAGCTCGCCACGGGCGAACACCAGCATATCGCGGACCTGGTGCTCCAACTCGTGCAGGCGCTCCTTCAAGCGCCCGGCAAAGCGTTGCTGGGTCTCGACCGGCAAGGCCTGCTCGGCGAGATGGCTGGCATAGAGCAAGGCCGCCGAGAGCGGCGTACGGATCTGGTGCGCGAGGGACGCAACCATACGTCCGAGCGAGGACAGGCGCTCGTGCCGGGCCAGTTGATCCTGCAGGCGACGGGTTTCAGTCAGGTCATTGAGCAACACCAACTGACCCGGCTCGGCATCCAGCGAGCGGGTGGAGATCGACAGACGCCGGCCGTCCTTGAGGGAGATTTCATGACCGTCGTCTTCACGTGGAGCAAAGCAACGAGCGATCACCTGACGCCAGAGCTCGCCGACCAGAGGCAGGCCGAGCAACTCCCGGGCCGCCGGATTGGCTTCGCTGACGATCCCCAGGGAATCGATGACGATGACCCCGCCCGGCAACAGGTCGAGCAGGTTCTGCAAACGATTGGCCAAGCGCTCTTTTTCCGCCAGTTCGGCCATGCGCTGGGCGCTGACCACGGCCAGCTCGCCCTTGAGCTCGGTGACCCGGGCTTCAAGCAGGCTGTAGGAATCGTTGAGTTGCGTCGACATCTGACTGAACAGCGAGAAAGCCTGCTCCAGACCCAACCGACCGGCCTGCTCGACGGACGACGAAGATCCCGAGGCTTCAGGGACAGGTGACATCGGGGCGGCTTGGGGCATGGTGCTCTCTCGCTTGGCTGACCGTCATTTAAACGGAACGTTACAAGAGACTTAGCAATACCCGTGCCGAAAAAAAACCAGCCATTTTTCAGCAGCTTGAAAAACAGGCGTCAATCATCCGCCTGTTCATCACCCTCGCGACGACTCATCCCGTACTTGCGCATCTTCTCCACCAGGGTGGTGCGACGGATACGCAGGCGCTCGGCGGCGCGCGCCACGATGCCATTGGCGTCGTCCAGCGCTTGCTGGATCAGGCCCTGCTCGAGGCCACCGAGGTAGTCCTTGAGGTCCAGGCCTTCGGGCGGCAGCATTGCCGAGGTGGTGAAGTCCGGGGTATGGCCGTTGATCGCGACCCGCTCTTCGAGGTCGCTGCGCAGGCTGTCCACCAGTTGCTCGTCTTCGTCATCGACGTAGCGGAATTTCTTCGGCAGCTCGGCGACGCCGATCACCCCATACGGATGCATGATCGCCATGCGCTCCACCAGGTTGGCCAGCTCGCGGACGTTGCCCGGCCAGGCGTGACGGCACAGCGACATGATCGCCGCCGAATTGAAGCGAATGGAACCGCGCTTTTCGTGTTCCATGCGCGAGATCAATTCGTTCATCAGCAACGGAATGTCTTCGACCCGCTCACGCAGCGGCGCCATCTCGATGGGGAACACGTTCAGGCGGTAGTAGAGATCTTCGCGAAAGCTGCCGACCTCGATCATGCTTTCGAGGTTCTTGTGGGTGGCCGCGATGATGCGCACATCGATGCTCTGGGTCTTGTTGCTGCCCACGCGCTCGAAGGTCCGCTCCTGCAGCACGCGCAACAGCTTGACCTGCATCGGCAGCGGCATGTCACCGATCTCGTCGAGGAACAGGGTACCGCCGTTGGCCAGCTCGAAACGCCCGGCACGGGTGGTGATGGCCCCGGTAAAGGCGCCCTTCTCGTGACCGAACAGTTCGCTTTCCAGCAACTCGGCCGGGATCGCCCCGCAGTTGACCGGTACGAACGGCGCGTCGCGTCGCTTGGAGTGATAGTGCAGGTTGCGCGCCACCACTTCCTTGCCAGTGCCGGACTCGCCAAGGATCAGCACGCTGGCGTCGGTGTCGGCCACTTGCTGCATCATCTGGCGCACATGCTGGATGGCACGACTGGTGCCGACCAGGCTGCGGAACAGGTTGGGCTCGCGCTGCCGGCCGCGCTCACGGGCCTGGTCGTACATCTCGCGATAGACCTGGGCACGGTGCAGGGAGTCGAGCAACTTGCTGTAGCTGGGTGGCATTTCCAGGCTGGACAGGACCCGGCGACGCTGGTCTTCGGGCAGGTCGGCAGAAGAAATTTCGCCGAGAAGCAACACGGGAAGGAACTCATCCCAGGTTGACAGTGTCCTAAGCAAGCCTGTCAGTCCGCTCACGGCATTGACCGTCCCGATCAGGACGCACAATACCTCACGACTGGACGACAAGGGGCCGACCATCTGCTGCCAGTCATCGCTGGAGCAGGAAATATTTTCTTCGCCGAGAAAATTTAAGATCACCGCCAGGTCGCGGCGGCGAACGCTATCGTCATCGATCAGCAGAATTTTGGTTTCACGCCACATGCAATAGCAACTTCCCTAGTCAACTCGATGCCCGGTATGGGTGGGGCAAGCTAGACATCCGAGGCCGGACAGGGCCTCCAAGGACGACTGAAATCTGGAAACAGCACTAGTTAAGTCAAAAAAGCGTACATAGTCAAATTTATGGCGCAATACGGTTCGATTAACCCAACATTAACCGAACAGATGGTAAACCTTTGCGGCGTTCCTTGCTTGCTGGATCTTCGACATCTCATCGACTATTGACTGACGTTCGGTCATCGCTGCTTCCAGCAACTGACGATAGACGTGCAACAACTCCTCAAGCTTGACGCGCAGCGCATCCTCGTCCAACCCCGTCTCGCCCAGCACATCTTCCATGCAAGCGCGGCAGGCCAGGTCCAGCTGGGTGATGGCCTCCCAGTCACGCTCGGCCAAAGCCCTTACCAGGGCTTCGCGGGTTTCTTCGATACGCTGCAGTACGAGACTCATGATGCGCTCCTTAGAACTGCGGACCCGGTGGTGCGATAGCGTCCCAACCTTCCTTGACCGTTGTCAGCAGGCCGGCGACTTCGTCGAGCATCCCGATGTCCGAGTTTACATTGGCTTGCAGCAGGCGCGTCATCATATAGGCGTAAAGATTGTCCAGATCGGTCAGCGAATCGGCTGACTTTTCCAGATCCAGGCCCTCGCGCAAACCACCGACAATATCGATGGCCTTGCCGATGGCGACTCCCTTGGCGGGGATGTCCTTGCGCTCGATGGCACCTTTGGCCTGGGCGATACGATCCAGGCCACCTTCCATCAACATCTGCACCAGACGGTGAGGACTGGCCTCGGAGGTCTGAGCCTGGGCTCCCACCTTCTGGTATTGCCGAAGGGCTAGCATCGGATTCATGTTCTACCTCTTTAACACTCAGGGTTCGTATAAGAAGTGTATCGCCTTTGAGTCATAAAACTTTAGACCCAGAAGGCAAAAACCCGGCACGCGCTAAACGCAGCCGGGTTTTTGGCGATCCATCGGAAGTTAGCCCGACTTCTGCGCGGTCAACGAAGTGAAGAACGCCGTGATGCTGTCCCCCGTCGCCTTCAACTGCCCGACCAACGCGTCCATGGCGTTGTACTTGGCCGTCAGGGTCGCAGTCAGGCTGGTGACATGCAAATCCAGTGCCGCCTGCTGACTCGCCAGGGCACTGGCCTGGGTGTTCAAGCTGGTGCTGCGCTGATCGAGCAAACCGCCGGTCTGGACGTAGGGGGCGATCGCCGCGGTCATCCGTGCCAGCACACCGTCCGCCCCCGCGTTGGCGGTGGTCCCGGTAAACAGCGTCTGCACCTGGCCGCTCAGACCATCGGTGGTCATGGCCCGATTGAACGTGGTGGAGTTGAAGTTCAACTGCCCCGTCTGCGGATCGGTCCCCACCCCCAGTTGCGAGAGCACCGCCAACTTATTGCCCGACCCGGGCGTGGTGAGCACGCCACGGACACTGGCAATCAGTGCCCGAGGCATGGAGTCGCCAGTAAACGCCGCCGGCTTGCTATTGCCACTGGAGTCGGTCGTCGGGGCACTGAGGGTGCCGATGGTCGTCATCAAGCTGTTGTAGGCGCTCACGAACGTCTGGATCGAGGTCTGCAGACCGCTGGTGTTGGTGCCCACGGTGACCACCGAAGTAGAACCCGCGCCTCCAGTCCCCGAGAGCAGGTTCAGTGTCAGACCACTGACGGCACCGGTGACGGTATTGGTCTTGCTGGTAACCGCCAGGCCATCAATGGTGATACTTGCATCCTTGGCCAGACCATTGACCGCGCCCGAGCTTGACGCTGTCGGGGGATTGGCCATTGCCTGGGTACCGTCGATTGTCAGGCCGGCAATACCACTGACCGACAAGTCGGAACCCGCGCCAGTGGTGTTGGAGCCGAACACAAGACGCGCCGCGCCGCTACTGTCGGTCACGATGTTGGCGGAAATACCGTTGCCCGCCAGCGTGGAGTTGATTGCGTCACGGGTGCTCTGCAGCGTTGCATTGGCCGGGATGGTGACATTGTAATTAGTGCCATTCTGACTGATGGTCAGGGTACCACTCGGAATGGCACTGGTTGCACCGCCGGAAAAAGAAGCACTGGAAACCTTCGAGCTCGTGGCGAGGTTATTCACCGTAATACTGTAGTTACCGGCTACCGCGGTATTGTCAGTGGTAGCCGTCAATACGGACGGCGATCCGGAGGTTGCCGAGAAGCCGGCGAACTGCGGAGTGGTCGAGCTGTTGAGGGCGGTCAGTGCGGTCTGGAAGGTCGTCAACGCACTTTTCAGCGCACCCACGCCAGAAAGCTTCAGCGTGTTGGTTGCTTGCGACGTGCTTATCTGCTGCGTCGCGGCAGCTGAATCGGCGTTGACCAACGCGGTCACGATCGAGCCGATATTCAGGCCGGAACCCAGGCCCGTAGTTGGTACAATTGGACTTGCCATGTTTATCTCCCTTCAATTTGCAGCCAGTCTTTTGACCCTTGCCAGCGCCAAAGGCAACTGCACACACGATTCATGCCAGCTGTCAGGCTTTCGCATCAAACAGCACATTACTCGCTGAACTCAGACTGTCAGCCAGTTTCAAGGCTTCCTCGGAGGGGATCTGTCGAACCACCTCGCCGCTGTCGCTGGCGATCACCTTGACCACGACTTGCCCGGAGTGCTCGTCAATGGAAAATTCCAGGTTGCGCTTGATCGATTGAACGAACTTCTCGATATCCTGCACAGCCTTTTTGAGTCTGTCGGAAGAATCCGAATCATTGCTGGTGGCCGAAACGGGTTTTACCGGATCCGCCTGAGGCGCCGCCGTGGCCGATACCGGCTTGCCGGCAACAGAACTGGAACTGGCCGGCGTAACAGCGGGGTAAGACAGACCAAGCTTTACACTCATGTCCATATCTATCACCTCTCAACATGAAAAAGCGAGAGAGTGCGACCAGCGCACCCCCCCGCCAAAACTCATTCCGAAATTACTGAAGCAGCTTCAGTACAGCGGAAGGCAGTTGGTTGGCCTGAGCCAGAACCGAGGTAGAAGCCTGTTGCAGGGTTTGCTGCTTGGTCAGTTCTGCGGTTTCAGCGGCGAAGTCGGTGTCTTGTACGCGACCCTGTGCAGCGGTCACGTTCTGAGTCACGTTGTTCAGGACGGAGATGGTGCTGGTCAGACGGTTCTGCGAAGCACCGAGGTTGGCACGGGTAGCACCGATGGCGGCGATTGCAGCGTCGATCGCGGTGATCGCGTTGTCGATGTTGGAGGCCGCGGCGGCGCTGGTGGCACCGGTCAGAACCAGAGTACCGCTGTCCACGGACAGGCTGACGGCGTCGAACTTGGAGCTCAGGGTCAGGCTGATCTGGTTGGCCGAACCGGTGTTGGAACCCACTTGCAGGGTTACGACGCCAGCAGTACCGTTCAGCAGGAACTTGCCGTTGATCTGGGTGCTCGCGGAGATACGAGTCAATTCGTCCGACATCTGGGCGAATTCGGAGTTGGTTGCGGTCTGGTCAGCGGTGCTGTTGGTACCGTTACGGGCTTGAACAGCCAGTTCACGCATACGCTGCAGAATGTCGGTGTCGGTTGCCATCGCGCCGTCGGCGGTCTGTGCCAGGGAGATACCGTCGTTGGCGTTCTTGATCGCAACGGTCTGGCCGCGGATCTGGCTGCTCATACGAGTGGAGATCTGCAGGCCGGCAGCATCGTCCGCGGCGCTGTTGATTTTCAGGCCGGAAGACAGGCGCTGCATGGCGGTGGAGAGGGAGCCGGCTGCGCGGTTCAGGTTCTGCTGAACAGCCAGAGAAGTGACGTTAGTATTTACGCTTAAAGCCATGACGAAATCCTCGTTGGTTGGGTACTGCGGCTTCCGGCCCTGGCAAGCGCCGGGTATGGCCTAGAGAACCTTCGTAATAGTTATCGTCGGGATTGCAAGTTGCTTGAGGGCTTTTTTCAAAAATTTTGCCATCACCCTGCCACCCCTTTGAAAACAAGGGCTTGGCGCCCTGCTCCAGGAGGAAAAATGACGTCAGGGAATTGCCACCGACTCCAGCAGCCCCACCAGTTCGTACTCCATCCAGTCGGCCAGCCCCAACCAGTCCTGGGATTCCTGGCAAACCAGCATTCGGGTCAGCAGTTGCGCCCACTGCTGCCGAACCTCCCCAGGCGCGCTCGCCAACGCCAACTGCGCGGCATCGAACACCTCGACCATGTTCAAGGCCGCCTCCACATCACGACCCAGACGAAACAGCCCGGCGCATTCGCGGGCATCCTCGACACACTGCGCCAGCCGGCTCATTGGACAAACTCCTGGTCGAACCCGGTACCGACGATCTGCGCCCCTGCCCTGCTGCTGTTGAGGAATGCCACCTGCGGGTGACGGGCGATATAGCGCTCCAACTCCACCAGGTAACGACGGAAGTTCAACTGCGTCCTGACCCGTTGCCCCTGGCCGTCCAGTACCCAGTGCTGCGCCAGCTCGACACCCGGGCCGAGATCGCCATCCTTCCAGCCCGCATGGGTCTTGTTCATCGGGAAGGCGAAGTCGGCGCCGAACAGGGTGATGCGCGCCGCGCCCATCTTCACCGCCAGGTCGACCGCCGGGTGCAGCACGCTGCCGCCGACGAACAACAGGCCGCGCCGGCACCGCTCACGTACCGAGGCATAGATCGGACTGATGGAATAGCCGCCGTAACGCGGGCCTTTCCAGGCGTGCAGCACCTGGGGATCGCTCATCGGCATATAGACCAGGGGAATACCGTCGGACGCTTCGACGGGCAAATGCCGGAAACCGATGCGCTGGTCGATGCTGACCACGATATCCGGCCGGATCCCCTGCTCACGCAAAGGCCGGTAGGCAGTGTCGACACTGATGAACAACGGCCGGTCCGGCTGCTCGCTGATCGCGCGCAGCTTGGCGAACTGCTGCTCCAGCGTCGGCCCGGTGCCGATCACATAGATATGCTGGCCCGGACGCGTCGCAAACAGCTCGGAGACATCGCGGTCCGCGCCAAACACCTCGCGGGTGTCCAGCAGACGCTGGACGATAACCGCGGACTGCGGATCGAACTCGCGATTATTGAAGGTCAGGTGTACCTCGCCGACCAGACGATCACGCATCCGCGCATTGCAATCATCGGCCAGCACCAGTTCGGCCGGCAGGGCAAAAAACGGCAAGAGAATCTCGGGATGGTCGGCGGCGTAGCTCAGATCGACCCGAGGATCGGTCAGCCAGGATTGCTGATCCAACAGCCCCAGCACCAACTTGAACAACGCGCCATTGAGGACATGGACACATAGGCGTTTCAGGGTCGGGCGCTCCAGCAGGATCTGTTGCAGATCGCCCAAGCCGGTGCCGTAGAGGTGCAGCAAGTCGCTGTCCGGCGGCAGACTGGCGGCCTGCAGGCGGGCCTCGGCGACGCGATCATGCCGACTGGTGAGCTGGATGCCACCCACGCTCAGGGTCGAGCCCAGCCCTTCCAGCAGTTCGACCGGCAACGACTCGCTGTCCTCGGCCAATAGCCGCGCCAGCAAACCCGGCCAACGGTCGCCGATGACCTGCAGATTCTGCTCGAAACTTTCGCTCATGCCGCCGCCCTCAACATCCGCGCAAAAAAATGGCGCTCAAGGTTATCTCACCTGGAGCGCCATTTTGCGACCCTTGGCATCAAGGCCGATGAATAATCGCCGATCCCCACGACAAGCCCACGCCAAAGCCACTGAGGGCTACGCGCTTCCAGGTCGAGTCCAGGACATGTTTTTCCAGCAACAACGGAATACTCGACGACACCGTGTTACCGGTCTCAACCATGTCCTTGATGAACTTCTCCGGCTCGCCCTCGAAACGCCGCGCCACGGCATCCACGATCGCCGCGCTGCCCTGGTGAATGCAGAACGCATCGATATCGTCCGCCTGCAGGCCGGACTCTTCCAGCAACTCGTGCAGGTGCGCCGGAACCTTGAGCAAGGCGAAGTTGAAGACCTGGCGGCCGTTCATGAAAAACACGCCATTGCTGACCTTCAGATGCGGCGCGCCGGACCCGTCGGTGCCGAACTTGGCCTTGCCCAACTGCCAGGGCGCGTCTTCACCCATCCAGGTGGCCGTCGCCGCATCGCCGAAAAGCATGGTGGTGTTGCGATCTTCCGGATCGACGATCTTCGAATACGGGTCGGCGGTGACCAACAGGCCGTTCTTCAGACCCGCCGCTTCCATGAAACCCTTGATCGCGTAGATGCCATAGACATAACCGGAGCAACCCAGGGAAATATCGAACGCCGCCACGTTGGTGGGCAGGCCGAGTTTGTCCTGGACGATGGCGGCGGTATGCGGCAGGCCTTCCTCATCGCCGTTCTGGGTGACCACGATCAGCGCGTCGATGGATTCGCGCTTGAGCTCGGGATTGCGGGCGAACAGCGCATTCACGGCTTCGACACACAGATCCGAGGTTTCCTGACCGTCATCCTTGCGTGGCAGGAAGGCCGAACCGATCTTGCCGAGGATGAAGGCTTCATCCTTCTCGAATTTTGCACCTTGTGCGTAATTGTCCACGCCGGCTACAGGCACGTAGCTCGCAATGCTCTTTATGCCAATCATTACGGCTTCCCAATAATAAACAGCTGAAAACCCTCGTTCACCAGGACCAAGGGCTGCCGACAAACAGAGATTTGACGCCGCCCACGGGGGAGCGACTGCCGGAAGAGTAAAAGGCTATCACCGGACCCTTTATGAGCCGGGCGCCATCTTCCAGGTCGATACAATACAGTGAAGATGCGCGTTATGACTCGCAGGTCACGCTATTTTGCCGAATCAGCGCGACAAAACACTATTCGACCAGCGACCAGGACAGCGGCGTCCCACGCTTGAGGGCCTGTCGGGCCGTGCGCCCGAGCACGGCGTCGAGATGCCGGGGTGCCAGTCCCAGACCGGGGCGGATCGCCCGCAGGTTGTCGGCGCTGAAGGTTTCACCCGCGGCCATATCGCGGGTGATATACAGCGAGCGGCGATACACCAGGGACTTGCGTTCCGCCTCGGTAACGCCGTAGTGCACCTGGCCCAGGGCCTGCCAGGCGCGTTCGGTCTCGATGACCAGGCTGGCCAGTTCCGCCGGCTCCAGGGAAAAGCTCGAGTCCACCCCGCCATCAGCGCGATCCAGGGTGAAATGTTTCTCCACCACCGTTGCCCCCAGGGCCACCGCGGCTACCGCCACCCCCACGCCCATGGAGTGATCGGACAAGCCGACCTGGCAGCCGAACAATTCGCGCAGGTGAGGAATGGTTCGCACATGGCTGTTTTCCGGGCTGGCCGGGTAGGTGCTGGTGCATTTGAGCAGTACCAGGTCCTTGCAACCGGCAGCCCGGGCGGCGCGCACGCTCTCATCCAGCTCGGCGACACTGGCCATGCCGGTGGAAATGATCAGCGGCTTGCCGGTCGCGGCCACACGCCGGATCAACGGCAGGTCGGTGTTTTCGAAGCTGGCGATCTTGTAGGCCGGCACGTCGAGGCTTTCGAGAAAGTCCACCGCCGTTTCATCGAAAGGCGTGGAAAACGCCAACATGCCCAGCTCCCGGGCACGGGCGAAGATCGGCGCGTGCCACTCCCAGGGCGTATGGGCCTTTTCATACAAAGCATAGAGCGACGAGCCAGCCCATAGGCTGGCCGGGTCCTGGATAAAGAACTCGCCTTCGTCCAGGTCCAGGGTCATGGTCTCGGCGGTATAGGTTTGCAGCTTGAGCGCATGGGCACCGGCCTTGGCCGCCGCTTCGACAATGCGCAGCGCCACCTCCAGCGACTGGTTATGGTTGCCGCTCATCTCGGCAATGATGAAGGGTGGCGCGTCCGCGCCTATGACCCGCTGGCCGATCTTGAAACTAGTCATGGTGCTCATCCTTTACCACGCGCTCGAAACGGCAGGCCGACTGGACATAGCCGCCGTGACGGAACAATTCGATGGAAGCCGGATTATCCGGCAGTACCTGGGCGTCGATCACCGTCACCTGCGGCCAGTGCTCGCCCATGACGGCTTCGCCACGAGCCAGCAGCGCCCGGCCCCAACCGAGGCCGGCGCGGCCCTGGAACAGATACAGCGAGACTTCCGCGCGACTGCCCGCCAGATCGTAGCGCAGCACGCCCACCGGGCCATCCGCGGCCTCGGCGATCAATAGCAGGCGTCCGGGGTTGAGCAGGCTCGCGGCCAGCCAAGCCTGATGCGCCTCCCAGCCGATGGGCTCGGAACTCAACGAGGCACGGCGTACCGACTCGGCGTTACGGCCGTCGAACAACAACTGCGAATCCGCGACCGTGGCCCGGCGCAAGGCCAGACTGGAGCCGGCCAAGGCCACGGCAAACCGTCGCGCCCCCAGCCCATCCACCAGACGCCGCGACTGTGCGGCCAGGCTGCGCCGCAGACTGACATTGCCCAGGACAAAACCGATGGCCTGGCGCAGGCTGTCGACCGTCACCTCGTCGCTGCTGCCCAGGTAGACATGCACCCCGGCGGCCGCCAGCCGCTCGGCATTCGCCCGCTGATTCTCCGCCACGGCAATGCACAGGGTCGGCAGGCCGAGGACCGCACGTTCCCAGCTGGTACCGCCACCGGCCCCGATAAACAGATCGGCCCGGGCCATCAGCGCGGCGAAATCGCTGACAAAAGTCTGCACCCGCCACTGCGGACGATCAACCGCCATGGCCTGGATCGAAGCCAGCATCGGGTTGGCGGTGCCGGCGATAAAATCCACTTCCAACTCGTTGAAGTCCGCCAGGGCCTGAATGGCCTTCCAGGTTTCGCCGGCCGCATCCAGGCCGCCAAAATTCACCATTACCCGCCGGGGCTGCAAGACGATCGGCACAGCCCCCTGGCGGAACTCATCACGAATCAGCGCGTAACGGGGACCGAAGAGCTCACGGCAGGGCCGCAAGCAGCGGTGGGCGTACTCGGGGTCGCCGGCGGTGAAATTCTGGTCGAAGAGCAGATCCACGGCATGCTGGCGATTGTTCAGGTCGTCGATCGCCGCAATCTGCCGCGCCCACTGGCGAGCGGCGGTTTGCCAGGCGTGATCGAGGCCATAGTGATCGACGATAATCCAGTCGAAGACCGGCTCGGTGACCAGGCAGGCACCCAGCGCGGCGATATCCGCCTGCCACGGCAACGGGGCCTCGATGTCCGCACCGGGCTCCTCGCCTGCGTACTCGGCCGGCAACGCCAGGGCCCGAAAGCCCTGCTCGGCGATGCGTGCCAACGAGTGGCCGGGCAAGGCCCGACAAGCGAACAGCACCTCGGCGCCGCCACTGCGCAGCACCTGCGCGAGGCTCAGGCAGCGCGCCACATGCCCGCTGCCAATGGCCGGCGAGGCATCGGCACGGATCAACACTCTCATGGCTCCAGCTCTCCACCAGCTAGCAACGCGCTGTAAAGGTACTCGGCGCGCCGCCAATCCTCGTCGGTGTCGATGTCCTGGACCAGATGGCGCGGCAGGATGACCGGCAGGCTTTTTTCCGAAAACAGCGCGTCGCCTCGCAGCCAGGCCGCGCTGCGCCCCCAGTAGAACTGCCCGGCATCCTGGAAGGCGCGGGGCAGATCCTGGGAACGGGTCTGTCGATGCTCGGGATACAGCGGCGTCAGAGCGCCGTCCGCGCCGAGCGTCAAAGCGCGCTGTACCGGAAAACCGAATTCGCAAACCGAAAACGCAAAGGACTTTTCAGCATGGGCTTCGAGCAGCTCCAGCCCCTGGCGCAAAAAACGCGCCTGCAACAACGGCGCCGTGGCGTAGATACAGCAGGCATGCTCAAACAGGTATCCGGCCTGCTGCAAGGCCTCCACCGCATGGGCGATCACAGCGGCAGTACCGGCGAAATCATCGGCCAGGGCCGCCGGACGCATAAACGGCACCTGTGCCCCCCTGGCCCGGGCCAGGGCAGCGATTTCCTCGTCATCGGTACTGACGATCACCCGCTCGAACAACCCCGAATCGAGCGCCAGGCGAATCGAACGGGCAATCATCGGCTCGCCATGGAACAGCTTGAGATTCTTGCGCGGGATGCGCTTGCTGCCACCACGCGCCGGAATGATTGCAATCGCACTCAAGGGCGTTTTTCCAGCAGGAACCAGTTGATATCGTCGGTCGGAAACTGCGGATCGCGGTGGTAACTGAAGCCGTAGTCCAGCAGTTGCAGGTCCGGATAACGATCGAGCATTTCCCCGGCAAAGTCACGCTTGAACAACTTGCCGCTGTTACCACGATAGGACACTTCCACCGGCACCGGGTTGTAGTACTCGGCAATCAGGATATAGCGTCCGCTCAGGGTGTATAGCTGATCATAGGCCGTGGCCAGCAGCTCAGGCGCCAGGTGGATCAGCACGCCCTTGCTCAGGGTCAGGTCGAAGGTCCGCTCGCGCGGGTAATCGAACAACGAGCCGTGCCAGATCTCGGCAATGCCCAGGTCACGGGCCTGCTCGCAGGCCTTGGCGTTGATCTCCACGCCCTGCAGGGCACACTCGGGCAGGAGCTGGTGCAAGGCCAGCAGGTTGTTGCCGGTGTTGGTGCCCAGTTCCAGCAGGCTGGAGAGCCGGCCGGTGCGCGCCAGGGCCTTGGCGAACAGCGCCAGGTTGGCGGCGACCAGCGCCTGCCCCTGGTTGCGGCCCACGTATTGGTCGCCGAACTCGCCACGCCAGAACACTTCCTGTTCGCTGAACTCACGCATGTCGGGTGTTTATCCTCGGGCCATTGAGCGTCGTTTAACCGACAAGATTTCGTAATTGTTCGACCACATAGTCCTGCTGCTCCTCGGTGAGCAGCGGGAACAACGGCAGGCTGAGGGCTTCGCCGAAGTAACGCTCGGCTTCGGGGAAGTCACCGTCCTTGAAGCCCTGCTCGCGGTAGTAAGGTTGCAGGTGCACGGGAATGTAATGCAGGTTCACCCCGATGCCGGCTGCCCGCAAGGCGTCGAAGACTTCGCGCTGGCTGACCCTCATCTGTTCAAGCTGCAGGCGCACCACGTACAGGTGCCAGGCGGACTCGGCACCCGCCTGGGCCACCGGCAATTGCAGCGGCAGGTCGGCCAGCAAAAGGTCATAGCGGCCGGCCAGTTCACGACGACGGGCGACAAAGCTGTCGAGCCGGGCCGTTTGCGACAGCCCCAGCGCGGCGTGCAGGTCGGTCATCCGGTAATTGAAGCCCAGTTCCAGTTGCTGGTAGTACCACAGCCCTTGCGCGGGAACGTTCATCTGCGCCGGATCACCGGTGATCCCATGGCTGCGCAGACGACGCAGGCGCTCGGCCAGTTCGGGGCTATTGGTCAGGACCATGCCGCCTTCGGCCGAGGTGATGATCTTCACCGGATGGAAACTGAAGATGGTCATCGCGGCAAAGGCACCGCAACCCACCGGTCGCCCGAGGTAGGACGCGCCGACCGCATGGGACGCATCCTCGATCAGCGTGAAGCCATAGCGCTCGGACAATGCGGCGATGGCGCGCATATCGCAACTCTGGCCGGCAAAGGCCACGGCCACCACCACCTTGGGCAACCGCCCGCTGGCCTCGGCAACCTCAAGTTTGCGCGCCAGCAGGCCGGCGTCGAGATTCAAGGTCAGGGGGTCGATGTCGACGAAGTCCACCTCGGCGCCGCAGTAGCGAGCGCAGTTGGCCGAGGCGACAAAGGTATTCGGGCTGGTCCACAAGCGATCCCCCGGCCCCAGGTCCGCCGCCAGGCAGGCGATATGCAAGGCCGCCGTGGCATTGCACACCGCCACGGCAAAATCGGCCTGGCAATGTTCGGCCAACGCCGCCTCGAAGCGCGGGATGGTCGGTCCCTGGGTCAACCAGGGCGACTTGAGCACCTCGACCACCGCATCGATATCGGCCTGTTCGATGCTCTGGCAACCATAAGGAATCTGATAAGGCGTCATACCGGCAGCCCGGCGTGCAGATCGGCAATCTGCATCACGTCCAGGAAGTCAGGGTTGGTATCGGAGCGGTATTCGAAGTCCTCATCCACCGCCTTGCCGCGCTCCCCCAGACCGTCAACCGCGAAATCGACATCGACGCTGGTGAAACGAATCGACGGCTGGATGGTGTAGTGGTCGGCGAATTCCAGGGTCATGCGCGCGTCGTCCAGCGGCACCATCAACTCATGCAGCTTCTCGCCCGGCCGAATGCCCACGTGTTTGTGCGGCAGATGCGCGGCCATGCCGGACGCCAGGTCGACGATGCGGATCGACGGGATCTTCGGTACGAACACTTCACCACCGTGCATGCGCGCGAAGCTGTCGAGCACGAACTGCACACCATGGTCGAGGGTGATCCAGAAGCGGGTCATGCGCTCGTCGGTGATCGGCAGTTCCCGGGCCCCCTCGGCAATCAGCTTGTTGAAAAACGGCACCACCGAACCCCGAGAGCCGGCCACGTTGCCGTAGCGCACCACGGCAAAGCGGGTCGCCTGCTCGCCGGCGATATTGTTGGCGGCGACGAACAACTTGTCCGACAGCAGCTTGGTGGCCCCATAGAGGTTGATCGGGCTGGCCGCCTTGTCGGTGGACAGGGCGACAACCTTCTGCACGCCATTATCGATGGCCGCGGCAATGATGTTTTCCGCCCCGTTGACGTTGGTGCGAATGCACTCGGTGGGGTTGTACTCGGCCGCCGGCACCTGTTTCAGGGCCGCGGCATGCACGACAAAATCGATCCCGCGCATGGCCAGGCGCAAGCGCTCGGCATCCCGGACATCACCGAGAAAATAGCGCATGCACGGCGCGTTGAACGTCTGCTGCATCTCGTACTGCTTGAGCTCGTCGCGCGAGAACACCACCACCCGCCGCGGCTGGTACTGCTCCAGCAGACGACGGATGAAGTTGCGGCCGAACGAGCCGGTGCCGCCGGAGATGAAAATCGATTTGCCGTTGAACATACCGTGAGTCCCTTTAACTGTCTGCCAGGCTTAAACGAGCAACTGCGCCCATCCCACTGGACTGGCACTGCCCAGACTGAAACCTTTTCCTGCCAGGGACAGGTGCGGGTTGTAGGCCGGGTCGCGCTGGAAGTTCGCCGCCCACTTCTCGAGCAGGGCCGCCAGAGCCTCTGGCGCCTCGGGCAGAAGACCCGGGTGGAACACTTGCACTTGCGGCGTCCACGACACCAGGCCGCCGACCTGGCCGATCTTGAGACACAGATCGACATCGGCGAAGGCCTCGGCGAAGTCGCCTTCGTCCAGGCCACCGACCGCCTCGAAGAACGCCTTGCGCACCATCAGGCACGTCGCCGAGACCGCCGAATAGTTCTGCTCCACCGCCAGCCGCTGCATATAGCCCCTGGCATCCGTCTTTTCACCGACAAAAGGCGAACCGACACCACCGTTCAAGCCGAGAATCAGCCCGGCCTGGGAGACCTTGGTATCACGGCTGTAGAGCTTGGCGCCGACCACGCCGACTTCCGGGCGCAAGGCCTGGTTGAGCAGCGACTCGATCCAGTTGGGGTTGACCACTTCGCTGTCTTGCGCGAGCAGCACCAGGTACTCACCCAGGGCCTGATCTGCCGCCGCGTTGCAGAATGCCGAGGTGCTCGACCAGTCGGCTTGCAACACACTGACTTTGCCGGCCTGAGGCTGTTCTCGGAGCCAGGTCGTGAGGGCTTCGCTGTAGCTCGGGTGATCGGCCACCAGCACTTCGTATTTCAGGTACCGGGTTTTTTGCAGCACTGCGCTCAGGCAGCGCTCCAGTTCGGCGAAGTCGGCCTGGCCATGGAGAATGATCGACACCAGCGGGCGTTCGGTATGCCGATAATCGACAAAGTAGCTGCCCGGATTCTGCGAAGTGACCTGGGCCTTGTAGCCCCGCGTGCCCAGATGGCGCAGCAACGCCAGGCGCTCATGGGCGTTCTCTTCAAGTGCCGGTACGCTGGAAATCAGCAATGGCTCGTCCAGATGGGCCAGTCCGGCCATGCCGCCCTGCTCGATCAGACGCAGCAGCAGATCGAATTCCAGGGCTTTGCTGAAGTCGGCCTTGTAGCCGCCAACCTCCAGCAAGACTTCACGGCGAATCAACCAGTGCCTGGCCATCAGCGCCGGTACGCTTTGCAGCAGGTCGAGGTTGAAGCTCGGACGGAACACATCGATCAGCGCGCCATTGGCGTCGCGCTGGATTTCATCGGTGGCCACCGCACGGCAACCTTCGGCCGCGCGCAGTTCGAGACCGGCGCGCAACAAACCGCTGGCAGTGAACTCGTCACCCGCCTCGGCCAGCAACAGCCAGTCGCAGGGCAACTGGCGAGTGGTCTGGTTCAACTTGTCGACCAGGTTGCCCGGTGTCACCCGGATAAAGTGCAAGGTGTTCTGCAGGGTAGTCGCCGCCTGGGGTTCGCCCGTGGTGAAGACGACGATGCGGAAGGCCTTGCTGTGCCCTTCCAGCAGGCTGTCGAGGGTGACCTGCAACTTGCCGATGTCGTTGTTCAGGTCCAGTACCAGCAGGCCGAAGACCGGACCGCTGCCCTGCTCGACCTGGTAATCGCCGATCGCCTCAAGTTCGCCGGCAGACGGCTCGCGAACCTGCAGCCAATCGAGCAGGCGTCCCGAGAGCATCGTCTCGAAGGTCGAGCGATTGTCTTCAGTGGAAACGGCGTCCAGGCGCTCGGCCCAGGCGAACATATCCCGTGCCTCGTCCTCTTCGCCGAGAATCTCCAGTTGCCGGGCCAGGCGCTTGACCACCCGCCGGTTGAACAGGTTGCATTCCTGGGCCTGCCACAGGCGGTCCGCCACGCTTTCCGGGGTGTCGTTGTTGTGCGCGCGCATCAGCGCGTCCTGACGGGTCCATACACCCTCCAGTCCCATCAGTTGCACACGACCGGCCGGCATCGCATGGAGCAGGAATTCGAACTGGGTCAACTGATCGAAAAATGCCTGGTTGTAGTAAGGCATTTCCACGTACTGCTTGGGCCCGAAGCGCCGCACCGGGGCGTCTTTGATGCTGATCCAGGTGGACTCGAACAGCCCTTCCATGGTCAGTGCCCGTCCGGTGCGCAGGCTGTCGGTCATGGCTTCGAAACTTTCCAGGGCGAAGGCTTTGCCCTGTGCCGGATCAAGCCCTTCGATCGCGGTAGGCAGGGAGGCCAGGAACTCGGCGAAGGCCTCGCGTTCGGCCACCGACTTGGCATCGGTGTAGGTCAGCGAGTGGTAGACCTCGGTGCTGTGTTCCGAATCGCCATAGTTGACCTCACGGACCACATAGGGAATCGGCAGGATCCGCGCCTTGGCCCGGGCGAGCATGTAGTAGACATGGCCGATTTCCTGCCACTGGAAACTGGTGCCTTCAGGCAAGGCCGAATGCCAGTCGCGCATCAGGGCGGTACGATGGACGGCGTAGAACGGCGGTAGGTATTGGTACATATAGTCCACCACGCGATCCTGGGCCCGCTCGGAGGCGTAGTCCTCACAGACCTTCTTGTCGCGACGGTAGTAGCTGACGCTGCCCGCCAACGACAGGTACATCATGCAGTAACCATGGCACATGCCGTAGTCGGCATTGTTCTCCAGGAACGCAACCGCCTCGGCCAACGCCCCGTGAACGATAAAGTCGTCGTCGGCGGCAAACACCATGTACGGCGTGGTCACGCTCATCACGCCATGGGCGAACTTGTTCTGCAGTTTCCAGTAGTCGTACTGCGGCACGTGCAGGTACTCGATCGAGTCATGCCCCTGCGCGACTTCGGCGTAGGCCACGGGGGAAGAGTCCAGCACCAGCAGTTTGCAAGGCAACGCGCTATAGAACTTCACCGCCCGACGCAGGAACGCCGGCCGGTTATGGGTAACCAGCACCACGGTCAACAAATCACCCAGGAGCTGCACATTCCCCTGACGCGATGCCTGTTCAGAAACGTACTTGCCTTGCATAACCTTTCCCCAAAACTGCGAATCGACCAATGAACTCAGGATGATGTGGCTATTTAGCGAACCCGGCGCAGGTAGCCGTCAGGCGCGACGGTGACCAGCAGCTTGTTCTCCAGCTGCTTATCGATCTCGAAATCGCTGTTCTCTTGCAGGTACGCCCAGACCGCGGTCTTCGGGTTGTCACCCGGGCCCCATGGACGATCAGGGAAAAACTCCGGCGGCATGTCCTCGACCACGGTATCCATCACCACGCAGTAGCTGCCGACGGAAACCAGCGGCGCGTAAAGGCGCAGCTCTTCCAGTACGTGATCGTGGGTATGGTTGGAATCCAGGACCAGGATGACCTTCTTGCCCGCGGCAGCCGCACGGACCTGCTCGGCGGTCGACTGCTCGATGCTCGAACCCTCGATCATGCGGATGCGCTTGCTCATCGGATGGCTCTCGATGGCCTCGCGGTTGTGCCGGCGGATATCAAGGTCGATGCCCAGCACTTCGCCGTGGCCTTGCAGCTCAAGCAGCGAGGCGTAGTAGATGATCGAACCGCCATGGGCGATACCACACTCGATCACCAGGTCCGGCTTGACCTGCCAGATGATCTCCTGCATCGCCATCATGTCCTGGGGCAGTTGAATGATCGGCCGGCCCATCCAGGAGAAGTGGTAGCTGTACTTGTGCTTGGCCGACTCGTTGAAGAAGTCGCGGGCCAGGCCCTGGAGTTTTTCGTCCTGGCCCTGGGCGGCGATTTCGGCTTGGCATTCGGCTTCGAAGGCTTGCATAACGGTCTTGGTCATCATTCAGTCTCGGCAAAAGTTCATTGAAAGGAGGCGCTGTCGACGGCGTGGTAGACGTAACGTCCGCCCGTCATGCGCTTGATTTCTTCGAGGTAATTGGAGTTCATCACAAACAGGTTGGCGCCAATGGGCAAGGCATCCAGGGCTTCCTCCGGCGACGACACGCGCACACCGCTGAGGGGCAGATAACGCCCCTGCTTGGCCGGGTTGATATCCACCACCTGGTCCACCGCCACTCCCGCCCGCTGCAGGAACAGCGAATAGATCACCCCCTTGGAGGACGCGCCCCAGATACACGAGCCTTGCTCGGGCGCCTCGCGGATGATGCGGATCGCCTTGGCCAGGCTGGCGGTGAAGTCATCCGGCAGGTCTTGGCGCAACACCGGCTCGGTCGGCGTCAGGCGCAGGCTGCCGAGGTCGGCGACGATATACAGGTACTGCCCGCCGAACAGATGGCCGGCCTCGTGTACGGTGCCGAACAAGCGGCGCAGGTCATCGAGACGGAAGTAGTTGACGTGTTCGTAGAACAGGTCGAACCAGGCCCGGTGCTCGACGATCCAGTCAAAGCACGGCACCTCGATATAGATCTGCCCGCCCTGGTTGGCCTCGGCCATCGCCGCCAGGAACGCCACCGGGTCGGCGATATGCTCCAGCACGTGGCGCAACACCAGGGCATCGGCGGCCAGGCCGAGGCCACGGGTGAACGGTGTCTTGATCACTTCGGGGTTGCTGCCTTCGTAGGCAGGGTCGATACCGGTGATGGCGTAGCCGAGGCCGCGCAGCAGCTCGAGGAAATAACCCTTGCCGCAACCGACCTCGATCAGGCTCCGGCCCTTGAAGTGCCGGGCAATGATGCCTTCCACGTCGCTCAAGTGCTGCTGGAACTGGCCGGAATGGGCCTGCTCGTTCTGATAGTCGCTGTCGTAGCTCAACTTGTCGGCATCGAAGGCCTGGTTGAAGATCAAGCCGCTGACTTCGTCCTGTACCAGCACGATATCGGCGCGGGCCGAAGCCCTGGCCGAGGCCGCGTCGGCAAAGGTGCGGTTTTGCAGGACCGGCAGATCACCTGCCCGATACAACTCATGCGCCATGTTCGACTCCCAGTAGCTGTTGCAGTCGCTCGGCCACGGCCCAGAACGCCATGGGCTCGTGACTGGCATAACCGTAGTGACCCAGGTTCAGCGCGATGGACGATCCGCGCTCGCGCAGACGCTGCTCGACCAGGGTCCGGACCGCAATCGGGCGGCCGCTGGCGCAATTGACCACGCCGGAAAAATCCCGCTGTTCCAGCAACCGGGCCAGGTAATCGGCGGCCACTTCAATGGCCAGGTAATCACGCAGTTGCTCGCCGGCCGACATGTTGAAGTGACTGTCACCGGCCGCAATGGCACGGTCCAGGCTGGCCAGCAGGCTATTGGGGTTCTGCCCCTCGCCGTGCAAATAGAACAGGCGCGCCCACTGCAGGTTGAACGGCATCTGCTGACGCAACGTCTCCAGGAACAGGCGCAGGGTGTTCTTCGCCAGACCGTAGGGATTGCTCGGCTGCGCCGGCGTCGCTTCGCTCAACGGCCCACTCTGCAAGCCATATTCGAAGCAGGTGCCGGTCACCAGGACCTGGGGCACACCGGCTTCGACCGCCTGCTTGATAAAACGGTAATCGGCGAACAGGTTGTGTTCGAAGTGAAACAGCGCCTGGTAGTTCGGCAACCCCGGCCAGGCCAAATGGGCCAGGGCATCGACGCCCTGGGTCAGCATGGCAACATCAAGGTCCACGGCATGCACGTCGGCGGCGATAAACTCCACATCGTCGATCCACGGCAACTTGCGCGCGGCCTCGGGATCGCGAGCCACGGCCCGCACCGAATGCCCGCGCGCCAGCAAGGCCGATACCAGATGGCGACCGACAAAGCCGGTCGCACCGGTCACCAGCACTTTCAGGCCGCTCACAGGATCGTCAACTCGGGTACGGCGACGACAAAACGCCCGCCCCATTCACGCACCACGGCCTGCTGCTGACTCACTTCCTGCAACAGGTTCCACGGCAACACCAGCACGTAGTCGGGCTTTTCCGCCTCGATACGCTCAGGCGAGACCACGGGAATACGACTGCCAGGGAGAAACTTGCCCTGCTTGTGCGGGTTGGCATCGGCGACCCAGGCCAGCAGGTCCGGACGGACCCCGGCATAGTTGAGCAAGGTGTTGCCCTTGGCCGCCGCGCCATAACCGACCACGCGCTTGCCTTCGGCCTTGGCCTGCAACAGGAAACGCAACAGCTCGTGCTTGATGCGCTCGGCGGCCGGCGCCAGGGTGGCGTAGAACGCCGGGGTTTTCACCCCCGCGGCCAGCTCGGCGTCCAGCACCTGGCGGACCACTGCCTGCACCGGGCGACGCGCACCGTCGGCGCGCTGCACGAAGACCCGCAGTGAACCGCCATGGGTCGGCAAGCCGCCGACATCGAAGATTTCCAGGCCATTGCGCACGCACAAGGCCTGCACCGCGGTCAGCGACAGGTAGGAATAGTGCTCGTGATACAAGGTATCGAACTGCTTCCCGGCGATCAGGGCCAGCAGGTGCGGGAACTCGAAGGTGGCCACGCCCGTGGGCTTGAGCAGCGTCGCGAAGCCCTGGAGAAAATCATTGATGTCCGGCACATGGGCCAGCACGTTGTTGGCCGCCATCAGGTCAGCCGCCCAACCCTCCTCGCGCAACTGCAACGCGGTATCGCGCCCGAAGAACAGCTCGCGGATCTCCAGGCCTTTGTCCCGCGCCGCCTGGGCGGTGCTGCGGGTCGGCTCGACACCCAGGCAGCGGATACCGCGCCCGGCGACATACTGCAGCAGGTAGCCATCGTTGGCGGCCACCTCCACCACGCGGCTGTCCGCGGTCAGTTCGAAGCGCTCGACCATCTCGGTCACATAACGCTCGGCATGCTCCAGCCAGGTACTGGAAAACGAACTGAAATAGGCGTAGTCGGCGTCGAACAGCGTATCGGCACGGGTGTAGTCCTCGGTCTGCACCAGCCAGCAGCTCTGGCACACCGCGACTTTCAACGGCAGCCACGGCTCGGCCTGCTCCAACTGGTCAGCCCGCAGGTAGGCATTGGACGGTGGCGAAGTCCCCAGATCGATCAACGGCAAGACCAGCGGGGTGCCGCAACCTCGGCAGTTCATAAACGTACTCCAGGGAAAGACGCATCGATCAGGGGGTGACTGCTGTCCCTGGCCGACAGATTTTTGACAGCCTCGGGCCAGGTGATTGCCAGGCGCGGGTCGAGCACTGACAGACCGCCCTCGGACGCGGGCGTGTAGTCGGCGCTGTGCAGGTAAAGCAGTTCAGCATCGTCGCTGAGGGTCTGGAAACCGTGGGCGAAGCCGGCGGGAATCAACAGGCCGCGACCGTCGCCGGCACGCAGGTACTCGGCGTGCCAATGCAGGAAGGTCGGCGAATCCGCACGCAGGTCCACCGCCACATCCCAGACTTCGCCACGCAGGCAGGTGATCAGCTTGGCCTCCGGGGCCTGGGCATTCTGATAATGCAGGCCGCGCACGCTGCCACGCTCGCGGGTGCAGGAGTGGTTGATCTGGCGGATATGAAACGGCTCGCCGAACGCACTCAGGCTGCCTTCGCAGAACAACCGGGAAAAATGCCCGCGCTGATCGGCGTGATGCTTGTGCTGTACGCTGAACAGCCCCTTGAGGGGCAAGGCATGAATCAGGAATTCACTCAAAGCTCACCCCGGTACAGATTCAATTGCGCCAGGGTCACGCTGCGCATGTCCTCGGCGTTTTTCCAGGCCAGGTGCCAATCGAGGGTCTGTTCCAGGCATTGCTGCAAGGACCAGCGCGGTTGCCAGCCGAGCAACTGCCGGGCGCGACTGCTGTCCAGGCGCAACAGACCGGCCTCGTGCAGCTCGCTGGGCTCGACCCGCAGGCCCGGCGCCTGGGGCCAGCGCCCGGCGAGTCGAGCGACGACGTCGCCGACACTGCACATGTCGTCCTCGCCAGGCCCGAAGTTCCACGCCCCGGCCGCTTCCGGCCCACGCTCATACAGCGCGGCGGCCAGTTGCAGGTAACCGGCCAGCGGCTCCAGCGCATGCTGCCAGGGCCGTACCGCCTGTGGATAACGCAGGGTCACCGGCTCATCCGCCGACCAGGCCCGGAGCACGTCGGGAATCAGCCGTTCCGGGGAGAAGTCGCCGCCGCCCAGGACGTTGCCGGCCCGCGCGGTCGCCACCGCCAGGCCATGGGCCTCGTAGCGTTCGGCCGGGAAAAAGGAGGCCACATAGGACTGCGCCAACAGTTCGCAACAGGCCTTGCTGCTGCTGTAGGGATCATGGCCGCCGAGGGCTTCGTTCTCGCGATAGGGCCAGGCCCACTCCTGGTTGGCGTAGACCTTGTCGGTGGTGACCAGCACACAGGCACGCACCCCACCGACCTGGCGAATCGCTTCCAACAGGTTGAGGGTACCCATGACATTGCTCGAATAGGTGCCGAGCGGATCGCGATAGGCTTCGCGCACCAGCGGCTGGGCCGCCAGGTGCAGGACAATTTCCGGTTCGGTCTCGGCGATCAGTTCAAGCAAGGCGCCGAGGTCGCGCAGGTCGCCGCGCTGGTCGTTGAGACTCTCGCCGACCCGGGCCAGTTCGAACAGGCTGGGGTCGGTACTGGGATCAAGGGCGAAGCCGCTGACCTGGGCACCCAGGCTCTCGAGCCACAGTGCCAACCAACTGCCCTTGAACCCGGTATGGCCGGTCAGCAGGACCCGCTTGCCGCTCCAGAATGCCCGGCTCAGTCCCACTGCTTCCATGGGGCCTCCCCGCTCTGCCACAGTTGCTCCAGGTGATTCTTGTCCCGCAGGGTGTCCATCGGATGCCAGAAGCCGTCGTGCTGGAAGGCGTTCAGTTGCCCCAGGGTGGCCAGTTCCGCCAAGGGTTCGGCTTCCCAGACGGTACTGTCGTCACTGAGCAGCGACAGCACCTTGGGCGACAGGACGAAGAAACCGCCATTGATCCAACCGCCATCGCCACGGGGCTTTTCGATAAAGCCACGGACCATGTCACCGTCGCGCTCCAGCGCGCCGTAGCGGCCTGGCGGCTGTACCGCAGTGACCGTCGCCAACTTGCCGCTGGAAAGGTGGAAGTCCACCAGCGCGCCGATGTTCAGGTCCGAGACGCCGTCGCCGTAGGTGAAGCAGAAGGCCTCTTCGTTCTCCAGGTAACGCCCGGCACGACGCAGGCGGCCGCCGGTCATGGTGTCTTCGCCGGTGTCGATCAGGGTCACGCGCCATGGCTCGCTGTAGTTCTGGTGAACGTCCATGCGATTGTTGCTCATGTCGAAGGTGACGTCGGAGGTGTGCAGGAAGTAGTTGGCGAAGAAGTCCTTGATGGCGTAGCCCTTGTACCCAAGGCAGATCACGAAGTCGTGGATACCGTGGGCCGAGTACTGCTTCATGATGTGCCAGAGAATTGGCTTGCCGCCGATCTCGATCATCGGCTTGGGCTTGAGGTGCGATTCCTCGCTGATCCGCGTGCCCAGGCCACCCGCCAGAATAACTGCCTTCATCAACGTCCCCTCTTGTTCGACACAGGGCCTGCTCAGGCGCTGTGGGACTTCCCAGACTGCCGGGTCAAATCGCGCCAGCGGCACGCGGCCCGTGGGCCGCGCCGCCAAATGCACGATTTATGGCGATATGCAGGGGGACTTGCAGGAAACGCGCCAGCTCCACAGCGGGATCAATCGGCCAGCCAGCCGTTCTCCCAGTAACGCAGGTTGTCGCCACGCAACATGTAGTCGCGCAAGACGATCTCACGCAGTTCATCCCCCATGCGGTAGCTGGCATCGGGATCGGACAGGTGCATGCGAATCGCCTGCAGCCACTCATCGGTGGAGTTGCTCTTGACCTTGGTGCACGGCAGGTAGCCGGTATAGGCCTTGGTATCGGTGCAGATCACCGGATAGCCGCAGGCGCCGTACTCCAACAGCCGCAGGTTGCTCTTGCAGTCGTTGAAGATATGGAACTCCAACGGCGCCAGGGCCAGGTCCAGGTTCAGGCTGGCCAGCTTCGCCGGGTACACCTCCAGCCCGATCACCCCATGGAACTCATGCATGTAAGGGCGCAAATCGTCCGGGCACATGCCGAAAAAGACCCAGTCGACCTCCGTCGCCAGCTCGCGCACAACCTCGGCGATCACCGCCAGATCGCCGGAGTGACTGGTACCGCCGCCCCAACCGACACGGGGCTTTTTCGAGGTCCGGCGCTGTCCCTTCAAGCCCGTCCACAGGTGGGTCGCGAGCATATTGGGAACGACCCGGATATCGCTGTGCATGGACGACAGGGCATCGGCCAGCGGCTCGGTCGACACCACGACCCGATCACACAGGCCGATGCCGCGACGAACCAGCGCCTCCATCTCGTCACGGGTCGGCATGTTGCGCACATGGGCGTTTTTCTTGGTCGGCTGGATCACATAGTCATCCAGCTCGTAGACGCGCCGGGCATTCGAGTAAGTCTTCAGCGGCACGCACTCATTGATCGGCCCTTCGGTATAACGCCCCTGCAGCACGATAACGTCAGGAGACTGACGCTCCACTTCGATAATCGACGGCATTTCATACATGACCCGCCCCACCGCCCGCCCCGCGGCCTGCAATTCGATCAGTGGCTGCGTCACCCGGTAATGGCCGATGGCCGAGGCGTTGACCGGAAGCGCCAGGACCTTCGGCAGGTTGCGGACTGAAAACGGGCTCCAGCCGGAAAGCAGACCCGGTTCGAGGCCAAAACTGCTGCCGCCCAGGGTGCGCAGGCTCAGGTTGGGATTGTAGGCCGGATCCCGAGCGATCACGGGCAGCCAACGCAGATAGAACGCCTCCTGCTCAGCCTCGCGCAGGGCTTGCTGGTCCACCTCGAGAACCACGCTTGGGCGGGCCCCCAGGGCCAGTTGCGCATGCGGGGTCCAGACCACCAGATAACCGCCGCGGCCAATCCTCAGACACAAATCGACTTCACCGAGCGTCTGCACAAACTGCGCTTCATCCAGCCCCTGCACGCTGTCGAACACGGTCTTGCGCACCATCAGGCAATCGGCACCGACCGCACTCAGATCGTGGGCGATCTGCAAACGGTGCATATAGCCCGCGGACTGCAGGGACTCGCCATGAAAAGGCAGGCCCGCAGGCCCATGCAATCCCAACACCAGGCCGGCATGTACCACGCGTCCGTCGGCATTGAACAGTTTGGGGCCCACCACGCCGACTTCCGGGCGCTGCGCATGATTGAGCATCTCGTCGAGCCAGAGGCCGTCAGTCACCATCAGGTAGGGGTTGAACAGCAACAGATAGTCGCCCCGGGCTTGCCCGGCAGCGGCGTTGATAACGGCAGCCTGACTCTGGCGGGCAAAGGTCAATACGCGCAAACGATCGCTGCCCATACTGGCCATGGCGCTCAGCCAGGCCAGCGCCTCGGGACTTTCACTGCCGTTGTCCACCAGCAGCAGCTCGTATTGGCGGTAAAGGGTTTTTTCCAATAAGGTTTCGACACAACGCTGTACCGCCGCCAACTGATCCTTGCAGACGATAATGATCGAGACCAGCGGTCGATCCGCGTGCAGATAATCCACACGGTTGAACAGCGCCTGCCCTCTGTCACGCAACTCATGGTCCACGCCGAGACGCCCCAGATGCGCCTCGAGCAGCGGTGCGTTCAGTTCGAGCAACTCGGGCAGCGACATCCACTGGGAAAGCGACAACACGGACTCCACCAGTACCTCGGCGATATGCCCGACGACCTGGGTACCGACTTGCTCGACCAGCCGCCAGAGCAGGTCGTGAGGCGCCAGTTCGCCATGTCGCGAGTCGAAACCACCGAGCGCCAGGAAAGGCTCACGCTTGAAGGCCAGGACACGCCCCACATACGGATAGCTGCGCATCAGGTCCAGGTTGAAGTCGGACTTGAAAACCGGCTCCGCCGGCTCGCCGTCGCGCAAACAGCTCTCGTCACTATAGAAACAGCATTCCTCGCCGGCCTGTACGATGCGATCAGCCAGCACCAGCAGCGCGGGCTCCACCAGGCGATCCCCGGCACGCAACAGATAAAACCAGTCAGCACCGTCAATCTGGGCCAACAGCTCATTGAGTTGCTGCTGCCAGTCCTCTTGCAAAGGCAAGGTAAACACCCGGTCCAACAGCACGGCTTCGCTACAGGCGTCAGACAGTACCAGTGTCAACTCCGCGGGATAGAGCTGCCCGGCCAGACTCTGCAGGGTGCTGTCCAGGCCGGAGAGACCACCCTCCCGATCAATCACCACCGCCACGATCTTCGGCTGCCACGCCCACTCGAGCAGTGCATCGGGCAGCAGTTTGCGCTCGGGCTCCGTCAGGGTCCGACACGCCAGCCACTGGGCATACATTTCGGAAAAACTGTCGCTGGTAACCCCGACGCGCCAGATCTCGGTGGTCTGCTTGGTGCCCAGGGTCCGCAGCAACGCCAGTTCACCCCAGACCCGTGGCGACTCATTGGCACGGGTCAGCGGCAACAAACGGACCCAGCCATGGGCCGGGGCCGACTCGCCACTGCGCGCCTTGAGCATTTGCAGCAGCCACTCACGCTCGGAGAGCACCGCATCAAGCATCGCCTGCTGCCGATTGGGCCGCTCCGGGTAACGACGCTCGACACTCAGGACGTGGTTCAGCATCACCATATTGCCGCGACGCAACAGGCAGATATACAGCGCGAACTCCAGCGAAGCGACAAAACAATGCCCCGGCTGGGTCAAGGCGGGCAACCACTCCAGCACATCCGCGCGACGCAACAGCGCATTGCTGAATCCCCCCAGGATATTGACTGGAAAGGTCTCGAAAATCGCCAGCAGGTCTTCGCCCTTGAAGACCGAACAAGTGGGCGCCAACGTAGCGTTCTCAAGACGAATCGGCAGTTGCAGATCGTCGGCGTCCCAGAACATGCGTTGCGCCAGCACCAGGTTGACGTCGGCCTGCTCGACCAGGACCTGCGCCTGGCGCTCGATACAGGCGCCAAACAGTTGGTCGTCATCATAGAGAAACTTGATGAATTCGCCCTGGGCCAACTCAAGACCCGCGAGCAAATTAGCCACATGCCCGAGCTTGAGCGCGTTACGGACATAACGTACCGGCCGGCCGGCCTCTTCACTCATGGTCTCGACCAGGCGGCCAATTTCGTCATCCTGGCTGTCATCGCACACGATGATTTCGAGATTGCCGTAGCTCTGGCCCAAGGCACTGTGCAGGGCTTTGCCAAAAAAGCGTGGATTGACGGCGGGAATGACGAGACTGACGAGTGGGACTGGGTTCACGACGGGGCTCGCAAGCGGCGCGACTCACCCGATCGGACGAGCCACTGGAACCGCTGAAAAAGGCGGTTGATGGAGGCGCGAGAGCCACGATGGCTCCCGCGCCCGGGTCGAATCAGATCTTGTTGAACAGGCCCAATTGACTGATTTTGCTGAAGGCCAACTGCGCCGCCTGCAACATGGTCTGCTGCAGGGTCAGCTGGGTCATGACCGCCGCCGGGTCGGCGTCGCGAATCGCCCCCTGGCTGGTGGTGTTGGCCAGCACCAGGCTCTGGTTGGTGGCGTCCTGGGCATCCAGGACCTGGCCGCGGGTGCCGATGGCGGTGACCGCACTGCCCGCCTGGTCCATGGCGCTGGTGACGTTGCTGACCCCGGCGTTCATGCTTGCCAGCAGCTTCTGCTGGGCAACCGGATTGCCATCGGCCGGCGTGTTCAACGTACCTATCATCTGGTTCAAGGTATCGAGGATATTCTGGGTCTGGTGATTGTTCGGCTGGACGACAAACTGATCACCGGCCGCCGGCGTACCGCCCAAGGTCAGGCTGACCCCCGCGGCCGTCGCCGTGGAACCGGCCATGGTCCCCGAGGACACCGGCCGGCTGCTGGCCGTGATCGGCGATGCATACAGGTCATAGGCCGTGGCGCTGGTGAACTTGAGGATCGCCCCACTGGCAGGGAAGGTGCTGTCGTAGGCCGCCTGGTTGGTCGTCGTCGCCCCGGTCACCACCGCGGTCGAAGGGTTGCCGGCGCTGCGCGAGGTATTGAAGGTATCCGGCTGCGCCGCCAGGGTGAAGCTATGCCCGGCAATCACGGTATCCGGCACATCACCGGACTTCAGGTTGAGGTTCAGCCCCAGGTCCACGCCTCGGAAGGTGACCGTCTGGTTCGCGCCGTTGCTGTTGCTGATCACGCCGTTCTGGCTGGCTTCGGAAGTGACGTCAGCGCCGCTGGCATCGGTGATCTTGATCTGGGTACTGCTGAGGAAACTGACGGTATACGGCTGACCGCCGGCAAACTGAGCGTTGTAGGTCGCGCTATTGCTGACCTGGCCGTTGGACAGGGTGACGCGACCGTCGTCCACGGCCGGCGAGGTCATGGTGACCTGGGTGCGGGCAGTGTTGATGGACTGCTGGAACGCGTCCCAGCCGGTCACATTGCTGGCCACCGAACTATTGTCGCCAATGGCCAGGTTCAACTGCGACTGATCACCGTTGTAGCTGTAGGTGCCGTCGGAGTTGGCGGTATAGGGCGGAGCGCTGGTCTTCGAACCGCCGAACAGGTAGTTGCCGTTGGCATCCTGGCTGTTCATCAGCCCGAGGACCGTTTGCTGGATCTGTCCCAACTGTTGGGCATAGGCCTTGCGATCGGCATCGGTGTTGGTGCCGCTGATGGCCGACAGCCCGATTTCGCGAGCCGATTGCATGGCGCTCTGAATCGCGGTCAAGGCCGTTTCCGACTGGCTGTAAGAGCCTTTGAGCGAGCTGATATTGCTGGAGTACTGGGTCAGCGCAGCGCTTTGCTGGCCCAGTTGCAACAGCCGCGCGGCCCCTACCGGGTCATCGGCGGCGGTATTGACCTTGACCATGCTGCTGGCCTCGGCACTGGTCTTGAGCGTGTCGTTGTAACCGCGCTGGTAGTTGGCAGCCGTGGTTTCGTAATACTGGGCGGTGGAAATGCGCATGAATCACGACTCCTTAAAGGCTGCTGAGCAGCGTGCTGAAGATGGCCTGGGCGGCTTTGATGATCTGCGACGCGGCCGTGTAGTACTGCTGGTACTTGACCAGGTTGGCGGACTCTTCGTCCAGGTTGACGCCGGACAGGGAGTCGCGCGCGCCCTTGGCGTTGGTCAGGATGGTCGTCGTCGCCGTGTTGTCCGAGGTGGCCTGGGATGCCTTGGTACCGACAGTGGAGACCAAGGTGCCGTAGGCGTCGGAGATGCTGCTGCCGCCGTTCGTGGCGCTCGTGCCCACGGTCTTGCTGTTTTGCAGGGCGACCAGGGCGGTGCTGTTGCGGTTGTCCGAAGAACCGGCGCCGGTCATCGACATGGTAAAGCTTTCACCGGACTTCGGATTACCGCTGACCGTGGTCTGAACGGTGAAGGTCTTCTGCACGCCTGCGCCGTCCAACACCGGATTGCCGCTGGCGTCGACCATGTTGATTTTCAGGTTCAGCGTGTTGGCCTGCCCCGGCACTATGGTACCGGTGCCCATCACGTTGCCCTGGGCATCGGTCAGGGTGTAGCCCTGGGTACCCGCGGTCGCACCGGTACCCGGTGCGCCGAAGACGATCTTGGCCGGCGTGCCGTACTTGATGGCATCCTGCAACTGCGCGTTGTTGGTCGCGTTGGACGTGCCCAACTGGTCGACCAGGGTCGGCTGGGTGTAGGTGCCGCCGTTGTTGGCACTGGTGACACCGGCCAGCGGCGCCGCCGCGGCAATGTTCTGCGCGTTGGTCATCACCGTCTGGATATCACTGGCACCGCTGCGGGTCGGGGTCACCTTGAAGGTGTCGCCGGCACTCATCGCGCCGCCGCCATTGAGGCTCAGGGTGATCCCGTCGATGACCGGGGGTGGCGTGGTCGTGGTGCTGAAGGACCCCATCGCGGTGCCGTCCGAGCGCGTGACGCTGTAGTTGGTCGCGCTGCTGAAGGTGACCTGGTAATCGTTGGTGGTCAGCGCACCGGTGTCGGCGATGGTCACGTTCAGGTTGCCGGAACCGGCGCTGTTGTTCCCATTGGCGATGCTGCGCTGGCTGATCAGGGTGGCGCTGTTGATATCGTTGAAGATCGGCGAACCGAAGTTGCCGTTCTTGTCGATGCCCTGGGCCTGCTGCTTGTTCATCTGGTCGGCCGCGACCATGGCAATGCGCCCCAACGCGTTGATCGACGGGTCGAGCACATCGCTGCGATAGCGCAGCAGACCACCGATCTCGCCACCGGTCACGGTGGAGGTGATATCGACGGTGCTGGTGCCGCGATCCAGTTGCAAGGCCGACTGGCTCGGGTCGTCCTTGCTCGGCACGGCGGACAGGGTGTTGGTGCTGTTGCCCATCACCAGCGGCTGACCGCTGCCGATATAGACGTCATAACTCGAACCGCGCTGGACCACCTGGGTCCCGACCAGCTCGGACAACTGGCGCACCGCCTCGCTGCGCTGGTCCAGCAGGTCGTTCGGGGCACCGGCGGCGGTGGTGACTTTGGAAATCTGATCGTTGTACTGGGCGATGGTGCTCGCCAGCTTGTTCACCTGGCCGGCCATGTCCGACAGGTTGCTGTTGATCCCGGTGTTCTGGGCGCTCAATTGCTGGGAGAGGGAGTTGAGTTTGTCGCTCAACGCCTGGGCGCTGGTCAGCGTCGTCTGGCGGGACGCATCGTCCGTCGGGGTGGTCGACACACTTTGCAGCGAGCTGAAGAACTTCTGCAACGAAGCGGTCATGCCGGTGTTGGTATCCGACAGCATGGAGTCGGTCGGCGTGACCTGGGCCAGGTACGAGGACGAATCGCTGTTGAGCGAGGTCGAGGTTTGCAACTGCGCATCCAGGTAGGCGCTGTAGACCCGACGGACATCCGCCAGGGTCGTGCCGGTACCGATGAACACGTTGCCGTATTGCTGCGAGGCAGAGCTGGTCTGAACGGTTGACTGACGTGAATAGCCGGCCGTATCAACGTTGGAAATGTTGTTGCCGGTGGTGTTCAAAGCCGTCGAGGCCGCGTTCAACCCCGTCATACCAATATTGAGCAAGCTCATGATTCAGACCTTATAAATTCGTGGAAGCGCCCGCCGCAGCGTAGTTCTGGTAGCTCTTCATCTGTTTTGCTATTTGCGAAATCTTGCTGGCGTAGTCCGGGTCAGTGGCATACCCGGCCTTTTGCAACTCGCGTACAAACTGTTCAGGTTTATCGGCCGACTTCAGTACATCTTGATAGCGATTATTACTTTGCAGCATGGTCACCAGATCGTGGAAGCTGTCCTGGTAGGAGGCATAGGAACGGAAGTCCGCCGTCTCCTTGACCATCTGGCCATTTTTGAACTCACTGGTGATGGCGCGGGCCTGCGGCCCTTGCCAACTGCTGCCGGCCTTGATGCCGAACAGGTTGTGACTGCTGCTGCCGTCCTGCTGGCGCATGACCGATTTGCCCCAACCGGTTTCCAGGGCTGCCTGGGCCACCAGGTAACGCGGGTCGACACCAATGCGCCTGGCCGCCTGCTCCGCCATCGGCAGCATGGTGGCGACGAATTCGTCGGGCGAACTGAACGCCTGTTTGGCCGGCGCCAACGGCGGCTGGGCCACGGCGCGACCATAGATCTGCATGCGCGTGCTCGGCACATTGCTCAAGCCGTGGATGGCCTGACCCTGGAGCACGGAATCGCTGGCGGCGCTGTTGCGCGCCGGCACAGCCTGGGCGTTGACCGTGGCCAGGCTGCCGTCGGCCGACGGCACCAGCCCGGCGACCAGGCGATCAGTCAACTTGCTCGGCAACGCCAGGCGGCGCTCGTTGAGCTTGGCCATGTCGTTATGCAGGCTGCCGTCGCTGTTGTGGATCGGGCTGGCGACCCGCGAGGCCCACAACGGCCGCTGGCCATTGGAGCGCGCGAACGGCGAAGCCGCGGTCGCGGCCGTGGTGGTGCCAGCATTGATCGGTGTCGGCACCGGTGCTTCGCTCGCAACCGTACCGGCCGGCGGCCCGACCTTGAGCCCGCCCTGGGAGGGATGCGTCGGTTTGTTCTTGCTCATCTGGCGCACCAGCACATCGGCCAGGCCGATACCGCCACCCTGGCGCGACATGGTCACGGCCAACTGATGGTCGTACATTTCCTGGTACTGCTTGGTCGCCGGGGTATTGAGCGGATTGTCCTGGGCCATTACATCAGTGGCCGCGCGCGCGGACTTGAGCATTTCGCCAACGAACAGCGACTCGAACTCCTGCGCCACCTTGCGAATGTTGGCATCGCTGTCGCGGTTGCCGACCTTCAGGCTGTTCATCCGGTTCAGGTCGCTGTAGGCACCGGAGTCGCCGGTGCTTGCCAACCCGCTCTTGCGCATATCCACCATAGCGACGGCCTCAAATCACGATCAGGTCGGCTTGCAAGGCGCCGGCCTGTTTCAAGGCTTCGAGGATCGCCATCAAGTCGCCTGGCGCCGCACCCACCTGGTTCACCGCACGGACGATCTCGTCCAGGGTGGTCCCCGGGCCAAACTTGAACATCGGCTTGGCTTCCTGCTGGGCGTTGACCCGCGAACGCGGTACCACCGCCGTGGTGCCATTGGACAACGGCCCCGGCTGGCTGACGATCGGGTCTTCGGTAATGGTCACGGTCAGGCTGCCGTGGGTCACCGCGGCCGGCGACACCTTGACATTCTGGCCGATCACGATGGTGCCGGTGCGCGAGTTGATGATGACCTTCGCCACCGCCTGGCCCGGGTCGACCTCGAGGTTTTCCAGCATCGACAGGTAGTCGACCCGCTGGCTCGGATCCAGCGGCGCGGTGACGCGAATCGAGCCGCCGTCGATGGCCTGGGCCACGCCCGGGCCGAGCAGGTCGTTGACCTTGTCGACGATCCGCTTGGCGGTGGTGAAGTCGGAACGGTTGAGGTTCAGGGTCAGGCTGTTGCCCTGGTTGAAACCACTCGGTACCGCGCGCTCCACCGAAGCCCCGCCGGGGATCCGCCCGGCCGACGGAACGTTGACGGTGATCTTCGAACCGTCCGCGCCAGAAGCATCGAAACCGCCCACCACCAGGTTGCCCTGGGCGATGGCGTAGACGTTGCCGTCGATACCCTTGAGTGGCGTCATCAACAGGGTGCCACCGCGCAGACTCTTGGCGTTACCGATGGACGAGACGGTGATATCCACCACCTGCCCCGGCTTGGCGAACGCCGGCAGGTCGGCACTGATCGACACCGCCGCGACGTTCTTCAACTGCACGGTACCGGCGTTGGCCGGCACCTTGATGCCGAACTGCGAGAGCATGTTGTTGAAAGTCTGCAGGGTGAACGGTGTCTGCGTGGTCTGGTCACCCGAACCGTTGAGACCGACTACCAGGCCATAACCAATCAGCTGGTTGGAGCGCACACCGGAAATACTGGCGATGTCCTTCAACCGCTCGGCCTGGGCACCGAGAGCGGTGGACATCAGCAGCACAGCCGCCATCAGATGCTTGAGATTGAACATGGTCGTAGCACCTAGAAAGGCCAGAGCGGGCTGAGGAAGAAGCGGTCGAGCCAACCCGGCTGGCTCGTATCGGCAAAGGCGCCGGTACCCGAGTAGGTGATGCGTGCATCGGCCACGCGAGTGGACGGAACGGTGTTATCGGTGGCGATATCATCCGCCCGGATCATCCCGGCGATGCGCACCAGCTCATTGCCGGTATTGAGGGTCAACCACTTCTCGCCCCGTACGGCGATGATGCCGTTGGGCAGCACGTCAGCCACGGTCACGGTGATCGAGCCGGTCAGGCTGTTGCTCTGCGCGGCCTTGGAGGAACCGTCGGTGGTCTTGGTACCGCCATAGCCGATATTCAGGTTTGCGTTGCCGCTGGTCACCGCCGAGCCGAAGAGCGTGGTCAGGCCAAAGTTGTTGGCATCTTTCTTCGACAGGTCGGAGTTGGCATTTTTGCTCGCCTGGGTGGCTTCATTAAGGGTAATGGTGACAATGTCACCGACCCGGAAAGCCTTGCGGTCGCCATACAGGTTCTGCTCGAAGCCGGCCTGGTAGATCGAACCGTTGTTCGCCGCGGCGGGCAACGGGGTACGCGGCAACACCGGCGCGTAATACGGGTCATTGGGCTTGGGTGGCGGGCTCATGCAGCCGGCCAACAGCGCCATCGCGCTCAACGCGAGCATGGAAAACAACCGATTCATGACCCTATTACCTCACGGTGTTGCAGGCGCCCTTCAGGCCGCCTCATAGACTTGATTACAGGTTCTGTGCAACGTACTGGAGCATCTGGTCGGCGGTGGAAATCACCTTGGAGTTCATCTCGTAGGCACGCTGGGTGGTGATCATGTTGACCATTTCTTCCACGGTGCTGACGTTGGAAGTTTCCAGGGTGCTCTGCTCGGTGGTACCGAAACCGTTGAGACCCGGGGTGCCGACCTGCGGCGCGCCGCTGGCGGCGGTTTCCAGAAACAGGTTGCCGCCCTTGGCCTGCAGGCCGGCCGGGTTGATGAAGTCGGCGGTCTGGATATTGCCGATCACTTGCGAAGTCGGGCTGCCGGCGACGGTGATCGAGACCGTGCCGTCCTGGCCGACGGTGAAGGTCTGGGCGTTGTTCGGGATGATGATCGCCGGCTGCAGGGTGAAACCGTTGGCGGTGACGATCTGCCCGGTGTTGCTCAGGTGGAAGGTACCGTCACGGGTGTAGGCCGTGGTGCCGTCCGGTTGCAGGATCTGGAAGAAACCGCGACCGTTGACGGCCATGTCCAGCGGCTGGTCGGTGGTTTGCAGACTACCGGCGGCGAAGTTCTTCTGGGTGCCGACGATCCGCACACCGGTACCCAGTTGCAGGCCCGACGGCAGTTCGCTGTCCTGGGTCGACTCGGCACCCGGCTGACGCTTGATCTGGTACAGCAGGTCCTGGAACTCGGCGCGATCACGCTTGAAGCCGGTGGTCGAGACGTTGGCCAAGTTGTTGGAAATAGTCGTCAGGTTGGTGTCTTGTGCCGCCAAACCTGTTTTTGCAACCCATAGAGCCGGAAGCATTCTGTTCTCCTTCGCGCGCCTGTTTTACGGCGCTACGTTCTGGTGATTAGCTGTTCTGCAAGACCCGAGCCATAGCCGTGTCATCTTCTTTGGCGGTGTTCATCATCTTGATGTGCAATTCGAACTGCTTGGACAGGGCCAGCACCGAGGTCATTTCCTCCACGGCATTGACGTTGCTGCCCACCAGGAAGCCCGAGACCACCTTGACGTTGGCGTCGACCGGCGCGGTCGTGCCGTCCTTGGTATGCACCACGGCATCCGGCCCCTTGATCATGTTCTTCAGATCCGGGTTGACCAGCTTGATGCGGTCGACTTCCGCCACCACCCGCGGCCCTTCACCCATGGCGCGAATGCTGATGGTGCCGTCCTCGCCCACTTCGATCTTCGACTCGGGTGGCACGGCGATCGGCCCGCCATTGCCCATGACCGGCATGCCGTTGCCGGCACGCAGCACCCCGAGGGCGTCAATATTCATGCTCGCGGTGCGCACGTAACCTTCGCCGCCGTCAGGTGTCTGCACGGCCACCCAGCCGTCACCGGCCACCGCCACGTCGAGATCGCGACCGGTCTCGACCATCGGACCCGAGTCGAAATCCGTGCCCGGGCGCTCGGACATGGCGTAGGCACGTGACGGAAAGCTGTCACCGAACACCGGCATGGAACGAGCCTGTTCCAGGTCACGTTGAAAACCGTTGGTCGAGAGGTTCGCCAGATTGTTGGCATGGGCCTTTTGCGCCAGAGCATTCTGGGCCGCACCGGTCATTGCCACGTAAAGGTACTTGTCCACAGTCTTTCCTCTTCCTGACGGGCGTTTGCCGCCACCGCTGTACTGCGAGAGGCGCAAGCAATTTCCGAACCAACTTTTTTCTTGACGCAGGACAAGCCCTCGTGACGGGGCTTGAGTACCTTTGGCTGGCTTTCAAGGTCTTGAGGGCAGACGAAAAAACGGCGCGGTTATGCCGCTGGCGGCAAGTATCGGTCGTTTCCCCTCGTGCGGTGGGCGCCAGAAAACCACCCTGGAATAGACCTTGCAAGCCAACCCGGCAGACGGCAACCAACGTCAAGTTTGCCCCGTGACTGCCGACATTCAGAATTAGCCACAGTATTCAGGAGGGCTGACGTGAACCTGTACATCAACCAACTACAGAAAAAAGCTGACTTCAAGGAAGAGATCTATTCAGGCGCCATCTTCCTGGACACCCAGTTGGCGACCGCCAAGGAGCTCTGTGGTTTTGCCAAGGAAAGCATCACCCTGGCCTTTGACGGCGAGACCGATCACCAGTCCCTGCACACGATGATGCCGGTCGAGGAATTCGTCAGCCGGGTGACCCGCCTCAAGGGCCAGTTCACCAACAGCCAGCGCGTCAAGGACCTGATCCTGGCGTTCATCCATGAAGTCGGCATCGACCCGCGCGAGTACATCTTCGATGTGCCGCGCCTGCGCGTCGTGCCCAACTACAACTACCTGCACGCCGGCGTCAGCTACGCCTACAAGCCCCATCGCGACACCTGGTACGGCAGCGTCGATTGCCAGATCAACACCTGGATGCCGGTCTACACCATCGCCCCGAACCAGACCATGATGATCAACGCCGGCTACTTCGAAAAGCCGGTGCTCAATACCTCGAAGGACTGGAGCCTCAACGACTGGATCAACAACCAGCGGCACAAGGCCAAGGAAAACCTGACCGAGGAAGTGCGCGTGCACCCGGTGCCGCTGGCCGACATCGATACGTCGTCGGAAGTCCGCATTGCCGGCAACACCGGTGAGATGCTGATCTTCTCCGGTTCACATTTGCATGGCACCGTACCCAATTACACCGAACAGACCCGCTTCAGCGTGGACTTCCGCCTGATGCACCTGGACGACCTGCAACACAAGCGCGGCGCCCCCAACGTCGACAGCGCCTGCCCGGATGTCGGGGCCGGCTTCAAAGACTACTTCCACGCCCACGACTTCTCGAATTTCCAAGGAATCTATCAATGACCAAGCGCCGCATTACGCCTGCCGAGGCTCAATACAACGAAACCCGTGCCGGCGTGCTCAAGCGGGTCGATGCCGAATACGTGGCCGACGCGCCGTTCGTGTTCGCCAACCGCATCAACGTGACCGCCGCCCTGTCGCGCATGGAGCTGTTCAAGAAGGTCATGGACGTGCCGGGCGCGATCATCGAATGCGGCGTGTACAAGGGCAACTCGCTGATGCTCTACATGCACCTGTCGATGATCCTCGAGCCGTACGCGATCAACCGTTCGATCGTCGGCTTCGACACCTTCGAAGGCTTCACCAGCATCAACAAGGATGAAGACCCGGCCGACATCAACGAGAACATGTTCTCCGACACCGACCAGTCGCTGATCCAGGACATGATCGATGCCAACGACCTGCTGCGTCCGGTCAACCGCATCCCGCGCTGCGAACTGGTCAAGGGCGATATCTGCAAGACCGTGCCGGAATTCGTCAAGTCCCGTCCGGACCTGGTGGTGGCCATGCTGATCCTCGATACCGACCTCTACGAACCGACCAAGGTCGCCCTGGAAACCTTCCTGCCGTACATGCCCAAAGGCGCCATCGTGGTGCTCGACGAGGTTGCCTATCGCAACTTCCCGGGTGAAACCAAGGCCCTGCGCGAAGTCTTCGACATGAACAAGATCGAGCTCAAGCGCCTGCCGTTCGACTCGTGCGTGGGTTACTTCCACATCTGATCGAGCCAGGGGCGGGAGGCCTGGTTACTGCCCGCCCTTGACGACCTCATATTCCTTCAGCTTGTTGGCAATGGTGGTATGGGAAACCCCCAGCCGCTTGCCCAGCAAGCGACTGCTCGGATGCTCCGAGTACAGACGCTCCAGCACCGCCCGCTCGAACCGCCCGACAATCTCGTCCAACCCGCCCTCCAGGGAAAAATCCCCCAGGGGTTGGCGCACGCCATAGTCCGGCAACCGGATATGCTCGGCCTTGACCACCCCGCCCTCGCAGAGGGAAACCGCCTGGAACAGCACGTTCTCCAACTGCCGGACATTGCCCGGCCAGTGATAGTGCGCAAGACGATCCATCGCCGCCGGCGCCAGCTTCGGCAAGGGGCAACCGATCTGCCGACTGGCCTGGTCGAGAAAATGCTCCACCAACGGGGTCAGCCCGTCCAGGCACTCACGCAGGGGCGGGATATGCAGGGACAACACGTTGAGACGGTGATAGAGGTCCTGGCGAAACTCACCCCGCGAACACAGCTCCGAGAGGTCGACCTGGGTCGCGCAGATCACCCGCACATCCAGGTACACCTCCTCGTCGCTGCCGACCCGACGGAACCCGCCATCCTGGAGAAAGCGCAATAACTTGACCTGCAGGCGCGGACTCATCTCCCCCACCCCGTCGAGGAACAAGGTGCCGCCGGCGGTCAGTTCCAGCAGCCCGAGCTTGCCCTCGGCACGTGCGCCCTCGAACGCGCCGGGGCCGTAGCCGAACAGCTCGGTTTCAGCCATGGACTCCGGCAAGCCGGCGCAGTTGAGGGCCATCAACGGCGCCTGTCCGCGCGGGCTGGCCAGGTGGCAGGCCCGCGCCAGCAATTCCTTGCCGGTCCCGGTCTCGCCTTCGATCAGCAGCGGTGCATCCAGCGGTGCCATGCGCCGGGCCTCGCGAACCACCGCGGCCATGACTTTCGAGCTCTGGAAAATACTGTCAAAGCCGCGCAACTCCTGCTTGCGCACGTTGTAGATGCGCTCGCCGACCTGGTCGGCGCGATGCAAGGTCAGCACCGCGCCGGCCATCGCCTCGCTGTCATCGTGTTCCGACTGCAACGGCGCGATATCCGCCAGGAAAACGTCGCCCTTGATCTTGACCCGCAGGCCATTGATCCGCGACTGGTTGGCGCGCACCAGTTCCGGCAGGTCGAAATCCGGCGCATAACGCGCCAGCGGGATGCCCGGCACCTCGTCAACCCTGACCCCGAGCAACTGCGCCGCCGCGCGGTTGGCCGCGACAATCGAGCCGCCCATGTCGATGGACAGCACCGGAAACTCCAACGCCCCGAGCAAGGCGTTGAGCTCCATATGCCGACGCTCGCTGGGCATCAGGCCGACGCGTTTGACGCCAAACACCCCGGCGATGGTTTCGAACTTCGGCCGTAGGGCCTGGAACTGCAGGTTGATCAGATTCGGGCAGTGCAGGTAGATGGCATTGCCCTGATCACCGCCGACTTCGCCACGGGCGACGTTGATGCCGTAGTCCACCAGCAGATTGAGAATGTCGCGAAGAATGCCGATGCGGTTCTGGCAGTGCACTTTGATACGCATGGAAAGGCTCGAAAAGGGTGATAGCCGGGCCCCATGGGCCCCTGCGGAGCGGGCACTTTTTTCAGTACGCCGCAGTTAGTCGTAAAGATTATGTGACGAAAACCCGCTTGATCGCCACGTCAAAACGCCTTACGCATCAGCAAAACGCCATTTCGTAACGATTTCTTTACGAAATATCGGCATGCATCCTACCCCTTCGCGCTTTGCCCTGGATGCGCACACCCCCTCAACGGGTTAACACTAAGCCCATCGCAGCACATAACAAGAACGAATCCCCCAGCAGGAGAGCGGTATGAAGCAGACGCACTACGTGGCTCGCGAGCCCGATGCGCAAGGTTTTATCGACTACCCGGCCGCCGAGCATGCCGTGTGGAACACCCTGATCACTCGTCAACTGAAAGTGATCGAAGGCCGCGCGTGCCAGGAATACCTGGACGGCATCGAAAAACTGGCCCTGCCCCACGACCGGATTCCGCAACTCGGCGAAATCAACCAGGTCCTCGGCGCCACCACCGGCTGGCAAGTCGCCCGGGTGCCGGCGCTGATTCCGTTCCAGACTTTTTTCGAACTGCTGGCCAACAAGCAGTTTCCGGTGGCGACCTTCATTCGCACCGAAGAAGAGCTCGACTACCTGCAAGAGCCGGACATTTTCCACGAGATCTTTGGCCACTGCCCGCTGCTGACCAACCCCTGGTTCGCCGAATTCACCCACACCTACGGCAAGCTCGGCCTGCAAGCCAGCAAGGAGCAACGGGTGTACCTGGCGCGCCTGTACTGGATGACCATCGAATTCGGCCTGGTGGACACCCCGCAAGGTCGGCGCATTTATGGCGGCGGCATTCTCTCCTCGCCGAAGGAGAGCGTGTACAGCCTGTCCAACCAGCCCGAGCATCAGCCCTTCGATCCGCTGGAAGCCATGCGCACGCCGTATCGCATCGACATCCTGCAACCGCTGTACTTTGTCCTGCCGAACCTCAAGCGCTTGTTCGACCTGGCCCACGAAGACATCATGGGCATGGTCGAGCGCGGCATGCAGTTGGGTCTGCACGCCCCGAAATTCCCGCCCAAGGCCGCCTGATCCGCGACATTGAGCGCTACGTGCGTCTTTCTCGAACCGACGTTTTCGAATAGCGTATTCGAACGGCGTCCTTGAATAAAAAAACGATTTCAGGAATCCATCATGAACACCTTGAACCAAGCCCACTGCGAAGCCTGCCGCGCCGATGCCCCCCAGGTCAGCGACGAAGAACTGCCGCTGCTGATCAAACAGATTCCGGACTGGAACATCGAAGTGCGGGACGGCATCATGCAGCTGGAGAAGGTCTTCCTGTTCAAGAACTTCAAGTTCGCCCTGGCCTTCACCAATGCCGTCGGCGAGATTTCCGAAGCCGAAGGCCATCACCCGGGTCTGCTGACCGAGTGGGGCAAAGTCACCGTCACCTGGTGGAGCCATTCGATCAAGGGCCTGCACCGTAACGATTTCATCATGGCGGCACGCACCGACGAGGTCAGCCACGCCGCCGAGGGCCGTAAATAATGCATTTCGACGCCATCGCGCGTGTACCCGGCGACCCGATCCTCGGGTTGCTGGAGGCTTATGCCCAGGACCCCAATCCTCGCAAGTTCGACCTGGGCGTAGGCGTCTACAAGGATGCCCAGGGCCTGACCCCGATCCTGCGGTCGGTCAAGCTGGCTGAACAACGGCTGGTGGACGAGCAGCGGACCAAGTCCTATATCGGTGGCCACGGCGACCTGCGCTTTGGCAGCCTGCTCAACGAGCTGGTGATGGGTGCGGACTCGCCGCTGATCGCCGCCCAACGTGTCGGCGCGACCCAGACCCCGGGCGGCACCGGCGCCTTGCGCCTGAGTGCCGACTTTATCGCCCACTGCCTGCCGGGTCGCGGCATCTGGCTCAGCGATCCGACCTGGCCGATCCACGAGACCATCTTCGCCGCCGCCGGCTTGAAGATCAGTCACTACCCTTATGTCGACAGCGATAACCGCCTGGATGTCGAAGGCATGCTCGCCGCCCTGGAACAGGTGCCGCAGGGTGACGTGGTGCTGCTGCACGCCTGCTGTCACAATCCGACCGGTTTCGACCTGTCCCACGACGACTGGTACAAGGTGCTGGACATCGTCCGTCGCCGCGAACTGCTGCCGCTGATCGACTTCGCCTACCAGGGCTTTGGCGATGGCGTGGAGCAGGATGCCTGGGCCGCGCGGTTGTTCGCCCGGGAATTGCCGGAAGTGCTGATCACCAGTTCCTGCTCGAAGAATTTCGGCCTGTACCGCGAGCGCACCGGCGCACTGATCGTCTGCACCGGCGATGCTGAAAAACTGCTGGATGTGCGCAGTCAACTGGCGGCGGTGGCCCGTAACCTGTGGTCGAACCCACCGGATCATGGCGCGGCGGTGGTCACCACCATTCTTGGCGACCCCGAGCTGAAAAGCCTGTGGGCCGATGAAGTGGAAGCCATGCGTTTGCGTATTGCGCAACTGCGCAGCGGCCTGGTGGAAGCCCTGCAGCCCCATGGCCTGGCCGAGCGCTTCGCGCATATTGGCGTACAGCGCGGCATGTTCTCCTACACCGGTTTGTCACCGGCCCAGGTCAAACGCCTGCGCGACGAGCACAGCGTGTATATGGTCAGCTCCGGCCGGGCCAACGTGGCAGGTATCGACGCGACGCGCCTGGATGCGCTGGCGCAGGCGATTGCCGCGGTCTGCAAGGACTGACACAACGACACGTGCTGGCTGGACATGGTCCTGTAGGAGCCGGCTTGCTGGCGATGAACGATAACGCGGTCTGTCTGAGACACCGCAGCGTCTGCATCGCCAGCAAGCCGTCTTGTGTCTGGCGTCAGGATTAGACTGGTGGTGAGAGCGGTGAGTG